>NZ_JBQVQL010000074.1:0-24381 GCF_052440005.1 Phreatobacter sp.
ATCGCCATCAACGACGCCGACGAGTTCGACGTCTCCCCGGTCAGCGACAGCAATGCTGCGGCCAATGCCGTCACCGAGAACGCCGCCATCGGCACGACGGTCGGGATCACCGGCTTTGCATCGGATGGCGATGCGACCAACAGCGGGATCACCTACAGCCTGGCCAACGATGGCGGCGGGCGCTTCGTGATCGATGCCGCCACCGGTGAGGTGAGCGTTGCGGCCGGAGCGAGCTTCGACCGGGAGAGCGAGAGCGCGATCACCGTGGCGGTGACGGCGACCTCGCAGGACGGGTCGGCCGCGACGCAGTCCTTCGCCATTGCGGTCACGGACGTCGACGAGTTCGACGTGACGGCCCCTGTCGATGCGGATGCCGCAGCCAACAGCATCGCGGAGAACGCCGCGGCCGGGACGAAGGTCGGGATCACCGGCTTTGCATCGGATGGCGATGCGACCACCAGCGGGATCACCTACAGCCTGGCCAACGATGGCGGCGGGCGCTTCGTGATCGATGCCGCCACGGGTGAGGTGAGCGTTGCGGCCGGAGCGAGCTTCGACCGGGAGAGCGAGAGCGCGATCACCGTGGCGGTGACGGCGACCTCGCAGGACGGGTCGGCCTCGACGCAGTCCTTTGCGATTGCGGTGACGGACGTCGACGAGTTCGACGTAACGGCGCCTGTCGATGCGGACGTGGCCCTCAATAGCATCGCGGAGAACGCCGCGGCCGGGACGAAGGTCGGGATCACCGCCTTCGCATCGGATGGTGATGCCACGACCAGCGGGGTCACCTACTCACTCGCCAACGATGCCGGCGGGCGCTTCGCCATCGACGCCGCCACCGGCGTCGTCACGGTGGCCGGGGCCATCGACCGCGAGGCCGGGGCGACCCAGGCGATCACCGTCCGTGCCACATCGGCCGACGGCTCGACCACGACCCAGAGCTACACGATCACCATCAACGACGTCGACGAGTTCGACGTGACGGCGCCTGTCGATGCGGACGTGGCCCCCAACAGCATCGCGGAGAACGCCGCGGCCGGGACGAAGGTCGGGATCACCGGCTTTGCATCGGATGGTGATGCCACCAACTCCGGCGTCACCTACTCGCTCACCGACGATGCCGGCGGCCGCTTCGTGATCGATGCCGTCACCGGAGAGGTGAGCGTTGCGGCCGGAGCGAGCTTCGACCGGGAGAGCGAGAGCGCGATCACCGTGGCGGTGACGGCGATGTCGCAGGATGGATCGGCCTCGACACAGTCCTTTGCGATCGCGGTCACGGACGCCGACGAGTTCGACGTCACCCCCGTCAGCGACAGCAATGCCGCCGCCAATGCGGTCACCGAGAACGCCGCCATCGGCACGACGGTCGGCGTCACCGCCTTCGCCTCCGACGGCGATGCCACGAACTCCGGCGTCACCTACTCGCTCACCGACGATGCCGGCGGCCGCTTCGTGATCGACGCCGCCACCGGTGAGGTGAGCGTTGCGGCCGGAGCTAGCTTCGACCGGGAGAGCGAGAGCGCGATCACCGTCGCGGTCACGGCGACCTCGCAGGATGGCTCGGCCGCGACGCAGTCGTTCGCCATTGCGGTCACGGACGTCGACGAGTTCGACGTCGCCCCCGTCAGCGACAGCAATGCCGCGGCCAATGCCGTCACCGAGAACGCCGCCATCGGCACGACGGTCGGGATCACCGCCTTCGCCTCCGACGGCGATGCCACGAACTCCGGTGTCACCTACGCGCTCACCGACAATGCCGGCGGCCGCTTCGCCATCGACGCCACCACCGGCGTCGTCACGGTGGCCGGGGCCATCGACCGCGAGGCCGGGGCGACCCAGGCGATCACCGTCCGCGCTACCTCGGCCGACGGCTCGACCACGACCCAGAGCTACAGCATCGCCATCAATGACGTCGACGAGTTCGATGTGACGGCCCCTGTCGATGCGGACGTAGCCTCCAACAGCATCGCGGAGAACGCTGCGGCCGGGACGACGGTCGGCGTCACCGCCTTCGCCTCCGACGGCGATGCCACGAACTCCGGTGTCACCTACGCGCTCACCGACAATGCCGGCGGTCGCTTCGCCATCGACGCCACCACGGGCGTCGTCACGGTGGCAGGGGCCCTGAATTTCGAGACTAGCGCCAGCCACGCGATCACCGTCCGAGCCACATCAGCCGACGGCTCGACTGCGAGCCAGACGTTCAATATCGGCGTGAACGACCTCAACGACGAGACGCCGACGAATATCTCCCTCGCCAGCACGGGCATCAACGAGGAGCGCACCGGCAAGATCACCTTTACGCTGGCCGGCGAAAAGGACCTGGATCCCCCGCTGGTCGAAGTGTTCGCCAACGGCGTCTCGCTCGGCATCGTGCAACTGACCAACGCCCACGATACCCGCACCCAGGGCTATTCCGACCTGTCGGACCTCGAGGCCGCCGCGCAGACCTTTACGCTCAACCTCCCGCTCGGGGTGACCGATCCCGGTTCGATCTCCTTCCGGCTGCTCAATGACAGCTGGGACCCGACGACCGGCTACGACACGAACTTCTACGTCAGGGACGTCACGGTCGGGTCGACCAGCCTCGCGGGCTCGCAAGGCACCGGCTCGCCATACATATTCGGCAACTGGGCGCAGGTGAATTCGAATGATGCGCCCATCAGCTTCGCGCCGCCGAGCGGGGGCTGGGACACCCGGCAAATCGCCGGCACCCTTTCGGCCACCGACGCCGATGCCAGCAACAGTTTCACCTACACGCTGACCAGCGATCCCAGCGGCCTGTTCGAAATATCGGGCGACAAGATCATCGTGAAGCCCGGCCTGGAGACCAATTTCGAGGCTGCGACGTCCCATACGGTCACGGTGCAGGTCAATGACGGGGCCGGACATACTTTCTCGCGGGTCTTCACGATCGCCGTCAACAACATCAACGAGGCGCCGACGGATATCGCGTTCGATGGCAACAGCTCGCTCGCGACGACCAGTGGCGGAACGCTCGTCGGCCCCCAGGCCGCAGATCACCCAGACCTGATGGTCGGTTTCGCCCTCGACGAGGGCACCGGGACCACCGCCGCGTCGCTGAACGGTGGCGCAACCCTCACCCTCCTCAACGGAGCCGGCTGGACTTCGGCGCCGGTGGGGTCCGCCATCAACCTGGCCGGTGGAACGACCAATGCGGGAGCACAGGCACAGCTGACACCCTTTGCCCATTCCGGGGCGATCTCGGTGTCAATGTATGCGAGAATGGACAATGTCGATGGCGGCACCCGGGAGTGGCAACGCCTGTTCGACTTCGGCAATACCAACAACACGATCAACGGCGGCCAGGTCTTCAACACCGACGACATGCGGCTCGAGGTCATCGTGAACGGCACGTATTACAGTGTCGTCGCCGCGGACGCGATCCAGGACGGTGAATGGGCCCATTGGTCCTTCACGGTCAGCGAAACCGGCGTGATGCGGATATACAAGGACGGCCTGCTGCTGGCGGAGGCCCAGGGCGCGACCCCGGTTCTCGACGGAAACGGGGTTTACCGGCTTGGAGCAAGCAGCTTCGGCGGCGACGATTCGCTCGATGGAGCCATTGCCGACGTCACGATCCATCGGGACGATCTCACCGCCGCGGAGGTGGCCCAACTCGCCAACAATTCGAGCATCGGACTGACCGCGAACACCGCGATTGCCACCGTGAGCAGCGTGTCGTCTCCCGTTGCGGGCGACACGTTCACCTTCAGCCTCACCGACAATGCCGGCGGCGCCTTCACGATCGATGCCAGTACGGGCGAGATTTCACTCACCAGCGCCCACGACGTTCCCGGTGGTCTCCCCGAGTTCGTGCAGCGCACCGGCAGCCTCAATCCGTTCAACGGGATCGACCAGGGCAATTTTAGCAAGCCCGAACTGGTCGACATCGACAATGATGGTGATCTGGACCTGTTCGTCGGTCGTGAAGCCGCGGGGGTTGCCTACTATCGCAACACAGGCACCGCGGAGAACCCGGTCTATGTGTTCCAGCAGCACAATCCGTTCACGCTGAACACCAACGCCGCTCACGGCGACATCACGTTTGTCGACATCAACAATGACGGCGACATGGACGCCTTTGTCTCCGACAGCAATGGCAATACCCAGTATTTCCAGAACGTCGGAACGGCCTCCAGTCCTAGCTTCGCTGCGGCGGTGACAAACCCGTTCGGTCTGTCGGACGCCGGTTCCAACACTGCGATCACGTTTGCTGACCTTGACAGTGACGGCGATCAGGATGCCATCATTGGCAACAGTTTAGGAAACTTCCGCATTTTCCAGAACACTGGTAGTGCGTCCAGTCCTGCCTTCACCTATGTCGGTCAGGACCTCTTGGGCCTGTCCGAAGTGGGTGACGATGCCGCGCCGGTTTTCGCTGATTTTGACAATGATGGCGACCTGGACGCACTCGTCGGCCGGGAGGATGGGCAATTCAGCTATTTTCAGAACACCGGCTCCCCCACTGCTCCCAATTTCGTCGCGACGATGAACCCGTTCGGCCTGGTCAACGTCGGCACACTTTCCAATGTCGACGTGGGCGACATCGATGCAGACGGTGATCTCGACCTTCTCGTCGGCAGATCAGACGGCACGATCGCCTATTTTACCAACGTCGGCGGACATACTGGCACTGTGTTCTCGGATACAGTGACCGTCCGCGTCACGGGCAGCGGCGGCGAAAGCTATTCGGAAACGATCGGCATCCACCTCGGAACGCTACGTGCCGATACGATCACGGGGACGGCTCTTTCGGATGTCATCTACGGTCTCGGTCAGACAGGGGACACCCTCTCGGGCGGCGGCGGCGACGATTCCATCTACGGCAGCGACGGCAACGACCAGATATCTGGCGGCGACGGCAATGACATGCTCGTCGGCAACGGCGGCAGCGACGCGATCAACGGCGGCGCCGGCATCGACACCGTGGACTATTCCGCCTCGAGCGCGGGTGTGACAATCAACTTGGCGACAGGAGCGGCTGGGGTCGGCGGCGATGCCCAGGGCGATACGCTCGTCAGTATCGAGAACGTCACCGGATCCGCCTTCGCCGATACGCTGGTCGGCAACGCCGATGCCAACAGCTTCCGAGGCGGCAATGGCGACGACACCCTGACGGGCGGCGGCGGGTCAGACTGGTTCACTTTGGCCGTGGGTGACGATCGGGATTCGATCAGTGGCGGCACGGGTGGCGGCTGGATCGATACCATCGAGATGGAAGGCATGGCGCCCGGCACGTTCACCCTCGAACTGGACTCCGGTGCGAGCATAACCAGCCAAAATGCAAGCGAAATCATCCTGTCTGCCGATGCGTCGGGGCGCATTCTCTACGGGAACGGTGATCGGGTCGATTTCTCCGGCATCGAGCGGATCATCTGGTGACACTGATGGCCAAATAGTATCGATAATTGTTTTACAGAGGAATGACTTGAAGGGTGGTGGCGCGATGCTCAAAAAATTGCACCCGCGGCCCTTCAGAGCACCACGACGCATATTACGCGATTAAACTGCAATTAACTCTGCGTCTTTACGTTAGGTCTCCTGCGGTTGCTCCGCTCAGGTATGGTTGCGTTATGGCGTCCGGCGTTGCGCAGGAGAACCGTCTCCCGAGAATGGCGAATGTCGAGATCCTCGCCTCGACAGTTGTCGTCAACGTGCTCGGGCTGGCCCTGCCCATGGTGCTGTTGCAGGTCTATGACCGGATCATTCCGCGCCAGGCCATGGCGAGCCTCGTCGTCCTCGGCCTCGGCCTTTTTCTCGCAGTCGTCCTCGAATTCGCCGTCCGCGCCGCGCGGGCGGCCATCCTCGGCTGGGCAGGATCGGTCTATGAACACCGCATGCGCATCGCCGCCATTCGCCATGCGCTGGTATGCGACCTCGACGGCATCGAACGGACCTCGCCGGGACGCCACCTCGAACTGATGTCCGCCATTGACCGTCTGCGGGAACGCAGGGTCGGCGAGAGTGGTGTCGCCTTCGTCGACCTGCCGTTCATCGCCGTGTTCCTCGCCGTTATCGCCTGGGTCTCCGTCATTCTTGCGGCCGTCACCGTCGGCATGATCCTTGTGGTTCATCTCACCGGCGCCGTTTCCGCCAGGCGGCTCAGGAAGGCTGTCGAAGTCCGTGCGCAGGCCGAGGGTGAGCGCGGGTCATTCGTCATCCATAGCCTCGAGGCTCTCGAGCCCATCAAGAGCCTGGGGCTGGAGGCACTGATCACGCGCCGCTACGAAAACCTGGTGCGGTCGTCCAGCGTTTGCGGACATGACGTGACGGTCCTGAGCCAGTCGGGCGCCGGCCTCAACGCGATGTTGCTCAATCTGGTTTCCACCGTGGTGGGGGCGGCGGGCGCCGTCCTGGTGATCCAGGGCACTGTGACCGTCGGAGCCCTCGCCGCCTGCGTCATCCTGGCCAGCCGGGCCGTCCAGCCGGTGGTCAATCTGCAGGGACACCTCGCCGGTGCGCTCCAGGCCGCCGATTATGAGCGGCGTTACCAGGCGATGCTCTCGCTGCCGCTGGCTCCCGCCGGGCACCGCGACCCCGGACCGATCCAGACGCTCGCCCTCGAAGGTGTATCGCTGGACACCAATGCCGGCGAGCCCCTGTTGCGGAATGTGAGTTTCGAACTCAAGGTCGGCGAGACGATCGCTCTGACGGGCCCCGCAGGATCGGGCAAGACCGCGCTCCTCAACCTCCTGGCGGGACTGATGCGGCCGACGCGCGGTCAGGTTCTCGTCAATGGCGTGAGCCGCGAAATCCTCGATCCGGAAGCGGTCAGGCAGCAGATCGCTCTCCTCCCGCAGCGGGCGCCCCTGCTGACAGGGACCGTGATCGAGAACCTGACCTGCTTTGCGCCGGAAGATCATATCGAGGAGGCGATCGAGCTCAGCGTCGCGTTCGGCCTTGATCGGTTCTTCGGTACCAAGCCCGAGGGCCTGACCGTGCAGGTGACAGGGGCCGGCCAGACGCTGATCCCCAGTTCCATCGCGCAGCAGGTCTCGCTCGTGCGTGGCCTGCTCGGTTCACCGCGCATCATTCTCTTCGATGAGGCCAACAAGGGCCTCGATCGCGCCGCCGACATGAAGCTGAGGGCCTATCTGGAGACCCAGAAGCCGCATGCCGCGATTGTGCTTGTGACCCATCGGCCGTCCTATCTCTCGCTCGCCGATCGCAGGCTGCACATCGCCGATGGCAGCGTTCACGAGGACGTTGGCAGACCGCTTGAAGAGAAGCTCGCGTGATGACCTCGTCAGCGTCGAGGCCAAGTGATGGGACGGCGCGGGGGCTGCTGCAGCACCTGCGCAGCCGGCTGGAGGCGCCCGAAAGCGCAAAGAGCGATCACGAGGGCTATTATCGCGGGCTGGAGGATCAGCTTCGCGGCGGTGCTTTTGGAACGGGGCCCATGGACGGGCCGGCCCTGTCGGCATTGCCGATCCTGTTGCGCCTTCTCGATTGGCGCGGCTCCAACCGCGTCCTTGCGGAAGCACTGCCACACGACGGCGGTGTGTTTGACGACATATCCCTCTTCGATGTGCTCGCGCGCCTCGGCATGCCGACCCGCCCCTGGCGCCATGGCCTTGCTGCACTGGATACACGCTTGTGTCCTGTGGCGATCGTTCGCGGCGACGGCGCCGTCGACATCGTCACCGCGATCACTGGGAACACGGCCGACCTGATCACCGCCGAAGGCCTGCGGAGACAGGCACCTCTGTCCAGCCTGACGGGAGACGCCCTGACTTTCGTTCAGGGTCAGGGCGCCCTCGGCGAGGCGCAGGGCAATCGCTCCTTCCTCGGCGACCTCGTCTGGCGGTTGCGGGGTTCGCTGGGACTGCTGCTGTTCCTCACCCTGCTCATCAACCTGGTGAGCCTCGTATCGCCGTTCGCGATGATGGTGCTCTACGACAACATCATCCCCGCCCGGGCCTTCGATACGCTCGTGGCGGTCATCATCGCCGTGCTGATCGCCGGCCTGCTCGAAGTCGTGCTGCGTTCGGTCAAGGCCCGCATCATCGGCTTCCTGTCAGGCCGGATCGATTTTCTGGTCTCGACCCATGTGTTCGCCAAGCTGCTCAGTCTGCCGTTCGAAACGACCGCGACCCTCCCGACGGGCGCGCAAGTCTCCAAGCTGACCCAGTTCGAAAATCTCCGCGAGGTCTTCAGCGGGCCGCTGCTCGCCATCGCGCTGGAACTGCCGTTCATGCTGATGGTGATCATCGGCCTCCTCGTTCTTGCCCCCCAGTTGATGATCGGCCCCATTGTGGTCGCTGTCGTGTTCCTGGCGGTCGGTGCGGCGGTGCTGCCGGCCTTGCGGCGCAGGTCCGGCGAGTCGGGAAGGCTGGCGGCCGAGAGGCAGGCCATGCTGCTCGACACCTTCTCCCATATGCGCGCCATCCGCGCCGCCCGGGCCGTGGATCAGTGGGGCAGGGGTCTGGAGGCCGCCTCGGCTGCAGCCACCCTCGCACAGAAGCGGGTCGTCTACCTGTCGTCGCTGCTGCAGAGCCTGGCCCAGATGGCCGTTCCCCTCGCGGGGGTTGCCACGATCACGTTCGGAACGGCTCTCGTCTTCGCGGAGCAACTGACCATCGGCGGCCTCGTCGCGGGCATGATGCTGGTCTGGCGGCTGCTGGCCCCGCTGCAGCAATTGTTTCTCACCGCCATTCGCCTGAGCGAGATCGCCCAGTCGCTGAACCAGCTCAACCAGTTCATGGCCCTCCGGGCGGAGGGATCGGGAGCCTTGGTGTTTCCCTGGCAGAAGCAGATTTCCGGCGAACTCAAGCTGACCGACGTGGGCTACCGCTATCCACGCGCCAGCGAACCGGCCGTGGCGGGTGTCAACCTCGTCGTCCAGCCGGGCGAGCTCGTGGCGGTCATGGGGGCGTCGGGGGCCGGCAAGAGCACGCTGCTTCGCATCATGCTCGGGTTGATCCAGCCGCAGGCGGGAAGCGTGTCTCTCGACGGGGTCAATCTGAAGCAGTTCGAGCCGGCCGCGGCGCGTGCTGCCATCGGCTATGTGCCGCAGTCGGCAACCTTCTTCCAAGGGTCCATCATCCAGAACATCCGCCTGGCGGCACCCGCCGTGCCGCTCGGCGAGATCAAGGCCGTGCTCGCCGATGTGGGGGCGCTTGAGGCGATCGAACTCCTCCCCGAGGGCCTCGACACGCCGATGTCGGACGCAGACCACAACACCCTCTCCGAAGGCCTCAGGCAAAGCCTGGCCCTTGCCCAGGCGCTCTTGCGGCAACCGCGGTTGCTTCTTCTCGATGAGCCTGCCCAGTCACTCGACCCCCAGCTCGACGCGGCGCTCGTGGCCACGCTCAAGAGGCTCAAGGGCAAGACAACGGTCATCATGGTGACGCATCGCCCGAGCCATGCGGCCCTGGCCGACAAGGTGGCAGTGGTCGATCGCGCCCGCATCATTGGTATCGCTCCTCCCGATCAGGTCCTTCCTAAGCTCGAAAGGATGCTCGGCGATGCCGCTTGAGTCAGCCACCATCGACCGTGCCCCACGACAGGCCCTCGTGCCGAGCAGGCCGGTCAATGGCAAAGTCGCGCGTTACCTGACCCCGGTGCTCCAGATCGAGGAGCGTTCGCCGCCCATCCTCGCGCGCCTCACGGTGGCCGCTGCCGTCCTCGCTGTCGTCGGCTTCTTCACCTGGGCAGCTGTCGCTCCATTGCGCGAGATTGCGGTGGGGCGGGGGGAGATACTCCCCGATGGGTTCGTGCAGCCGCTCCAGCATCTGGAAGGCGGCAGGGTCGCCAAGCTCTTTGCCAGCGAGGGGCAGCGGGTCAGGTTGGGAGATCCCATTCTGGCGCTCGATGATGCTGCCGTGAGATCCGAGCTTGAACATGCGCGCGCGCGCCGGATGGCGATCGAGGGCTCGATCGGGCGCCTCCAGGACTTCGCGGAAGGACGGGCGCTGTCGCCACCAGACCTCGGCGTGATCGGCGGCGTCAGCGATCAGCGGGCATCCCTGGATGCGCAGGTCGAGACAAGAGCGGCCCAGCTGCGCGCAGCGCTCGCCGAAATCGAAAGCCGCCGGCAGGCGCTGGGGGCGGCCAAGATCAAGAAAGAAAAGCTGTCGGAAGAACTGGGTGACGTGCGCGCTTCCATTTCGCGTCGCGAGCCGATGCTGCGCGCCGGAATTGTCCGCCTGCCGGAAATCGAAGCCCTGCGCAGAGATCGCGTGCGCCTCGAATCGGAACTCGCCCGCACATCCAACGAGCTCGCCGGTGCCGAAAGCGCTGTCGATCAGGCGCTTGCGCGCCATGCCGAGATCATTGCGAAGGCGCGGCAGGACGCCTTCCTGGAGATCCTGAAGCTGAGGGTCGACCTGTCCGATGCGGCCAGTGCCGAGTTGCGTCTTGACGAGCGGCTCCAGCGCCTCGTGATCCGCTCCCCTGTTGACGGGCTTGTCAATCAGCTGAGCGCGCGCAGTTCCGGAGCGGTGATTGCACCCGGGGGGGCGGTTGCCGAGATCGTCCCCTATCAGACTGCGGTCTTTGCTGAAGTCGAAGTGTCGCCAGACGATGTCGGACACATCAGGCCGGGAATGCCTGTCCTGGTCAAAGTCTCCGCCTTCGACTTCGCCCGTTTCGGCGGGATTCCCGGAACTGTGGAAGCCGTCTCTCCCACGAGCCTGAAGCGTCCGAATTTGCCGCCCATATTCCGCGTTCGTGTCCGCCTGGAAGCCGAGCATGTCGGCCCTGCCAGCGCGAACATGAAGGTCCATCCGGGAATGGTGGTGAATGCCGACATCAGGACAGGGCAGAAGACGCTGCTGGCCTATCTGCTGAAGCCTGTTCATGCAGCCTTTTCGTCCGCCTTGTCGGAACGATGAACGGGCGAAGTCTTGCAGGCGAGGACGTGCGGAATTTGTCGCCAGTACCGGGAAGGTCCGGGTGGTGAACTGCGACACGCGTTGCAGAAGGCTCTATTGCACCAGCCCGACCGCCCGTTAAGAGCCTCTTAACGGTATTTTTACACCGCGGGTTTACCACGTCGTACCAGTAAAAAGGGACGATCGCGGCGGTGCGTTCTCGCAATGTCATTTTTGTGCTGCCGCTCCTGGCAGCCCTTGGGGCCTGCACGGTGGGGAGCGATCATCGCGCCCCGGGCGCTGTTTTTGCAGATCGCTATCACTCGGCTCGTTCGAGTACGCCCCGGGACCCCGACTCACATTGGTGGAAGGCCTTTGCAAGCCCGGTCGTCGACGAATTCGTTGACCGCGGGCTTTCCCAGAACCTGCGGATCCAGCAGGCGTTGCAGCGCGTCGTCGAGGCGCGTGCTCGTTTGGACTCGGTGGTTGCGACCCCATGGAGCGGCTCCGCGCAGGCAAGCGGCGAAGGTGCGGCCGGCCGCGCAGTCCTTGACCGGTTTGGACGGAACAGCGTGGTCCAGGCCGGGCTTTCGTCAACCGCGGCCTGGCAGATCGACCTTTTCGGGCGGTTTCGGCGACAGAGGGAGTCGGGCTCGGCATCCCTCGACGTCGCCATGATCGATGTGGAAGCAGCAAAGCTGCAGTTTATCGCCGAGATGGTCGACGCCGTTGTGGATGCGTCCGCCTTTCTGGAAGGTGATCTCGCGGCACGACAAAATCTGCGGTCACAGGAACGGCTCGTCGCAACGCTGCGGCAGAGCCTGAATCGCGGTGAAGGCACCTCTCTCGCGGTGGCCCGCGCAGAAGCCTTGATGCATGCGACAGCGGCTCAGGTTCCAACCTTTGCGGCCGGCTTCCAGAATGCCGTCAATCGGATGTCGGTTCTCCTCGATGAACCCGCTCCCCAGATCGAAGCAAAACTGCGGACGCAGATACGCGTCCTGCTTCCCCACCGCTCCGAACGGACCGGTCAGCCGGCAGATCTGCTTCGCCGTCGGCCCGATGTTCGCCGGGCGGAGCGTGCCCTGGCGATTGCCACGGCAGACGCTGGCGTCGCCGAGGCGTTGCTGTACCCGAGCATCTCCATCAACGGCACGATCAGCGTTTCCGAACTGGCCGCCCATGTGGGTACGGCCGGACGATTTGGAGCCTCTTTGGGCCCACAGATCACCATTCCCGTGCTTGATCTGCCGCGGCTTCGGGCCAATCTCGCAGCGCAGCGTTCCTTGATCGAGAGCCGCCATCTGGAATGGCGATCCATCGTCGCCAGCGCGGTGGGCGAGGTTGATACCGCCATTGCCCGTCTGCGCAGTGCAAGGGTCGCCGTGGATCGATTGGAACGGGCGGTTGAAGCGAACCAACGCGCAGGGCGCCTCGTCGCGCAGGCGTTCAGCCTGGGGGTCGCCACCTACGCCGAGGCCCTTGATGTCGAGCGTTCGCTGGCCCAAAGCCGTGAGCAGTTGGTCACGGGGCGCCAGCAAGTCGCCAAGGCCTATGTGCAGTTGCATATGTCGCTGGGTGCAGGATCAGAGGCGGTCATTCGGCCGGTGACCCTGATTCATCAGCATTTGCCCGCGACGGAGCAGCAACTGCCCACAGGTACTCCCCTTCCGGCGATCACTGAAACGCCTACGCCGAATTGAACCCCGTAGGGTGTAGGCTCGGCGCCGCAGGGAACCTGGTGATGACGCCCGTTACAATCAGTCGGGTGAGGTCGCCATGCCTCAGCGCCCACGGCCGATCGACGTGACGTCTTCGGGTGTCTGCTGGCCATTGTGAGGCCGCCGACCGTCTCTGGTCCGGGCGGGTTGAGGCGTCCCCGACGATCAATGGTCACATCACCCGCCTGGACGGGCCATGCCCTCCAGGCGTTGCAACAGCAATCGTTCGAAGGAGGCCGGTGCCTCCAGGTGTGGGATGTGGCCGACACCGTCCAGCACGTCCAGCGTGGCCCCCGGGATCAGCGAAGCGACGCGCTCGCCTTGGGGCAGGGGCGTCAGTGTGTCCTCCCGCCCCCAGATGACGGCGGTCGGCACCGGCAAGGCGCGCAGGTTTGCGGGGGTGCCGCTCAGGGCCGTGCGTTCGGGGCGGAACAGGACCGGCAGCCACTGGGCATAGGCCTGGGTCGTGCCGGCCAGCCTCTGTGGCCGGCGCAGGACATCGGCCACCTCGGGCGTCGCCGCCTCCTTCCGGTGGATCATGGTGGAGAGAAGGTAGCGGGTAAGCCACGGGTTGGTAGCGGAGGCGGCAATGGCGAGGTTGGCGATGAAGGGTTGGCTGATCAGCGCGGTGGCGATCCCGTCATCCCGCGCCGGCGGCCGGCCCTCCTCGGGAAGGCCCAGGGCTCCGGCCACGATGACCAGGCCTGCAAACAGGTCGGGCCGTTTCATGACGGCCTCGATGACGGGTCCCGCGCCGAACGAATGACCGACGATGATGGGCCGTGCCGGCGCCATCGCTTCGACCAGCGCGATGAGGCGCGTCGCCTGGTCCTGGCGGCCATAGCGACCGGCCGGGTCGCGCTCGGAGAAGCCGAAGGGTGGCAGGTCGATAGCGATGGCACGGTAACCGGCCTCGCCGATGCGCGTGATCGTCCCGCGCCAGAAGCCACTCCACGCTGCCGTGCCATGAACGAAGATGACGGGCCGGGCCGGGGCAGGTCCCTCGGCCTGGGTGAAGATCCGGCCCCGTTCCGTTGCGACGAAAGCTCCGGTGGGCGGCGCGTCCCGGGCGGCATCGCCTGTTTCCCGCAGATAGGTCGCGATGAGCCACGCCGACACAATTCCGAAAAGAGCAAACAGCAAAACAACCATGTTCGCTGTCAGTCTCAGGATGGTCCGTCTCATCGGCTTTCCAACGTCACATCCGCGCACTCGCCTTTACCGATTAGACACAGGCGCCCGGCCACTCTGGCGCGAGACTATGGCAAGCAGGTTCACGATCCATGACTGAGCGGCATCGAATGTCTCGTCGTCGCGTGCTGGCCGGCCTCACCGCCACCGGCGTTGCGGCGGCGCTGCCCCGGGACTCTCTCGCCCAGCAGGCCCGCCGTTTGGTCCTGAACGATGCGAGCCGGCTGAGCGCCACCCCGGTCTTCTCCCATTGGGTCAGCCGTGAAACGGACGAGGCGAAGGTCGTCGCGGCGCTCCGCGAGCAGCTGAAGATCGCGCGCGAGACCAGGCGCCCCGTCTCGGTCAGCGCCGCCCGCCATTCCATGGGAGGCCAGAGCCTGCCGCGCAACGGGGCCGCCATGACGATGGACGTCCGCGCCATCGAGCCGGATCGCGCCGCGAAGGTCTTCCGCGTGCAGGGCGGCATGCGCTGGCACGAGGTCATCGACAGTCTGGACAAGATCGGGTTCTCGCCGGCCGTCATGCAGTCCAACAGCGACTTCGGCGTCGCGGCGACGTTCTGCGTCAATGCTCATGGATGGCCGGCGCCCTACGGCCCCTTCGGCACCACGGTGCGCGGCTTCCGCCTCATGCTCGCCGACGGCGAGATCGTCCGCTGCTCCCGCACCGAGAACGAAGAGCTGTTCCGGCTCTGCATGGGAGGCTATGGCCTGTTCGGTGCCATCATCGACCTGGACGTCGACATGGTCGAGAACACGCTCATGGCGCCGCGCTACGAGGTGCTTCCCGCCGAGCGCTTCGCCGAGCGTTTCGTCAGCTCGTTCACCGCCGATCCCAGCGTGAAGATGGTCTATGGACGGCTGAACGTCGCCCGCGGCAGCTTCTTCCGCGAGGCGCTGGTGGCGACATGGCGACCGCGCCCGACGCCGGCCGGCGGCATCCCGGCCGCCAATCGCGGCGGCGGGATGATGTCCAGCCTGATGCGCCACGTCTATCGCGCGCAGGTCGGCTCGGAGACTGGCAAGAGCTTCCGCTGGTGGGCCGAAAGCGTGGCGGGGCCGCGCGCCAGCACGGGCGTCGCGACCCGCAACTCGCTGATGAACGAGCCGGTTCTCAACCTCGAGAACCGCGACCAGCGGCGCACCGACATCCTGCACGAGTATTTCGTGGCCCCCGAGCGCTTCAACGACTTCCTCGTGGCCTGCCGGGAGGTGATCCCGAAGGCACGGTCCGAGTTCCTCAACGTGACGCTTCGCTACGTCGCCCGCGATGACGACAGTGTCCTCGCCTATGCGAAGACCGACCGCATCGCCGCGGTGATGTCCTTCTCGCAGGAAATGACGGGGGAGGGGGAGGCCGACATGATCCGCCTCACCGAAGAGCTCATCGACCGTGTCGGCGCGATCGGCGGCAGCTACTACCTGCCTTACCGATTGCATGCCCGGCCTGACCAGCTGCGCGCGATCTATCCGAACGTCGACCGTTTCGTCGAGCGCAAGCGCCACTACGACCCGGGCCTGTTGTTCCGCAACGGCCTCTGGGACGCTTATTTCGCGGGCTAGAAGGGCAAGCCTTTTCCATGGACCCCATCCGACTGATCGCCGCCGCCTATTGCGTCGTTCTCCTCATCGTGACGTCGCTCAACTACGTGCCCGGCCTCACCGACGCCCAGGGGCGCGCTTTCGGCATCTTTGCGCTCGACATCTATGACGACGCCCTGCATTTCGCCTCGGCCGCCTGGGCGGGCATCGCCGCGGCGCTGTCGCGGCGGGCCAGCGAGACCTATTTCAAGGTTTTCGGGACCCTCTATCTCCTGGATGGACTGATGGGGCTCGTCACCGGTTCCGGCTATCTCGACCTCGGCATCCTGATCTATGGCTGGCTGAACCTCGGCCTCGGCTTCAAGATCCTGGCGAACCTGCCGCACATCGCCCTCGGGGGCTTCGCCGCCTTCACCGGCTTCGTGCTCGCCCGACGGCAACCGGCCACGTGATGGGCGCGCTTCGCAAGGCGGCGATCGGACTTGGACTCGTGGTCGTTCTGGCTGCGGCGCCGGTCCTGTGGATCGAGACGAGCTGCCAGCGCCCGCGCGTGACGATCGATGCCACGCCCGCGCTTCTGCCGCCGGAGGAGCGGCGCGCCCTCGTCGACACCTGGCTGACCTATCCCGAATGGTCCATCGTCCATGCCTACGAGGATTTTGCGCAGGTCGGTCGCGCGCGCGGCGAGGCGGCCTTCGACTACGTGGGCAGCATCACAGGCTACTGGAGGAGCCTCTGCAGTCTGTCCGGCGTCGCATCGGCGCGCGGCGACATCGCCACCGACATGCGGGCGATGCTGCACGTCATCGGCCTCAGCTTCACGGCCGAGATGGCCGTGAAGGGAGTTTGGGAAAGCACGATCGGCCGGATGGCCGCCTGGTGGCGCGGCCCCCGGCCGACGGCCGAGGATCTCTTCGCGGCCGACGTGAACGATGCCTATGCCGCCTTCCTCCGCCAGACGCCCTGGTACGAGTTTCCCTTCGGCGCGACCCTGCTGCGCTTCTGGCGGGAGACGTCTTTCGGTGATGTTAGCCTCGTGCGCTCCACCGAGCGCCGTATCGCCCTGTCGATGGAATATGGCGTGAAAGCGATCTATGCGCAGGTCCTGGGGCTCGCCGCGGGCCTTGCCCCGGCCAAGCTGACGATCCGGACCGTCGTCGCGGGACTGGACGAGCAGGACGCGCTGGCCGATCCGCGGATCCGCGTGGTCGAGCGGCGTGCCGATGGCCTCTCGGTGATCGAGACGCCACGCTACCGCGCTTTCACGGAGGTTCTGCTGGGCCTCGCGGAGCGCCAGCGCGGCGTGGTGGAGATTGCCGGCAACCGGGAGATCTTCGTGACGGTCATCGCGCCCGCCGGAAGCGCGGCGCTGGCGGAGACGGACCTCGTCCTGCGCGTTCCCATCCAGTCTCGGCCGGGCTTCGAACGTCTCGGGCTGACCGTGGGGGTGCGGACCCTTCCCGATCTGCTGACGCGGACCAGGACCGGGCCGGTCGTGCTGGAACACGTCTATGACTACTGACCGCGGGACAGCGCCAGCGCGGCTGACTTTTGCAAGGTTTGCCAGGCTGGCTGTGGTCGCGCTCGCCGGCTGGTTCGTCTTCGTCGCGCTGCTGACGCTCACGCTCCAGCCCACGAGCCGTGTGGTGGTGATCGGGCCGAGTCAGGCCCGTGCGCTGGAGGCGGTGACGGCGGCGGGCGGCGAGTTCGTCGCGGGTCTCGGCCACGGGGCAATCGCCGAGGGCGCCGGCCGCCCGGGTTTCGTTCGCGACCTCTACAAGGCGGGTGCCTGGCTCGTGCTGCCGGCGACCCGCGGGTCCTGCCTTCGCTGACGGCTCCCACGCGGCTGGGTGTTGCGTTCACCCCGGCTCTCCGGCGCGTAGCGGCACGGCCCTTCGTGGCGAATGTGGCGCCAGCTGTTTCGCGCGAGGTGGAGGATGACGAGCGCCGCGGTGGCGCCAAGGTTCCCGGCCGACCCGGGCAGTGGGGCACGGCCCAACCCCTCTGGAAGGTCGCGCCGTGGGCGCAATGGTCGCCATCTCCAGCGACGACAACGGACCGGTGCCGACGGTGATGCGCAAGCGCGGCGTCGAACGATTCCGCCGGCTGCTGGACGCCACCGCGGACTTCTCAGCCTGCCTCATCGTCGGCGGCGAGGCGGCCGCGTCGCCCACGGCTCTGCCCGTCGTGAAGCCCGAGGCCGTGCCGTCCACCTGGCGTGGTCGTTCGGGGAACATCCTCGGCTTCGCTGGATTGAATCGCGACTCGCGTGCGGAGTTGCGTCATGGCGTCGTGGGATATGGAACTGGCCGAGCCGATCGCGCTGTCGAGCGGCCGGCGACGATTCCGCACTTTGCGCGACGCCGCGACCTTTCTCGCCAAGGACTACGGCAAGGCCAGAGGCGGTGTCCTGGAAGGCGCGATCGCCGATCTCATGGCAGCGGCCGAGAATCCCACTTCAGAGCAGATACGCCGCGCCACCGACCAGTTCGCCCGTTTTCTCGCGGACCAGAACCTGATCGCAACGCGCTCGTCGTCGACGGGCAATGACCTTGAGAATCGGATCCGCGAAATGCTCGCCGGCCGGCGGCCGAAGTCGGGTCAGGCGAAAGTGACGGCCGGCATGAAGCGGCGTCGGAAGTAGGAACACCGGCGACGTTCACTCATTCGGGGCGCAAGTGGAGGCATTGCGCGGTCTCGCATCGAAACGCCCGCTGGGCTCGGTGCCCTTGATCCCATCCGCCGCCCTATGCAATTGGCACTCTCCCTCCAGGGCGGCCCCAGCGGCTCCAACAATGTTTGTAGGGAGCAGCGTCAAACCTACCGTATGTGGTAGCCTCGATGATCGGTGATACCCACGTGCGTATAACGGAAAGCCGCATGAACGCTGAGTTGTCCGGAAGCCTCTGCCCGTGGCGGTTCTCGGTTGCGCCCATGATGGACTGGACCGACAGGCACTGCCGGTTCTTCCACCGCGTCCTCACGCGCCGTTCGCTGCTCTACACGGAGATGGTCACCGCCAATGCGGTGATCCACGGGGACCGCGAGCGCCTCCTCGGTTTCGATCCGGCCGAGCATCCCGTCGCCCTGCAACTCGGCGGCGCCGATGCGGTCGCCCTGGCCGAGGCGGCGCGTATCGGCGAGGCCTTCGGCTACGACGAGATCAACCTGAATTGCGGCTGCCCGTCGGACCGTGTCCAGGGCGGCCAGTTCGGCGCCTGCCTGATGGCGGTGCCCGATCAGGTGGCGCGGGCGGTCGCGGCGATGAAGGCCGCCGTCGCCGTGCCCGTCACCGTCAAGTGCCGAATCGGCATCGACGACCAGGACCCGGAGACGGGGCTCGACCGCTTCGCCGACGCCGTTGTCGCCGCAGGCGCAGACGCCCTGATCGTCCATGCCCGCAAGGCCTGGCTCCAGGGCCTGTCGCCGCGCGAGAACCGCGAGATCCCGCCGCTCGACTACGACCGGGTGTTCCGCCTCAAGGCGCGTCTGCCGCATGTGCCCGTCGCCATCAACGGCGGCATCGGCTCTCTCGCCGAGGCGGAGGTCCTGCTCGCGCCGCGCGACGGGGTGTGCCTCGACGGCGTCATGCTCGGGCGCGCCGCTTACCAGTCCCCGGCGCTGCTGCGTGATGTCGATCCGGTGCTCTTCGGCACCGAGCCCCCGGTCGCGGGTCTCGCCGAGGCGATCGAGGCCTTCATTCCCTATGTCGAGGCGCGGCTCGCCGAAGGCGTGCGGCTCTCCGCCATGACCCGCCACATTCTCGGCCTGTTCCAGGCCGTTCCCGGCGCCCGCCAGTTCCGCCGGCACCTGTCGGTGGAGGCGGTGAAGCCCGGTGCCGATGCGCGGGTGCTGCGTGGCGCGCTGGACCTCGTCATGAACCGTCCGGCCGGGCGTGACATGGCGGCCTGACGGGCGCAGACGACGCAAAAGGGCGGCGCGTGAGGCGCCGCCCTGTCTTGCGATCGGAGCGTCGGTCAGCGGGTCCGCACGGACTCGCAGTAGTGGCCGCGGATCACCTCGAAGCGGCACATGACCACCGAGTCGCGCTGGCCGTCGACGCGGGCCTGCGGGATGCCGGGGATCTGGATGGCCATGGTCGGCGCGTCGTAGCCGATCGAGCCGCCGCCGTCGCCGGCGCTGCCGCCGCCACCGGCGGTCTGGGCCATGGCGCCACCGGCGGCGCAGGCGAGAACGGCGGCGAGGGCGAGGGTCTTGAAGCGGGTCATCTGACAGTCTCCTGGTGTGTTGGAGCGGTGCGCCCGGTGGCCCTCTCGGCCGCCGGTGTCGTCCGCCTGTGACGCCCTTGTGAGCCCCGCGCTTTGCAGCCGCACGCCGCCGGGCCAGCCCACCGTTTCCCCTGTATCCGCCATGTTGCAGCCGGGAAGGGGAGGGAGCGGGCCCGTCCGCAGGCCCGCTCCGCGTCCCGGGGACTTGCCGCGCCCGGCCATGAGGGAGTAAGTCGCGCGCTCCCTGCGGCGCGGATGTCCCCCATGTTCTTCGGCGTTCCCTACGACCAGCTGGCCATTCTCGCCGTCGGGCTTCTCGGTGCCGGAGCCATCACCGGCATCCTCGCGGGCGTGTTCGGCGTCGGCGGCGGCGCGGTCATCGTGCCGGTGCTCTACGAGCTCTTCGGCGTTGTGGGTGTCCCGGTCGAACTGCGCATGGCGCTCGCCGTCGGCACGTCGCTCGCCATCATCATCCCGACCTCCATCCGCTCGTTCCAAGCCCACAAGGCCAAGGGCGCGGTCGACATGGACATCCTGCGCGCCTGGGCTGTCCCGGTGGTGATCGGCGTCATCGTCGGCTCGTTGATGGCGCGTTATGCGCCGCCGGCCGTCTTCAAGGCGGTCTTCGTCTTCGTCGCCGGCCTGTCGGCATGGCGGCTGCTCACCGGCAAGGAGCTGAACTTCGGCACCGGCATGCCGGGCCGGGCCGGCATGGTCGCGTCCGGCGGGATCATCGGCGTCCTGTCTAGCCTGATGGGCATCGGCGGCGGCCAGCTCGGCAACCTCGTCATGATGGCCTATGGCCGCTCGATCCATAACGCGGTGGCGACCTCCTCGGGCCTCGGTGTCCTCATCTCCATTCCCGGCGCGCTCGGCTACATCTACGCCGGCTGGCCGAAGGCGGCGGAATTTCCCGGCGTCGCCGCCATCCAGTTCCCCTTCGCCCTCGGCTATGTCTCGCTGATCGGGTTCCTGCTCTTCATCCCGACCTCCATGTGGACGGCCCCGCTCGGCGCGCGCCTCGCCCACGCCCTGCCGAAGCGCAAGCTGGAGCTCTCCTTCGGCATCTTCCTGCTCATCGTCTGCCTGCGCTTCACCTGGGACCTGGTGACCCGCGGCATCGGCTGAAGTCTGTCGCCTCAGCCGTAGACGCCGAGACGCTTCAGCGCGGCGCGGCCGATGTCCAGCCGCTTCGGTGCCATGGCCATCTCGGGCATGTCCATGTTCAGCGTGAAGGCGTGGATGCGGCTGCCGCGCTCCACCCAGCCGGTCCACCAGCCGATCGACGTCTCGCCGCGCTTCACGAACCAGCCGGTCTTGCCGTAGAGGGTCGCGCCACCGGCGCTCTCCAGCCGCACGATGTCGTGCACCAGCGTCTGCGCGCGCTCCGAGGCCGCCAGCGCCTTCTGCGCCAGGCGCGCGTTGAACCGCGCCTCTTCCGTCGCGCTGATGCGCAGCGGCCCGTCGAGCCAGAAGCGGTCCACCACGGTTCCCGGGTCGCGGTTGCCGTAGTCGAGCCGCGCCAGCCAGTCCCGGTAGCGTGCGAGACCGATCCGGCGGGCGACCTCCTGGAAGATCGGCACGTTGGAGATCGGCATGGCCTCGCGCAGCGACATGTCCCGCGCCCAGGCCGGCACCATGGTGCGCCCGCCGCCATAGGGCAGCACGGTGTCGGCATCGGCCACCGCACCGGTCTCGAAGGCGATGAGGCTGTTGGGAATCTTGAAGGTGGAGGCCGGCACGAGGCGCCGCGCGGCGCGGCCTGCATCCGCCAGCGTCGTCTCGCCGGTCGCCGCGTCCAGGAGGACGAAGGTGCCGCTCGCGCTGTGCTCACGAAAGAGCGCCCGGATCTCGGTCCGGTCCGCGGCGGGCGCGGCCAGCGCTCCTGCGGACGGGATGGCCGCCGCCATGGCGAGAACCGTGCGGCGGGTCGGGCGGGAGAGGGAAGGGGTCATGGCACGTCGTCCGGCTCGAGGGACGCCGCGCCTAGCCCCCAATCGTGGCGGATCGCTGGCGGCAGCCGTCCGTCACTTCAGGATGATGCGTCCTTCGATCCGCGGCACGACGGTTCCGAGACCCCGCAGATGGGTCATCAGGTCCGAGGCGACGAGCTTGCCCTGCACGTCCTTGTCGGGCGCCCTCAGGCCCAGCATCGTGTAGCCGTCGCCGCCGCGCAGCATGAAGTCGTTGGTCGCGACCGAGTAGACGCGATCGTCGTCGAGGGGTTGACCGCCCACCTGGACCGAGACCACGCGGCTGCCGGGCGGTCGCTTCGCGTCGACCTCCGCCGTCACGTTCGAGACATGCGGAAAGCGCCCCGCGCGCTGCTCCACCTGGCTCACCCCGTTCTCCAGCGCCTGCCGGATGTCGGCGCCCGACACCTTGGCCACCACGGTGCGGTTGCCGAAGGGCAGCTCGCTCAGCGCGTCGCGCCGGGTGAAGCGGTGGCCGGCCGGGTAGATCCGGTTGCCGCGGATGGCGCCGGCATTGGTCAGGCCGATATCGGCCCCCGTCGCGGCCCTCATGGCGTCGGCGACGAGATTGCCGATCGGCTGCTCGCCCGAGCGCACCGAGGCGGTGCGGGTATCGAGTTCGCCCGTGACCGTGGCGATCTCCACATCGAGTTCCTCCGACAGCACCTGTTCGTACTGCCGCACCCGCTGGAGCGTCTGCGGGTCGGGCGTCACGTGACGGCTGTCGTTGACCCGGAAGGCGGGCGTGAAGACCGTGCGCGTCACGCCCTCGGCGGTCACCCGGGAGAGCGTGAGATCGACGGCGGTGACGTAGTAGCCCTCCTCGGAACTCTCCACCATGACGGTGCGCCCGTCATAGGTGATGGCGAGGTCGTGGTCGTGTCCCGTGAGCAGCACGTCGACGAGGCGAGAACGGACGATCTCGTCGTCGTCCTTGCGGTCGGTATGGGTGCAGCAGACGATGAGGTCGGCGCCGTCCCGGCGCAGCCGCGCCGCCTCACGCCGCACCGTCTCCATGGTGGGCAGGAAGCGGATGTCGCCGGTGGAGGAGACCTCCGGTGTGTTCGGCAGGGCGACGCCGAAGACGCCGAGCTTCACCACGCCGAAGTCGATGATGCGGCCGTCCTCGTGTCCTGGCAGGAGCGAGCCGTCGGCGGCGCGCATGTTGGATGCGTACCAGGGGAAGCGCGATTCCAGGCGCCGCTTCGCATAGGCCTCGGGGCCGAAGTCGAACTCGTGGTTGCCGGGCACGAAGACGTCCGGCGGCGCGATGTTGCAGAGTTCGACGGTGTGCGCCCCCTGGTCGAAGCCCGACATCAGCGAGGGGGAGAACATGTCGCCGCCATGGACATAGAGCAGCGGCACGCCGCGCGCCCGCTCCGCCTTGACGATGGCGTTGAGGCGGGCGAACCCGCCGCGGCCGTTCTCGTCGCCCATCTTGTAGATGTCGTTGACCAGCAGAAGGGTCACCATGGCCTGGCCAGCGGGCCCCTGTGCCGGGGCGGCGCTGCCACCGAGGGCGGCGATGCCGGCTCCCAGGCCAGCTGTCAGGGTGTCGCGGCGGGAGATGCGGCTCATCGTGACCTCGTTGCGCGCCGGACAATGCCGCCGGGGCCCCCGCTGTGGCAAGACCTCTCATCAAGACCCGTCAGTTGCGGCCGCGCAGCACCATGCGCCCGCCACGCACCTCGTAGCTTTCCAGCCGGTCGAGGAAGGTGTGGCCGAGGAGGCTGGTCGTCAGCGCGCCGGGCCTTGCCACCAGCGCCCTGACGTTGCGCTCCACGATCGGGCCGACCGCGACCATCTGCACCGTCGTGGCGGCAGTCAGCGACGGGCCGTTCGCCGTCTGCACGGGAACGGAGAAGGAGAGGTCCTCGATCTTGATACCCGCACGCCGGGCGTCGTCTTCGGTCAGCACCAGCGCCGAGGCGCCGGTGTCGACGAGCATGGGCGTCGCCCGCGCGCCGTTCAGCGCCACCCTCACCACATAGGTGCCGCCACCCCCGCGCGGCACCGTCACCTCGCGCGTTCCCGTGACGCCGTCGATGGCCATGCCCGGGATGAGGTTGCCCGTCACCCGCCGGGCCACCAGCTCGAACTCGTAGCGATAGGTGTAGATGACGCCGAGAAAGGCGAAGATGGCGAGCCAGGCGATCGCTGCCTGCAGCGCGTCGCCGGCGCGGCCGCGGAACATGCCGAGGACGCTGGCGCCGCTCAGCGCGGCGAGCATGGAGAGGCCGACGAGCGCGCCCCAATCGCCCGCGTCGAGATTACCGGCGGCAATGCCGCTGGAGCGCACCGCCGCCAGCAGCCCGAGAAGCAGGATGGAAAAGAGGAGGATCCAGAGCGTCGTGCGGGAGGTCATGCGCCGTCGCCTCCGGCCGCCCGCCGGCGGGGCAGGTCGGCCATGACGGCGCGGCGCTCCTCGCCGCTCATGGCGAGCCAGCCCGCGATCTCGGCGAGGCTGCGTGCGCAGCCCTGGCAGAGGCCGGAAACAGGATCGATGCGGCAGAGCCGGATGCAGGGGCTCTCCAGTGCCGGGGGCGGAGATAGCGCGTTCATGGAGCGGCGGAGGCCAGCAGGGCGAGGAGCATGCCGATTTCGATCACCTGTTGGGTGGCGCCAGTGATGTCGCCGGTCTGCCCTCCCACATGGGAATCGGCGAAGCGAATGGCCAGAAGCAGGAGGAGGCCTGCGACGCCGAGACCGCAGATGACCCCGAACACGCCGCCCGCCGGAACGGCGAGGATGGCAATCGCCGCCGCCATCGCGAGGGCGCGATACCAGTCCGCCTCGCGCGGCATCCCCGTGGCATAGGCGACGCCCTCCACCCGGGCCGGCGGCAGGCGCACCTGCAGGCCAAGCGCCACCGTGCGCGACACGGCGCC
>NZ_JBQVQL010000075.1:0-23930 GCF_052440005.1 Phreatobacter sp.
GATCATGCCGGTGCATGCCCGCGGCCGCGGGCCGCCGTTGAGCGAGCCCGCGGCGGTGCGCTGCGGCGGAACGGCGATGGTCTGGGTCTGCACGCGGCGGGGCTGGTCGGCCGCCGGCTGGCGCACGAGGTCGGTGGCGGCGCGGGCAGGCGCTGCGGCCGGAGCCGCCTGAGGCGCCGAGGCCATCGAGTAGGTCGGGATGACGACGCTCTGGCCGGCCGAGAAGGCCTGGTTCCCGGAGGTACCGTTCGCCTGGGCGATGGCTGCTGCCGGCACGCCGTAACGGCGGGACAGGGCCTCGGGCGTATCACCCTGGGCGGCTGTGATGGTGGTACCGCCCGTGGCCGACCAGTTGCCGCGGCCGTTGGTCGCCGGGGCGGCGGCCATCTGGCGCACGGCCGGGGTCGACGGATTGGACGAGCCGAAAGGCTGGCGCGGTGTCACGGTCCCGGTGGTCAGGCCGGTGTCGGCACCGCGGCCGAAGGGCGAACCGCCCTGGGTCCCGCCCGGCGGCGGCGAGGTCACCACGAAGTCGCGGGCGGGCAGCGGCTGGGCCTCGACCTGCGCGACGGGAGCTGCCGACACCTGGGGCGTGGGCGCGCTGGCGACCTGTCGCGTCGCGAAAGGGTTTTCGTCGAAACGCGCGACATCGGTGCTGCAGGCAGCTCCGAGGCCGGAAACCGCGATGACGAGGACGAGCCGGGACAACCCGGGAAACGCACGAGGACGCATGGCTACTCTCACGCGGTACGCAACAAGTGACGCCCTGATTTATGACCTGTTCAGGTTAAGGTTCGGTATTCAACGCGGAGATTTTCGGGGAAAATCAGAGCCGGCGGGCGACGCCGTGCACCGCGGGATCGACCTGGGCCACCGCGAAGGCGGTGCGCGCGGCCTGGGAATCCGCCTTGCCGGTGCGCACGATGACGCCGGCGGTGAGCGGCACGACCATGACCCCGTCCGGCGCGAGCTGTGCCAGCAAGTGGGGCGGCGGATCGGAGACCGCGCAGGTGAGGATGATCCGGTCGTAGGGCGCGCGCTGGGGATAGCCGTCATAGCCGTCGCCGAAGATCGTCTCGACCATGTCGTAGCCGAGGGAGCGCAGCCGCACATGGGCGGCATCGGCGAGGGTGCGCCAGCGCTCGACCGTAACGACGCTCGCGGCGAGGCGGCCGAGAATCGCCGCCGCATAGCCGGAGCCCGTGCCGACGTGGAGCACCTTGTGGGTGGGGCCGACGTCGAGGGCGTCGAGCATCGTGGCGAGCAGCGTCGGCCTGAGGATCGACTGGCCCATGGCGATGGGCAGTGACACGTCCTCGTCGGCAAGGGCGAAGTGACGCTCCTCGACGAAGGGCACCCGCGGCACCTGCTCCATCGCCTTGAGGACGCGGCGGTCGGACAGGCCGGACTGCCGCAGCATGAGGACGAACTCGGCAGCGGCCAGGAAATGCTCCGGTCCGGGTGCCGCGTTCATCGTTCGCCTCAGCTGCCGGGCGCGCGGTCGCCGGCGAAGACGGCGGCGAGGCGTGTCATCGTCGGCTCGTCGGTCATGTTGATCTCGAGCGGCGTCACCGACACATAGCCCTCCGACAGCGCCCAGAGGTCGGTACCATTCTCGATGCGGTGCCGGTTCCGCACGAAGGCGATCCAGTAGTACGGATTGCCCCGACCGTCGTGGCGCGGGTCGATGGTGAGGATCTCCTGGTCGCGGCGCCCCTGGGCGGTGACCTGGATGCCGCGCACCTGGTCGGGGCTGCGGTTGGGGAAATTGATGTTGATCAGCGAGCCGGGGCGCAGCCCCTCCTCGAGGATGGTGCGGATGACGCCGGGGGCGTGGGCTTCGGCGGTCTCGTACGGGACCGTGTGCCGGCTCTCGGGACCATAGGCCTGCGACAGGGCGACGGAGGGGATGCCGAGGATGGTCCCCTCCATGGCGCCAGCGATGGTGCCGGAATAGCCGACGTCCTCGGCGACGTTCTGGCCGCGGTTGACACCGGAGATGACGAGGTTCGGGCCCTCCCCCGCCATGATGTGCTTCACCGCCATGATGACGCAGTCGGTCGGCGTGCCGCGCACGGCGTAGCGCTGCTCCCCGACCTCGCGCAGGCGCAGGGGATCGTTCAGCGACAGCGAATGGGACACGCCGGACTGGTCGGTCTCGGGCGCCACCACCCAGACGTCGTCCGACAGCGTGCGGGCGATCCTCTCCGCCGCCAGGAGCCCCGGCGCGTGGATGCCGTCGTCGTTGGTGACCAGGATGCGCATCAGGCTTTCTCGATCAGGGTGAGGCCGCCCATGTAGGGCTGCAGGACGGCAGGGACGGCGATGGATCCGCCGTCCTGCTGGTAGGTTTCCATGACCGCGATGAGCGCGCGGCCGACGGCTGTGCCCGAGCCGTTCAGCGTGTGGACGAACTGCGGCGCCGGCTGCTTGTTGTCGGTCGCCTTCGGCCGGTAGCGCGCGTTCATGCGGCGGGCCTGGAAGTCGCCGCAGACCGAGCAGGACGAGATCTCGCGGAACGCCTTCTGGCCCGGCAGCCAGACCTCGATGTCGTAGGTCTTGCGCGCCGAGAAGCCCATGTCGCCGGTGCAGAGCGTCACGACCCGGTAGTGCAGGTCGAGCCGCTTCAGCACCTCCTCCGCGCATGCGAGCATGCGCTCGTGCTCGTCGATCGCCTGCTCGGGGGCGGTGATCGAGACGAGCTCGACCTTCAGGAACTGGTGCTGGCGCAGCATGCCGCGGGTGTCGCGGCCGGCGGCGCCCGCCTCCGAGCGGAAGCACTGGGTTGCGGCGGTGAGCCGCAGCGGCAGCACGTCCTCGGCGACGATCTCCTGCGCCACCATGTTGGTCAGCGTCACCTCGGCGGTGGGGGTGAGCCAGAGTCCCTCGCGGGTGACGAACATGTCCTCCGCCGCCTTCGGCAACTGGCCGGTGCCGTAGGGCGCGGCATCCTTCACCAGGACCGGCGGATTGACCTCGGTATAGCCGTGGGTGTCGGTGTGCAGGTCCAGCATGAACTGGGAGAGCGCCCGCTCCATGCGCGCGAGCTGCTTCTTCAAAACGACGAAGCGCGCGCCCGACAGCTTGGCGGCAACCTCGAAGTCCATCTGCCCTAAGGCTTCGCCGAGCTCGAAATGCTCCTTCGCGCCCGCGATCACGCGGGGCGCGCCGAAGCGATGGCGCTCGACGTTGGCGCTCTCGTCCGGCCCGACGGGAACGTCGGCCAGCGGCAGGTTGGGAATGATCTCGAGCGCGGCAGTGAGATCGGCACTCGCCTTGCGCTCGGTGACCTCAGCCTCGGCCATGCGGTCCTTGAGTGCGGCGACCTCGGCCTTGAGGGCATCGGCGCGGGCCATGTCCTTCTGGCCCATGGCCTGGCCGATCTCCTTGGACGCGGCGTTGCGACGCTCCTGCGCGGCCTGGAGGGTGGAGACCGCCGCCTTGCGGGCATCGTCGAGCGCCATCAGGGATGCGGCGAGCGGCTCGCGGCCGCGCGCCGCGAGGGCGGCGTCGAAGGCCTCCGGATTGTCCCTGATCCAGCGAATGTCGTGCATAGTCGTCCCGCGGTCTGCGCCCGGCGAATTCCTCTCGGAAGGCACCGTGCAAGCGGCTTAAGCGAGCCTCATCGCCAAGGCAAGCGCGGGCGGGCCGTGTGCTCCGGTCAGGCCTCGAAGGGGAAGCGCGCGAGGATGCTGAACCGCCCTGCCCTGTCCGGCTGGCGGAAGAGGCAGAGCGCATCCACCGGCATGGGCGCGGCGATCTCGCGATAGCGCTCCGCCAGGGCAGCGCGCACCGGCTCGCGACGGTCCTCGTCGAGCCGGCCGGTCAGCGTCATATGGAAGCGGAAGTCCTCGAACACATGCGGATAGCCCCAGGCGTCGAGGTTTGCGATCTGCCGTGCGCTCAGCGGCGAGCGCAGGCGCCGCGCGCGGTCCGCCTCGGTCAGCGGCGCCCGAAAGGCGTCGAAGTCGCTGACACAGTCGGCGGCGAGCGCGTCGAGGTCGGGCGCCGGGCCGTCGGGGACGAGGGCGACGAAGGCGCCGATGAGCGAGACCTTCAGCGCGGGAACCGTGAAGGCCCGCCGCCGCTCGGCAAACAGCATGGCCGCCTCCAGGAGCTCGGCCTCGCTCGTGCCCTCGGCCAGGGCGAAGGGCGCCTTCAGCGTGCCGTGGAAGCCGTAGCGGCGGGGATCGTCGGTCAGGTCCCGCCAGTCAGGGGCGTCGCAGGGCGCGCTGGCGGGAAACCCCACCTCCGACGCCGCGGCCGCATCGTAGCCGATGATGGAAGAACCGAACCGCCAGAGCGGCGTCTCGGGAGCGGGAGCGGCGTAGAGGGCGTAGCGGGCGGTCATGGCGCGCCTGTAGCGGGCGGATGTGACCGTCTCAAGTCCCCTGCCGCAATCTCGTCCCTGCCGCGAGCGAACGCTTTGCGGCGGCGGCGACGCAGCCTATATAGCGCGTTCAGACGAGAACCGCCGCCCGATGCTCAACAGCCTCGACATCGAAAAGCCCCCCTCCGCGACCCGCGTGGTCGTCGCCATGTCCGGCGGCGTCGATTCGTCGGTCGTCGCGGGCCTCATGGCCGAGCAGGGCTACGACGTGGTGGGCGTGACGCTTCAGCTCTACGACCATGGCGCCGCGATCCACCGCAAGGGCGCCTGTTGCGCCGGCCAGGACATCCACGACGCCCGCCGCGTCGCCGAGAGCCTCGGCATTCCTCATTATGTGCTCGACTACGAGGAGCGGTTCCGCAAGGCGGTCATCGACCGCTTCGCGCAGTCCTATGCCGACGGCGAGACGCCGATCCCCTGCATCGACTGCAACCGCCACGTGAAGTTCACCGACCTCCTCGAGACGGCGCGCGACCTCGGTGCCGACGCCCTCGCGACCGGCCATTACGTGTCGAGCCGCATGACCGCCTCCGGGCGGCGGGCGCTGTTCCAGCCGGCGGACGCCGACCGCGACCAGAGCTACTTCCTCTTCGCCACGACGCTCGACCAGCTCGACCTGCTGCGCTTTCCCCTCGGCACGATGACCAAGCCCGAGACCCGCGACCACGCGCGCCGCTTCGGCCTCGCCATCGCCGACAAGGCCGACAGCCAGGACATCTGCTTCGTGCCGACGGGCCGCTACACCTCCATCGTCGAGAAGCTCAAGCCGGAGGCGGCGGAAGCGGGCGACATCGTCCACGTCGACGGCCGCGTCCTCGGCCGCCACGAGGGCGTCATGCGCTTCACGGTCGGCCAGCGCCGCGGCATCGGCGTGGCGGCAGCCGAGCCGCTCTACGTGGTGGGCCTCGATGCGGCGCGCCGGCGCGTCATCGTCGGTCCGCGGGAGGCGCTCGCCACCCATGCCATCGCCCTGCGCGACTTCAACTGGCTCGGCGACGCGCCGCTCGCCGAGGGCGAGACGCTCGCCTGTTTCGCCAAGGTGCGCTCGACCCGCCCGCCGCGCCCGGCGCGGCTGCGCATGGTGGACGGCGAGGTGGAGATCGAACTGCTCGACGGCGAGGACGGGGTGGCCCCCGGCCAGGCCTGCGTGCTCTATGACGGGGCGGACGGCATGGCACGGGTGCTCGGCGGTGGCTTCATCCGCCGGCGGCCGCAGCCTGCCGCCATCAGCGACGCCGCCGCGCTTCAGGCCACGATCTGACCGGAGTTTCCATGCAAGCCGCCGAGCTCGACGCCCAATCGATCCAGAAGGCCTATGCGCGCTGGGCGCCGATCTACGATCCGATCTTCGGGCGCATCACCACCACGGGCCGCAAGGCGGCGGTGGCGGCGGCCTCGCGGGTCGGCGGCCGGATCCTCGAGGTCGGCGTCGGCACCGGCATCGCCCTGCCGGATTACGGCAAGGACTGCCGCGTCATCGGCCTCGACCTGTCCTTCGACATGCTGCGCATCGCCCGCAAGCGCGTCGAGGAGGGCCTGACGAATGTCGAGGGCATCCTGCAGATGGATGCGGGGCGCCTCGCATTCGGCGACGCGACCTTCGACTGCGTCGTCGCCATGTATCTCATCACCGTGGTACCAGACCCGGAAGGGGTGATGGCCGAGCTCAACCGGGTGTGCAAGCCGGGCGGCGAGGTCATCCTGGTCAACCATTTCGCCGCGGAGGGTGGCATCCGCGCGCTCGTCGAGAAGGCCGCGGCGCCCTTCGGCGACAAGCTCGGCTGGCACCCCGACTTCTCCTTCGACCGCGTCATGGGCGAGAAGGACCTGACGCTCGTCGAGAAGAAGCCCGCCGGGTTCGGCGGCCTGTTCACGCTGGTGCGCTTCAAGAAGGCCGCGGCCTGACGCCTTCGCCGCGAGAGGACGCCGTGACCGCCACGGACCAAGGTCCCCGTGCCATCGCCGGCGTGATCGCAGCACTCGGCTGGTTCGCGCTCGCGCTCCAGCTCGTCCTCATCATCGCGGCGACGCGGGCCGCGGGCGGATCGGCGGCGGGCGCGGTTCTCAACTATCTCGGCTTCTTCACCATCCTGACCAACATCCTCGTGGCCGCGGTGATGACGACGACGGCGCTCGGACGACCGCCGTCGGCTTCCCTTCACGGCGCCGCGACGCTCTCCATCGCCGTGGTCGGGCTGATCTATTCGCTCGTCCTGCGATCGATCTGGGACCCACAGGGCTGGCAGAAGGTCGCCGACGCCCTGCTCCACGACGTCGTCCCGGTCCTCGCCATCCTGTTCTGGCTCGCCTTCGCGCGCCGGGGCGCGCTGAAGGCGTCCGACATTCCCGTCTGGCTCGTCTATCCGCTCGTCTTCTTCGCCTGTGCCATGGCGCGCGGCGCGGTGGACGGCTGGTACCCCTACCCTTTCCTCGACGCCGGCCGGATCGGCTACCGGGTGGTGCTGCAGAACGCCGTTGTCGTCACCGCGGTCTTCGCGGCGCTGGCGGCGGTGCTCGTCGGGCTCGACCGGGGACTGGCGCGGCTCGGGCGCAAAAGCCCTCCGGGATCGGCTTGACACCCCTTCGGCCGCGACCTTATATCCGCGCTCTCGCGACCGGTTCGCCGGCCGCAGGCCCTTTTGGGGCGGGGTAGCTCAGTTGGTGAGAGCGCAGGATTCATAACCCTGAGGTCGGCAGTTCGACTCTGCCTCCCGCTACCAAACGGCCGGTCGCCAGCCGGCCCCTTTTTTTCTGAGAGCCAGCCCGTTCAGGTCGATATGTCGGCCGGCCGCGCCACGACCCGGTTCCGCCCCAGACGCTTGGCCTCGTAGAGCCGCGAATCCGCGAGGCGCAGCAACGCCGCAATCGACGTCCCCTCCCCGGGCGCCACTGCGATTCCGATGCTGACGGTCGGCACGGGATCGCCGACGTCGTCGAGGCCGGCCTCGACCGCCCAGCGGATCCGCTCGGCCGCCGCCAGCGCCGCGGCCTCGCCCATGTCGGGGGCGAGGACGATGAACTCCTCGCCGCCGTAGCGGAAGACGGCGTCCTTGCTGCGGATCTGCCCGCGCATGGTCTCGACGATGCGGCGCAGGACGGCATCGCCCGCCACGTGGCCGTGGTGGTCGTTGATGCTCTTGAAGTGGTCCGCGTCCACCATGAGCAGGCTGCACGGCCGGCCCTCGGCGATCGCGACCGCGAGCATCGGGCCGGCCATGGCCTCGAAGCGCTCCCGCGTCAGCGCGCCGGTCAGCGCGTCGCGGCTCGTCGTGCCGAGCAGTTCCTCGTATTTGTGGCGATAGGTCAGCTTGTGGAAGACGTCGCCGAGCGGCTCGGGCGGCGTCTCCGCCTTCTGGCGTTCGAAGAGGGACAGGTAGATCCCGATATAGACGGCATAGACCAGCGCCGCGCCCATCTTGGCGATCCAGCCGCCGTAGAGCGCGTCGATGGGCGTGCCCGTCACCCAGTGGAGCCCGACGAAGAAGGCGACCTGATCGAAGCTCAGGATGACGGCGAGGCTGACGCCGGCCCGCAGCACGACGGACCGCGGCAGCAGACTGCGCAGCCGCTCGTAGACGAGAATCAGCGCGATGGCGTCGATGAAGAGCAGCGTGGTGCCCCAGACCATCAGCACGCCCATCTGGTTGATGAGGGCGAGATCCGGGTTGTAGCCCTGCAGCGACACCGGCGGCCCGTAGAGGCGCAGCGTCGCCACCAGCCCCACCATGAGGAAGTTGCCGATCAGCAGGCCGTAGATCGGCTGGCGGACCGTCTCGGCATCCTCGCGGATGTAGAACAGCAGGATGATCGCGAGCTTGCCGGAAAACAGCACCGTCGAGCCCGGGGACAGGAGGCCGAAGGGCAGCTGGATGAAGAAGACCGCCGCCAGATAGGTCTCGAGGAAATGCATGACCCCGAGGGCGCAGAGAAAGGCGCCGAGGCCCATGGCGTGGCGCATCCGGAACAGGACCGCCATGACGCCGAAATAGAGAAGCGACTGGGTGAGGAGCAGGATAATGCCGGACATGGGACAATCGTCATAAAATATGAATGCGGGGAGCAGCGGCACCGCCGCCTGCGCCCCGTGTCAAATGCCCGGAGCACACCCGTTTTGGCACAGGCTTTCGTTACGTTTTCGTAAACGCCCCGTCCCGCCCGAACCCTGACGCGGGGCTGAAATGCCGAAATCCCCGTTTTGGACGCCCGAACAGCCGGCAGACCGCGTGAACCGGCCCGGCGTCATTCTTGCTCATCACCCTACGAGACCGCCGTCATGTCTCCACCGGACACATCCGGGGAGGCGGAGGGGCGGTTAACGCTATCGGTAATCAATCGTTGATTGCCTCGGTCAAATGCAACACAACCGGTCCCGGGAACGGGGATCGGCTCACAGGAGCGATCCGAAATGAACAGTCAGATCCGAGAGATCATCGCCCGCACGGTGGAACTGCCGGGTGGCGTGACTGGCCTTGCCGACACCAGCGACCTGTACGAAGCCGGAATGACCTCCTTCGGGTCGGTTCAGCTGATGCTGGCGCTCGAGGAGGCCTTCGACGTCGAGTTCCCCGAGCGCATGCTCAACCGCCGCCTGTTCTCCTCGATCGCCACGATCGACGCCGCTCTCAAGGAGCTGCGCTCCGAGAACGTCGGGGGCTGATCATGCTCGACAGGTCGGAATCCCGGAAGGTGCCGCACGGCACCGACATTGCCGCCCGCGCCAAGCGGGTCGCCGAGATCGCCGCCGCCCATGCGGATGCGGTCGACCGTGAAGGCCGCTTTCCCCGCGAGGCGGTCGCCGCCATGCGGGAGGCGCGCCTGCTCGGCATGATGATTCCGACCCATCTCGGCGGCGATGGCGCCGATTTCGCCGAGATCGCCCAGGTCTGCACGGTGCTGGGGGGCGCCTGCTCGGCGTCCGGCATGGTCTTCGCCATGCACCAGATCAAGGTCTCCAGCCTCGTCCATCACGGGCTGGAGAGCGACTGGCACCGCGGCTTCATGCAGCGGCTGGCCGAAAAACAGCTTCTGCTCGGCTCGGCCACCACCGAGGCCGGCATCGGCGGCGACCTGCGCAACTCGATCTGCTCCATCGTGCCGGACGGCGACATGGTCAGGCTGGAGAAGGACGCGACCGTCATCTCCTACGGCCTCGACGCCGATGCGATCCTGGCCACCGCCCGCCGGGCGCCCGACGCCGCCTCGTCCGACCAGGTCATGGTCGTGATCGAGAAGGACCAGGCGAGCCTCGTCCAGACCTCGGTCTGGGACACCCTCGGCATGCGCGGCACCACCTCGCACGGCTTCAAGCTGGCGGCGAGCGTGCCGGCGGCGCAGGTCTTTCCGAAGCCCTTCGCCGAGATCGCGGCGCAGTCCATGCTGGCGAGCTCTCACCTCTTCTGGGCCTCGCTGTGGTTCGGCATCGCCGGCTCGGCACTGTCGAAGGCGCAGGCGAGCGTGCGCGCCGCGGCCCGCCGCATGCCCAACGCCATTCCGCCCGGCGCGCCGCGCCTGGCCGCAGCCGCCGCCGAACTCGCGGCGCTGAAGACCATCGTGCGCGACGGCATCGCCCGCTTCGAGACCGCACGGCACGACGAGGACGCCATCAATTCCATGGCCTTCGCCGTCGCCATGAACGCGGTGAAGGTCGAGGCCTCGCGCCGCGCCGTCGCCATCGTCCAGGAGGCGCTGACCATCATCGGCATCCAGGGCTACAAGAACGACAACCCCTTCTCGGTCGGACGGCAGCTGCGCGACATCCTGTCGGCGCCGCTGATGATCGCCAACGACCGCATCCTCGCCAACACCGCGACCATGCTGCTCATGTCGCGTCTCGACACCGATCTGGAGGACTGAGACATGCTCGCCAAGACCGAGACCGCGACTTTCCTCGACGACCTCTTCGACAAGGGCCTGCTGATCGAAACCGGCGTCGACGGCCTCTACGGCCGCTCAGGCCTGTTCGAGGCCATCGGCGACGGCTTCCAGGCGATGGTGACGCGCTACGGCGCCGCCGACGAGCCGGAAGTGGTGCGCTTTCCGCCTGCCATGGCACGATCTGTCTTCGAGAAGTCCGGCTACATGAAGAGCTTCCCCCAGCTCGCCGGCACCGTGCACTGTTTCTGCGGCAGCCCCGCCGACCACGTCAGTCTGCTGCAGACCATCGAGCAGCAGGGCGACTGGACCGAGGGACAGAAGGCCAGCGAGATCGTGCTGACGCCGGCGGCCTGCTATCCGCTCTACCCGACGGCGGCCAAGCGGGGCATGCTGCCCGAGGAGGGCCGCCTCTTCGACCTCATGTCCTACTGCTTCCGCCACGAGCCCTCGCAGGACCCGGCGCGCCAGCAGTTCTTCCGGATGCGCGAATTCGTCCGCATGGGCACGCCCGACCAGGTCACCGCGTTCCGCGCCACCTGGCTTGAGCGCGGCCAGGCGCTCATCGCCGAACTCGGCCTGCCCTTCACGGTCGATGTCGCCAACGATCCCTTCTTCGGCCGAACCGGCAAGATGCTGGCGGTCAACCAGCGCGACCAGCGCCTGAAGTTCGAGCTCCTCATCGCCATCGAGAGCGAGGAGAAGCCGACCGCGTGTCTCTCCTTCAACTACCACCAGGACCACTTCGGCAAGACCTTCGGGCTCTCGACCCAGGGCGACGAGGTGGCGCACACGGCCTGCGTCGGCTTCGGCCACGAACGGGTGATCCTGGCGCTGCTCAAGCACTATGGTACCAATGTCAGCCGCTGGCCGGCGTCCGTGCGCCAGTCGCTGGGGCTGTGACGCCATGGCCGCGGTGTTTCCGGATCTCTCTGCGGCTACCTACCGGCGGCACGACCTGCACGACGCGGGCCGTGCCTGGCCGGAGACGAACTGCCACACGGATCTCTTCATCGAACTCCTCGCGACCCTCGGCCGCGAGCCGGCCGCGGCCCTCGGCATGACGCTGGCCCAGGACTTCGAGGGCGACCAGTTCACCTTCTTCAAGATCCCCAACGGCGATCTCGACACCCTGTTCGGCCTCGACCTCCAGGAACTGTCGATCTACCGCCCGCTGGTCGATCACCTGGAGGAGCAGGTCGCCCGCGGCCGCATCGTCCTCGTCGAGGTCGATGCGCATTTCCTCCCCGATACGCGGGGCGTCACCTACCGCACCGACCACTCCAAGACGACGATCGCGGTCAACGCCTTCGACCGCGCCGCCGCGCACCTCGGCTATTTCCACAATGCCGGCTATTTCGAGATGGAGGGCGAGGACGTCCATCAGCTCCTCGGTTTCGGGAGCGTGGCGACTCCGGTCCTGCCGCCGTACACGGAATTCGTGAAGGTCACGGGTCCCGGCCTTTCCGGCCGGGCGCTGCGCGACGCGGCCCTCGCGCGCCTCGCCGCCCACTGGGCGCGCCGGCCCGAGCGCAACCCCGTCCTCGCCTATCGCGCGGCGCTGCAGCGCCATCTCGACTGGCTGGCCGGCGAGCCGCCCTGCTCCTTCCACCCCTATGCCTTCAACACCGCCCGCCAGTTCGGCGCCAACATGGCGCTGCTCGGCGACCATCTCGTCTGGCTGTCCGGCCAAGGCGTCGGTGGCCTCGAGAGGGCGGTGGCGCTGTGCGAAGCGATGTCCGGCGGCATGAAGACCTTCCAGTTCCTGCTGGCGCGGGCTCTCGCGCGCAAGAAGACCGAGGCGCTCGCCGCCGCCCTCGACGAGACGGCCGGGCACTACGACGCGCTGATGACCGAGCTCGCCGCAGCCCTGCGCTTTCCCATGGCCGAAACCCGGACCCTCGTTCGGGCCGCATCCTGAGGGGCAGATGGGGCCGGTGCGCAGCGATACGGACGACCGGGTCGTCCCGCTCGACGCGGGCTGGATGCTGGCCGTTCTCGATCCCGGCGCCGCGGAGACGCCGGCGGAGGCCGATGCGCGCGGCGATTGGATCGACGCCCTCGTTCCCGGCACGGCGGAAGCGGCACTGATCGCCGCCGGCCGCCTGGCGCCGGGTGCTCCGTCCGGCCTTCACGGCCGCGACGTCTGGTACCGCTGCGCCTTCACGGCCGAAGGACCGGCGACCCTCCGTTTGGCAGGCCTCGCGGGCCCTGCCGACGTCTTCCTCGACGGCGCGCCGCTGCTCGCGGCGCGGTCGATGTTCCAGGCGCATGCCGTCGACTTTGCCGCCGCTGGTCGCCATCACCTCGCCATCCGCTTCCACGCGCTGAACCCGCTCCTCGCAAGCGCCAAGGGGCCGCGGCAGCGCTGGCGGCCGCAGATGATCCAGCCGGGCGCGCTCAGGCTCGTCCGCACCACCCCGCTCGGCCACATGCCCGGCTGGTCGCCCGACGTCGCCGTCGTCGGACCGTGGCAGCCCGTCGATCTGGTATCGCGCGGCGGCGGGCCGCGCCTCGAAGACCTCTCGCTCTCCGCCCGCCTCGCAGCGGGCGACGGCGTTCTCGACGTCGCCGTCCGGTTCGACAGCCCGCCGGACCTGCCGGTCGAGGTGCTGTGCGGCGGACAGGCACAGGCGCTTCATCCCGGCCCGGACGGCGCCCATGCCGGCCGCATGGTGCTGCCCCGCATCGCCGCTTGGTGGCCGCACACCCATGGCGAGCCCGCGCTGCACGGCGTGCACCTGCGCATTGGCGACCGCCTCGTCGATTGCGGCACCGTCGGCTTCCGCACGCTCACCCTCCACCGCGGCGCCGACGGCAAGGGCTTCGGCCTCGTCGTCAACGGCGTGCCGGTCTTCTGCCGTGGCGCCTCCTGGATGCCGCCGGATCCGGTCTCGCCGGGTGGTGCCGATCCGCTGCCGTTGCTGGCGCTCGCCCGCGAGGCGGGGATGAACATGATCCGCCTCTCCGGCACCATCACGCCCGAGAGCCGCGCCTTCCACGACGCCTGCGACGCCCTCGGCATCCTCGTCTGGCACGACCTGCCCTTCGCCAATTTCGACTATCCGGGCGACGATGCCTTCCGCGCGGTGGCCCAGGCGGAGGCGCGCGCGCTTCTCGGCAGGTTGCAGGGGTCGCCGTCGCTGGCGGTGGTCTGCGGCGGCAGCGAGATCGCCCAGCAGGCGACCATGCTCGGCCTGACGCCGGACCAGGCGGCCCTGCCGCTTTTCGACGAGGCTTTGGCGGCGGTGGCGGCCGAGATCGCGCCGCAGGCCGTCTACGTGCCCCATTCACCGTGGGGCGGCGCCCTGCCCTTCGTCACCGACGAGGGCGTCACCCACTACTTCGGCGTCGGCGCCTATTGCCGGCCGATCGAGGATGCACGTCGCGCCGACGTGCGCTTCGCCTCCGAATGCCTCGCCTTCGCCGCCGTGCCGTCCCCCGCCTCCCTCGCTGCGGACGGCCTCACCTCTCCGGCCGGCGAGCGCTGGAAGGACGGGGTGCCGCGCGATGCCGGGGCGTCCTGGGACTTCGAGGACGTGCGCGACCACTACGTCGCCGCGCTGTACGGTGTCGATGCGCAGGCGCTGCGTTCGGGCGACCCGGAACGCTATCTCGCGCTCGGCCGCGCCGCGCCGGCCGAGCTCATGGAACAGGTCTTCGCCGAGTGGCGTCGGGCCGGCTCGCGCTGCGCCGGCGGGCTCGTCTGGTTCCTCAACGACATGAAGCCGGGCGCCGGCTGGGGCGTGATCGACCGGCTCGGGCAGCCCAAGACGACGTGGCACGCGTTGAGGCGGGCTTTCCGGCCCGTCCATCTCGGGATCACCGACGAGGGGCTGAACGGTCTCGGCATCCATCTCGTCAACGAGACGGCGCAGGAAAAGCGGGTACGGCTGACGCTGGCGACCTATGGCGAGGGCGTGCATCCGCTGGTCAGGGCCGAACGCGACATGGTTCTCGCGCCCCGCTCGGCGGAGAGCCTGTCGAGCTTCGCCCTCGCCGGCCGCTTCTTCGACATGGCCCACGCCTATCGCTTCGGTCCCCTCGCCCATGACGCGACGCTGGCGCGGCTCTTCGACGCCGAGACCGGCGCCCTGCTCGCCGAAGCCTGTCACGTCGTTCAGGGACGGGCGGCAACGCCGCGGGACATCGGCCTGTCCGTCCGGCCGGTGATCCAGGACGGGGCGCCCGCCGTTTCCATCACGACGGAGCGGCTCGCCCGCTTCGTCACCGTCGACGACCGTGCGTTCCGCGCGGCCGACGAGGGTTTCACGCTGGCGCCGGGAGAGACGCGCACGGTGTCCCTCGTCGCCCGTGGTGAAAAAGCCTCCCCGCGCGGCATCGTCTCCGCCCTCAACAGCCATCCCGTGCCCTACGAGTTCTCCGCATGATCCCCGTCTCGTTCAACGGCCTGATGGGCAAGCTGCACCTGCCGCCGGAAGACCGTCGTTCGGGGCTCGGCGTCGTCGTCGTCCCGCCGCACGGCGTCGAGGCGCTGGCGGCGACCAAGACGCTGCGGCGCCTCGCGGAGGCCCTGGCCGCGGCCGGCCATGCGACGCTGCGCTTCGACCTGCCAGGCACCGCCGATTCCCTCGGCGCCGACACCGATCCCGACCGGCTCGCTGCCTGGCGCGCCGCGACTGATGAGGCCGCCGTCGTCCTGAAGCGGCAGGCCGGCGTCGGCGGCATCGTCTTCGCCGGCCTGCGCTTCGGGGCGACCCTCGCCGCGCTGGCGGCCGAGACGGCGGAGGATCTCGCCGGCCTCATCCTGCTCGACCCGGTGGTGAAGGGCCGGCTCTATGCGCGCGAACTCGCCATGACGGCGCGGGCGCTGGCCGAGGCGGCGCGCCTCGATCCCGACGCGACCGCCAGCGAGGCGGGCCTGTCGATCGCGGGCCTCGCCACCACCACCGGGACGCTCGACGCCATCCGCGGCCTCGACCTCATCCGGCTCGCGGCACCCTCCGCGCCTGTCCTGCTGCTCACCCGCAAGGGTTCGGGCGACGGCCGGCAGCTCGCCGCCGCCTGGACCGCAGGCAACGTCACGGCCGCAGAGGTCCAGGGTTTCGAGGCGATCTCGCTGAGCCCGACCATGGCCGCGACGCCTGCCGACATCCTCGCCGACACCGTGGCGTGGATGAACGGGATCGCAGTCAGGCCGTCCCTTCCCGCGGCACCCGCCGCTCCGGCGCGGCTGACCGGCCCGCACTTCACCGAGGAGGCGCTCACCTTCGGCGAGGAGAACCGGCTGTTCGGCGTCGTCTGCGACCCCCTCACCGCGGCGCCGGGCCGCCCGGTGCTTCTCATCGTCAATGCCGGCCGCAATTCCCATGTCGGCTGGGCCCGTTCCGGCGTCCAGCTCGCCCGCGAGCTCGCGGCCCAGGGCATCGCGTCGCTGCGCATGGACCTGGCGGGGATCGGCGATGGCCAGGATCGGCCGGGCAGCGACGACAGCCTCGACAGCGTCCTCTACAACCGCGCCAACGACGCCCAGGTGCGCGACGCCATCGATCTTCTGGTCGCCCGCGGCTATGGCGACCTGACCATGCTGGGTGCCTGCAGCGGCGCCCATCTGGCGCTGCATCAGGCGGCGCGTGACGCCCGGATCGGCGGGCTCATCCTCGTCAACATCCAGCGTTTCGTCTGGCGCCCGGGCGAGACCGTCGAGGAGGCCATCGCCTCTGCTTTCCCGCTCGCGGCGAGCTATGCGGGCAAGGTCTTCGAGGCGCGGGCCTGGCGGCGGCTGCTGACCGGCGAACGCAAGATCGGCCCGCTGATCCGCGCCTTCAGCCGGCGCGCCGCAGACCGTATCCGCGCCCTTCGGCCGACCGAGGAGACGCGCCAGGCGCGCGACCTCATGCGCCAGCTCGGCGAGCGGCGGGTGCCGGTGGACCTCATCTTCAGCGAGAACGATGCCGGCCTCGGCGACCTCGCCCTGCATTTCGGCGCGGGGGGACGCTGGCTCTCGGGCCAGGACAACGTGCAACTGACCATCCTGCCGGGCGCCGATCACGACCTGACGCCTGCGCAGGCGCGGGAGACGCTCATCGCCCGCGCCGCGGCCACCGCCAGGCGCCGCAAGATCACGACCTGAACAGCCGTCGCGCAAGCCGCGCTGGCACGCCCCCTGCGATGCTCCAGTCGTGGCCCTTCGTCCGTCCCCAAACGGGACAGGGAAGCCGCCACGCGCATCAAGGGATCACGCCATGACGTTGAAAGATCTCGATCTTCCCGCAGGAGCCGTCGCCAGGCGCGGCCGGGGCGGCTATGCGTGGATGCGGCTCGCCCTGAAGCTGGCCACCGCTGCCCTCGACTGGCTCGTCATCGCCGCGACCAGCTACGCGGCATCCCTGGTCTACAGCCGCGTCTCCAGCGGCGAATGGTGGACCGCGACGTCGCAAGCCACCCTCGCCATGCTGGTCGCCAGCACCTTCGTGATGCTCAGCGCGGTGCGCAGCCAATACGTCATCGGCAACTATGTCGGCGCCCGCCGGGCCTTCGGCACCACCCTCACCATGTGGGGCGCGACCTTCTTCACCCTCATGGCTTTCGCCTTCGCGACGAAGACCACCGACGTCTTCTCGCGCGTCGCTGTGATCCTCACCTTCGTCGTCGGGCTGCCGGCGGTGCTCGTCGCCCGCGAGATGACGGGACGGCTGCTCACCCTCGGCTCCAAGTTCGGCGTCATTCCCGCCCGCCGGGTCATGCTGGTCGGCCGCGAGAGCGACGTGACGGATTTCGCCCGCCGCTACCAGCCGTGGAACGCGGGCATGCACATCGCCGGCACGGGGCTCCTGCCGTCCGGAGAGGGACCGGTCGGACGGGACGACATCGCCCGCATCGCCGGCCAGGCCCGCGAGATGCAGCTCGACGACGTCCTGATCATCGTGCCCTGGTCCCAGACCGAGACGATCGACCGGCTGGTCGACGGATTCATGCGCATCCCGGTGACCATCCATCTCGGTCCGGAACGCATCTTCGACCGCTTCCAGGACGTCCACATCGCCAAGGCAGGCGGCATTGCCAGCCTGCAGCTCGGCCGCCCGCCGCTGACCGCCGGCGAGGTGATGGCCAAGCGCGTCCTCGACATCACGCTCGGTTCCTTCGCCCTGTTCCTGCTGACCCCGGTGCTCATCCTCGTCGCCGTCGCCATCAAGCTCGACAGCCCGGGGCCGATCCTGTTCATGCAGCGGCGGCTCGGCTTCAACCAGCGGGTGTTCCAGATCGTCAAGTTCCGCACCATGACCGTCATGGACGACGGTGACGTCGTGCGCCAGGCGACCCGGAACGACCAGAGGATCACCCGCGTCGGCCGCGTCCTGAGGCGCTGGAACCTCGACGAACTGCCGCAGCTCCTCAACGTCCTTGCGGGCCAGATGTCGCTGGTGGGGCCGCGCCCCCACGCCATCGCTCACGACCGCGAGTTCGACGAGCGGATCGCCCTCTATGCCCGCCGCCACAACGTCAAGCCGGGCATCACCGGCTGGGCGCAGGTGCACGGGCTTCGCGGCGAGACCGACACCGACGAGAAGATGAAGGCGAGGGTCGAGCACGACCTCTTCTACATCGACAACTGGTCGGTCCTGCTCGACATCGAGATCCTCTTCCGGACGGTGCTGTCGCGGAAGGCCTACGACAACGCCTTCTGAACCCAACGCCTCTTCCCGCCGGTAACGGCGGTCCGGCACGACGACCGCGACGCCCCAGGGCGCCGCGGTTTCTTCTGTCGGTGGTTGAGGCGATGTTCAGGCCGTGAGGACGTCGTCCACGGCCGCCAGTGCGTCGCGCCAGGCTGCGGCGACGTCGAGACGGGAGCCATGGCGCGGCAGGCTCGCGGCCGCCTCCACCGCAGCCGCCACCTCGTCCACCGTGGCGCGGTGGGAGACGAGCCTGAGGCGGCCTTCGCCGAGCAGCGCCCGGTAGGTCGGGTGGTGGTCGAAGGCGCCCGGCAGTTCCGGGGCGTTGACGACGACCGGCCGGCCCGACATGGCGCAGGCGAGGACGCTGCCGCGCCGGCTGGTGAGGCCCTCGGGGAAGAGGTAGGCGAAGACGTCGACACCGTCGAAGATCGCGAAGAGTTCGGCGTCGTCGGCGACGTAGCCGGTGACGAGGACGCGGTCCGCGACGCCGAGGCTCCGGGCCCGCGCCATGAACTCCTCCTCGACCCTGTCCTGGCCCTTGACGAAGGAGCCGATGAAGACGGCGAAGGGATCCTCGCCGCGCTGAACCAGGGCGGCCGTCAGGTCGAGGATCTGGGTCGACTGCTTGCGGGGATAGATCGAGCCGAAATGGCCGAGGACGAGCTGGCCGCGGCGGCGGGCGTCATCGAGCGGCGCCGTGAGCGGGCTGGTGGGCAGCACGTCCGGCCTGAATACGTTGGGCGGAATGGGGACAAGGCCGGAGCGGCGGGGTGCCAGGCGCGACAGCGGGTCGGCGGCGAACTGGGCCGCGACCTCCGGCGCCGAGAACAGGACGGCGCTGGCGAGCGGCAGGAGCGGCGCATAGCTCGCCCGGCGCTTCCAGTCGAGGTCGGCCCATTCGTGCAGGATGACCAGCACACGGCGTCCGCGCGCCCGCGCTCCGAGGGCGGCGAGGACGGGATCGACCAGTTTCCGCTTCCAGGCGACGACAGGCAGGTTGATGACGAGGACCCCCTCGCCTCCGCCGGTGCCGAGTTCCCGCGTCGCGGCGCGATCGCCGGCGGTCTCCGCCAGGCGGCGGGCGAAGGCCTCGACGCCGCAGGGCGCGGCGCTGTCGGAGATCAGGACGTCGAGGCGCGGCAGGCCCGCGTCACTCCGCGACATGGGGGCGCCTCGCCAGGTAATGCAGCCCGAAGACGGCGAAGAGGAAGGTGATCCAGATCGGGTCGAAGCGGACGAAGAGGAAGCTCTCGAGCACCGAGACATAGATGCCGAAGAGCCAGATCTGCAGGAGCATGAGGAGGAGCGCCGGATCGGCGCCCTTCGCCCGTGCCGCGAGGAAGTTGCGCAGCGGCCAGACGACGAAGACCGCGACGACGAGGAGCAGCCCGGGCATGCCCATGTTCAGCGCCGCGTCGATGTAGCCGTTGTGGGCGTGGGCGGCGTGGCCGCCCCACTGGGTCGTGTCCTCCTGGCCGAAGCGGGTCGATTCCAGGGCCCAGTAGGCCGAGTAGCCGAAGCCGGTCAGAGGCCGCTCGCCGATCTTGTCCAGTGCCAGTTCCCAGACGTCGGCGCGCCCGGTGAAGGTCGCGTCGATCGGCAGAAGGCGTATGACGTCGCCGAGGCCCTTGCTGATGACCGTGCCGGGTCCGAGCACCAGCAGCACCACCAGCGGGGCGAAGGCGATCGCCCCCGCCAGCCAGCCACGGCGGGTGCGCGCCACCACGAGCGAGACGGCGAGGCTCACCACCAGCAGCATGGTCGAGCTCTTGGCGCCGGACATCAGGACGAAGACCGAGCAGAGCAGCAACAGAACCGAGCCCAGCGGCACGAGGCCGGTCCGGATCGCGTAGATCATCATGAAGATGGTCATCGCGAAGATGGCCCCGGCGGTGTTCTTGTGGGCGAAGACGCCGCGCCAGTCGCCGGCGAGCTGGGGCTCGTTGATATCGGTGATCTGGTGGATCGAGAACTGGGGAAAGAGCGCGACGCCGACCAGCGACAGGACGACGAGAACCCCAACGGCGGCGGCCAGGAGACCGGCGAGGTCGCGCCGCCCCTTCGGCATCAGGAACAGCGCCGCCGTCAGCACGGCGAGCATGCCGAACAGGATGAGGCGCCGGAGCGACAGCGAGACGTCTGCGGAGGTGACGACGGTGAGGGACAGCCACGCGCCGAGGGCGATCCAAAGGGGGTGGAGCAAGGTCGCAAGGGCGCGCGGCTGGGTCAGCAGCGCGACCGCGCCCGCGACGGCCGCCATGATCCCGTAGGCGGCATAGGCCGTGCCCTCCTGCCCGAAGGCGAATTCGAGGGAGGCCGTGCTGCCGAGGTCGGCATAGGGTTCAAGAGTGATCCATGCGAGCAGGAAGGCGCCGACGAAGACGAGCACGCGCGCCCAGCGCATGAGCTGGGCGAGGTCGTCCGCCGGCAGCCCCTGCGGCAGTTCGGTGATCCCCGCGGGTGTCACGATACGTTCCCCGCGCGATAGGGCTGCTGCTCGACCCCGGCCCAGGCGGCGATGCGGCCGGCGGAGACCGCCAGGGGATGGGCGGCGACGACGAGGTTGCGGGTGCGCGCCAGCGCAAGAGCGGCTCGCAGGATGGCCAGGGGCACGATGGCCACGTCCTTGGCGACAATCTTCGCCCGTCCGGCAGCGCCGGTGGCATGTTTCAGGTCGACGGCGCGGTTGATGGAGCCGATGCGCATGCCCCGCCGCAACACCCAAGCCACGCGGGCGCGCTCCGCCGGCACGGTCTCGGTGATCAGCGCCTCCTGGACCCAGAAGGAGCGCAGGCCGGCGCGGCGGCAGCGCGTGAAGAAGTCCATGTCGCCGCCGCCGAGGAAGTTGAAGCGCGGGTCGAGCGGGCGATGGCCGAGGCGCTCGAAGACGCGGCGGCGCATCAGGCAGTTGCCGGTGCCGTAGATCATCGCGACGGGACCGGTCCGGTCGTGGCTCGGCCAGAACACGGGATGACGCGCCAGCACGGCCGGGGCCTCGTCGCGGAAACACGGCACCACCGGCCCGCCGACCACGTCGGCGTCCTCGCGCTCGGCCGCGTCCACCAGCTGTGCGACCCAGCCGGGCGAGGCGACCTCGTCGTCATCCATCATCAGGATGTGCTCGGCCGCCGGAAAGGTCGCGAGGGCCATGGCGAAGCCGGCGTTGATGGCGTGGACGTTGCCCTGCGCGGTCTCGACGAAGGCGATGCCCGGGAGCGCGCCGCCCGACAGCCATCGCCGGGCGACGGCGAGACCTTCCCGGCCCGCCGCATCGTTCTCGACGACGACGACCGCGATGGAGGGCGCGCCCCGTTGCCCGGCGAGGGAGGCCAGCGTGTCGGCCAGCATGGCGGGGCGCCGGAAGGTCGGCACGACGACGACGGCGCGCACCGCCTGCGGATCGAGCCCGGCACTGCGGACGATGGCATCGTCGCCCGACGTCTCGCTGCGGGACAGTTCCATGGGCGAAGTCTCAGCCTGGTTCACGATCGGGTCCTCACGCGGGAGCGAATGGAGGTCTCGCAGCCTCCGGAGCAAACAGCTTGCCGCGGCGGCCGTTTTGGAGCCGTGGCCCGGCTCTTGCCAGTTTGTGCCCAAGAACCCCGGACCGCGACCACAGCTGTCCGGAAACAGGGCAGTCGGCGAGGAGCAGGGTGTGAACGACAAGAGCGGTGCGACAGCCCCCCAGCCACCGAGGCACTCCCCGCCGCAGGACATGCCCGGCGCGCTCGCCGATCCGGACGAGGTCGCTTTCGGCGGCCTTCTCGCCAGGCTCGACCACATGGTCGGCCGTCGCGTTGCCTTCCGCACCGCCCTCCTCCGTCTCGAACAACCGATCCTCTCCATCACCTTCGACGACTTCCCCGGATCGGCCGAGGTGCCGGGCGCGCGCATCCTCGAGGATCACGGCGCGCGCGGCACGTACTATCCCGCTTCCGGCCTCTTCGGCCTCACCAACAGCCGATGGACCGTGGCGGGCGCGGAGGCGGTCGCCGAACTCCACCGGCGAGGTCATGAGATCGGCCTGCACGGCCATTCCCACCGGCCCGCCAACCTCATGCATCCCCGCGCCTTCGCCGCCGACCTCGCCGCCAACCGTGCGGCGCTCCGGCGCATCGTGCCTGGACTGGTGCGCGAGAATTACGCCTATCCCTACGGCCAGTGCGGGCTGATGCAGAAGAGGCATGTCTCGGGGAGCGTGCGCACCGCCCGCTCGGTCCAGCCCGGCATCAATGCGGGCCGGGTCGACCTCGACTTCATCAAGGCGGTCGAGATCAGCGCCCGCGGTCTCACCGAAGACAATCTCGAGCCCTGGCTCGACAGGGCGGCGGCGGCCTGTGGCTGGCTGGTGTTGTTCACCCACGACGTGGCCGAGGCCCCGAGCCTCTACGGGACGACGCCACGGGTGCTATCGCGCATCGTCGGCCGCGCCGTCGAGCGGGGCTTCGCCGTGCTGCCGGTCGGCGCGGCCCTCGACCGGGCGGGCATCGCCTGAAACGGCACAACCGCCGCTGGTCCCGTCCTTGCGGAGCATGAGCACCACCGATGTCTCGTGTTCCACTCCGGGACGCTCCGCCTCGCCAGGCGGCCCCGACAGGCCCAGGAAAGGACCCGACCATGTATGACGATGGTCGTCCCGAACGCCGCGAACCGCCAGTGCCGGCCGCCGCCGCCGGCCCCGCCGCGCCCTCCGGGGGGTTGGTGGCATCGATAGTGCCCTATTGGCTGCCAATCCTCCTGCTGGCGCTCGCCTGCGCCGCGGCAGCCTATGGCGCCTCCCGCCTCATGACGCCGCGCTTCATGGCGACGGCGCAGATCTTCGTCGATCCCCGCGGCATCCAGGTCTTCGACAACGAGCTGACCCCGCGCCAGCAGGATTCGAACGCCGCGATCAACTTCGTCGAGAGCCAGGCGCGGATCGTCACCTCGCAGAGCGTTCTCTCGCGCGTCATCGACAGCGAGCGACTGACCGAGGACCCGGAATTCAACGGCCAGGGCGGCGCCTCCTGGGCGGTCGGCCTGCTGCGCTCGTTCGGCCTCGGCCGCCCCGGCGAGGAGAGCCTCCAGAGCCGCGAGCGCCAGGCGCTCAACGCGCTCTACGACCGTGTCATCGTGCGGCGTCCGGAGCGCACCTTCGTCATCGAGGTGACGGTGCGCGCCTCTGATGCCGACAAGGCCGCACGCCTCGCCAACGCCGTCTCCCACGCCTATATCGACAGCCAGACCGCCGCCCGTGCCGACGCGGCACGGCGCGCCACCCAGTCGCTCACCAACCGCCTCGACGAACTGCGCACGCGGGTGCGCATCGCCGAGGAGCGGGCCGAGGACTTCCGCCGCCGCAACGGCCTCGTCGGCACGCGCACCCAGCTCGTCAGCGAACAGCAGCTCACCGACGCCAACAGCCAGCTCGCCCAGGCCCAGGCCCGGGTTGCCGAGGCGCAGGCGCGCAGCGAGCAGATCCAGGCCTCGCTCCGGACCGCGAGCCAGGCTGGGGCGCTCCCCGAGGCGGTGATGAGCCCGACCATCGCGGCACTGCGCGGCCAGCAGGCCGAGGCCCGCCGCCGTCTCGCCGACGCGCAGACCGAGTTCGGCCCGCGCCATCCGACCGTCCGCAACGCCCAGGCGCAGGTCAGCGACCTCGACCGGGCCATCGCCGACGAACTCGGCCGCATCGCCCAGGCCGCCAGGGCCGATCTCGACCGGGCTCGCGCCGCCGAGATCACCCAGCGCCGGACGGTGGAGCAGCTGACGACCCTCGCCTCCGAGGCGGGCCAGGCCTTCGTCCAGCTCCGCGAGATGCAGCGCGAGGTCGACGTGAACCGCAACCTGCTCAACGCCTTCCTCTCGCGCTCACGCGAGACGAGCGAGCTCGAGCGGCTCGACACGAGCAACGCCCGCATCATCACCGTGGCCCAGCCGCCGCGCGATCGGGTCTTCCCGCCCCGCGGCGTGGTCATGGCGCTCGCCGGCTTCGTGGTCGGCGGTGGCGGCGGTGTCGCGCTCGCCATCCTCGCCGCGCTGCTGGGCCG
>NZ_JBQVQL010000076.1:0-23731 GCF_052440005.1 Phreatobacter sp.
GCCCAGGCCTCGGCCACGGCCCGCTCCACCCTGAGGCGCGAGCCCGCCTCGTCCATCGGGTTGCGCCTGAGGCGGTGGCGCAGCGCCAGCGGCGCCACCTGCCGGAGATGGTTCGGTTGGACCGCGTCGGCGCCGGCGAGCGCCGCCAGCGCCCGGGCCCCCCGGATGAGGGTGAGTTCGCCGCGCAGGCCGTCCGTGCCGAGCTTGATGCAGAGCGCGGCGATGGCGTGGCGCATCATGTCGCTGACCTCGATCGCGGGAAGGCGTCGGCGCGCCGCCGTGATGCGGCTGCGCAGGCGCTTCTCCTCCGCCGCCCAGGAGGTGACGAAGCCTTTGGGATCGCGGTCGAACCATTCGCGCCGCTTCACCGCCTCGATCCTGAGCGCGATGTCGTCCGGCGAGGTCACCTCGACGGAGAGGCCGAAGCGGTCGAGAAGCTGCGGGCGCAATTCGCCCTCTTCCGGATTGCCGCTGCCGACCAGCACGAAGCGGGCGGGATGGCGGATGCTCAGGCCCTCGCGCTCGACGATGTTCTCGCCGGAGGCGGCGACGTCGAGGAGCAGGTCGACCAGGTGGTCCTCCAGGAGGTTGACCTCGTCGATGTAGAGGAAGCCGCGGTGGGCGCGGGCGAGCAGCCCCGGCTCGAAGCGTTTGCGGCCGTGGACCAGCGCCTGCTCGATGTCGAGGGCACCGACGACCCGGTCCTCGGTCGCGCCGAGCGGCAGGTCCACGACGCGGACGGCCTCCATCGCGCTCTTGCGGGTCTGGCCGGCCGCAGCGGCCTGGCTGCAATGGGGGCAGTCGGCGGCCGCCGAGGCGGGGCTGCAGCGGTAGGGGCAGCCCGCCACCACGCGCATCGGCGGCAGCACGGCGGCGAGGCCGCGCACCGCGGTGGACTTGCCGGTGCCGCGGTCGCCGGTGATCAGCACGCCGCCGATGCCGGGATCGACGGCGGCGACGAGCAGCGCCTGCTTCATCTCGGCTTGGCCGACGATGGCCGTGAAGGGAAAGGGAATGCCCATGTCACAGGCTCCTCGATGACGGCGCATGGGCCGCGGCGAGCTCACGCTCGCGCATGGCGGCCTGCAGCGCCTGTGGCAGGCGGAACTCGATGGTCTCGCGGACGTCGCCCACCGTCTCGACGGTGACGGCGCGCATGTCCGACAGACGGGAAATCAGCGCCTGGACCAGATCCTCGGGCGCCGAGGCCCCGGCGGTGATGCCGACGCGGGCGACGCCGTCGAGCCAGGACGGATCGATCTCGGAGGCGTCGTCGATCAGGTGGGCGGCGATGCCGGCCTTGCGGCCGATCTCGCACAGACGGTTGGAATTGGAGCTGTTGCGCGAGCCGAGGACGAGCAGGAGATCGACGTCCTCGACCATCAGCGAGACCGCCGTCTGCCGGTTCTGCGTCGCGTAGCAGATGTCGTCGAGCTCGGGCCCGACCGCCGCAGGAAACCGCGCCTTGACGGCGTCCACCACCTGGCGCGTGTCGTCGACGCTGAGCGTCGTCTGGGTGACGTAGGCGACGCGCGCGGGGTCTGCGACCTCCACCGCCGCCACGTCCTCCACCGTGCCGACGACGGTGACGCCGCCCGGCACCTGGCCGCGCGTGCCCTCGACCTCGGCATGGCCCTCGTGGCCGACGAGCAGGACGCTGTAGCCCTTCTCGGCGAAGCGGCGGCCCTGGCGGTGCACCTTGCTGACTAGCGGGCAGGTCGCGTCGATGACGTCGAGGCCGCGCCGGCGCGCCTCCTCCTCCACGGCCTGCGACACGCCGTGGGCGCTGAACACCGTGACGGCGCCGGGCGGAATGGCGTCGATGTCCTCGACGAAGATCGCCCCCCGCCGCGACAGGCGGGCCACCACGTGCCGGTTGTGGACGATCTCGTGGCGGACATAGACCGGCGGGCCGTAGAGGGCGAGCGCGCGCTCGACGATCTCGATGGCGCGCACCACGCCGGCGCAGAAGCCGCGCGGGCTCGCCAGCACGACGGTCAGTTCGTCTCGTCGCAGCATGGTCACCTCCCGATGGTGCCGTGGCTCCGCGCCCCCGCGCCCGTGAAGGGCGCGTTGAGCCGGACGATCCGCAGGTTGAGAAAGGCCGCGATGCCGACCCTGAGGAGGTAGGGGACGAGCAGCAGCGCGGCGGTGGGACTGATCGGCGCCAGCCCGACGATCAGCGCCAGGATGGACAACCAGAGAAAGGCCACCTCGACCAGGGCGAGGTCGGGCCGGCGCATGGTGAAGAACAGGAGATTCCAGCCGACGTTGAGGGCGCCGTTGGCGACGAAGAGGCCGACCACGAGGGCCCGCGCGGCGGGCGAGGGCGCTGCCACCCAGGCCATCACCATGGAGATGACCGCCAGCGTCAGGATCGTCGTCCAGATCGGTCCGAAGGCCCAGTCCGGCGGCTTCCAGGCGGGAAAGGTCAGGGAGCGGTACCAGGGGCCGATCTCGGTCAGCCAGCCGCCCACCAAGGCGACGACGAGGGTCCCCGTCACCGCGACGGTGATCGCCACCCAGTGGTTGGCGAGTGTGTCCATCATGTGCGCGCCAGTCCGAGCAGGTGCCCGAGATCCTTGAAGAAGATGCGCACATGGGCGACCGGGCTCTGCCGGACGAGTTCCTTGTGCATGTAGGACTGCCAGGTCAGCCGCTGGACGTCCTTGTCGGCGCAGATCGAGACGAAGCGCTCGCGCAGGCGGTCGTTGCGGTACCAGAACCACTGCATGACCCCGAGGATCATGAAGACCCGGCCGTGCGCCTTCATGAAGCGGCTGCGCGCCGCGGCCAGCGCCTTCGCCCGGCCGCTCGCGAGGGCCTCCTCTACCGCCTCGGCGACGTGGCTCGCCGAAGCCATGGCGTAGTAGATCCCTTCGCCCGAGGCGGGAGCGACGACGCCGGCGGCATCGCCGGTGACGATCACGTCGCGCCCGTTGTCCCAGCGCTTCAGCGGCTTCAGCGGAATGGGCGCGCCCTCGCGCCGGATGGTCTCCAGCCCGTCGAGACCGGTCTTGCGGCGGAAGGCCGCCACCGATTCCCTCAGGCCGAAGCCCTTGTGCAAGGTTCCCGTGCCGATGCTCGCGGTCTTTCCGTGCGGAAACACCCAGCTGTAGAAGTCCGGTGAGTAGCGGCCGTCATAGTGCACGTCGCAGCGGCGCGGATCGAAGATCTCGTCCGACCCTTCCGGCGCCCGGACGATCTCGTGATAGGCGAAGACGCAGCGCATGCGGTCGCCGCCGGCGATTTCCTGGCGGGCCACCATGGAGTTGGCGCCGTCGGCACCGATGACCATCCGCGCCGTGACGCTGTCGTCGATCAGCGTGCCCGCCGCTTCCGTGCCACTCCGGAAATGGACGGTTGCGAGCCCTTCGGCATCCCGCGAGATCCTGAGGAACCGCCCGGTGCGCCTGACGGCGCCGCGTTCGGCGGCCCGCTCCCGCAGGAACTCGTCGAAGACCTCGCGGTCGACCATGGCGACGTAGCCACCGTCGATATGCATGTCGACGTGCTTGTCGGAGGGGGCGACGATCCGGGCGCAGTTGATCCGCGCACAGATAATGGCCTCGGGGATGGCATAGTCGCGCACCAGCCGCGGCGGAATGGCGCCGCCGCAGGGCTTGATCCGCCCCGCTCGGTCGAGGAGCAGCACGGACCGGCCGCGGGCCGCGAGCTCGGCGGCGGCCGTCGCTCCCGCGGGGCCCCCGCCTACCACCACCACGTCGAAATGATTGCGCCCGTCCATGCTAGCCCACCCCGAGTGCGAGTTGCGACGAAGGCTCGGCGGCCGGCGCCTCTTCCGGCCCTGCCGACAGGGCGAGGATGCGGACCGCGAGGCCGGTTGCGACGAGGAACAGCACGGCCTCGACCGCGAAGACGCTGCCATAGGCGAAGAGGCCCGAACCCGTGAGGGCGCGCAGGCCATCGACGGCGACGGTCCCGAGGAACCCGCCGATGCCGAAGGCGATGGCCTGCGAGGCGCCCCAGACGCCCATCCGGGTGCCCTCGCGCCGTTCGGCACCGGCGCCCGCCAGGGTCATCATGGTGGCGATGGCCGCCCCGGCATAGACGCCGTTGGCGTAGCCCAGCAGCACGATGTTGGAGCGCAGCGGCCAGTCGGTTGCGAGCCACCCGCCGACGGCGAGGCCGCCGAGGGCGAGGGCGGAGAGGAGACAGCCGCCAATGGTCCACAGCTTGGGCGAGCCTGCGCCGTCGTGGCGCAGCCAGGTGCCCGCGAGGGCGACGGTCACCATGCCGGCCAGGACGCCGCCGTTCTGCAGCCCGGACAACTGCGTCGTGGCGCCGGGGCTGAGGCCGAAGATCAGGCCGGCGAAGGGCTCGAGGATGAGGTCCTGGCCCGAGAAGGCCAGCATGGAGACGAAGATGAAGATGGTGAAGAGGCGCGCCCGGGGCTCCGCCCAGACCTGCGCCAGCGCCACCGGAAAGCCGCAGCCGAACCGCGTCTCGGTGGGCGACGCGGGCGCCGGCAGGCCCTCGTAGCGGCCCTCGATGCCGGCCACAGCCAGCACGGCGACGGCGAGCGCGATGACGCTGACGGCGGTCGCGACGATGACCAGCCGGTCGAGCGAGAAGGGGTCGAGGAATGCACCCGCGGCGACGGCCGTCACGGCGAAGCCGGCGATCATCATGATCCAGACGATGGTGGCGGCGGCGGGCCGGCGTTGCGGCGCCGCGCGCTTCGCCAGCATGGCGAGGAGGGATGTGCCGGCAGCGCCGACGCCCGCGCCGATCAGCGTGAAGGCGATGACGGAGAGGGCGAGGCCGGCCCAGAAGGACGCGGCCATCAGCGCTGTGGCGACGGCGGCGAGGCTGCCGCCGATGGCGAGAATGGCCATGCCGCCGATGATCCAGGGCGTCATCCGCCGGCCCTGGTCGGCGCCGTAGCCGAAGCGGGGCCTCAGGATCTGCAGGCTGTAGTGCCAGGCGACGAGGGCCCCGGGCAGCATGGCTGGGAGGACGAGCTCGACCACCATCACTCGGTTCACCGTGGAGGTGGTGAGGACCACGATGCCGCCGAGGGCGGTCTGGACGAGACCGAGGCGGATGATCTGGAGCCAGGTCAGATGGGGCGCGTGCATCAGGGCCTCACGCAGGACGTGAAGACCCGCCGGAAGCCGACGGGTCTGGTGGAGGGAAGGGGGAGGGGATGGCGGGTCCCGGCATCGCCGAGGCGTGGCGCCAGGGCTCCGACGCGCCGCTGCCGCCAGCCGCTGCGGGCGACCGCGAGAAGAAGGGCGGAGGCGAGGACGAGACCGCCCGCCAGCGCCACCACGAGCGTGGGCGCATGGGCGTCGGTGAGGATGAGGAGAAGCGCGGCGATCACGGCCCGGCCGAGGCGGGGCTGCGGCATGTCGAGAACGGCGGGCGCGCTCGTGTTGCTCATTCCGGCAGGGTAGGAGCGTCCCGCCGGAGTGTCAACTTTTCTTTACATAACGGAGTGTCAATCTGTATCGAGCGCGGGATCGTCCATGATCCCGAAGCGGCGCATCTTGAGGTAGAGGCTCTGCCGGCTGAGGCCGAGCAGCTCCGCCGCAGTGGCGCGGTTGTCCTGCGTCATTTCCAGCGCCGCCTCGATGCACAGGCGCTCGATGATGTCGGTGGTCTCGCGGACGAGTTCCTTCAGCGAGACGCGGCCGACGAGCTCGGTGAACTGGTCGACGGAACGTGGCAGGAGCTGGTTCTTGCCGCCGGTGGCGGGCAGGGGCCGCGCGGTGGCGCGGATGACGAAGCCGTAGCAGGGGAAGTCGGAGGCCTCGACGAGGACGGCGGAGACTTCCACGGTCTCCGTTACGCCGAAGGAGCCCCGCACGATGGTCGAGAAATTGCGCACCGAGCCGAAGTCGCGCAGCGTCGAGGTGAGGGTCGGAAAATCGATGCCGAGGCGCCCCAGCCACTCGCCGAGCTGGTGACCGCGGGCCTGCTCGATGGTGGCGAGCTGCACAAGCTCGAGGAAGGCCGGATTGGCCTCCACCACATTGCCCTCGAGGTCGGTGACGACGAACCCGTCGGGCAGCTTCTCGATGAGGTCGAGATAGCGCGCGGAGCCCGACGCCGACGCTCCGACTGTGGTTTCGACCAGCGGCACCAGGCGCAGCAGGACGAGGGTCGCACCCTCGTTGCGGAACAGCGACGCGGTCGCCTCGAATTCGCGCCCGTTCGCCGCGCTGGCGACCTTGACGGTGACGGAGGCCTGGCCGCCGGCGGACCGGGACAGCAGCCCCTCGATCTCCGTCGCGCCCTTGTCGTCGAACAGCTGGGGGAGGGCGCGCCCGACCACGCGCCCCGACGGCGGGGCGAGCGCATCGATCGCGGCGGGATTGGCTTCGACCACCTTCCGCGATCCGATCTCGGCGATCAGGATCGGCTCCCGGGTCATCTGGAACAGGGCGCGGTAACGCGTCTCGGCGGCCCGCAGCCGCGCATAGTCGCGCTCCATCGCCTGCTGGGCCTTCACCAGCTGCTGCTGGAGGCCGGACAAAGCGCTGAGGTCGCGGCCGACGATCACCACGTTGCCGGGCGACTTGCCGCGTGCGGCCGAATAGCGGATCGGAATGGTCGCCTGGGAATCGGACCCCTTGTGGTTGATCTCGCGCAGGGCCGACGCCGTGCCCTTCGTCGCCTCGCTGAGCAGGGCGGTCGCCTTGTGGCGGCTGTCCGGGGCGATCGTGTCGATCCAGGGCTGCCCCATCCACGACCGCGCGTCGCCGGCGATCGCCGCGTCCGTGTTCGTCGTCAGGTCGCGCACGATCCCGTCGCTGTCCACAACCAGCACGATGTCCGCGACGACCGATGCCATGGCCATCGCCGTTTTGCCATCAAGACCGACCAGTGCGTTGGGATCAGGCGTCGACATGGGCAGCTTCGCTCTTGGTCGCCCGCTTCGGGAAAGCGCGCGTCGGGATCACGGTTCAATTGCCTGCATGAGGGTGCGACGCAACTCCCATGAGACCCTCGGCGATCTGAACGGCTTCCCGGCCATCAGAGGCAGAGGCATTGGCGCCAACAGTGGCGTAGAGATCGGGATTGCCGTTGAACGTGGCTCCTCCAACCAGGACGCCGATCGAGCGATTCCGCGACTTTCGCCGCATTTGGCTTATGGCTGATGTCAACTTTTCTATCAAGCTGTCGTTGCTCAGCGATATGCCCACAAAGTCGAACCACTCGGACGACAACCGCTGGGTCACCTCGGCGATCCGGGTGGGGGTCATCAGCGTGACGCGCCAGCCCGCCTCGGTGAAGAGCTGGCCGACCAGCGTGATGCCGAAGGCGTGCTGTTCGTCGGGATAGACGGCGAGGAGAATGCGGCGTTCCTTCTCGCCCGGCGGGTCCTGCGTCCGCGGCGGCGGCGCGACGGCGCGCATGATGTTCTGCAGGCGCACGAGCCCCATCGTCACCTCGGCGAAGCTGCACCGGTCGAGGAGCCAGAGGTCGCCGAGGCGGCGGGCGGCGGGGGCGAGGAGCCCGAGGAAGATGTCGGCGCTCTTCAGGCCGCGATCCCTCAGTGCCTCGATCTGGGTGAGCGCCACGTGGATGTCGTGGAACATCACGGCGGTGACGAATTCGTCGATTTCTGGCTGGGCGATCGCCTCAGCCGCACGCGACCCTCCGGAATCCTTGTGCCGGGTGGCCATCAGCAGGCGCGGGACGACCTCGTACTGGATCGTGCGGGCAATGGTCACGAGGAGCCGGTCGTCGACGACGACCTGTCCGCTGCTGCTCTTCAGGCGGGCTTCGCCGGCGGGTGATGTGCCGGTGCTGGAGCCGGACGACCAGCCGTTGGGGCTGTCGCCATACCTTATGTCCGTCATGGGCCTCTCCCCCATTAGGACCGGTTCTTCCACGATAGGACGTCCGGACCGTTATTTTCTTGCAGGCGATCAGGGCACCTCATGCGGGAACTTGGACGCCCGGATGAAGTCTCGGGCGTTACAGGATCCGTCTGACAGAGTACCGGAAATGATGGGTCTCGCAAGTCGAGGAGTGTTCGTGCTGGTTGACACTCTAGGAGTAAATCGGCCTTGACGTAAACTTTTTTTTACACTCACATTGACCCGTCCCGCCGCGCTGTCCTGGCCGACGGGGCCGAGCCCTGGTCCGGCGGAGGTCTCATGACCGGTCGTGCAGTGAACAGTTCCCGAGCCCAACCGCTCTACACGCCCGACCAGAGGCGGCGGAGGGACGGAACCCGGTGGACCCTGGTGCAGGGCCTGCTCGCCCCCGTCCAGTTCGCCATCTTCATCGTCAGCCTCGTCCTCGTCCTGCGCTATCTCGCGACCGGCGAGGGCTACGCTGCGGCGACCGCCTCGATCGTCGCCAAGACCCTCGCGCTCTACGCCATCATGGTGACCGGATCGCTCTGGGAGCACGCGGTCTTCGGGCGCTATCTCTTCGCTCCCGCCTTCTACTGGGAGGACGTGGTGAGCATGGCGGTCATCGCCCTGCACACCGCCTATCTCGCCACCCTCGTCGTGCCGGGCGTGACGCCGGGCACGCAGATGGCCGTCGCGCTGGCCGCCTACCTCCTCTACGTGGTCAACGCCGCCCAGTACGTCGTCAAGCTGCGGCGCGCCCGCCTCGACGTCGCCGCCGGCCTCGCGGGGCGGCCGTCATGACCGTCCACACCCTCATCGCCCCGTCCGCCCCCCGTCCCGCCGCCGGCTGCGCCGAGGATGCCGTTCTGCGCGAGCGCGGCCAGCGCGAGGTCTTCTGCGGCCTCACCAGCATCGTCTGGCTGCACCGCAAGATGCAGGACGCCTTCTTCCTGGTGGTGGGCTCGCGCACCTGCGCCCACCTGATCCAGTCGGCCGCCGGCGTCATGATCTTCGCCGAGCCGCGCTTCGCCACCGCCATCATGGAGGAGCGCGACCTCGCCGGCCTCACCGACGCCAACGACGAGCTCGACCGCGTCGTGGAGCGGCTGATCTCCCGCCGCCCTGACATCCGCCTCCTGTTCCTGGTGGGATCCTGCCCCTCCGAGGTCATCAAGCTCGACCTCCACCGCGCGGCCCGCCGGCTGGACGGGATCTTCGCCCCGCGTGTCCGGGTGCTGAACTATTCCGGCAGCGGCATCGAGACGACCTTCACCGAGGGCGAGGACGCGGCGCTGGCCGCCATCGTCCCGCAGATGCCGGCGGCCGCCCCCGGCGCCGCGCCGTCCCTCCTGGTGGCCGGAACCCTCGCCGACGTGGTCGAGGACCAGTTCCGCCGCCTCTTCGACGGCCTCGGCATCGCCGATGTCGGCTTCCTTCCCGCGCGGCGCCTGGCCGACCTTCCACCGGTCGGCCCCGCCACGCAGGTTCTGCTCGCCCAGCCGTTCCTCAAGGACACGGCCAGAGCGCTCGAGGAGCGCGGCGCGAGCCTTCTCTCGGCGCCGCTCCCCGTTGGCGCCGAGGGTACTACCCGCTGGCTTCAGGCCGCCGCGACGGCATTTCATGTCTCCCGCGAGAGGTTCCAGAACGTCACCGCTGCCGGCGAGGCGCGCGCCGAGCGCGCGGTTCGCCGACATCGTGCTGCCCTCGAGGGCAGGCGGGTCTTTCTCTTCCCCGATTCGCAGATCGAGATCCCCGTCGCCCGCTTCCTGGCGCGCGAGCTGGGCATGGACCTGATCGAGGTCGGCACCCCCTATCTCCACCGCGGCCATCTCGCGGCGGAACTCGCGCTCCTGCCTCCCGGCACGGCGATCTCCGAGGGCCAGGACGTCGAGCGCCAGCTGGACCGCTGCCGCCGTGCCGCGCCCGACCTCGTCGTCTGCGGCCTCGGCCTCGCCAATCCGCTGGAGGCGGAAGGCATCGCCACCAAGTGGTCGATCGAACTCATCTTCACGCCGATCCAGGGCTACGAGCAGGCCGGCGACCTCGCCGAGCTCTTCGCGCGACCGCTGGCCCGTCGCCAGAAGCTGGCGGTGTAGCCATGCAACTGACGCTCTGGACCTACGAAGGACCTCCCCACGTCGGCGCCATGCGCATCGCGACCGCGATGGAGGGCCTGCACTACGTGCTCCACGCCCCGCAGGGCGACACCTATGCGGACCTGCTCTTCACCATGATCGAGCGGCGCGACCGCCGTCCGCCGGTGACCTATACGACCTTCCAGGCGCGTGACCTCGGCGGCGACACGGCCGGCCTGTTCCAGGAGGCCTGCCGCGCCGCCTACGAGCGCTTCCGCCCCGAGGCGATGATCGTCGGCGCCTCCTGCACCGCCGAGCTCATCCAGGACGATCCCGGCGGCCTTGCCACCACGCTCGGCCTGCCGATCCCTGTCATCGCGCTGGAGCTGCCCGCCTACCAGAAGAAGGAAAACTGGGGCGCCTCGGAGACCTTCTATCGCCTCGTCCGCGGCCTCGCCCGGCCGCGCGCCGCGGATCACGTCCGCGGGCCCCGCCCCACGTGCAACATTCTCGGGCCCACCGCTCTCGGCTTCCGCCACCGCGACGATCTCCTCGAGATCCGCCGCCTGCTGGAGACGATCGGCGTGACGGTCAACGTCGTCGCCCCGCTCGGCGCCCGTCCCTCCGACATCGCCCGTCTCGGCGAGGCCGACTTCAACGTCGTTCTCTACCCCGAGATCGCCGAGGCCGCCGCCCGCTATCTCGAGAAGGCCTTCGGCCAGCCGGCGGTCCGCACCGTGCCGATCGGCGTCGGCGCCACCCGCGACTTCATCGCCGAGGTGGCCCGCGTCGCCGGCCTCCCGCCACTCACCGCCGAGGCCGGATCGCGCCTGCCCTGGTATTCGCGCTCGGTCGATTCGACCTATCTCACCGGCAAGCGGGTCTTCATCTTCGCCGACGGCCCGCACGCCGTCGCAGCGGCCAGGGTCGCCACCACCGAACTCGCCTTCGACCTCGTCGGCATCGGAACCTACTCGCGCGAATTCGCCCGCGAGGTCCGCGCCGTCGCCGCCGAACACGGGATCGAGGCGCTGATCACCGACGACTACCTCGAGGTCGAGGACCAGATCGCCGCCCTCCGGCCAGAGCTCATCCTCGGCACGCAGATGGAGCGTCACATCGCCAAGCGGCTGGGCATCCCCTGCGCGGTCATTTCCGCGCCGGTCCATGTGCAGGATTTCCCTGCGCGCCACTCGCCGCAGATGGGCTTCGAGGGGGCCAACGTCCTCTTCGACACCTGGGTCCACCCGCTGATGATGGGCCTGGAGGAACATCTCCTTCACATGTTCCGCGACGATTTCGAGTTCAACGACCGCAGCGGCTCCCATCTCGGCAAGGCTCCTGCGCCCGCCGCACCCGCTGCCGCCGTCGCCGCGGAACCCGAGCCGGCGGCGCCCTCCGTCGTTCCGGCCACCACCCGCTGGGATGCGGGCGCCGAGAACGAGCTGCGCAAGATCCCCTTCTTCGTCCGTGGCAAGGCGCGCCGCAACACCGAACGCTTCGCTCTCGAGCGCGGCATCGCAACCATCACCCTGGACACCCTTTACGATGCAAAAGCCCATTTCGGCCGCTGACGCCATCCGACCGGGGAGCGCCGCATGACAGGCCTCGCGACGCCCATCGCCATCCGCAATCCCGTGCCGCGCCGCCCCGACGGGGAGGGAAGCGTCCAGGTCATGATCGACGCCGCCATGGACGTCGGCTCCGCCAAGGTCTTTGCCGTCTACGGCAAGGGCGGCATCGGCAAGTCCACCACCTCGTCGAACCTGTCGGTGGCCTTCTCCAAGATCGGCAAGCGGGTGCTGCAGATCGGCTGCGACCCCAAGCACGATTCCACCTTCACCCTGACCAAGAGCCTCATCCCCACCGTCATCGACGTGCTGGAGGGCGTGAACTTCCACAGCGAGGAACTGCGCACCGAGGACTTCGTCTTCGAGGGCTACAACGGCGTCATGTGCGTGGAGGCGGGCGGGCCGCCGGCCGGCACCGGCTGCGGCGGCTACGTCGTCGGCCAGACCGTGAAGCTCCTCAAGGAGCATCACCTCCTCGAGGACACCGACGTCGTCATCTTCGACGTGCTCGGCGACGTCGTCTGCGGCGGTTTCGCCGCCCCGCTCCAGCACGCCGAGCGCGCCATCATCGTCGCCGCCAACGACTTCGACTCGATCTTCGCGATGAACCGCATCGTCGCGGCCATCAAGGCCAAGTCGAAGAACTACGACGTGCGCATCGCCGGCGTCATCGCCAACCGCAGCGCCGACACCGACCAGATCGAGCGCTTCAACAAGGCGGTCGGCACCTCGACCATCGCCCGCCTTCCCGACCTCGACGTCATCCGCCGCTCGCGGCTGAAGAAGTCGACGCTCTTCGAGATGGAGGCGACGCCGGAAGTGCTCGCCGTCCAGAAGGAATACCTGCGCCTTGCCCAGCACCTCTGGGACGGCACCGAGCCGCTGCTCGTGAACCCGCTCAAGGACCGCGAGATCTTCGACCTGCTGGGGTTCGACTGATGCCCACCATCACCTATCGCGACCGGCGCCACGAGCTCGAGACCTACTTCGACCGCACCGCGGTCGAGGCCTGGAAGCGGCTCACCTCCGACGCCCCGGTCGGCCGCATCCGGGCGACCGTCCGCGCCGGCCGCGACACGATGCGCCAGACGCTGCTCTCCTGGCTGCCGGAGGACCTGCGCGGCGCCCGCATCCTCGATGCCGGGTGCGGCACGGGTGCCCTCGCCGTCGAGGCCGCAAGGCGCGGCGCCGAGGTGGTGGCGATCGACCTCTCGGCGACGCTCGTCGGGCTCGCCCGCGAGCGCACCGCCGGCACCAGCCTGCCCGGCCGCATCGACTACCGCGTTGGCGACTTCCTCGACCCGATGCTCGGCCGCTTCGACCACGTCGTGGCCATGGATTCGCTGATCCACTACCGCGCCGACGACATGGTGCGCGTGCTCGCCCAGCTCTCGCGGCAGGCTGGTTCCTCCATCGTCTTCACCTTCGCCCCGCGCACCGCCCTTCTCGGCGCCATGCACGCCGTCGGGCGGTTGTTCCCCCGCGGTGACCGCGCCCCGGCGATCGAGCCGGTGGGCGCCTCGGCGCTCTCCCGCCGTATCGCCGCCGACCCGACCCTCGCCGGCTGGGGCCAGACCCGCACCGTCAAGATCTCCCGCGGCTTCTACATCAGCCAGGCGATGGAGCTCGTGCACCCATGATGCGCGCCGGCGGAACCGTGTTGAACCTCTGGCGGCAGATCGGCACGCGATTCCTGCCCTTTGCCGACGCCGCCAGCGTCGAGGTTCCGCTCGCCCGCCTCGTCCGCCTGTCGCTGTTCCAGATCTCGGTCGGCATGGCCACCGCGCTGCTGGTCGGCACACTCAACCGGGTGATGATCGTCGAGCTGGCGGTGCCCGCCTCGCTGGTCGCGGTCATGGTGGCCCTGCCGCTGCTCTTCGCGCCCTTCCGCGCCGTGGTCGGCTTCCGCTCCGACAATCACGTCTCGGCCCTCGGCTGGCGTCGCGTGCCCTACATCTGGATGGGCTCGCTCCTGCAGTTCGGCGGGCTCGCCATCATGCCCTTCGCCCTGCTCGTCCTCTCCGGCGACGGGGAGGGCCCGGTCTGGGTCGGCCAGATCGGGGCCGCGCTCGCCTTCCTTCTGGTCGGCGCCGGGCTGCAGACGACGCAGACCGCAGGTCTCGCCCTCGCCACCGACCTGACACGCGAAGAGGCCCGTCCCCGCGTCGTGGCGCTGATGTACCTCATGCTCCTCGTCGGCATGCTGATCAGCGGCGCGGCCTTCGGCTTCCTGCTCTCCGACTTCAGCCCCATGCGCCTGATCCAGGTCATCCAGGGCGCCGCCGTCGTCACCATCGTGCTCAACGTCGTCGCCCTCTGGAAGCAGGAACCGCGCGACCCCTCGCGCAACCGCGCCCGCTCCGAGGCGCCGCGCTTCTCCGAGGCCTGGGCCCGCCTCATGGCCGAGCCACGGGCCCGCCGCTACCTCGTCGCCGTGGCGCTCGGCACCGCGGCCTTCAACATGCAGGACATCATCCTCGAGCCCTATGGCGGCGAGGTCATGGGCCTCGGCGTCGGAGCGACGACGATGCTCACCATGCTCGTCGCCCTCGGGGCCATCGCCGCCTTCGCCGTCTCGGCACGGCTGCTGGCGCGCGGCTTCGACCCCGCCCGGCTGTCGGCGCTCGGCGCCATCTGCGGCATCTGCGCCTTCACCGCCGTCATCATGGCCGCCCCGCTCGGCTCCAACGGCCTCTTCCGCATCGGGGCGACCCTCATCGGCTTCGGCGGCGGCCTGTTCGGCGTCGGCACGCTGACGGTTGCCATGAGCCTCGACCGCCGCGGCAACAACGGCCTGGCGCTGGGCGCCTGGGGCGCGGTGCAGGCGAGCGCCGCGGGCCTCGCCATCGCCTTCGGCGGCATCCTGCGCGACGTCACGGCGGCGCTCGCCGCCAGCGGCTCGCTCGGGCCGGCCCTCACCGGCCCCTCGGTCGGCTACGGCGCCGTCTACCACGTCGAGCTCCTGCTCCTCTTCGTCACGCTCGTCGCCCTCGGCCCCCTCGTCGGGCGCGAAACCCATCCCCTGGAGGCCGAGGGAACCGGCCTCGCATCCTTCGGCCTGCCGCAGTTCCCGCGCTAGGCCACACCACTCCCACGGCCCATGGAGGCGACGATGATCACCGGATTGGAAGACAGAGGCATCGACCTGGCGCTGCTCTGCCTGTGGGCCTTCGTCATCTTCTTCGCGGGGCTGGTGTTCTACCTGCACCGCGAGAGCAAGCGCGAAGGCTATCCCATGCTCGAGGCGGCGGGCGACAGGACGCGTCGCGCCTCCGTCATCGGCTGGCCCGCGCCGCCGTCCCCCAAGACCTACCGCGTCGCCGGCGGCGAGCCGGTCGTGGTGGCCGGCGGACGCCCGGACCTCCGGCCCGTCGCTGCAAGGCCCATGGCGAAGTTCCCCGGTGCCCCGCTCGTGCCGACCGGCAATCCTCTCGCCGACGGTGTGGGCCCGGCCGCCTATGCCGAGCGCGCCGACGTCCCCGACCGGATCCATTCCGGCGGCCCCCGCATCCTGCCCCTTCGCGAGGCGGGAACCTTCCACATCGCCGAGGGCGACCCCGACCCGCGCGGCATGAAGGTCGTCGCCGGTGACGGCGAGGTCGTCGGCACCGTCGTCGACGCCTGGATCGACCGGGCCGAATATGTCCTGCGCTACCTCGAGGCCGAGATCCCCGGTGCCGGGACCCCGCGCCGCGTCATGATCCCCATGGGCTTCGCGCGGGTGAACGGCCGCCGCGGCCGCGTCGAGGTCTCCGCCATCTTCGGCGAGCACTTCCCCGGCGTGCCTGCCCTGCGCGATCCGAACCGCATCACCCTCCTCGAGGAGGACCGGATCATGGGCTATTTCGGCGGTGGCAAGCTCTACGCCTCGCCCAGCCGCTCGGAGCCGCTGATATGAGCGAGGATTTCGACTTCGAGCCCATTCCCGGCCTTCCGGCCGTTCCGCCCCAGGGCGAGCGGATCCTCTGGCAGGGCCAGCCCGACGGCTGGGCCCTCGCCGTCCGCGCCTTCCACGTCCGCAAGGTCGCGGTCTATTTCGCCCTGCTCGTCGCATGGCGGGGGATCGCGGCCCACGGCGAGGGGCTCACGGTTGCGGCGGCCTCGCGCCACATGCTCTGGATCGCCCTCCTCGGGGTCGCCTGCATGGGCGTGCTGACCCTGCTCGCCCATGCCTATGCGCGCAGCACCATCTACACGATCACCTCCCGGCGGGTCGTCATCCGCTCGGGCGTCGCCCTGCCGGTCACGGTCAACCTGCCCTTCAGCAAGATCGAGGCGGCCGCCCTGAAGCTGCGTGCTGACGGGTCGGGCGACATCCCGCTGCGCCTCGCGAAGGGCAACCGCATTGCCGCCCTCGTGCTCTGGCCGAACTGGCGGCCCGGGCGCTTCACCCGGCCCGAGCCGATGCTCCGCTGCATCCGCGGTGCGGAAGCCGTGGCCGGCCTCCTGGCCGCCGCCCTCTCGGGCGCCCCGGTCCAGCCCAAGGGCCTGCTCGCAACCGGGCCTTCGCCCGCCGCCGGCGGCGCTCTGCCGACGCCTGCGACCTGAGGAGATCGCCATGACCGCCGCCACCCACGTCGACATCCGCTTCCGCACCTGGCCCGTCATGGCGGCGGGCGTGGTGGTGGCCCTGGCGATCCTGGCGGCGGGCCTCGGCCGCTATGCCGGGCTCGGCACCGTCGCGGTGCCGGCCTCGCCCGCGGTCGAGGCGAAAGAACTCCTTTTCCAAGACACCCGGGACGGCTCGATCACGGTGCTCGACGCCGCCGATCGCAAGGTCGTCCTGGTGGTTCCGCTCGGGGAGGGCGGATTCATGCGTGGGGTCATGCGCGGGCTCGCCCGCGACAGGAAGATGCGGGGACTGGGCCCGGATCTGCCGTTCCGGATCGAACGGCGGCAGAACGGCATGGTCATCCTCGTCGACCTCGCGACCGGTCGCGAAATCGCGCTCGGGTCTTTCGGCCAAACGAACCTGGAGGCGTTCTCCCGACTCCTCCCAAACAAGGATGGTTCACGATGACACAAGACGGGAAAAACGGGGAAAGACGGTTCGACGTGCCCTGCACGATCGACCTGGAGAATACGCCTGAGAGCCTGCACGCCTATGTCGACATCGGCACCGTGGAAATTCGTCCCGGCGACCGTGTTCTCGTCCACAACGCCCCCTCCCACATCGCCTTCGGCGAGCGGCGCGTCTTCGAGAGCACAGCGACCGTGATCCGCGCCGGGGGGCTGACCCGACTCGCGACGAAGATCGCCGCCTATCTCGAACTGACCGAACTCTACGAGGTCGGCTTCGCGCCGGCGGGAGGCGAGCAATGACACCCGAAGGCGGCACGAGAGCCAGTTTCTCCACCGACATCGCCAAGGAAGACGCGCTGCTGAGCCCGCGCTTCTACACCACCGACCACGCCGCCATGGACAAGCTGGACATCTCGTCGGTCCGGGCGGAATGGGACGAACTGCTCGGCGAGATGCGGCGTGACCCCAACCGCGGCCACTTCAAGCGGGAAGGGGGCTTCGACTTCGACCTGAACTCCCTGCCCGAGGACCTGCGGGGCGAGTTCCTCGACTTCATGGTCAGCTCGCTGACGGCCGAATTCTCCGGCTGCGTGCTCTATTCCGAGATCAAGAAGCGCATCCAGAACAAGGATATCCGCGAGCTCTTCACCTTCATGGCGCGCGATGAATCGCGCCATGCCGGCTTCATCAACGAGTCGCTCAAGGATTTCGGCGTCGGCGTCGATCTCGGCTTCCTGACGCGGGAGAAGAAGTACACCTATTTCAAGCCGAAGTTCATCTTCTACGCGACCTACCTTTCCGAGAAGATCGGTTACGCCCGCTACATCACCATCCACCGCCTGTTCGAGCGGGACCCGGAGCGCCGGTTCCACCCGATCTTCAAGTGGTTCGAAAACTGGTGCAACGACGAGTTCCGCCACGGCGAGGCCTTCGCCCTGATCATGCGGGCCAACCCGAAGCTGCTCACCGGCGGCAACCGGCTGTGGATCCGCTTCTTCCTGCTCGCGGTCTACGCGACCATGTATGTCCGCGACCACATGCGGCCGGCCTTCCACCGCCAGCTCGGCATCTCGCCCTCCGACTACGACTACCGGGTCTTCCGCATCACCTCGGAGATCTCCAAGCAGGTCTTCCCCTTCACGCTCGACATCGACCATCCGGCCTTCAAGCCGGGGCTCGACAGGCTGCTCGCCATCGTCCAGGCGACGGAAGCGGCCAAGGAGCGCGGCGGGATCGTCGGCCGGCTCCAGCGGGCCTGGCTCGGCGTGCGCGGCGCGGCCACCTTCCTGCGCCTCTACACGCTGCCCGTCGTCCCCAACGACCTGCCGGCCCAGGTCCGGCTGGCTCCGGCCTGGTGACGGGAGACCCGCCATGGTCGAGATCGCGCTCCCCATCCTGATCACCGTCCTGCTCTGGTGGTTCAGCACGGGCGCGATCCTCTATGTCGACGGCCTGCCACGCCGGCTCCATCGCTGGAGTTTCGGCGTGGCGACCCTCCTCCTCCTCGCCGCCTTCGGCGTGATCGCATGGACGGCGGGGGAGACCACCACCGCTGCCGCCTATGCCGCCTTCGTCGCCGCCCTCGTGGTCTGGGGATGGAACGAGCTCGCCTTCCTCTCCGGCACCATCGTCGGGCCGCGCCGCGAGCCCTGTCCGCCCGGCGCAGAGGGCTGGCTGCGTTTCCGCCTCGCCACCGCCGCCGTCATCGACCACGAGATTGCCATAGCCCTGTCCGGGGGCGTTGTGGCCCTGCTCACCGTCCAGGCAGAGAACCCCGTGGCGCTCTGGACCTTCGCCGTCCTCTGGGTGATGCGCCTCAGCTCGAAGCTGAACATCTATCTCGGCGCCCCGAACATCCCCGACGCCTTCCTGCCGGCTCACCTGCGCTACCTCGCGACCTATTTCCGCCGTCGCCCAATGAATGCGCTGCTGCCGGTCTCGGTCGGCGCGTCCTCCGCCGTCCTTGCGCTGATGCTGGTGCGGGCGCTCGACCCCGCCGCGACGCCCTTCCAGTCGCTGGCGCTCCTCTTGCCGGCCGCCATGCTCGCCCTCGCCATCCTCGAACATTGGCTGATGTTCCTGCCCATCCCCTCGACATGGCTCTGGGACTGGGGTCTCGCCTCGCACCGGCGCCTCGTTGCCCCCGCGCCGCAGGGCGGGACGAGCCTGCGCTCCTGGGAGGCGCCCATGCTCGGCGCCGTCGACCCCGGCGCGCTCCGCGGCGTCCTCGACCAGGTCGCCACCGGCCGCTTCGGTCAGGTGATCAGCATCAGCGGCACCAGCCGCTCCGAACAGGGCTGGATCCGGTTCCTCGTCGAGAACGGCCGCACCGAGTTGCAGCCGGTCCCGCCGCGCCGCTTCCAGCCCGCATTCGTCACGGCCGTCGGCCGCGACTTCGACGCCGCGCAACTCGGCAAGGCATTGGCCGCATGTGCGGCATGAACCGTGGAACCACGGAAAGGGAGGACATCATGACCGACGACCTGGGCTATGCGACCCGAACGGACTCCCTCTCCGTCGAATCCCCGCACGGTTCGGCGCCTCCCGAGGGCTCCGTCTCCCGCTGCCCCTATGCCGGCGCCTTCGCCCGCCGCAACACCCGGCCCATCGACCACGAGTCCTTCTTCGTCGGCGAGCTCGACCGGCTGCGCCTCGAGGGCCGCTACCGCGTCTTCGCCGACCTGGAGCGCCACGTCGGCAACTTCCCCCACGCCACCCACCGCGGCGCCCGGCGCCAGCGCGAGGTGACGGTCTGGTGCTCCAACGACTATCTCGGCATGGGCCAGAACCCCGCGGTTCTCCAGGCCATGCACGAGGCGCTGGACCGCTGCGGCGCCGGCGCCGGCGGCACCCGCAACATCTCCGGCACCAACCACTACCATGTGCTCCTCGAGCGCGAGCTCGCCGACCTGCACGGCAAGGAATCGGCGCTGCTCTTCACCTCCGGCTACGTCTCCAACTGGGCGACGCTCTCCACCCTCGCCTCGCAGATCCCCGACTGCGTCGTCCTGTCGGATGCCGGCAACCACGCCTCGATGATCGAGGGCGTCCGCCATTCCCGGGCGCCGAAGAAGGTCTTCCGGCACAACGACCCGCGCGACCTCGAGCGCTGCCTGTCCGAGCTCGATCCCTCCGTGCCGAAGCTGGTGGCCTTCGAGTCGGTCTATTCGATGGATGGGGACATCGCCCCCATCGCCGAGATCTGCGACGTCGCCGACGCCTTCGGCGCCATGACCTATCTGGACGAGGTTCATGCCGTCGGTCTCTACGGCCCGCGCGGCGGCGGCATCTCGGAGCGCGAGGGGCTGAGCCACCGCCTCACCGTCATCGAGGGGACGCTCGGCAAGGCCTTCGGCGTCGTCGGCGGCTACATCGCCGCCTCCGATGCGCTCTGCGACTTCGTCCGCAGCTTCGCCTCGGGCTTCATCTTCACGACCTCGCTGCCGCCGGCGGCGGCGGCCGGTGCCACGGCGGCCATTGCCCACCTCAAGGACAGCAACGCGGAACGTGCCGCCCATCAGGACCGGGTGGCGGCAGTGCGCCGGCGCCTGCGCGCCGCGGGCATCCCCATCCTCGACAATCCCAGCCACATCGTGCCGGTGATGGTCGGCGAGCCCGTCCGCTGCAAGGCGATGAGCGACATGCTGCTCGAGGAGTTCGGCATCTACGTCCAGCCGATCAACTATCCGACGGTGCCGCGCGGCACCGAGCGGCTGCGCATCACGCCCTCGCCGCTCCACACGGATGCGGACATCGACCACCTCGTCCGCTCGCTGAAGGCGGTCTGGAAGGCCGTTCCCTGAGGCTGTCGAAGTGACGCAAAAAAGGGGGCCGCGAGGCCCCCTTTTTCATGACGTCCGCGCGGGGACGATGACTACTGCGTCCGCTGCCCCTCGGCGTTGAACTGCTTGAGATAGGCGATGAGGTTGGTGATCTGCGTCTCGTCGCGCAGGCCGTTGAACACCATGCGGGTGCCCGGCGTCACCTCCCGCGGGTTGCGGATGTAGACGCGGAAATTCGCCTCGTCCCAGGTCTTGTCGAGGGTGCGATAGGCCGGCGAATAGTTGAAGTTGGGGAAGGAGCCCGCCTTGCGGCCGAAGATGCCGTTGAGCGGCGGGCCGACGCCCACGCGGGCCGTCGGTCCAACCTGATGGCAGGCGCGGCACTGGGCGAAGATCCGCTCGCCGGCAGCGGCGTCGCCGCCCTCCGCGGGAGCCGCGGCGGCAGGCGCCGCTGGTGCCGCAGGCGGGGTGGTCTGCGCCAGAACCGCCGTGGCGGAGAGGGCGAGGGCCGAGGCTGTGGCGATGATCGTGCGACGAATGAATGCCATGGGAATGCTCCTCCGTGACGGCGATGCTTCGCGGCCCGCCTGTTGGTGATGAAACGAGGGGTCTACGAACGATCGCGCCCGGCGGATCGCGTCCGCCGGGATGCCGCGAGGGGAGACGGGGCGAGCCCCGTCAAAGCGCTGCCACCCCGACGCCGGCGCTCCGGCGCGGCGCGGCCTCGGCGGATCGCGCCGGGCCGAGGGTGCGGGTGATGAAATCCGCGATGCCGCGGGCGTCGAGACCAGCCTCGCGATACATGCCGGCCGGGGAATCCTGAGCCTGGAACCTGTCCGGCAGGGTCAGGCTGCGCACCTTGAGGCCCCGGTCGAGAAGGCCTTCGCCCGCCATCCATTGCAGTACATGGGCGCCGAACCCGCCGGCCGCGCCGTCCTCGATGGTGAGAAGCATGTCGTGCGTGCAGGCCAAACGGGCGATGAGCGCAGTGTCCAGCGGTTTGGCGAAGCGGGCGTCCGCCACGGTGACGGAGATGCCGCAGGCCGCGAGAGCCTCGGCCGCCGCCAGGCCGTCGGCGAGGCGCGTGCCGAAGGAGAGGATCGCGACGTCGCTGCCTTCGCGCAGGATCCGGCCGCGGCCGATCGGCAGCGGCACGCCCCGCGCGGGCATCTCGACCCCGGCGCCGTCACCGCGCGGATAGCGGAAGGCGATCGGTCCGGTATCGTGGGCCGCGGCCGTGGCCACCATGTGAACGAGTTCGGCCTCGTCGGCCGCTGCCATCACCACCATGTTGGGCACACAGGTCAGCGCCGCCACGTCGAAGGCGCCCACATGCGTCGGCCCGTCGGCACCGACCAGCCCCGCCCTGTCGATGGCGAAGCGGACCGGCAGGCCCTGCAGCGCCACGTCGTGGATGATCTGGTCGTAGCCGCGCTGCAGGAAGGTCGAGTAGATGGCAACGAAGGGCTTCAGCCCCTCGCAGCTCAGCCCGGCAGCGAAGGTGACCGCGTGCTGCTCGGCGATGCCGACGTCGAAGCAGCGCTCGGGAAAGGTCCTGGCGAAGAGGTCGAGGCCGGTCCCGGTCGGCATGGCCGCGGTGATCGCCACGATGCGCGGGTCGCGCTCCGCCTCGGCGACGAGGCTGTCGGCGAAGACCTTGGTGTAGCTCGGGACGTTGGACTTGACCTTCACCTGCACGCCGGAGCCGACGTCGAATTTCACGACGCCGTGGTAGCGGTCGGCGGCGCATTCGGCGGGCTGGTACCCCCGGCCCTTTTCGGTGACGACGTGGATCAGCACGGGTCCGGCGGGGCCGTCGCGAATCTCGGTGAGCAGCGGCACAAGCCGGTTGAGGTCGTGGCCGTCGACGGGTCCGACATAGCGGAAGCCGAGATCGGCGAAGAGGCCGCCGTCGGCCAGCGGGCTGCGGGCCCGCTCCGCCGAGGGTGTCAGGACGCGCTCCGCCGCGCCGCCGGGCAGGGCAGGGGCGAGCCGTGCGAGGAAGGTCGAAAGCGCCCCGACGGAGGGCGAGATCGACATCTCGTTGTCGTTGAGAATGACCACGAGGCGCGAGCCGAGGGCCCCCGCATTGTTGAGCGCCTCATAGGCCATGCCGCCCGAGAGGGCCCCGTCGCCGATGATGCAGACCACGGCGAAGTCGTCGCCCGTCAGGTCGCGCGCCACCGCAAAGCCGAGCCCCGCCGAGATCGACGTCGAGGCGTGGGCGGCGCCGAAGGGATCGTAGGGGCTCTCGGCCCGCCGGGTGAAACCGGAGAGCCCGTCCTTCTGCCGGAGCGTGTGGATACGGTCGCGCCGGCCGGTGAGAATCTTGTGGGGGTAGCACTGGTGGCCGACGTCCCAGATGATCTTGTCGCGCGGCGTATCGAAGACGTGGTGCAGAGCCACGGTCAGCTCCACCACCCCGAGGCCGGCGCCGAGATGCCCGCCGGTCTGGGAGACCGCGTCGATGGTCGCCGCGCGCACGTCGCCGGCGAGCTGCCGCAGCGCGCCGGCGTCGAGGCTTCGGATGTCGTGGGGTGAGGCGAGGCTGTCGAGAACCGGAGTGGGGTGCATGGCGCGTCCTCCGTGTGCATGACGGCACCGGAGTGTCAGAATATAGTGACACAATTCATTGTCAAACAAGTTTGTCGTTCCGGTTCCCTTCCCCTGCCTGAAAAACAGGCCGTCGGTGGTTAGGAACCGTGCAGCCTCGTTTCCGTTGTCCCCTCACTGTCAACGGAGGCTCTATCCATGAAGACGTTCCTTACGGCTGCCGCCGCGCTGGCGCTGGTCAGCGCAACTGCCCTGGCGCAGACGACCGCCCCCGGCACCGCGCCGACCGCCCCCGCCACCACTCCGGCTGCGCCGGCTCCGGGTGCGGGCACGCCCACGGCCCCGGCCGCCACCACGACGGCCCGCGCCGTCAACGCCGCCCCGCTGGAGAACGGCGCCAACAGCTTCACCGAGGGCCAGGCCACCGAGCGCTTCCGCGAAGCGGGCATCACCGGCGTCACCGGTCTCGCCAAGGACGACAACGGGGTCTGGCGCGGCCGCGGCCAGTACCAGGGCCGCTCCGTCGAGATCGGCATCGACTACCGCGGCAACATCCAGGCCCGATAACAGGAAAGATCATTCTCATGGAACAGTCAGTCACGGCGATCTTCGACACCTACGCCGCCGCCTCCCAGGCCGTCGATCGCGTCCGTCGCGAAGGCATTGCCGATCGCGACGTGTCCATCATGTCCAACGACACTTCGATGGAGCGCTCCACCTATGGCGACTATCGCCATGATGCCGATTCCGACGCCGGCACCGGCGCTGGCACCGGCGCCACCATGGGTGCCGTCGCCGGCGGCGCCGCCGGCCTGATGGCCGGCATGGGCCTCCTCGCCATTCCGGGCCTCGGCCCGGTGGTCGCGGCCGGCTGGCTCGCCGCCACGCTGGTG
>NZ_JBQVQL010000077.1:0-23442 GCF_052440005.1 Phreatobacter sp.
CGCGCCTCCTCCAACAAGCCCGAACTCGTCGTCGTCGTGGAGAGCCCGGCGTCCGAGGCCCGCATGCACGAGATGTTCCGCGCCGTCGACGCCGTGCTGCGCGAGAACCCGGAAGTCGGCGCCTACAACCAGACGATCTGAGACGATCCCGGCCTGCGGTGGTAATTCTTCACCGCTCGTTAACCATCCCGTGACAGCTTCTGACGGAGACCGAGGGGGCCTTCCGTGAAGCTTGTGTCCGTCAGCCAGAACATGCAGCGCCCGAACGGCCTGTCGGAGCTGGAGATTCTGCGTAGCATCACCACCGGCTTCGCCGCCTTCGGCAGCGCCGTGCGCGCCAGCGCCATCTCGGATGCCCAGAAGTCCAAGGTGCTGGCCGAGCTGGCGGACGCCTCCAACCGCATGATGGACGCCACCAACGCCTATCTCTTCGCCCTCGGCGAGGCCCACAAGGCCATGGACGCCAAGGCTGCGAGCACCCCCCAGCTGAAGATAGCCGACTGACGACCTTCCCGGCGTCACCGTTCCGTCGCGGGGCCGTCATCGCCCCGTCGGCCAGCTGCGGCACGTGGTCTTCTCACGCCGGTCCCGCCGATTCGGGTAGGGTCCGGCCGGGGGACCCACGATGCTCGATCCCGTTGCCCGGACCAGCACCAGCCTTGCCAGCCATTTCCGCCCCTCCGCCTGGGCCGATCAGGGGCGCAAGATCATCCCCATGATGCGCGCCTATGGCGGCCTCTCCCCCCGCGCCGGATCCGCAGCCTTGCCGCGCACCCTCGGCCGTATCGGCAGCCTCGAGGTCCGGCTCGCCGCCAACGCCGCCGAGGTGCGCCGCGCCCAGCGGCTGCGCTGGCACGTCTTCTACGAGGAGATGAAGGCGATCGCCGACGGGCCCTCCCGCCTTGCGCGCCGCGACATCGACGCCTTCGACGCCATCTGCGACCATCTCGTCGTCATCGACCATGCGGTGACCGAGCGTCCGCCCTTCGGCGCCCCTCGCCCGGCCATCGTCGGCACCTACCGCCTGCTGCGGCAGGAGGTGGCCGACCGCAACGGCGGCTTCTACACCGCCAGCGAGTTCGACATTTCGGGCCTCCTGGAGCGCCATCGCGGCAAGCGTTTCCTGGAGCTCGGTCGCTCCTGCGTCCTGCCGGCCTACCGCAACAAGCGCACGGTCGAGCTGCTGTGGCACGGCATCTGGACCTATGTCCTCGCCCACCGGATCGACGTGATGTTCGGCTGCGCCAGCCTCGAGGGCACGGATCCGCGCGCCCTGTCGCTGGAGCTCTCCTTCCTGCATCACCACGCCCGCGCCCCCGCCGCCTGGGCCGCACGGGCCCTGCCCTCCCGCCATGTGGAGATGGGCCGCCTGTCGCCGGAGGCCATCGACGCCAAGAAGGCGCTGCACGCCCTGCCGCCCCTGGTGAAGGGCTATCTGCGCATCGGTGCCTATATCGGTGACGGCGCGGTGGTCGACCGCCAGTTCAACACCACGGACGTTCTGGTGGTCCTGCCCGTGAGCGCCATCAGCCCGCGCTACATCGGGCATTTCGGCGCCACGGCCGACCGGCACGCCGCCTGACGCGGGCCGGGCCTGCCGTGCGGCGGAGTTAACTCCGCCCGCGCCGGTGCTATCGTCCGCGAAAGACGGAACGGAAGCGCCACCCCATGCCTGACACCCTCGGCCCCCGCCTCGCCGGCGACGGCTCCATGATCCCTGCGCCCCTGTCCCGGCGGGTGATGAACCTCGCCGACCTGCTGCACGGCACCGCCCGTCGCCTGCCGGACCGGCCGGGCCTCGTCTGGCGGGAGCGCACCTGGACCTGGGGCGAGATGGCGGGGCGGGTGAACGCGGCAGCTGTCGCCCTGCGCGCCCGCGGCATCTCCAAGGGCGACCGGGTCGTCTGCCAGGCGCGCAACGGCAACGCCATGTTCGAGGCCATGTTCGCCGTCTGGACGATCGGCGCCATCTGGGTGCCGACCAACTTCCGGAATACCCATCAGGAGGTCGCCTACATCGCGGCCGCGGCGCGGGCGAAGGCGCTGATCTGCGAGAGCATCTTCGAGGGTCATGCGGCCGCGGTGAAAGAGAGCGACCCCGACCTTGCCCTCACCATCTCCATCGGTGCGGCGCCCTTCGCCGCCGTCGACTGGGAGGGGCTGATCGCCGAGGGCGAGAGCCACGGATCGCCGGGCCCGGTCGCGGCCGTCGACTACGATGACCCCTGCTGGTTCTTCTTCACCTCCGGCACCACCGGGCGGCCCAAGGCGGCCGTGCTCACCCATGGCCAGATGGGCTTCGTCGTCACCAACCATCTCGCCGACCTCGTCCCCGGCACCACCGAGCACGATGCCTCGCTGGTCGTCGCCCCGCTCTCCCACGGCGCCGGCATCCACCAGCTCACCCAGGTTGCCCGCGGTGCGCGCACCATCCTCCTCTCCAGCGAGCGGCTCGACTGCGAGGAGGCCTTCCGCCTCATCGAGGAGCACCGCGTCACCAACATGTTCACGGTGCCGACGATCCTCACCATGCTGGCGGGCCATGAGGCCGCCGACCGGCACGACCATACGAGCCTGAAGCACGTCATCTACGCCGGATCGCCCATGTACCGGGCCGACCAGCAGGTGGCGCTGACCCGGCTCGGCAAGTGCATCGTCCAGTATTTCGGCCTGGGCGAGGTGACCGGCAACATCACCGTCTTCCCCACCCGCGAGCACGACATCGACGACGCCGTGCAGGGGCGCATCGGCACCTGCGGCTACCCCCGCACCGCGATGGACGTACGCATCTTCGACGATGCGGGGCTCGAACTCGCACCCTTCCAGACGGGGGAAATCTGCGTCGCCGGCCCCGCCGTCTTCGCCGGCTATTTCGACAATCCGGAGGCCAACGCGAAATCGTTCCGCAACGGCTTCTTCCGCACCGGCGACCTCGGTCACAAGGACAAGGAAGGCTACGTCTACATCACCGGCCGGGCCTCCGACATGTACATATCCGGCGGCTCCAACGTCTATCCGCGCGAGATCGAGGAGGTGATCCTCACCCATCCCGCGGTAGCGGAAGTGGCGGTGCTCGGTGTCCCCGACCGGCGCTGGGGCGAGGCCGGCGTCGCGGTGCTGGTGGCCAGGCCCGGCGCGAGCGTCGCCGAGGGGGAAATTCTCGGGCATCTCGACGGCAAGCTGTCGCGCTACAAGATGCCACGGCAGGTCTTCGTCTGGGAGGAACTGCCGAAGTCGGGGTACGGGAAGGTGCCGAAGAAGCTCATTCGCGAGATGCTGATCGAGAAGGGCGAGGTCAGCGCGGAGGGGTGAGCCGTCCGGCCTGGTCCCTCCTTGGCACCGACACTGCCGTCTCCGCCACCGCCCTCCCCGTCATGGCCGGGCTCGTCCCGGGCATGACGGCAGAGGCTGTGTCTGAAGAAGAGGCCCCACCAGCACACTCTCCGCACAGCGGGGAGGGTCAGGTTGGGGCCTTGCGGCCGTCTCGTCCTCGCTATCCGAACCGTGCCTGCAGCACCGCGAACAGCGCCCGGGCCGCCTGCATCTCGCCGCCCTGCGGCCGGCCGGGCTTGTCGGCCGGCGTCCAGCCGTAGACGTCCGCGTGCAGCCAGCTCTGCGCCTTCTCCACGAAGCGGTCGAGATAGAGTGCGGCCGTGATGGATCCGGCGAAGCCGCCGGTGGTGACGTTGTTGAGGTCGGCGATCTTGCTGTCGAGGCCGCTGGCATAGGGCTTCCACAGCGGCAGCCGCCAGACGGGATCGCCGACCGCGAGGCCCGCCGCGGTCAGCTCCGCCGCCAGCGCGTCGTCATGGGTATAGACCGGCGGCAGGTCCGGCCCCAGCGCCACGCGCGCCGCGCCGGTCAGCGTGGCAAAGTCGGCGATGAGGGCGGGGGCCTCCTCGTCGGCCAGCGCCAGCGCGTCGCAGAGGACGAGGCGCCCTTCCGCGTCCGTATTGCCGATCTCGACGGTCAGCCCCTTGCGGGTTGGGAACACGTCGCCCGGCCGGAAGGCGGCGCCGGCGACCGCGTTCTCCACCGCCGGCACGAGCAGGCGCAGGCGCACGGGCAGCTTCGCCGCCATGATCATGTGGGCGAGGCCAATGGACGCCGCGGCGCCGCCCATGTCCTTCTTCATCAGCAGCATGGCGGATGACGGTTTCAGGTCGAGCCCGCCGGTGTCGAAGCACACGCCCTTGCCGACCAGCGTCACCTTCGGGTGCTTCTCGTTGCCCCAGACGAGGTCGACGAGCCGCGGCTCGCGCGGAGAGGCCGCGCCCACCGCATGGATCATCGGGAAGTTCTGCTTCAGGAGCGCGTCGCCGACGACGGAGGTGACCTTGGCCCGGTGACGCTTGCCGAGGTCGCGGATCGCCGCCTCGAGCTCGGCGGGCCCGAGGTCGTTGGCCGGCGTGTTGATCAGGTCGCGGGCCAGCGCCGTCGCCTCGGCCGCCTGGGTGACCGCCGCACCGTCGACGCCCGTCGGCACGACCAGCAGGGCCGCCTTGGGCGACGCCTTCTTGTAGCGGGTGAAGCGGTACTGCCCGATGATCCAGGCGAGCGTCGCGCGCTCCGCGTCGCCGGGATCATTGGCGAAGCGGTAGAGACCGGTCGGGATCTGGCCCGGCAGCTTGCCCGTGAGCAGCGGATCGCGATGGACGGCATCCTCGCCCTCGATGCCGAACAGCACGGCGGCGATCGCGCCCTTGGCGTCAGGCACGGCCACGGCCTTACCCGCTTTCGGCTCGAACCCCACCGCGTCGAGATAGGCCTGCTGCGGCGCTTTCAGCTTCGCCTTCACCTCCGGATAGGTCGCGGGCGTGACGAAGGTGATGGGCGTGGCGCCCGCGGTGCCTGCCGGTCGGAGAAGAGGGTGCATGGGAATCCTGTGCCGCAGCGTCGACGACAGGCTAGAGCCGCGCGATACCGCCTGTCACCCCCGCGCGCCCCGTGCATGGAGGGGGCGCGCGCGTCATGGTTTACGCCGCGGGGACGAGAGCCTTTGATGCGGCCCCCGAAGAAACCCACCCGAGGACGTCCATGACCACCCAGCCCAAGACCCTGCTGGAGCTTGCCGGCCGCAAGCCCGCGCCGCCGAAGCTCAGCGAGAGCATCCTCGTCCTCATCGACATCCAGAACGAATATCTGGACGGTCCCATCGCCCTGCCCGGCGCGTCCGCCGCGGTGGCGAAGGCGGCCGATCTCCTCGCCCGTGCCCGCAAGGCCGGGGCGAAGATCGTCCACGTCGCCCACAAGGGCGGCAAGGGCTCGCTCTTCGACCGCGAGGGCCACCGCGGCGCCATCGTCGATGCCGTGGCGCCCGTCGCGGGGGAAGCCGTGGTGGAGAAGCCGCGGCCGAACGCCTTCTCCGGCACCGACCTCGCCGATCTCGTCGGCGCGCCCTCGGCGCCGCTGGTGATCGTCGGCTTCATGACGCACATGTGCGTCTCCTCCACCGCCCGCGCCGCCCTCGATCTCGGCTACCAGACGGCGATTGCGGCGGACGCCTGCGCGACGCGCGACCTGCCGACGCCGGCCGGCGACGTCATCGACGCGGCGCGCCTGCACGAGGCGGAACTCGCGGCGCTCGCCGACCGCTTCGCCGGCGTGTTCAGGGCGGACGAGATCGTGTGATGCGCATCCGGCAGAGCCGGCAGGTCGATGGCCCCACCCGCACCCTCCCCGCGCTTCGCGCGGAGAGGGGGACTTCGACGACGCGGGTCATCGCCGGCCGTCGTGCCTGGCTCACCCGCCCGGTGCGTGGACGAGACGCGGTAGTCTCCCTCCCCGCGCAGCGGGGAGGGTGCGGGTGGGGAGTTTGGGCAGGCGTCCAGCCCTTACCTCACGCCCTCAGCGTACCGCCGGTCTTCTTCCCAACCTCGGCGACGATCTTCGCGGCCACCGCGTCGATCTCCGCGTCGGTCAGCGTCTTGTCCTTCGGCTGCAGCGTCACCGCGATGCCGACCGACTTCTTGGCCTCGTCGATGCCCTTGCCCTCGTAGACGTCGAAGACCTGGACGCCGGTGATGAGCTGCTTGTCGACGCCCTGCGCCGCCTTGACGAGGTCACCCGCCTTCACGGCCCGGTCCACCAGGAAGGCGAAGTCGCGCTCCACCGGCTGGAAGGGCGAGAGGACGAGCTGCGGCTTGGTGCGGGTCGGGCGCACCTTCGGCGGCGGCAGGCGGTCGAGCAGGATCTCGAAGGCCAGCACCGGTCCCTTCACGTCGAGCGCTTCCAGCACCCGCGGATGGAGCTCCCCGAAGGACCCGAACACGGTCTGCGGACCCATCTGGAACGTGCCGGAGCGGCCCGGGTGGAACCAGGCGGGGCCACCCTGCACCACCTGGATGCCGGCCATCGGCGCACCGACGGCGGCGAGCACCGCCATGGCATCCGCCTTGATGTCATAGACGTCGGCGGTCGCCGTGCCCTGCCAGTGGCGTCCGGTGCCCGTCGGCTTGGCGAGGCCGCGACGGATGCCTGTCGCCGCCATGAACTGGTCCTCGGGGCGGTCGCCCTTGAACACCTGGCCGACCTCGAACAGGGTGACGTCGCCATAGCCGCGATCGGCGTTGCGCTGGGCGGCGGAGGCGAGCCCGACGAGCAGGGTCGGCCGCATGTCCGAGAGGTCGGAGGCGATGGGGTTGGCAAGCGCCAGCGCCGGCTGGCCGCCGCCAAAGAGCTCGGCCTGCGCCTTGGAGATGAAGCTCCAGGTCACCGCCTCCACCATGCCGCGCCCGGCGAGCGTGCGCTTCGCCATGCGCGTGCGCTTCTGGATGAGGGTCAGCACGGGCTTGGGCACCGTGCCGCCGCGGTCCAGCGGGGTGGACGGCACGCGGTCGACGCCGGCGATGCGCATGACCTCTTCCGTCAGGTCCGCCTTGCCGTGGACGTCGGGACGCCAGGACGGCGGCGACACTTTCACCATCGGCCCGTTGCCCGAGACGTCGAAGCCGAGGGCCTCCAGGATGCGCTTCTGCTCACGGTCGGTCACGTCGAGGCCGGTGAGCCGCTTCGTCTCCGACAGCGGGAAATTGATGATGAGATCCGTGTCCGGGATGGCGCCTTCCAGCGTGACATCCGACGGCTCGCCGCCGCACAGGTCCATGACCAGCTTCGTCGCCAGCTCCACGCCGGGCAGGGTGAAGTTCGGATCGACGCCGCGCTCGAAGCGGTAGCGCGCATCGGTGACGATGCCGAGGTTGCGCCCGGTGCGGGCGATGTCCATCGGGTCCCACAGCGCCGACTCGATGAGCACGTCCGTGGTGCCCTCGTCGCAGCCCGAGTGCTCGCCGCCCATGACGCCGGCGATGGATTCGACGCCGTTGTCGTCGGCGATCACCGTCTCGTGGCCGGTGAAACCGTAGACGCGGCCGTCGAGGCCGAGCACCGTCTCGCCCGCCTTGGAGCGCCGCACCACCAGGGTGCCGGCGACCTTCTTCGCGTCGAAGACGTGGAGCGGCCGGCCGCGGTCGAAGGTGACGTAGTTGGTGATGTCGACGAGGGCGTTGATGGGGCGAAGACCGATGGCCTTCAGCCGCCGCTGCATCCAGTCCGGAGACGGTCCGTTCTTCACCCCGCGCACGAGGCGCAGCGCGAAGGCCGGGCAGAACTTCTCCTCGCCCTTGGGCAGGGCGAGCGCGACCTTCTGCGGGTTCGGGAAGGTGCCCTTCACCTGCGCGATGACGTCGGACTTCAGCTTGCCGAGGCCGGCGGCGGCGAGATCGCGGGCGATGCCATGGATCGACGTGCAGTCCGGCCGGTTCGGCGTCAGGTTGATCTCGATGACCGGATCGGAGAGCTGCGCCCAGTCGACATAGCGGGCTCCGAGGGGCGCATCGGCCGGCAGGTCGATGATGCCGTCATGGTCTTCCGACAGTTCGAGCTCCGCCGACGAGCACAGCATGCCGCGGCTCTCGACGCCGCGGATCGTGCCGACGCCGAGCGTGATGCCCTTGCCGGGAATGAAGGTGCCGGGCGGCGAGAACACCGACTTCATGCCGGTGCGGGCGTTCGGCGCGCCGCAGACGACCTGCACCGGGTCGCCCGAGCCGGTGTCGACCATGCAGACCCGGAGCCGGTCGGCATTGGGATGCTGCTCGGCCGAGATGACGTGGGCGATGGTGAAGGCGGACAGCTTGGCGCCGGGATCGTCCAGCCCCTCGACCTCGAGGCCGATGCGGGTGAGCGTCTCGGTGATCTCGGCGAGGGAGGCCTCGGTGTCGAGGTGGTCCTTGAGCCAGGAGAGGGTGAATTTCATCGGATGTCTCCCCTCAGCTCGACAGGCCGCCGGCCAGCGTCGGCAGGTCGAGCGGGCGGAAGCCGTAATGCGACAGCCAGCGCACGTCGGCCTCGAAGAACTGCCGGAGGTCGTTGATGCCGTATTTCAGCATGGCGATGCGGTCGATCCCCATGCCCCAGGCGAAGCCCTGGTAGACGTCCGGGTCGAGGCCGCAGTTGCGGATGACGTTGGGATGCACCATCCCGCAGCCGAGGATCTCGAGCCAGTCCTCGCCCTCGCCGAAGCGCACCTCGCCGCCCTGGCGGTTGCACTGGATGTCGACCTCCATGGAGGGCTCGGTGAAGGGGAAGAACGAGGGGCGGAAGCGCATCTTCACGCTGTCGACCTCGAAGAAGGCCTTGCAGAACTCCTCGAGGATCCACTTGAGGTGGCCGATATGGCTGCCCTTGTCGATCACGAGGCCCTCGACCTGGTGGAACATCGGCGTGTGCGTCTGGTCCGAGTCGCAGCGATAGGTGCGGCCCGGGCAGATGACACGGATCGGCGGCTTGCTCGACAGCATGGTGCGCACCTGCACCGGCGAGGTATGCGTGCGCAGCAGCATCCGCTCGCCGTCCGCCTTCGGATTGAAGAAGAACGTGTCGTGCATCTCGCGGGCCGGGTGGCCCTCGGGGAAGTTGAGCTTCGTGAAGTTGTAGTCGTCGGTCTCGATGTCCGGACCTTCGGCGATGGCAAAGCCCATGTCGGCGAAGATGGCGGTGAGCTCGTCCATCACCTGGCTGATCGGGTGGATGCGGCCGGTCTCCGTCGGGCTCTCGCGGACGGGCAGCGTCACGTCGACGGTCTCGGCGGCGAGGCGGGCGTCGAGGGCGTCGCTCTTCAGCACCTCGCGGCGCAGGGTCAGCGCCTCGGTGACGCGGTCCTTCACCTGGTTGATGGCGGCGCCCGCCGTCTTGCGCTCCTCCGGCGCCATCTGGCCGAGGGTGGCGAGCAGGGCCGAGAGCGAGCCCTTCTTGCCGAGGGCGGCGACCCTGACCGCCTCCAGCGCCGCCTCGTCGGCAGCGGCGGCGATCTGTGCCGTCAGGTCAGTTTCGAGCGTTGCGAGATCGGTCATGGCTGAGGTCACGGGTGATGGGGCTGGGATCGTGTGGCGGGTGGGGCCGAGCGCGTCAAGCCGCGAACGAAAAAGCCCGCGCCACCCTCGGGGAGGGTCGCGCGGGCCGAATTGTCAGACTTCAGGAGTGAGAAGTCAGGCGTTCGCCGGCAGCGATCCCTTGGCCTTTTCGACCAGGGCCGCAAAACCGTCCGGCGCCGTGATGGCGAGGTCGGACAGGACCTTGCGGTCGACGGCGATGCCGGCGCCGATCAGGCCGGCGATGAAGCGCGAATAGGTCAGGCCGTGCTCGCGGACCGCGGCGTTGATGCGCTGGATCCACAGGGCGCGGAAGTTGCGCTTCTTGTTGCGGCGGTCGCGCGTGGCGTACTGCATCGACTTGTCGACGGCAGCCTTCGCGGCGCGGATGGTGTTCTTGCGGCGGCCCCGGAAGCCGGAAGCGGCCTTGAGGACTTTCTTGTGCTTGGCGTGGGACGTAACGCCCCTTTTGACGCGGGCCATGGCTGATCTCTCTTACAATTTCGTGGGGGTGCTTCTCGAACCGGGCCGATCAGCCGTTCGGGAGGAAGTACCGCTTGACGTTGTAGGCATCGGTTTCGAACATGGCAGTGGTGCCGCGATGCTCGCGGATCTGCTTGTTCGACCGCTTGATCATGCCGTGGCGCTTGCCGGACTGGGCGTACATCACCTTGCCGGTCGCCGTGATCTTGAAGCGCTTTTTGGCGCCCGACTTCGTCTTCATCTTGGGCATTTGGCTCTCTTCATTCGTTGCGAGGCGCCCGTCTGCCGGTCCGGAGACCGGCGGGGTTCCTCTGAAGGCTCAAGGGTGAGCTTTCGGGATCGCCACGGCAGCCCTAATCAGCCGGTCGATCCGAAGAGCCGGGCGTATACAGGAGATGGGCCCGGTGGGCAAGAGGCGGCCTGCCGCCCCTCAGCGGCGCGCCGGAGCCCGTGCATAGGCCGGCGCCAGCGCCGCGGGACGGCCATGTCCGCCGCGGGGTCCCGCCTCGTCGTCCTTGGGCAGCAGCATGACCGCAACGCCCATCTGCACACTGGCGAATGTCAGACCGAGGAAGAAGGTGAGCACGGACACGGCGAGGGGCGCGACGTCCGACCGCGAGGCGAGGGTGGCGAAGCCGCCGACGTCGAAAACGATCAGCCCGGCGACGAAGGCGCCGGCGACACCGAAGCCGATGACGGCGTGGACGAGCAGGAACTGCAGCAGCTTCGGCATGGCGGCCTCCCGACCCGGATGCGGCCGGAGCGGCATCCGCGGGTGAAACGGAGGGAACGGCGTCCTGTTCCCATGACCCTCGCTACGACGCAACCCGCTCCGCCGATCACCCATCTTGCGCGGCGGGCATGAGTGGCGGGATGGTAGCGCCCCGCCGAGGAGGACAAGCATGCCCAAGGGATACTGGATCGCCCGTGTCGACGTGAACGACACCGAGTCCTACAAGAACTACGTCGCCAAGAACGGCATCGCCTTCGCCAAGTACGGCGGCCGCTTCGTCATCCGCGGCGGCAGGTTCGAGACGCTGGTCGGCACCAGCCGCTCGCGCAACGTCGTCATCGAGTTTCCGAGCTACGAGCAGGCCCTCGCCTGCTGGCACTCGGAGGAATACCAGGCGGCCCGCGCCGAGCAGAAGGGCGGCGCCGAGATGGATGCGATCGTCATCGAGGGCTACGACGGCCCGCAGCCGGCCTGATCGCCCCGAAGGCCGAGGCGCGCCAGCGCCTCGGCACGGTGACGCCGGCTGCCGGAGAAGCGCTCACCCGTGTCCATTTCGACCTCGAAATCGCCGGTCGGACGCGAAGCGAGCCGTTTGAGACGCGCACCGTTGACGAGCCGCGTGCGGTGGATGCGCACGAAGCCGAGCGGCGACAGGCGCTCCTCCTCCGCCTGCAGTGTGGTGCGGATGAGATGCCGCGCTCCAGAGGCGAGGGCGAATTCGACATAGTTCGCCGCCGAGGCCACCCAGACGATGTCGGCGGGCGCGACCTTCAGGTTGACCGTTGCGTCGCGCAGCCAGAGGGCCGGAGGCGGCGCCGCGACTGGCTCCCCCAGGCCGGCCGCCCCGGTGGCCTCGTTCCACGGACCGAGGCGCTCGGCGATCCAGAACACCGCCATGACCAGGACATAGGTCAGCACGTCCTTCCGCAGCTCGTAGACGAAACCTGCCACGGGCGGACCGAAGACATAGGTCTCGCCCGCCAGGGCGGATCCGACCTGCCGCAGCAGGACCATGCCGCCCACGTGCAGGACGGAGAAGGCGAGCATGCCGGCGAGATGGCTCGCGGCCCAGAGCACCGGGCGGCCGTGCCAACGCGCACTACGACGAAACAGGGCATGGGCTGCGGGCAGGAGCGCCACGATCACCGCGGCGCTGGAGGCCTCCCATAGAAACGGCTGCCACAGGGCGGCCGGACGGCCCACCCGCTCGAGGTCCTGGGACGTGGAGAAGGCGTTGACGAGGCAGGCCGCCGCGATACCGGCGGCGACCATCACCAGCAGGGCCCGGCGGCTCGGCCCCGCCCCGCGGACAGCAGCCCCGTCCGTCACCGTCTATCCTCCGCTCGGCAGGGCGCGTCCCCACTCGTCCCGGCGTGGAAGCCATCCGTCCCCGGGGCCTCGACCAGGGCTGGGGAACCGGGGACAGGATGAGCGACCTCGTCGGGACCGTCCATGACCAGCCTTCCCCACCGTCGCCTCGATCTGGACTGGATCCGGGTGACCGCCTTCGTTCTGCTCATCCTCTATCACGTCGGCATGCTCTACGTGTCGTGGGGATTCCACGTAAAAAGCCTTCACGACGGCCGGGTCATCGAGCCGCTCATGATCGCGCTGAACCCATGGCGGCTGGCGATCCTCTTCCTGGTCTCGGGAGCCGCGACCCGGTTCATGCTGGACCGCTCCACGCCCGGAACGCTTGCCGGGCGACGGTCGTGGCGGCTGCTGGTGCCCCTGCTGTTCGGCATGATCGTGGTGGTGCCGCCGCAGTCCTATGCCGAGGTCGTCGAGAAACTCGGCTTCTCCGGCGGCTATCTCTCCTTCTGGTTCGGCCATTATCTGCGCTTCGATCACGGCTTCTGCTCGATCGAGAACGGCCGCCGCGCCTGCATCATCCTGCCGACATGGAACCATTTGTGGTTCGTCGCCTATCTCTGGCTCTACACGATGGCCGTGGCGACGCTCGCAGCGCAGATGCCGGCGGCGCTGCGGCGGGCCGAGCGCTGGATCGAAACATGGCCGGACGCGGCGCTTCTCCTCGGGCCGGCGCTGCTGCTGGCAGCCTTTCGCGGCTTCCTCTTCCCGATCAGCCCGGTCACGCACGCCCTCGTCGACGACGGCTATGCCCACGCGGTCTATGGCTCGGCCTTCCTTTTCGGCGTCCTCATCGCCCGGTCCGATGCCGTCGCGAAGGCGACCGTCAGGTTGCGTTGGCCGGCGCTGCTGCTCGGCCTCGCATCCTATCTCGCCCTCGTCTGGCTGCGCGATCCTCGCCCGGCCGCTGGCGCGAATGCGCTGCGGCCGCTCGTCTACGGCGTCGATCAATGGTGCTGGATCGTGACCATTCTCGGCTTCGCGCGGCACTGGCTGGCGACGCGCGACAACCCGGTGCTGCGGTATGCCTGCGGCGCGGTGTTCTGCTGGTACATCGTCCACCAGACGATCATCGTCATGGTCGCTCACCACCTGAAGGGCATCGCCCTGCCGGCCTTCGCCGAAGCCGCGACGATCATCGCCGCGACCATGGCCGGCTGTGCGGCCACCTATGAGGTGGCTCGCAGGGTTGCGCCGCTGGGGACCGTGTTCGGCATCGCACCGCCGCGCGCGGGCGCAGCGGAAGGCGTTAGCCCCCCGTCGCCTCGATGACGTCGTCGAGCGTGCGCAGGCCCGGTCGCGGCGAGTTGACGAGCACGGCCATGTTGCCGGGCGCGTGCTTGTTCGCCTGCATCAGGGCATGGGCCGCCGGGATCTTGTCCCAGGGGAAGAGCTCGCTCATGCAGGGGTCGACGCGTCGGTCGAGCACGAATTGGTTCGCCGCCGCGGCCTGCTTCAGGTGGGCGAAGTGCGAGCCCTGGATACGCTTCTGCCGCATCCAGACATAGCGGGCGTCGAAGGTGATGTTGAAGCCGGAGGTGCCGGCGCAGAACACCACCATGCCTCCTCGCTTGGCGACGAGGCAGGAAACCGGGAAGGTCGCCTCGCCCGGGTGCTCGAAGACGATGTCCACGTCCTTCTTGCCGGTAATGTCCCAGATGGCCTTGCCGAACTTGCGCGCCTCCTTGGTCCAGACGGCATATTCGTCGGAATTCACCTTGGGCATCTGTCCCCAGCAGTTGAAATCCTTGCGGTTGATGACGCCCTTGGCGCCGAGCTGCAGCACGTAGTCGCGCTTGGTCTCGTCCGAGATGACGCCGATGGCATTGGCACCGGCCGCCGCGACGAGCTGCACCGCGAAGACCCCGAGGCCGCCCGACGCGCCCCAGACCAGCACGTTGTCGCCCGGCTTCAGCGTATGGGGCGGATGGCCGAACAGCATGCGGTAGGCGGTGGCCAGCGTCAGCGTGTAGCAGGCGGCCTCCTCCCAGGGCAGGTGCTTGGGCTTCTCCATGAGCTGGCGCGACTGGACGCGGCAGAACTGGGCGAAGGAGCCGTCCGGCGTCTCGTAGCCCCAGATGCGCTGGGAGGTCGAAAACATCGGGTCGCCGCCGTTGCACTCCTCGTCGTCGCCGTCGTCTTGGTTGCAGTGGACGATGACCTCGTCGCCGACCTTCCAGCGTTTCACCTTGGCGCCCACCGCCCAGACGATGCCCGAGGCATCCGAGCCGGCGACGTGGAAGGGATGTTTGTGGCCGTCGAACGGCGAGATCGGCTGGCCGAGGCCGGCCCAGATGCCGTTGTAGTTCACGCCGCCGGCCATCACGTAGATGAGCACCTCGTCCTCGCCCAGCGACCAGGTCGGCACCACCTCCACCTTGAAGGACTGCTCCGGCGGCCCGTGCCGGTCCCTGCGGATGGCCCAGGCATACATGTTGGCGGGCACGTGGCCGAGCGGGGGGACCTCGCCGAATTCGTAGAGATCCTTGACGGGGCGCGACTGGGGAGTGGGAGCAACAGCTGCCATTGGTGTCACCTCGGGTGTCAGGCGCCTTCTCTTCCGGGGCGCTTCAGGTATCGATTATGTGCAGTGCAACATGCATGTGCAAGCGCGAATTGGCGGACGGGAAAGGCCGCCCCCTCGCCCCTTCGGACGAGCCGCGACCGCCCACACGGCAACTTGCAGACCCCTACCCTGTTCCCACCGCCGGTAATTATTGCTTCCGTCAGGGACCTTCGGGAGGGCGGGCGCGTTGGGCCTTCGCGGTTCCGACCTCGTCGGCGATCGCTGATGTCTTGCGCCCGCGCCGGGACGACCGGCCGCCGCGCCTTGAGGAGGATTGCATCATGCCCGTCGAAAGTCTGCTCGTTCTTATTCTGGTCGGCGCCATTGCCGGTTGGCTCGCCGGTCTCATCGTCAAGGGCTTCGGCTTCGGGCTCGTCGGCAACATCGTCATCGGCATTCTCGGCGCGCTGATCGCCACCTGGCTGTTTCCCCGCCTCGGCATCTCGCTGGGCGGCGGCATCCTCTCGGCCATCGTCAGCGCGACGCTCGGCGCCGTCATACTGCTGGTCATCGTCGGCCTGATCAGGCGGGCCTGACGCGGGGCCCGGTCCTCCTTGCGGGGCGGCCGGGCCATTCCCCTTTCGCTGCATTGCAATAAATCGCCTGGCGGCACAGAATGATCGCCAAAGAACCCGCTCGGGAGGCGACAATGCGCAGCAACGACAAGCGCGAGAAGCCCTGGCTGATCCGCACCTATGCGGGGCATTCCACGGCCGAGAAATCCAACGCGCTCTATCGCGCCAATCTCGCCAAGGGCCAGACGGGTCTCTCCGTCGCCTTCGACCTTCCGACCCAGACCGGCTATGACGCCGACCACGTTCTCGCCCGCGGCGAGGTCGGCAAGGTCGGCGTGCCCGTCTCCCATCTCGGCGACATGCGCACGCTCTTCGACGGCATCCCGCTCGCCGAGATGAACACGTCGATGACCATCAACGCCTGCGCCGGCTGGCTGCTGGCGCTCTATGTGGCGGTGGCCGACGAGACCGGGGCACCGCGCACCAAGCTGTCCGGCACGACGCAGAACGACATCCTGAAGGAATATCTCTCGCGCGGGACCTACGTCTTCCCGCCGGAGCCCTCGCTCAGGCTCACCAAGGACACCATCCTCTTCACGACGGCCGAGATGCCGAAGTGGAATCCGATGAACGTCTGCTCCTACCACCTGCAGGAGGCGGGGGCGACGCCGGTGCAGGAGCTCGCCTTCGCGCTCGCCAACGCCATGGCCATCCTCGACACGGTGAAGGCCTCCGGCGAGGTGCCCGAGGGCGGTTTCGGCGAGGTCGTCGGCCACATCTCCTTCTTCGTCAACGCCGGCATGCGGTTCGTCACCGAGATGTGCAAGATGCGCGCCTTCGTCGAGCTCTGGGAGGAGCTCGTCGAGACGCGATACGGCGTCACCGACCCGAAGCACAAGCTGTTCCGCTACGGCGTCCAGGTGAACTCGCTCGGCCTCACCGAGCAGCAGCCGGAGAACAACGTCTACCGCATCCTCATCGAGGCGCTGGCGGTGACCATCTCGAAGAAGGCGCGCTGCCGCGCCCTGCAGCTTCCGGCCTGGAACGAGGCACTGGGCCTGCCGCGCGCCTGGGACCAGCAATGGTCGCTGCGCCTCCAGCAGATTCTCGCCTACGAGACCGACCTCCTGGAATTCGGCGATCTCTTCGACGGCAACCCGGCGGTGGCCGCCAAGGTGGAGGCGCTGAAGGCCGAGGCCACCGCCGAGATGAAGCTGATCGAGGAGATGGGCGGGGCGATCGCCGCCGTGCCCTACATGAAGTCGAAGCTCGTAGAGAGCAACACCCGCCGCCTCGAGGCCATCGAGAGTGGCGAGCAGGTGGTCATCGGCGTCAACCGCTTCACCGAGACCGAGCCCTCGCCGCTCACCACCGGGGAAGGCTCGATCATGGTGGTCGATCCCGCCGTCGAGGCCCAGCAGGTCGAGAGCCTGAAGGCCTGGCGCGCCGCCCGTGACGCAAAGGCCGTCGAGAAGGCGCTCGCCGACCTGCGCGCCGCCGCGAGCGAGGGCCGCAACGTCATGGAGCCCTCCATCGCCGCCGCCAAGGCCGGCGTGACCACCGGCGAATGGGGCCAGGTGCTGCGCGAGGTCTTCGGCGAGTACCGCGCGCCCACCGGCGTCGGCCGCGCCGCCCGCGCCGAGACCGGCGACCTCGCCCCCATCCGCGAGGAGGTGGAGACGGTCTCGCGCCGCCTCGGCCGCCGCATCAAGTTCCTCGTCGGCAAGCCGGGCCTCGACGGCCATTCCAACGGCGCCGAGCAGATCGCCGTGCGCGCCCGCGACTGCGGCATGGAGGTGGTCTACGAGGGCATCCGCCTCACCCCCGCCGAGATCGTCAACGCCGCGCTGGAGGAAGGTGTCCACGTCGTCGGCCTGTCGATCCTCTCCGGCAGCCATATTCCCCTCGTCACCGAGGTGATGGAGCGGATGCGCGCCGAGGGGCTGGACGACGTGCCCGTCATCGTCGGCGGCATCATCCCGCCGGAGGACGAGGCCCAGTTGAAGAAGGCGGGGGTCGCGGCGGTCTACACACCGAAGGACTTCCAGCTCAACGCCATCATGGCGGACATCGTCCGCATCGTCGGCGAGGGCGCGAAACAGGCGGCTTGATCGTCCGGCTTGCGAGGCCATCGCGGCGGGCACCGGAGCGGGACATGCATGTGCTCGTCAATGGCGTCCGATTGTTCGTCGACGTCGCCAATCCCGCGCTCGTTGTCGACGATCGTGGCACCCGAGAAAAGCCGGCCCTCGTCATGCTGCACGGAGGCCCTGGCTTTGACCACGTGCCCTTCAAGAACGCATTTTCCGCCCTCAGCGACGTCGCCCAGGTCGTTTTCTACGATCATCGCGGCAATGGGCGCAGCGAGGGTTCAGACCCCGCAACCTGGAACCTGACGCAATGGGGCGATGACGTGAAAGGGCTCTGTGATGCCCTGGGTCTCGCCAAACCGATCGTCTGCGGCCTCTCGTTCGGCGGCTTCGTGGCCCAGTCCTACGCCACGCGCTATCCCGATCATCCCGGCAAGCTGATCCTTCTGAGCACGGCGGCGGCGATCGACTTCGAACGGGTGTTCGAGACATTCGGGCGCATCGGCGGAGATGATGCCCGCGCGACGGCCGAGAGCTACTGGACCAACCCGACGGCCGAGGGCCGCGCCCGCTATATCGAGCGCTGCGTCCCGCTGTACCGGCACCGGCGGGACCGGCCGAAGGGACCCGTCCATGCGATCATGAAGACCGAGGTCGCTCTCCACTTCAACGGCCCGAACAACGAGCATGGCCGTTTCGACTTCCATGCCGACTTGCGGAACATCACCTGCCCCACCCTCGTCGTGGGTGGAGCGCACGATCCGATCGTGCCCATCTCACTGATCGAGGCGACCGCACGCTCAATACCCCCGCATCTGGTTCAGTTCGAGCGGTTGGAGGCGTGCGGCCACGAGATCCATGGTGACGCCCCGGAGAAGGTTTTCCCGCTTCTCCGGAACTTCATCACGCACGGCGTTCCGACCAGCAATCCCGCCTGAAGGCGGGAGGCGGAGTAGCAGAGATCGATCCCTTCGTAGGCGACGGGGTGAAGCGGGCGGAGTGAGATTCGGTCGGTAGGCACGAAGGCGGGCGAGGTGCTGGTCGCCGGCGGAAGCACGGTGCTGGTGCCCCTCGCTACGCCCTCGACGGAGGGCTGACTCGACCGCGGCCACCTGTTGGAGTACCGATCTCGCCCCCGCGAGAGTGCCCGCCATGCTCCCAAACCTGCGCGACTACGATGCCCTCGTCCGCGATTTCCGCTGGCAGGTCCCGGCCCGCTACAACATCGGCACCGACGTCTGCACCCGCTGGGCGCTGGCCGAGCCGGACCGCGTCGCCATCCTCTGGAAGAAGCCGGACGGGCGCGTCGAGCCCATCACCTATGGCCGGCTGGAGGACGCCTCCAACCGCCTCGCCAACGTGCTGGTGACGAAGGGCGTGAAGCGCGGGGATCGCGTCGCGCTGGTGCTCGCGCAGGGCGCCGCGGCCGCCATCGCCCATATCGCCATCTACAAGATGGGCGCCATCGCCGTGCCGCTGGCGGCGCTCTTCGGCATCGATGCCCTCGCCTTCCGCCTCGCCAATGCCGGCGCCCGCGCCCTCATCACCAATGCCGAAGGGGTGGCCAAGCTCTCCCAGATCCGCGACGGGCTCGGCGAGCTCTCGGTGGTCCTTTCCGTCGACGGCGCGGCCGACGGCGTCGACAGCTTCTACGGCTCGCTGGAAAAGGCCTCGGGCGCCTTCACGGCCGTCGACACGGCGGCCGACGACCCCGCCATGATGATCTACACCTCCGGCACCACCGGCCAGCCCAAGGGTGCCCTTCACGGCCATCGCGTCCTGCTCGGCCACCTGCCGGGCGTCGAGATGCCGCACGAATTCTTCCCCCAGGCCGGCGACCGGATGTGGACTCCGGCCGACTGGGCCTGGGCCGGCGGCCTCCTCAACGTGCTGCTGCCCTCACTCCATTTCGGCGTGCCGGTAGTGGCCCACAAGTTCGAGAAGTTCGACGCGGACGAAGCCTTCGCGCTGATGGCCGAGCTGGAGGTCCGCAACTCCTTCGTGCCGCCGACGGCCCTGCGCATGCTGCGCTCGATCGACGATCCCCGCTCCCGGCACAGGCTGGTGCTGCGCACCCTCGCCTCGGGCGGCGAGGCGCTGGGCACGCCGACCTACGACTGGGGCCGCGCCGCCCTCGGCCTCACCATCAACGAGTTCTACGGCCAGACCGAATGCAACCTCGTCCTCGCCTCCTCGGCCGCCATCGGCGTGTCGAGGGCGGGGGCCATCGGCAAGCCGGTGCCGGGCCACACGGTGGGCGTCATCCGCGACGACGGCTCGCTCTGCGAGGCGGGCGAGCGCGGCCAGATCGCTGTCCAGCGGCCGGACCCCGTGATGTTCCTCGAATACTGGGGCCGCCCCGAGGCGACGCGCGACAAGTTCATCGGCGACTGGATGGTGACCGGCGACCAGGGCCTGCGCGACGAGGAAGGCTACATCCACTTCTTCGGCCGGGACGACGACGTCATCACCTCCGCCGGCTACCGCATCGGGCCCGGCGAGATCGAGGACACGCTGCTGAAGCATCCTGCCGTGTCGCTTGCGGCCGCCGTCGGCAAGCCCGACGAGCTGCGCACTGAAATCGTCAAGGCCTTCATCGTGCTGAAGGACGGCGTCGAGCCCTCGCCCGACCTCGCGGACCACATCCGCGACTTCGTGAAGACACGCATGTCGGCCCATTCCTACCCGCGCGAGGTGGAATTCATCGACGAACTGCCGATGACCACCACGGGCAAGATCATCAGGCGCCTGCTGCGCGACCGCCCCTGAGCCTCAGCGCCGGAGGAGGCGCTTGGCAAGCGCCCTGGCGCCGATGAAGCCGCGGCGCCAGGCGAGCGCCGCCCGCCAGCGCCAGCCGGCGGGACCTTTGTCCACGGCGATGAAGCGCGTCGTCAGCGCCATGCGGCCGGGCCAGATGCGGTCGATCATGGGATGGTCGGGAATGGCGCACGAATCGACCAGCTCCACGCCCTTCGCCGTGATCGCGGCTGCGCCGATGGCGTGGGAGAGGAGAAGCCCCGGCGAGAAGCGGGCGAAGACCTCGTCATAGGCGGTCTTGAGATACCAGGCCCGCGGGCCCGCCGTGAGGACGAGCCCGGCCGCGATGGGCCGCCCGTCGAGCAGCAGCATGTCGATCTGTGCCCCGCCGCGGGCGGCGAGATCAGTCACCGCTGCCTCGAAGAAGGAGCGGGTCGCAGGCGTCATGGCGAGGGCGGTGCCGCGGCGGCCCTTCCACCCCTCGGCTTCGAGGGCGAGGAAGGCCTCGACCGCTTCGCTGAGGTCATGGCCCGTCGCCGTGGAGGCAAACCCGAGCGCGCCCCGCTCGCCGAGGCGGCGCGCCAGCCGGCGATGCTCCTTCGACAGGGGCGGCGGCGCCACCGTCAGAACCGCGCGGCGGTGGGCGTCGAGCACGAAGGTCGGATGTCCGACAGCGAGCGCCTCGAGGGCTGTGGCGAACGGCCCATCCGGCATCAGTGGCGCCTCGAGGGCGGCGGCCCCCTCCGACGCGAGGAACGAGAGAAGCGCGCCGACCACCGCCGCCGCCTCGCCGGGCCGCACCAGCGGCACGCCATAGGGGGCATAGTGATGGGTCCACAGGGTGAACACCGCACCGGCGAGGCCGAACCTGCCGGCGACGAGGCCGATTGGCCGCCCGTCGCGGCAGACGAGGAGCGCCCCGAGCCCGGCGGCGGGCGCGATGCCACGGGCTGCCAGCGCGAAGCCCGGCGCGAGGAAGGCATTGGGCTCTGCGGCGGCGGCCGCGAGCTCCTCCCAGTCGGGGCGAAGCGCCTCCCAGCCCTCGGCCGGTACCCAGGACGCGGAGACCGCACCGATGCCCGCGGCGGACATCGCCGGCTGCAGCGGCGGGGCCTCGGCACGGAGACGGGTGGGAGCCGCGGTCATGGGGTCGCCGGCTTGATCCAGAAGGCCGCGGAGAGGCCGAGACGCGCCGTGGTGATCCACACCAGCAGCACCGATTCCAGCGTCAGCGCCGTCGCCGTGGCGATCGCCGCACCCATCATCCCGAAGGGGGGGATGAGAACGAGGCAGAGGACCACCGCCGCGGCGAAGGCGACGCCGTAGATGAGGGCGCAGGCGGTCTGGTGGCCGGACATGGTCAGGAGGCGCTCGACCGGGCCGGCCGCAGCACGCGCCAGAAGGCCCACGGACACCACGAACATCGCCGGATAGCCCTTCACGAAGTCGGGGCCGAACATCATCAGGAAGGGCTTGCCGAGGGCGAGGATGAGGATCGTCGCGGCCAGCGAGGGGAAGAAGGTCCAGCGGATGGAGGCACGCAGGAAGTCGGCGAGCTTCTGCCGGTCACCGGCGACGTGGTACTCGCTGAACCGGTGCGCCGCCGCAGCAGCCACGGCGAAATAGACGAAGGCGACCAGCGCGAGGGTCTTCACCGCCGCCCAGTAGACCGCAACCTCCTCCGGCCCGCGCAGCTGCTTCAGCAGGATCACGTCGGTATAGGTCAGGGCGAGGTAGAAGGTCTCCACCACGAAGATCGGCAGGCTCGTCTTCAGCCAGAACAAGGGTTCCGTCCGGCGCGGGCCCGCCGCCACCTTGGTGGCGATGCGGCGGTTGAGCAGCACGAACTGGATCATCGCGGCGGTCCAGGTCGCGATCACGGCGCAGGCCATCGCCGTCACCGCCGTGCTGGGGAAGCCGGCGACATAGCCGCCGGCCATGCAGCCGAGCAGGATGAAGGGGCGGATGAGGTAGGGCGGACCGAGGGCGAGGTCCGTCCAGTTCCAGGAGCGGGCGATGCCGTCCTGGATGTCGGTCAGCACGAACATCGGCAGGCAGATGGCGGCGAGCGCCAGCGGCATGATCATGGCGTCGCTGACGAGGGAGGCGAAGCGCCACAGAATCGCAAGGCCCGTCGCCGCGATCACCGTCGCGATGACCATGCCGAGCCGCCGCCCGCCACCGATGAAGCCCCTGAGGCCGTCCTGGTCGCCGCGCTCGGCATATTCCGGCACGAAGCGCTGCGCCGCAGAGGCGAGACCCGCGTTGGACAGATGGCCGATGAGCAGCACCCAGACCCACACCGAGACATAGGTGCCGAATTCCGAGCCGCCCATCCAGCGGGCCATCAGCACCTGGCTGACATAGGCGATGCCGGCGCTGAGGACGCGGATCAGGAAGGCCGCTCCGGCCATCCTCTGGGCGATGGACTCGTCGGACCGGTCGAGCAGGAAGGAGCGGACGCGCGCGGCGATGCCGGCGGGCGACAGCAGCGTTTTGGCGCCGCGCCCCATCTGCGCCTCTTCCGAACCCATCACCGACAAGGCGGATGTCCCCGACCACGCGTCGGCACGATGATCCGATCACGGTCCCCATGGCTTAAGCGAGGGCGCTTAAGAAACGGTGTGGCCCCGGCGGGCGCGCGGCATCACCCCTGAACGACGAAGGCCGGCCACGCGAGCGGCCGGCCTCGTCATCGGGACGGAAGGGATGATCAGGGACGCGGCGTCGCCGGGGCCGGCGTGCCAGGGGCACCGGGGATCGTCGGCCGGGCCGGCGAGGGCACGAAGCGCTCGACCTGCGCCTCCGACCTCAGCTTCTGCACGAGGTCGGCCTGGACGCGGCGGGTGAGGAAGTCCTCGATCTGGCCGCGTACCTGCTCGAAGCTCGGGATCTGCCGCTGCCGGCGCTCCTCGAGCTTGATGATGTGCCAGCCGAACTGCGACTTGACAGGCGCCTGCGAGAGCTGGCCGGCCTGCATGGCGAAGGCGGCCTCAGCAAACTCGGGCACCATCTGGCCCTTGGTGAAGAAGCCGAGGTCGCCGCCGTTGCGGGCGCCGCCCGGATCCTTCGACTTCTCCTTGGCGATGGTCTCGAAATCGGCGCCGCCGCGGATCTGGGCGATCAGCGCCTTCGCCTCATCCTCGGTTTCCACCAGGATGTGGCGGGCGCGCACCTCCTCTTCCGGCGTGATGCGCGAGCGCTGCTCGTCGTAGATCTTGCGCATCTCCTCTTCCGTGACGCGGGTGCGCGTCTCGGTATTGAGGAGCGTCTCCACCAGGAGCTTGTTGCGGTAGTAGGTCATCTTGCGGGCGAAGTCGGCGCCCTCCTGGACGTTACGCTGCTCGGCGGCCTTGGCGGCGAGCGTCAGGTCGATGACAAAGCTGAGGAGATATTCCCGCTTCTGCTCGGGGCTCATCTGCGCGGTCGTCTGGCCGCCGATGTCCTCCTCCGCCGCGTCGAGGTCGGCCTGACGGATCTCGACACCCTGCACGCGGGCGAGAATGCCGTCGGCCGGGGTCTGCAGGGCCGGGGGCGTGGCCGGCTGGGCCGGAGC
>NZ_JBQVQL010000078.1:0-22904 GCF_052440005.1 Phreatobacter sp.
CGCCGGAGCCGATGCCGGCCGAGGCGGTGAAGCCGCCGGAGCCCGAACCCGCACCGGCGCCGCAGGTCGAGACCGCGGTGCAGCCTCCCGCCCCGCCCCCGGCGGAGCCCGCCAACGACCCGGCCCCGCCACCGGCAGCGCGGCCGAAGATCGTCCCGACCGAGACCGTGTTCCCGATGGCGCGGCCCCCGGACGACCCAGGGCCGGAGACGCCGGCGTCCGCACCGGCGCGCCGCAACTCGTTCTTTGGAGGCTGACCGGGCGCTTCCCGTCTTGCCGCCCGGCCCGCCGGCGTGAGATAGAGGGCGCGCCGGTCCCGTAGCTCAGCAGGATAGAGCAGCGGTTTCCTAAACCGAAGGTCAGGGGTTCGAATCCCTTCGGGACCGCCAATGCCTATTGTTTTCGCTCAGAACAATCGCCGTTTCGGCGTGGTCTCCGGCTTGCGGTGGCCATCTCGGACACCTGCGTTCAATAGGCTGCCTCAGCGGGCCCTCGCGTAACGATCAAGCCCCGAGGGGAATCTGCTTCTGGGCCCTGAGCGGAAATTGAGAATGTCTTTGACCGCTTCGTCATCGCTCATCCCCTCACATCATCAGGAAGTGGTTGCGCTCGGCGACGGCCTCCAACACGACATTGCTCTTGGCTTGGGCAACGGCGTGGTCCGCGGTAACACACGGCCGAATGGCCGCTACGGCACCCGCGCATGAACCACCGCCACGGCGTCCGCATGAATGCGGCGCCAGCCGGGCAAGCGATCGAGCAGCGCGATGGCCGGCATGCCGGGCTGGAGTAGCGTCCAACCGATACGGTGGCGCTCGAGCAGCCTGATGAGAGCTTCGGGATCCTTGAGATCGAGCGCCCACGTATGCTCCGCGAGAAAGGCCCCGCCGAAGAGTTCGGTGCGCCCGTCAATGGCGGTCGGCACCCCTTGGGTGATCAGCCAGCCGCCGAAGTCATATGCATTGAGCACCGGGCCTGAGGCTCCGGCCGCTCGCGCTGCCGCCAGCGCCTCGGCGGGAATGAGCGCGGCGCGCGGGCGGGCAATATCCGATAGGCCAAGCGCGGACGTCGCGACCACGACCAGCGCCAGAGCTCCGGCGACGACCGGCCGGAGCGCGCCGGTCACCATATCCCGCGGCCCGCGTGCCACGGCGATGGCGGGAGCGAGGAGGAGCACGCCGAGTACCGCGAAGACCGTCTGGTGGCGAACATGAGCCAGTGCCAGGTGGAGCAGCGCCAGCAGCAGCAGGAGCCTCAGCCAGGGCAGGCGGAAACCTGTGGCAAGCGCCAGTGCGATGCCACCGAGCAGCACCATCTCGAAGCCTGACAGCGTTGCAAAATCCTGCGCCCGCCACTCCGTGATGAGGCCGCGGGCCTCGCCGAGGCCCAGGACACGGAAGGCGGCGAGGATCGAGTCCGCGCCGTAGGGGTGGATACAGGCCGCCGCCATGGCGCCAAGGCCGAAAAGGCCCCATCCGATCAGCACCCCGAACCGGTCCCTGGCCTCTGCCCGCAGCATCGCCTCGAGCCCGAGCGGCGCGCACAGCGCGATGCCAAGCAGGAAGCTGCCGTGCAGGTTGGCCCACAGCACCATCAGCGGGAACAGCAAGAGCGACGGCAATCGGCCCTCTTCCATGGCCCGGAAAAGACCCGCGGCCCACAGCACCAGGGCGGGGAGGGCGATGAGATGCGGCCGTGCCAGCATGTGCGGCAGGCTCAGCGCGATGGCCGCGCCCATGAGCACCAGCGCCGGGCGCCAGTCGAGCCGCCGCAGGGCCTCGTGGGTCAGGATCGCGAAGGAGAGCGCGGCGCAGGCACTCGCCAGCACCACTACGCCGGTCCAGCCGCCGAGGCGTTCAGCCAGCGCCATCAGCACCTGCGACAGCCATTCCTTGGCGATCCAGGGCTGGCCGGTGAAGGTGTGGGAATAGGCGTCTGTGGTCGGAAAGCCTTGGCCGGCGAGGATGCTGCGTCCGAAGAACAGATGCCAATGGCTATCGGCATCATTGAGCAACCGCGGCGCCAGCATCAGGCACAGCGCATATAGCCCTGTGGACACCGCCAGAACCAGGCGCAGGTCCACCACCCGCGTCGGCGGCAGGGGATGACGGCCCACCAGGTCGGCTGCGAGGCGGGCCGGAAAGGGCAGGTCGGGGCCCGGGTTGCCGCCCTTGACGGTGAAGATGCGCATGATTTGAGGATTATCCGCCTCACCGCGGCTTCTGCCTGTCGTCGCCGACCGCCGCGAACGGCCGATCACGGCTCGCAGTTTACATAACCGCTATCCAAATAACCGTTGAATGTTGCGATTGTAACGAAAAGGCTGCTTGCCCATTTCTAGTTCGATGAAATGGTGCTTGAATAATTTATTACCAACTTTTCTGGCTCGGCAACCGTACTTCATTACCTTATTACGGTCAAGGTGAGGATTGCACCTGGATAGACAAGCAGCATCGATCTTCTACAGTAACTATCTGGACGACGAATATTTTAGACTTCATGCGAAAGGCCTTATGTGGACGACGGCGCGGTTCACGACTGCGGCTTTCGGCCCATCAAAGCGGGTGAAGTCCAGGAGGTCGCCCTCGCGAATCCGCCTTCCGGCAAGAAACCCATGTCGGCAATCGAGGCGCGAAGCGGGCGCCGTGCCAGGTCGATCTTTGGGTCCGAAGCCGGCGTCTTATGCCGGCCGTTCGTCGACCTAGCTGGGCGCGGCGACGTCCAATGCGTGCTCCAGGTCCGGCGGATCGCCCTGAACCCCGGGTGGTCGCGGCGGCTCCCGATCCGTCATTCGAAGCGAATGCGGCACCGGAGGCCAGCCGGAATGCGCAGATCCGGATTGGGCAGGCCGAGGCGGACGCCGAAGGTCCCGCTCGCCGCGTCGAAGACCGTGTCGGCGACGAGCACGCGGGCCGTATGGGTGGTGCCGATCGGCGCCTGGAGGGTCACCTGCGCCGTGGACCCCACGGCCGTCTGGCCGAAATAGGCCACGGGGAGAAAAACCTCGACGTGCAGCGGATCGATCCGCGCCAGCGTCATGAGATGGGCCTGTTCGTGCCGGTGTTCGCCCGCCGACATGTTGCGTTCGACCACCACGCCGTCGATGGGGCTGAGGACGCGCTTCTGGCGGAGAAGGGCTGCGACACGGGCAGCTTCCAGCTCGGCCGCCTCGCGGGTCAGTTCGGCGTCACGCAGGTTGAAGGCCGCCACCCGCGCATCGGCGATGGCCTGCTCGTACTGGGCAGCGGTCAGCACACCCGGATTGGACTGCCGCAGCCGCGACAGACGATCGGCCGCCGCCTGGGCCAGCTCGAGCTTCGCCCGCGCCGCTTCGATGGACTGGGTGTTCGCCGCCCGCTGGCGTGCGATGTCGAGCAGCGCTCTCTCGACATCGGCATCGAGTTCGACCAGCACCTGTCCTTCCCGGACGCGATCACCGCGGTCGACGTGGAAGCGGGCGATGAGGCCGGTCACCGAGGCGCTGACCTTCACGCGGCTGTGGGCCTCGACGAGGCAGTCGAACTCGCGCCCCGCGATGCTGCGCGTATCGGCCGGACGCGGGGATTGGGCACCGGCGGAGACCGCCGCGAAAACCGGGAGAAGCGAGCCCGCGGCAAGGCTGACAGCGATGCGTCGAAACATGGGACGTCCTGCAACAAGGAGAGCGCATTGTCGCAGGTCGTTTTCGTCAGGCAAGCGGGCGAGCCGGCGCGCATGGGCGCCGCCGCTGGACGAGCCAGGCGTCACAGGGCGCTCAGCTTTCATTCACGTTAACGTCGCCTTCTCGGCTTTGGTAAACAACTCGCCTCTCTATCCCCTATAATTCGCGGATTTTCGCGACGCTGATGTTCAAATTTCGCCCGCATATTCTGGTTTATGACGAGGCGGACCGAGCATTCACTTCTGCAGGCCATACGGATGACCTTGGTGGTCATGGCCGTTGCTGCAGCCATTCTGGCCGGACTGCCTGAGGCATGGGCCAATGTGAGCCCGTCTGTTCACGTCGACGAGTCCAAGGCCAGTCTCTCCGCCGATCGGCAGGCGCCGACGCCGGCGGCCTGGCTCGACTTCTGCCGCCGCAATCCTGCGGCTTGCCGGCCCAGCGAATGGCCCGGCGCCTCGCTCGCCCTCTCCGAGGCCGTCCTCGCGGCGATCCGAACGGTCAATGCGGAGGTCAATGCGACGATCACCCCGGCGACCGACCGCGAGCTCTACGGCGAGGCCGAGCACTGGACGCTCCCCTCCGCCGGGCGTGGCGACTGCGAGGACGTGGCGCTGCTCAAGCGGGAGCGGCTGATGGCGCTCGGTATCCCCAGCTCCGTCCTGCTGTTGACCATCGTGCGTGACCGCCAGGGCGCCGGCCATGCCGTGCTGACCGTCGTCACCGACCGCGGCGACTTCATCCTCGACAACCAGACCGATGCCGTGACTCCCTGGTATGAGACCGGCCATCGTTTCCTGATGCGCCAGTCGCGCACCGACCCCCATCGCTGGCAGGCTCTCGGCAACGCCCGATCGGTTGCCGCCGGTCGCCACGTCGTCAGGCTCACGGACGACGTGCTGGCGCGCAACGCGGCGGCCATGCCGGTGGAGGACACGATCCTCGTGCCGGTCGACGGCCGGGCGTCCTGACGGCGCCGGGACGGCGGTCACTCCGGCGCGCCGGCGAAGGCCAGCGCGAAATCCATGTCCTCGTCGCTCCGCAGGAGATCACGCCGGATCCGCGCGTGGCGTCGTTCGGCGAGGCGCTGGCAGATCAGCATGAGCCGGCGGGCCGGCCACGACAGCCCGGCGCGCAGAAGGCTGCCAGCCAGTGCCGCGCGCCGCTTCATCCCCGCGTCGACCAGCAGGGCGTCTTCCAGCGACAGCATGACGATGACGCAGCCGGGATCCCCCTGGCGGGCGCAGCGGCCGGCCAGCTGACGATCGATGCGGCCCGCCTCGTGCCGCTCGGTCATGATGACATGCAGGCCGCCGCGTTCGGCCACTCCCGGCCCGAGGATGATGTCGGTGCCCCGCCCCGCCATGTTCGTCGCGACCGTGACGCGGCCGGCCTCCCCGGCGCTGGCGACGATGTCCGCCTCTGCCGTCTCGTCCACGGCATTGAGGATCCGGTGCGGCACCTGGAAGGCCCGCAGCGCGTCCCCCGCCTGCAGCGACGCCTTGACCGACCGGGTGCCGATCAGCACGGGAACGCCGCGCGCCGACAGCGCCTTGGCGAGCCGCGCCACGGCGTTCCACCGGGTCTCCGCGGTCGGCAGGACCACGTCGCGGACCACGCGGCGGCGCGGGGGACGATGGGTTGGAATGCGCACCACCGTGAGGTCGTAGACCTCCCACAGCTCCGCGGCGATCTCCCGCGCCGTTCCGGTCATGCCCGACAGCGAGCGATAGCGGCGGAAGAGCCGCTGGTATGTCATGCGGGCCATGGTCACCCGCTGGGGCGACGGATCGGCCCCCTCCTTGAGTTCCACCAGCTGGTGCAGGCCGTCGCTCCAGAACCGGTCGGCCATCACGCGGCCGCTGTACTCGTCCACGATGGCGATCTTGCTGTCCTGGATGATGTAGTGGGCATTCTTCTGCATCACGTGGAGCGCCGTCAGGGCCTTGGTCACGGCGTCCTCGCGGAAGATGGCGCTGCGCCAGTCGCCGCCGAGGGTCGCACCCACGCGTTGGAGGATCGCCTGACCTGCCGCGGTCAGCGCCACCTTGGCTCCTACGGGATCGAGCCGGAAATGCTCGGCGGACTTCAGGTGGTGCGCCACCACGAGCGCCTGCTTGAGGCTGCGCGCCTCGACGGTGCTGTCGGCCGGGCCCGACAGGATGAGCGGCGTGCGCGCCTCGTCGATGAGGACGCTGTCGGCTTCGTCGACGATCGCGAAGTCGAGGCCGCGCATGATCGGCCGCTCGTCCGTCTGCGCCAGCCCCTCGACGGTCCGTAGCTTGCGACGCAGCGGGCCGCCGGCCGAGCTGAGGACGAGGCGATCCTTCAGGTAGTCGAAGGCGATCTCCTTGTTCGCCGCATACACGACATGGGCGCGGTAGGCGGTCCTGCGCTCCTCCCTGGAGAGGCCCTCGAACACCACACCGGTCTGCAGTCCGAAGAAGGCATAGAGCGGCGCGAATTTCTCGGCATCGCGCCGGGCAAGGTAGTCGTTGACGGTAATGACGTGCACGGCCCGCCCGCGCAGCGCCATGGCGACCGCCGCCAGCGTTGCCGTGAGGCTCTTGCCCTCGCCGGTGTTCATCTCGGCGACCATGCCGCGGACCAGCGCATAGGCCCCCATCAGCTGCACGTCGTGGTGGCGCATCCCGATGGTGCGCGACGAGGCCTCGCGGATGACCGCAAAGAGCGGGCCGAGGGCGTCCGCGCCGATCGTCTCCTCCCGCTTCAGGCGTGCCGCGAGCAGGCGCGCGCGATCCTGCAGCGCCGCGTCGCCGAGGCCGGCGAGGCCCGGCGCTCCGCGATGCGTCGCCGCCACGATGTGCCGGAGCTGCCGCGTCCTTGCTCCAGCCCGGGCGGCGACACCATGGCTGAGCACGCGCCGCAGGGCCTGGTCCAGTTTCGACCGCCTGACGCTGGGTCGCTCGGGATATGGCTCGACCTGGGGGAGAACCGCGGCGAGGGTGGAGGACTCAGACATTGAACTGCCGCAGGAAGGCCTGCCGCACCGCGCGCACGATCCTCACCCCGATGGGCTCGGACGGGTGGCCGAACCGGACGAAGACCCGCATCCCCAGCCGGGAGTCGGGCGGCAGGCCCGCGATGGCGAGATCGAACTGGTACAGCGTCTCCAGCGGCCGCAGCCGGTCGGTCTGGCCGCGGTCGACCAGCACCCGGCCGCCGCCGGTCACCGCCAGCGCGCCGTGGGGAAGGTCGGCCAGTGCCGCCGGAACCTGGCGGACGATGGTCGCGCCGAGCGAGCGGCCGGGGTCGCTCGCCAGTCGCACGTCGACCTTCGCCGTGTTGGAGCGGACCATGTCGAGATCGGCCTGGTCGACGACCGTCCGCACGACGATGCCGCCGGCATCCGGCCCGACGACATAACCGAGAACGTCGCCCTTCCGCCGGAACTGCCCGACGACGTCGACCGGGTCGACGGGCACAAAGGTGCCGGCGCGCCGGACGCGGACATCGAGGTCCCGGACGCTTCGGCGCATGTCCTGCAGTTGCCCCTCGGCGTGGCGGATCTGCTCCTCGACCACCCGCGCCTGCACCCGGTCGACCACATTGGCGGCTTCAAGCCGCACCTTGAGCTCCTCCAGCTGGCGCTCCACCACGCCCATCCGGGCGACCAGCAGCGGATCGTCCAGCTTTGCCACGACATCGTCGCGCCCAACCGCGGCGGGGCGCTCGAAGGGAAAGCCGACGACGACGCCCTCCGACGCTGTCCGCACCGTCGCCTCGTCGTCCGCGATCCAGATGACCCCTTCGGCGAGGGTGGCGTAGGTCACCGGCACCGCCAGGAGGAGCGCCACCAGGCCGGCGACGCCCGCCGACGTCACCGCCGCGGCCCGCCCCCGTCGCCCCTTCAGCTGCGGCGAGAAGACGAGGAAGGAAAGTCCCTTCAAGAGGGGCCACACGATGGCCCCGGCAAGGCTCGCGACGGCGAGCAGGACACCGATGAAGAAGAAGTGTCCGGCGACGAAGAGCGCGATGCCGAAGGTCACGACAAGGCGGTAGGCCAGCGCCAGGAGGCCATAGCCGACGAACCAGCCGGCCTCGCCCCGGGCCGTGACGGGGCTGGCGAGATCGGGCACGCCGAACAGGTGGCGCTGGATCACATGGAGCATGTAGGCATTGGCCCGCTGCGCCAGGTTCGGAATTTCCACGAGATCGACGAGCACGTAGTAGCCATCGAAGCGCAGCAGCGGATTGCCGTTGAAGACCAGCGTCGAGACCCCGGCGATCAGCACGACGTTGAAGGCGATGGCGCGCACTGCGCCGGGTTCGACGAGCACCCAGACGATCATCGCGATGGACGCCAGCGCCAGTTCCACGAGGATGCCGGCGCCGGCGACCACCATGCGCCGGTGCTTCTCGCGAAAGGCCGCGGCTGCCGAAGCATCCACATAGGGCATGGGCAGGAAGACGAGCCACATCAGGCCGAATTCATGCACCTCGCCGCCCCACGCCTTGGCGGCGTAGGCATGGCCCAGTTCGTGGATGCCCTTGATGACCGGATAGAGCGCCAGGATCAGCGCGACGTTCTGGAGCGAGAATGCCTGGTCGACGGCCGACTGGCTCATCTGGGGCCAGTGCATGACGACGATCGCAGTGCCTGTCGCGACCAGAGCGAGCCAGAGACAGAACCCGAAAGGCGAGAACATCCAGCGGACGGCGGGCAGCGTGGCGTCGAGGAAGCGGTTGGGGTCGAACAGGCCCGTGCGGATGGCGAGCGGATTCTTGAACCGCGCGAGAAACTCCCGACGCCGCATCCGTCGCGAACGCTCGTCGAGCTCGGCCATGTAGGGGACATCGCCGCCGGCGATGAGATCGGCGCCGTGGAGCAGCGACAGCAGCCTCAGCACGTCGTCCTGCGGCACCGTATCGGCGCCCAGTTCGTCACGGGCGATGGCCCACGCATCCTGCACGGTACGCCCGCCGTCGAGCAGGCTGAGCACCCGATAGGCGCCATGCGACAGGCGGTGATAGCGCCCGGTCTGGTTGTCCTGGACGATGTACCAGACCTCGCCCCTGAACGTCTGGCGGTGGATCCGCACGTGCGGACGCAGATGCAGAGTGAGCGAGGCGACGCGATACCAGGACGGAGAGTAGAGCGAGGCCGGCATGGCGCCTCACGGGATCCAGCGCCAGAGCGCCAGGCGAACCCAGCTGATCATGGAGCGCGCCCAGATCCAGGCGACGTGGCGCCGGTCGACGTCGATCTTGGCGGCCCCCCTCATGCCGGGCCTGAGCGCAGGGATGTCGGCGGGGAGCTTCGCCTCGACCCGGAAGACGTTGCGGCCCTCCTCGGCGCGCGCCACGGGCGTCAGCCGCACGATCTCGACGGGAAAGCTCTCGGCAGGCAGCGCGGTCAGCACCAGCCGCCCGGTCATGCCTTCGCGGAGGTCGGCGATCTGCTGCTCGTCGACGTTGAGCATCACGCGGTAGCCGTCGAGGGGCGCGACCTCGAACAGGACCTGGCCACGCTGGACCGCAGCGCCGATGGACTGGGAGTGGTCGCCCGAGACGACGATGCCGTCGAAGGGTGCCGTCAGGCGGGTGCGGCCGAGTTGCTCGTCGACGAGGTTGATCTGCGCCTCCGCCTGATCGATCAGGCTGGTCGCGACCAGGGTGTCGGCCCGGCTGCGCTCCGCCAGCGCCCTCTGGTGTTCGATGGAGCGTCGCTGACGCTCCGTCACCCAGCGGAGCCGCTCGAGCACGAGGTCGCGGTCGTCGAGCGCGGCGAGCAGCGCTCCCTCCTTGACGATGTCGCCGGCGCGGGCCGGCGCTTCCTTCAGAAAGCCGTTGAAGGAAACGACGACGGAGCGCTGCACCCGGCCCTCGACCTGGGCATCGGCCGTGACGCGGTACGTGTCCTGCCAGACGGCGAACACGGCCACGACCGCGACCGTCCCGATCGCCGCGAGCTTGCGCGCCGCATGCTCCTTGCCGACGAGTGCGGTGACCTGGCGCGCGGCTGCGCGCGCGAGCTTGGCCCCGAGCCAGCGATCGGCTTCCAGCTTGTCCGCGAGAAGCGGCGCGATCGCCGTCGCCACCGCGTCGATCGCCACGATGTCGGCCGGCGTGAAGGGGTGGTTCGCGGCCCTCTCCAGGGTCAGCGCCCCGATGAAGCGGCCCTGCACATGCAGCGGCACGGTGGCGAGGGCGCCGGCTCCGTGCTCGCGGGCGAGTTCGGCATGGGCGCGCGTGACCAGAAAGGCATCGCCAACGACCGGCTGGGTGACGATGGCGCGCTGGTCGACGGCCTCGTCCATCGCCTCGCCGATCAGCCGGACGAGGTTCATGTCCTTGCCGAAGTTCGCGCTGTGGGAGAGCGCGACGATGTGGGTCCGTCGCCGGCGCACCAGCCCGACGCTGACCCGGACGCAATCGAGCGCCCGCGCGAGCTCGGTGGCGACGAGGCGCGCGCTGGCAGAGAGACGTTCTCCCTCGAGGGCGGCGGCCACCAGATCGACGACGAGGCGTGCGGTGCGGCCCTTGTCCTCGACCGCCTCCAGCCGCCGGCCGAGGATCCGCTCGCGCACCCAGGCGGAACTCCACTGGAGCGCGCGCAGGGCCCGGTGGACGTCCTGCGGCGAGGCGAGATCGGCGCGAAGCGCCACCGCGCCAGCGGGCTCGGTGCCCACCAGGATGGGATAGGCGAAGACGATGCGACCGTCTCCGGCGTGGTCGACGACACCCTGTCCGCGCGCGCGGGCCCGCGCGGCCGTGCGCGCGAGATCCTCGCCGCCTGCTCCGCGCCCCCACTGGGTGACGACCCCACCGTCGGCGAACTCGACCGCGGCATGGCCCGACCGGACGCCGTCGATGGCGCCGCAGGTCAGGGCGAGCCAGGCCTCGAGGAAGGCCTCGTTCGACGGCGACCGCAGGAGAGCCGCCCAGCCGGCCTGAGCCTGGAGGGCCGGGTCACCGCCAAGGTTCGGCCGGGGGGACATCGCATTCACGGAGGCTGGCCCTCCCGGCCGGTTCAGGCCGCCTGGTCGGCGGGCTGCGGAGCGCCGCGGGTCAGCCGTCCGGCCAGGGCCTGGGTGGCGCCGATGCTGAACAGATGCGCATGGATGACGCCGAGGGCGCCGGACCTGCGAAGGTCGAGCCAGGCCTCGTCGGGCAGCGCGTTCAGCTTCTCCTCGTCGACGATCGACAGGCCGTGAATGCTGGCACTCTGGCTGCCGTCGCCCCGGCTCACGTCGACGGAGATGCTCTTGAACAGATCCAACGCGGCAAGGCGTTCGCTCAGCGCCTCGGTGCGCCTTGCGGCGAGGGCATAGTCGGTCACAAGCTTGATGATCGGCTGCAAAGCCTCGCTCGGGGCGCCCTCGTCGTCGAAGAGGCGGATACCGTCCTCGGTCTCGCCGAAGCCCTCGTAGCGGCCGTCGATGCAGATCACCGGGTCGGCGTCCTGGCGCTCGCCGAGCATGAAGGGGTAGCGCCGCAGGTAGGCCGGAACGTAGGTCCCCGTCCAGCGGCCGGCCTCGTCGATGAACAGGTTCTCGCCCGCCTTCATGCCGCAGAGGAAGACCGGCGCAAACTGCCGGCCGGCCGGCACGAAGACGATGGCCATCTCCCGCGCCGCGGCCGGAAACTCGTCGACGACGGCGGGAATGAGATGGGACGTGGCCGCGAATGCGAGCGGTTGCGACAGGGCGGTCATCCGGAACTTCCGATGATCCGCACTGTTGAGAGGCTCGACCGAGCGATAGAAGAGAGGCAGGCCCGACATTGGTTCGTTCCCAATGAATGATGACGCGAGAATCGGAGGCGCGGCCGGAATGGCTCATCGCTCCCGAGGAAAGACTTCTGACCGGTTAGCCCGCTCCGGTCTCGACACTGCCAAGATCAGGTGTGTAAAGCCAGTCTTCTGGTAATTCTTCGTTAACCGACCAGCTTTCGCCGAGCTCGTGGAGGCTCAGCGTCCGCTGCAGGTCGATCGCCTCCCGCGCGGTGTGCCGGCGCGACGCGATGGTGATCGCCACCATCCCGAAAGCACCGACGAGAGCGGCGTTGGCCCGGCCGTCGCCCGGCGTCTCCCGGGCCTCGGCCCCGATCCGGATGGCGTCGGGCAGGCGCGCGGTGAGCGCCAGCCAGCCGCCCTCGCGCAGCAGGCTGCCCGCCGTCAGGACCAGCGTGCCGTCCCGCGCACTGAGATCGCGGAGATCTTCCGGAACCGTCAGCAGCGGATCCGCCGGCAAGCCGCCGCCGCCGGTGGCGGCATCGCCCAGGCCGCCGCCCGATTCCGTGGGCGAAACCGGCCCGGGAGAATCTGCGGCGCCCGTCGGCGGTGCGATCTGCGGCGCGCTGTCCTGCGCGGGGGAAGGTGGGGGAGCGCTTCCGCCCTCCGGGCCGGGCGGCTGGCTGCCGCCAGGGGGGAGCGACTGTGTCTGCGGTGCGGTCTGGCCGGGCGGCGGACCGCTGCCCCACGAGAACTGCGTCCCTCCCGTGCTGGCGCCCGAATAGGCCACGGTCATGTTCGGGGCGGCCGCGGTCGTGTCGACCGCCGGCGGGGCCGGCGGGATCTGCGTGGCGGCTGTGACCGCCGGAACGCGGGCGACGAGAACCGCCTCCTGCGGCTCGCGGGTTGCGCTCCGGGCTCCGCTGTTGTCGATCGCCGTTGCCCGGATGCTCCAACGCCCGTCCGGCGGGGCATTGGGGGCATCTGCGGTGACCGCGCGCGAGGCGCTGAACTGGCCGGTCGCCCGGTCCACCGGGACGAGGCTCGACGTCCCGTCGCCCCAGTCGATCTCAACGACCACACTGTCATTGACGCCGGGATCGGCGACGGTCCCGGTCGCCGTGAGCGTCGCCGACCCGGAGTTGGAGTCGGTGGAAGCGACGTAAGTGACGATGGTCGGAGCGACGTTGCGCACCTCGACCGCGTCCGGCAGGGACGTCGAACCCGAAGCGCCCTGCCCGTCCGTCACCGTGACGCCGACCGTGTAGCGGCCGGAGGCGATGCCGGCGCCCGCCGCGTCGTCGGCATAGCGATGGGTGGTGGTGAAGGTGCGGGTAGCCGGATCGACTGCCACGGTCTCGCTCGTGCCGTCGCCCCAGGTGACGGTGACCTGATGGGTGTCGTTCCCGCCCGCGTCGACCACACGGCCGGTCAGCGTCACCACGCCGTTCTCGTCGATCACCGGCGTCACCGTCACGTCGGAGAGGGTCGGGGCGAGGTTCCGCACCTCGACCGCGTCCGGCAGCGACATCGAACCCGAAGCGCCCTGCCCGTCCGTCGCCGTGACGCCGACCGTATAGCGGCCCGAGGCGATGCCGGCGCCTGCCGCGTCGTCGGCATAGCGATGGGTGGTGGTGAAGGTGCGGGTGGCCGGATCGACCGCCACGGTCTCGCTGGCGCCATCGCCCCAGGTGACGGTCACCTGATGGGTGTCGTTCCCGCCCGCGTCGATGACACGGCCGGTCAGCGTCACCACGCCGTTCTCGTCGATCACAGGCGTCACCGTCACGTCGGCGAGGGTCGGGGCGAGGTTGCGCACCTCGACCGCGTCCGGCAGCGACGTCGAACCCGAAGCGCCCTGCCCGTCCGTCACCGTGACGCCGACCGTGTAGCGGCCCGAGGCGATTCCGGCGCCTGCCGCGTCGTCGGCATAGCGATGGGTGGTGGTGAAGGTCCGCGTCTGCGGATCGACCGCCACCGTCTCGCTGGCGCCATCGCCCCAGGTGACGGTCACCTGATGGGTGTCGTTTCCGCCCGCATCGACGACACGGGCCGTGAGCGTGACCACGCCGTTCTCGTCGATCACCGGCGTCACCGTCACGTCGGAGAGGGTCGGGGCGAGGTTGCGCACCTCCACCGCGTCCGGCAGCGACGTCGAACCCGAAGCGCCCTGCCCGTCCGTCGCCGTCACGCCGACCGTATAGCGGCCCGAGGCGATGCCGGCGCCCGCCGCATCGTCGGCATAGCGATGGGTGGTGGTGAAGGTGCGGGTGGCCGGATCGACCGCCACCGTCTCGCTCGCTCCATCGCCCCAGGTGACGGTCACCTGATGGGTGTCGTTCCCGACCGCATCGACGACACGGCCGGTCAGCGTCACCACGCCGTTCTCTTCGATCACAGGCGTCACCGTCACGTCGGCGAGGGTCGGGGCGAGGTTCCGCACCTCGACCGCGTCCGGCAGCGACGTCGAACCCGAAGCGCCCTGCCCGTCCGTCGCCGTCACGCCCACCGTGTAGCGGCCGGAGGCGATGCCGGCGCCCGCCGCATCGTCGGCATAGCGATGGGCGGTGGTGAAGGTGCGGGTGGCCGGATCGACCGCCACCGTCTCGCTCGTTCCGTCGCCCCAGGTGACGGTGACCTGATGGGTGTCGCCGGCATTGGCGTCCGCGACACGGCCCGTGAGCTCGACGACGCCGTTCTCGTCGACCACCGGTGTGACCGAGAGCCCCTCGATGACCGGGTCGACGTTCTTCAGCGACACGATGCGGGTCAGCGACGTCACGCCGCCGTCGTTGTCGGCGGCGCGCAGGGTCACCGTGTAGGCGTTGCGGCCAAGCACGGCCTCATCGGTGACCACGTAGGTCTTCGAAGCGGAGAAGGCGCCGGTGGCGGGATCGAAGGTCAGAGGCGAGGGCCCGCTGCCATCGCCCCAGTCGATCACCAGCGACACGGCGTCGGCGAGGCCGGGATCCGTCACCGTACCGGACACCGTGATGCGGCCGCCGGCCGCGAGACTGCCGGGCACCGACAGGTTGATGATGGCGGGCGCGACGTTGCGCACGTCCGTCGCCACGGTTCCCGAAACCGGAGCGCCATCCTTGTCGGTCACCAGCACCGATGCGGTGAGCTGAACCTCGTCGGCGACAGGGCGCGAAGCGGTGAACAGGTAGCGGCCCGTCGCGCCGTCACGCGTCGCGCCGACCTCCTCCCGGACCCCGTCGCTCCAGGCCACGACAACGGTATGGGCGTCGGCAAGACCGGGATCGGCGAAGCTGCCCGAGAGGGTGGCGGTGGACCCTTCGTCGATCACCGCCGGCAGCGACAGGCGCAGGTCCGACGGCGCCACATTGGCGACGGTCAGCGTCGTCCGCGCATTGGCCTGCAGGTTGTCGGAATCGTTGACGAGGATGAGCGGCTGCAGCAGCCCCGTATTGTCGCCGAACAGCCGGCTCGCCGTGGCCGTGAACAGGCCGGATGCGGGGTCACGGCTGACGCTCATCGTGTCGGCGAGGGACTGGCCGCCCACCGTGCCCCAGCGGATGAACACGACGGCGAGGTTGTTCACGTCGTCGTCGGAGAAGGTGACGGTCGCCGTGACGAGATCGCCCTCGTTGACCTGGGCCGGCGTCAACACCACCGAGCGGATGATCGGCGTCGGATTGGCCAGCTCGACGTCGAACATCGGCGCGGCCGTGCCGCCGTCCTTGTCCTCGAGGATCAGCATGGCGTTGTAGACGAAGGGATCGGCGCGCCCGTTGTCGAGGCCCCCGTAGACGTGGACGGCCGTGAAGTCGCGCCAGCCCGCGAGCGGGCCATCGGCTCGCGCTTCGCCGATCACCATGTCCGACATGCGCGAGGCGGTTCCGTCGTTCCAGTCGATGACGAGCGTGGGGGCGTCGGCGGTGCCGGGGTCGTAGAAGCGGCCGGTGACGGTGACGGTGCCACCGTCCTTGCCGAGGATCACGGTGCCGTTCGGCTGGCCGACCACGCCGCCGGGTCTGGCGGCGACGCCATTGACCTTCAGATCGGCGATGACCGGGTCGACGTTGTTGACCACGACGTCGACGGACCTCTCGGCCGTGCCGCCCGCCTCGTCGCTGACCGCCGCCTTCACCGTGAAGGGCTTGAAGGCGATGCCGCCGGGAAGGAACTCGACGGCACCGTTGTCGGTGAAGGTCTTCTCGTAGACGAAGCTCCGCGTGCCGCCGCTGGACTGGATCTGGTCACCGGAGAGCGTCACGGACGTGCCGTCGCCGAAGGTCAGCACCACGGTGTGGCGGTCGTTCGCCCCGGCATCGGTGAAGCTGCCGCGGATGACGACCTTGCCGCCCTCGTCGATGGTCGACCTGTCGATGGTCAGGGCGTCGAAGACCGGCGCGGCATTGGTCACGACCTGATCGATGGTGACGGGCACGGCCGCGCCGCCGTCGCTGTCGACCAGGGTGAGCCTGACGGCATAGGCGCCGCCGGGAAGCGCGCTGCCGTCCTGCGCCATGACGTGGGTGAGGCTGAAGGACTTGTCGGCGCCGAGGAAGGTCAAGGTCGCGGGAACCGACCCGTCGCCCCAGTCGACCGTGAGCAACTGGCCGTCCCTGACGCCGGCATCCGTGAAGGAGCCGGTCAGCCGGACAGCGCCGCCCTCGACGATGGGGCCTTGCGTCGCGGCGCTGACGAAGACCGGAACGCGGTTGGACACCGTCACGGCCTGACCCGGCGCGTCGAGGGTTCCCGCGTCCGTGCCCGTGGCCTTCACCTTCACCTGGTAGGGGATGGTCGGCCCGGACCGTTTGCCGTCTCCATCGAGGGCGCGGTTGTCGTCGGCGTAGACGTGGCTGACCTCGAGGTTCCAGCCGTTGCCGTAGCCGGCGGTGTTGGCCGGCGTGAACACGCTGGTCGTGCCGTCACCCCAGTCGACCGTCCAGGAGGTGATGACGTCCGCCGCGGACGGATCGTCGGCCGACAGCTTCAGCGTATAGGCCTGGCCCTCGTCGACGGTCGTGGACGGCGCGCTGGTCGCGAGGCTGGGGGGCACGTCGACCACGGACACGTCGACGATCGCGGTGCGGATCCGACCATCCCCGTCGCGGACCCCGACGCGCACCGACTTGACCCCCGATGTGGCGTAGAACGAGTCCTGATCGATGGTGAAGGTCGCGCCGGTCTGCCAGGTCGCCAGATCCCAGCTGTTGTCGTTGCCGATGTCGATGTTGAAGCGCAGCAGCGACTGGTCGGCCCTGGAGATGTTGGTTGCGGCAACCGTCACGGTGGCGCGGCTGCCGGCGCCCTGCGATGCGCCCTCCCGGCCCGCTGTGGCCGTCAGCCGGTCGATCACGGGGGACAGGTCCTTCAGACGCACGTCGAGGGTCGCAACCTGTGACCGGGCAGACGCATCGTCCACGGCGGTGACGGCAACGCGGTAGGCCTCGCGGCCGAGGACCAGCGGGTCGGAGACCGCGTAGGTGTGGCTGGCGACGAATGCGCGCGTCAGCCGGTCCACGGAGACGGTCTGCTTCGCCGTGCCGTCGTTCCAGTCGATCTCGACCGTGAGCGCATCGGCGATGCCGGGGTCGGTGACCGTCCCGCGGAGCGTGACCTGGCCGCGCAGCGCGCCGTCATTGGGCACGATCTCCGGCGTCACGGCGAGAGGCCCGACCGCCGGCGCCGCGTTGGTCACGGTGACCATGCGGCTCGCCGTGGTGGTCACCCCGAGGCCGTTCCGCACCTCGACGGTGACGGCCACGGTGGTGTCGACACCGGCGACCGGCGCTCCGTTGGCGAAGGCCCCGGCCGGCGCCGTGGCGGTGAACCTGTAGGGACCAGCCGGCGTGTCGCGCGTGGCTGTGACCTGAGACAGGTAGGCATCGCCCCAGTTCACGGTCACGACGAGCGTCGCATCGGTGCCCGCGTCGGCGATCTCGCCGGTGACCACCACGGTTCCGCCCTCGACGACGGTTGCGGGCACGTCGAGGCCGACGAAGCGGGGGGCCGCGGTGGCGGCGGGCGCACCGACCGCCACGGTCCGGGTGACGACGGCCTTGCTGCCGGCGTCGTCGGTGTCGACCACCGAGATCCTGACGGCGTAGGCGGCGAGGCCGAGCGCGCTGCTCGCCTTGTCATAGGCCTTGTCGATGGAGAACTGCCGCTGGCCCGGGTCGATGCTGCGGACGCTCGTGGTGCCGTCGCCCCAGTCGATCGACAGGAGGTGACGGTCCGACAGACCGGCGTCGGTCACGCGACCCGACAGCGTGATGGTGTCGCCCGCCTGGGCCGTGGCGACCAGCGCGACGTCCTCGAGGCCCGGCGCTCCGTTGGTCACGGTCACGCTGGTGGACCGGGTGACCGTGTAGGCGGCGTCCCTCACGGTGGCGGTGATGGCGAAGCGGTCGGTTGCCGTGCCCGCGGGATCGGCGGCGTAGGTGTGGCGCTCGACATAGCGGAAGCCGCTCGCCGCATTGCCCGTGATGGTGCCCGCGCCGCTCGTCGTGCCGTCGCCCCAGTCGATCGAGACCGTCGGCGCGCCGCCGGCATCGGGATCGGTGATGTCGAGCGAGAGCAGGACCTCGTTTCCCTCCACCATGGCGGTGGGCGAGGCCGTCATCGCGGTGATCACCGGCATCGCATTGGCGAGGCGGTAGGAGACGATGCTGGAGCGGGCCCCGCCGTCGTTGTCCCGCGCCGTGACGGTGATCAGGGTGGCCCCGTCGACCAGCGCCGAAGGCGTGGCGGCCGCCGCCGCGCGCGTCGCGGTGAAGGTCCTGGCTCCCGCGTTGACCACGATGCCGCTGTTCGCATCGGTGGAGCGGACGACGACACCGTCGCCCCAGTCGACCGCGATGCTCACCGTGTCGGCGAGGCCCTGGTCGGCGAAGGATCCGGTCAGGGTGAGCACCTGGCCGAGGGCCACGCCCGTGACGGTCGGATTGGCGTTGACGGTGCCGGAGAGCGTCACGGGTTTCGCCGCCGCGCCGTTCAGCCTCAGGTCGCTCAGCGTCGGGTCGGCGTTGCGGACGCCGATGGTCGCGGCGGGAATCTGGGTGCTGACGCCGTCGAGGCTCCAGACGACGGCCGAGATCGTGAAGCGCCTGACGTCGTCGGGCGCCGCGAGCGGCGTCGGATTGTTGGGATAGGACGTGCGGATGGTGATCGTATTGGCGGCCAGGTCGTAGGTGATGCCGCTGTTGGCGACCGGCTCCCACTTGAACGTGGTGCTGTTGTAGACGTGGCTCTGGATCTCGCGACCGTCACCGAGGTCCACCTCGACGGCTTCCTTGCCGTTGATCGACCCCCCGGTGACGGGGAGAACGATGGCGAAGGTCTCGCCCTCGGTGACGACGTCCTGAGACAGCGACATCACGGGGATCGACAGATTGCCGCCCCGGACGATGATCGGGCCGGTCGAGGCTGTCGCGGAGACGGCCCCGTCCTTGTCCTGGGCGACGACCGTCACCTGGTAGGGCACGGCATCGCTGTTCCGGTCGCGGTTCGGCACGTCATAGACGTGGGCGAGCGAGAACGAGGTGGTTCCGGCAGCGAGTGCCAGGGTCTGGGGGCGGGACCCGTCGCCCCAGTCGATGGTCAGGACCTGTCCATCCCGCGGGGCATCGTAGACCGAGCCCGACAGCGTGAACGTGTCGCCGGAGAAGAGGAAGATGTTGTCGTTCTGCCTGACGACGCTGAGGATCGGCGCGGCGTTGGTGACCGCGACGTCCCGCGTGACCGCCGTGCTTCGCGCCCCTTCCACCGCCGTGATCGTGACCGTGTAGGGAACGGTCCGCCCCTGGGCGTCGCGCTTCTCGTCGGCGTAGACGTGGGAAGCCGAGACGGTGATCATGTTCGGCGCCCCGAAGATGCGATCGTTGTCGCCGACGGTGACCGTGTCGATGGACGAGCCGTCACCCCAATCGATGCGGAAGGCGGTGATGAGATCGCCCGCCATCCGGCCGTTCGCCTCATGGAAGCCGGGATCGGTGGCCTTGATCGCGAGCGTGACCGCCGAGCCCTCGACGAGGGAGCCGGTCTGCTGGACCGTGATGGTCGGCGCGACGTCGAGGACGTCGAGCTGGAGCCATGCGATGGATGACGAGAGCCCCTGTGCGTCGACAGCCTTCACGCCGATCTGTACGGCACCGGACTGGCGCAGCGCCGAGGCGGGCACGACGAAATCGGTCGAGGTCTGCGCCGCCGTGGTGCTGCCGTCGGGCAGCAGGAAGACATAGGAGAGGCGGCCGGTTTCGTAGGCCGTGCTGTCGGTGGCACCCGTGACCCGGACGGTCGCGCCCGCGTCGCCCTCACGCACGGGCTGCGCAACGCCGCCGACCACGTTCGGAACCCGCGTGAGGGCGCTGATGGTGGGCGCCACGTTGCCGACGCTCAGGACCGCATCGCGCGAGAAGCTCGCCGATCCGTATTTCGCCGTGGCGGTAATGGTGTAGTCGGTCGCGCTGGCGGTGGCGCCGAGTTCGACCAGGCGGCTCCAGGCGATGGTCGCCCGGGCCGTCGTCGCCCCGGTCACGCCGGCGCCCGTGATCACCGTGCCGTTGATCGACCACTCGAAGGCCGTCGGCGAGCCGACGACGTCGAGCGCCCGCAGGACGAGGTCGGAACCGGGCACGAGCTGGCCCGCATCGCCGACCACGAGGCGCATGCCGACAGAGTCCTGCGGGGCCGGGAGGCTCGCGGTCACGGCGATACCGCCCGACCAGATCGGCGTCGTCGGATTGTCGTTGTCGAACTGGCCGACCTTGACGCTGAACGCGCCGGGCTGGGCATAGGCGTGAACGGCGCTGCGGACGGAGGCGCCGAAGGTCTCGATGGTGCCGTCGCCCCAGTCGATGCGCCAGGCGGTGGGCACGTCGGTGGTGACGGGCTCGCCGGTCGCACCGAACGTGATCTTCAGCGCCTGGCCGACGGTGACCGCCGCCTGATCGGCTGAAGCCGTGATCGTCGGATTGACGTTGCGCACCGTGACGACGGAGCGCGTCACCGTCTCGAGGTTGGACGCATTGGTCGCGCGGACCTGGATCGTATAGGCGCCGTCGTCGACGATTCCGAAGGCCTGCAGAACGGTCTTCGCGATCGTCACCTGCGAGGAGCCGGTGGCGGCGTCGACCTCGTGGTCGGTGAACAGGCCGTCGCCGTCGAGGTCGAAGCCGAACCGGCCGGTCCAGCCCGGGGTGGCGACCGAGCCGCGCGGTTGAGCATCGATGGTCACCGTGAGGTTCTGTCCCTCGTCGATGGTGGCGGCGCTCACCGACAGTGTCGGCGCGAGGATCTCTTCATAGGCCTCGAATTCGGAGAAACTCACCGCCTTGGTGGGCGTGCCGTTCGAGGTGAAGGTCACCGTGCCGCTGCGGTAGAGCGGATCGGTGGTGGAGACCGTGGTCGTGCCCTTGTCGACCTGCAGGGTATCGCCCGGGACAGTGGTGGGATTGCCGCCCCTGAGGCTGACGGTGGTCGCGGTGCCGATCCCGCCGCCATGGATGGCGACGATGTCGGCCCCCTCCCCGCCGGAGACGGTGACGGAGGCGCCCCGGGTCTGGCGCAGGACGATCCGGTCGTCACCGGCGTCGCCGTTGATCACGGTCTGCGACCCCGATCCGTCGAAGTTCAGGCTGATCGTATCGTTCTCGGTGCCGGCATCGACGGTGATGCGGCTGTTGTCGTCATCGCTCGCCAGCGTGACCGTATCGGCGCCCGAGCCGGTCCTGATCGTGGTCGTCTGCGACGCCGATGCGGGCGCGTCGAGCACGCTGACCTGATCGGCGCCGGCGCCGGTGTCGATGGTCACCGCGGCGACATGGCTGAAGACCTTGCTCGCGTAGACGACGCGGTCGGCTCCGGCGCCCGTGACCACGTCGAGCTTTTCGACGCCGGTGTGCGTGGCGCTGATCTCAAGCGGCTTCGGCGCGACGTCGAGATCGATGCTGAAGGTCGCGAAACCGCCACGCCCTTGCGACGGGTCGATCTCGGAGGCGACGTAGAGAACCTGGGTCGTGCCATCCAGCTTGCCCAGGGCGATGTCGGTGATCCCCGCGAGGCCGCGCGCGCCACCGAGCCCGTCGCGGGCGACCTGGAGGGCGCGGGCGGTGACAAGGCCCGTGGTCTTGTCGCGCTGGAACGCGCTGAGCGTGCCGTCGCTGTTGCCGACGATCACATACTTTCCGTCGGCGTCGCCGGTGACGACCACGTCCATTGCAGCGGCGAGGCCGCGTACGCCGCCCTGCCCCTCGACCAGGGTCTGGATGAGGGTCGACCCGCTGCGCACTTCGAGCGCACCGGTGGTGTTGTTGATCGTATAGCTGAAGGATCCGAAGGTGGCGGACGACGTGTCGAGCGCCGAATAGGCCGCCTTGTCGGTGGCCGTCAGGGTGGTGCTGCGCGCCCCGTCCAGTTTGAGGTCGCCGTTGGCGGCGATGGAGAAGCTGTACTTCGACACGCTCCCCCACGGGTCCGTGGTGCCCGGCTGGGCGTCGCCGCTATAGACCACCAGGCGGGTGTCGATGATCGCCATGGCGGTGGCGCCGAGGGCCCCGGGCGCGGCGCCGAAGCGGCTCACCTGGAACGTGTCGCCGTCGACGAAGGACTGGCGCACGCTGCCGTCGGCATTGAGCACGTAGAGCGTGCCGGTCGAGGACTGGAGGGCGTAGATCCGGTCGCCGTTGACGAGGATCTGGTCGAGGCCCTGCAGGTTCGCCGTGGTCTGGGCACCGGCGAGCGGCGCGGACACGTAGCTCCACTGGCCGTTCGCCGCCAGCGCGACGGGGGCGGAGCGGCCATCCAGCGTGGCGGTTCCCGCCGCGGTCGTCGCCTCGACACTGAAGGTCGTGTCGCTCTCGCGGACGAGGGTCACCCAGACGTCGCCGGGCAGCATGCGGCCGAGGGTGCTCGTGGTCGCGAGGAAACCGTCGAGGACCAGCGACTTCGCGGTCTCGCCGCCGATCCCGAGCTTCACGTCGCTGAAGCCGGCGTCGGAGATGTTGGCGACGACGAGCACGTCATAGCCGGAATAGTCCTGGTCGAGGGTGACCTGGCCGCCCGTCGCCGCGGCGAAATCCTTCATGGTGGCGTAGCGGGCGACCGCGATGAGCGCCTTCCCCGGCGCTGCGCCGTCGCGGGCATTGTTCACGCCGGCACGCGAGCTGTCCAGATCGAGGGTCTGCGCATTCAGGAAGGCGCCGTTCCTGTCGTCCATCAGGCCGGCGGTGCCGGCGCCGTAGGACAGGCCCACGATGCGCGGCGTGGACACGGCCGCGGTGTAGGACGCATTGCGGACGAGCGTACCGGTGGTGACGGGATTGCCCTGCTGGTCATAGACGAGGCCCGAGGGCGCGCCAGTGACATTGGCCGCGGTGGTGGCCGCCGTATTGTCGAGAACGACCAGACGGCCGCTGCCGCCGTTCGACGCATAGGTCGCATTGCCGTTGGCGTCGGTGAAACCGTTCTGGCCACCCTTGCCCGGGGTGAGGTCGATGGTCGTCGTCGAAGACAGCACGACGTCGGCACCACGCAGGAAGATGGAGCCCGCCGCGCCACCGGCACCGCCGGCGC
>NZ_JBQVQL010000079.1:0-21741 GCF_052440005.1 Phreatobacter sp.
GATCGCTGCCTACAGGGTGCTGGTCGCCACCGCGGAACGGGCGGGCGATACCGAGACGCGCGACGCCTGCCAGGCCATCCTCGAGGAGGAGGAGGACATGGCCGCCTGGCTCGCCGAGCACCTCGCGCCGACCACGATGCAGTATCTCGAGCGCGAGGCGCGCGGCGAGACGGCCAAGCACTAGCGCGCGATGCCCGAGGGGCGCCGGGCGGATTCCCGGCGTTGACCCCCGCGAGGGCGGCGATTGCACCACTCCACCCGTCGCTCCTCATCGGCTGGCTGATGCCGGCCTGGACGTCGCGGTTTGGAACAGCCCCGCGGCCGGCTGGTTGGTCGCCGAACACAGGAGCATCCGAATGAAGGCACTGACCTGGCACGGCAAAGCCGACATGCGCTGCGAGAGCGTTCCCGACCCGACCATCCAGGACGGCCGCGACGCCATCATCAAGGTGACCGCCTGCGCGATCTGCGGCTCGGATCTGCACATCTACGGCGGCATCATCCCGGAGATGCGCTCCGGAGACGTGATCGGCCACGAGACGATGGGAGAAGTGGTCGAAGTCGGGAAGGACAACAAGGCGCTGAAGGTCGGCGACCGCGTCGTCGTGCCCTTCACGATCTCCTGCGGCGAGTGTTTCTTTTGCCGGCGAGGTTTCTTCTCCGGCTGCGAGCGCACCAATCCCGATGCGGCCAAGGCGGAGAAACTGTGGGGCCATGCACCCGGCGGGCTCTTCGGCTACTCGCATCTGCTGGGCGGCTACGCCGGCGGACAGGCGGAATATCTCCGCGTGCCCTTCGCCGACGTCGGCCCCATCAAGGTGCCCGACCACCTGACCGACGAACAGGTGCTGTTTCTGTCGGACATCTTCCCCACCGGCTTCATGGCCGCCGATTTCTGCAACATCCAGAACGGCGACACGATCGCCATCTGGGGCTGTGGCCCCGTCGGCCAGATGGCCATCCGAAGCGCCTTCATGCTGGGCGCCGAGCGGGTGATCGCCGTCGATACGGTCCCCGAGCGGCTGGAACTCGCCCGCGCCGCCGGCGCCATCACCATCGATTTCATGGAGGAGGATGTCTACGAGCGCATCCAGGACCTCACCCGCGGCCGCGGCGCGGATGCCTGTATCGATGCGGTCGGCACCGAGGCCGAGACCATGGCGAGCGCCGACTCCATGCTCGACCGGATCAAGGTGGCCACCTTCATGGGCACCGACCGGCCGCACGTGCTGCGCCAGGCGATCCACTGCTGCCGCAACTTCGGCACGGTGTCGATCGTCGGTGTCTACGGCGGGTTCCTCGACAAGATCCCGATGGGGTCGGCGATCAACCGCGGCCTCACCTTCCGGATGGCCCAGACCCCCGTGCAGCACTACCTGCCGGATTTGCTGCGACGGATCGAGGAGGGGCAGATCGACCCGTCCTTCGTCATCACGCACCGCGGCACGCTCGAGGACGGACCCGAACTCTACAAGACGTTCCGGGAGAAGAAGGACGGCTGCATCAAGGTCGTTCTGAAGCCCTGACCCGCCCGAGGAGACCTCTTCATGAGCAAGCGCAATCTCGCCATCGTCACCGGTGCCTCCTCGGGCATCGGGTTGGAACTCGCGCGGCTCGCCGCCGAGAACGCCTATGACCTGATCATCGCCGCCGACGAGGATCTCGCCGCCGTGGCGGATGAGTTGCGCGGCACCGGGAGTCAGGTCGAGACGGTGGTGGCGGATCTCGCCACCATCGACGGCGTCGACCGCCTCTGTGCGGCCGTCCGCGACACCGGACGTGTGCCGGACCTGCTGATGGCCAATGCCGGCCATGGGCTCGGCCACGCCTTCTTCGACCAGCGGGTCGAGGAGTGGCGCCACGTCATCGACACCAACATTACCGGGACGATCTATCTGATCCAGCAACTGGGGCCGGACATGTGCAGCCAGGGCAGCGGCCGCATCCTGATCACGGGATCGATTGCCGGCTTCATGCCGGGGACCTTCCAGGCGGTCTACAACGGCACCAAGGCCTTCATCGATTCCTTCTCCTTCGCCCTGCGCAACGAGATCAAGGACAGCGGCGTCACCGTCACCTGCCTGATGCCGGGGCCGACCGAGACCAATTTCTTCCGCCGGGCCGACCTGATGGACACCAAGGTCGGCCAGCAGGAAAAGGACGATGCGGCCTATGTCGCCCGCGTCGGCTTCGACGCCATGATGAAGGGCGAGGGTGACGTGGTGGCCGGCTGGAAGAACAAGTTGCAGGCCACCATCGCCAACGTGACGCCGGCCAGCGTTCTGGCCGAACAGCACCGGCGCATGGCGGAGCCAGGCTCCGGCAAGACCTGAGTTGTCCCGCGGCGGCGGATAGGAACGCCCGTCTGCGGCCCGGGTTGACGGTCGCGCATCGGAGCGGACGGCCGACCATCGCCGCGCTCCGACGGGCCCCCTCGCGAGCCCTGCCGTGCCCGGATGTAAGGTGGGCAGGGCCGCATCGGGGGCATCACACCGCCGAGCCCTCACGTCTCCCGCGTGCGTTCGGCCCCAAGGGAGGACGTGCCGCCATGAACGTGATCGCGGAAAACAGCACCTCGGTCTGGATGGACGTGAAGGTGGCTCCCGGAGCCGCGCCGTTGACGGCGGACGCCAGCGCCGACGTGGTCGTCGTGGGGAGTGGCATTGCCGGCCTGTCCACGGCGTACGAGTTCGTCCTGGCGGGCTACTCGGTGATCGTCCTCGACCGCGGCGTCATCGCCGGCGGGATGACCGCACGGACCACCGCCCACCTCGCCCCCGTCTGTGACGATGGTCTCTCCGACCTCCTGGCGATGCGTGGGCGCGACCTCGCGCGCGGCTTCCAGGCGAGCCAGGCGGCCGCCGTCGATCGCATCCAGCAGATCCAGGAACGCCTGAAGATCGATTGCGACTTCCGCCGGCTGCCCGCCTTCCTCTTCCTGGATCCGGACAGCGACGAGACCGTGCTCGACGACGAGGTCTCCGCGGCGGCAGAGATCGGCGTCGCGGTGGAACGTGGCGTCGGACTGCCGCTGCGGGGCCTTGGCGGCCGGCCCTATCTCACCTATCCGCGGCAGGCGACCTTCCACCCGCTGAAATACCTGCGCGGCCTCGCCGAGGCCCTCGCGTCGGACGGCTGCCGCCTGCATCCCTTCAGTGCCGTCACGGCCGTCGAGGAGGCCGGGGACGCGGTGCGGGTGAAAGTGGAGGGAGGCCATGTCGTCACCGCCCGCCATGCGGTCGTCGCCACCAACTCGCCCATCCACGATCTCGTGGCAATCCATACCAAGCAGGCGCCTTACCGGACCTATGCGATGGGCTTCGAGATCGCTCCCGGCCTGCTGGCCGATGCGCTCTACTGGGACACGGCGGACCCCTACCACTATGTGCGGCTGGTCTCGGGCCGCGCGGAGGGGGACGAGGCCGACGTCCTCATCGTCGGCGGCGAGGACCACAAGTCCGGCGAGGCGGACGACGCTGCCGAGCGCTTCGATCGCCTCGAGGGGTGGATCCGCGCGCTGGTGCCCGATCTCGGGCCGGAGCTTTTTCGCTGGTCCGGCCAGGTGATGGACACGCTGGACTATGGCGGCTTCATCGGCGCCGAGGGCGGCAGCAGCCGCGTCTTCCTCGCGACGGGGGATTCCGGACAGGGCATGACCCACGGCGTCGTCGCGAGCCTCATCATCTCGGATCTCATCGCCGGGCGGTCGTCCCCCTTCGCCGACGTCTATGATCCGGACCGCAAGCCGGTGAAGGCGGCGACGACCTATGTCAGCGAGAACCTCACCGCCGTGACGAACATGGCGCAGTACCTCATGCCGGGAGAAGTCTCCTCGGTGGATGAGCTGGAGCCGGGCCAGGGCGCCATCGTCCGCGAGGGCCTGAGGAAGATCGCCGCCTACCGGGCGCCGGACGGCACTCTCTTCGAGCGCTCGGCCATCTGCACCCATCTCGGCTGCCATCTCGCCTGGAACAGTTTCGAGCAGTGCTGGGACTGCCCGTGCCACGGGTCGCAGTTCGCTCCCGACGGAGCCGTCCTCAACGGACCGGCGATCAGCCCGCTCGCCGCGGTGGAGCGCAACGGCTGAGAAGGAGCGCTACCGGCCTGTCCGGCACCCGGGCGACCCCTGCGGCAACCTCCAAACACCGGTCAGACAAGCCCCTCCGGCGTGGCTGCGAGGGACGAGAGCGCCGTCGTGATCGCCGGCGAGACTGCGGTACCGTCGGGTGATCGGGGCACGGGCTCACGAAACAGGCTCGCCTCGCCCCATGAAACGGGTCCGGCATCGCGGACGAGACTTCTCTACGGCGGCGGCGCGCGGAGGAAATCCTTCTGCCGCCGGGTTTCGCGGCAGACGCGATTTTTCTTTCTTTTTCAGCCTCTTGCCAACATGGCCGTCGCATTTCCTTAAATCCCCATGTCGCCGATGTTTTCCCCCGTGAAGCACCGGATCCGCGCGGGCGCGCTCATCGCCCCGCCGGAAAGCCAGACCTCTGTTCGCCTTGATGGAGCGCCGTCCCCGATGACAGTTCCCACACCCGTTCTCCTCGGCGCTGCCCTTGCCGTGGCCCTTTCGGCAGCGCCGCAAGGGCCGGCGCGGGCGCAAGCGGCAACCGCGCCGCAGATCGCTCTGCCCTGCGCGGGATGCCACGGACCGAATGGCGCGGGTGAAGGCCCGGTTCCCCGGATCGCCGGCTACGACCGCCAGGCATTCCTCCAGACATGGTCGGCCTTCAAGGCCAACGAGCGGCCGGCGACGATCATGAACCGCATCGCGCGCGGCTACACGGACGCCGAAGTTGGCCAGCTCGCCGACTATTTCGCAACGCTTCGCTGAGGACCCGACGATGACCAGGCTCACCCGTCGCGCATTCGGCCTCTCGGCCGCCTCTGCCAGCCTCGTCCTTGGCGCTCCCGCCGCCCTGCGCGCGCAGACGACCGCGCGGCTCGTGATCGTCGGCGGCGGCTTCGGCGGTGCCTCGGCGGCGCGGTACGCCCGCATCGCGTTTCCGAACGTCGCGGTGACGCTCATCGAACCCAAGTCAAGCTTCGTCACCTGCCCCTATGGCAACCTGCTGCTGGCCGGCGAGCGCACGCTGCCGCAGATCACCCATTCCTACGCCGGCTTGAAGGCGCGCGGCGTCACCGTCGTCCACGACTGGGCGGACGGCATCGACGCGACCGCCAAGACGGTCCGGCTGCGCGACGGGGCGACGGTCGGCTACGACAAGCTCATCCTGTCGCCCGGCATCGCCATCCGCTGGAACGCGATCGAGGGCTATGGCGAGGGGGCGGCCGAAGCCTTCCCGCACGCCTGGGTCCCCGGCGCCGGCGAGCAGACCACGCTGCTCCGCCGCCAGCTCGAGGCCCTGCCCGACGGCGGCGTCGTGGGCTTCGCCATCCCGCCCAACCCGTTCCGCTGCCCGCCCGGGCCCTACGAGCGCATCAGCATGGTCGCAAGCTACCTGAAGCGGCACAAACCGCGCGCGAAGATCCTGGCGCTTGACGCCAAGGACGCCTTCTCCAAGCAGGGCCTCTTCCAGGACGCCTGGAACGAACTCTATCCCGGCCTGATCGAATGGGTGCCGCTCAACAAGGACGGCAAGGTCAACCGGGTCGAGGCGCAGGCAAAGATCTTCGAGACCGAGCTCGGCACGCGCCACCGGGTCGACGTCGGCAACGTCATCCCGCCGCAGTCGGCGGCGAAGATCGCCATCGACGCGGGGCTGACGAACGAGACCGGCTGGGTACCGGTCAACCCGCGGACCTTCGAGGCGACCCGCGCCCGCGACATCCACGTCATTGGCGACGCAAATGTCGGCCAGCCCATGCCGAAGTCGGGCTACATCGCCAACTCCACCTCCAAGGTGGCGGTGGCGGCGGCCGTGGCGGCGCTGGAGGGGCGGCCCGCCCCCGAACCCACGGTCTATTTCAACACCTGCTACAGCCACGTCGGACCGGAATACGGCATCTCGGTCGTCGGCGTGTTCCGCCCGGGCGAGAACGGGTTCGTGGAGACGCCGAACGCGGGAGGCGTGTCGCCCCGCGGGCCTCTGGCCGAACGCCGTGAGCAGCGCCGCCTCGAAGCGCTCTATGCCGACGCCTGGTACAGCGCGATCACGCAGGACGCCTTCTCGTGACGCGGGATCGCTCCGGCACGGGCCTCGACCGGCGCGCGGTGCTCGGCGCCATGCTGACCCTCGTCGCCCTTCCGGCGGCCGGGCAGGGCGCCGGCCTGAAGCCCGAGGTGGAAGCCGCCATTCGCGAGCAGATTGGAGCCGCGGCGGTGACCCACGGCGGCATCGCCCTGCGCGTGCCCGAGACGGCCGAGAACGGCGCCTTCGTGCCGGTGACCGTCAGCGTCCACTCCGCCATGTCCGCCGACGACCGGTGCCGCGCGATCCACCTCTTCGCGACGAACAATCCGACGCCGGGCATCGCCAGCTACAGTTTCGGCGCGGCCATCGCGCGCGCCGAGGTGAGCGCCCGCGTGAGGCTCGCCGAGGGCCAGACGATCGTCGCCTATGCGGTGATGGCGGACGGCTCGGTCCGACGCACCGCTTCGCGCGTTGCCGTCACCACCGGCGGATGCCTGACGTGAGAGGTTTGCCATGACCACCCCGCGCATCCGCGTGCCGTCCAGCGTCAAGGCCGGCGAGCCTTTCGAAATCCGCACCCTCATCGACCACCCGATGGAGACGGGCCTGCGCCAGCACACGGGACAGACGGTGCCCCGGCGCATGATCGCGCGCTTCGAGGCCCATGCGGACGGCGAACCGCTCTTCGCGGCCGACTTCCGCAACGGGACCTCGGCCAATCCCTATGTCGCCTTCATCGCCCGCTTCGCGAAGACCACGACCGTCACCTTCCTGTGGCGGGAGGAGGACGGCCGCGAGCACCGGGCCAGCCAGCGGGTGACGGTCACCTGAGCGGGAGCCGCGGCGCTCATATCACCCGTCCCCCGACGCGGTGCACGGCGTTGTTGCAATAGCCGCGCGGGTTCCAGGGGGCGTCGTCGAGCGGCTGGACATTGCCCGCCACGTCCCGCGCCTGCGCAATGAGCACCACGGGGCCGGACGGCAGGCTGACCGCCGCGGAGAACCGGCGCCAGGCGTAGGTGTCTGCCGCATCGGCGAGCGCCGCCGGTGTCCATGTGACTCCGCCGTCGGCGGAGACCCGCACCCCCGCGACCGGCGTCGCGCCGCTCCAGGCCCAGCCCTCGACGGTCAGCGCGTCGTCACGGGACGCGAGGAACCCCGCGGCCGGACGGGTGATCACCGATTTCACCGGCATGTCGGTGATCACGGCGAAGGACGCGGCGTCGAAAGCCTCCCCCGGCCTGACCGGCTGCACCGGCAGCCGGTAGTCGGTACCGGTCATCTTCTCGCCGTCGTGCTCCCGGTCGCGGACGTCGAGGCGATCAATCCATTTCTGCCAGGCCGATCCCGGATAACCCGGGACGACGACCCTGAGCGGCCCTCCGTGGAGGCGCGGCAGCGGCGCATCGTTCATCGCGAAGGCGACCAGCGTCTCGGGAGCGAGGGCCTTGGCGATGGGAACGCCGCGCGACAGCGCCGGCCGGTCCGGGCTCGTCAGGCTGCGGTCGGGGCTGTGATGGCCGGTATAGACGGCGGAGGACTTCACCCCGGCCCTCTCCAGCAGGTCCCGCATCCTAACGCCCGTCCACCGGGCGCAACCCACCGCCCCGTCGCGCCACTGCGCGCCGGAGACGGGCGGGTCCAGGAAGGCGCGGCCGTTGCCGGCACATTCCAGCACGGCGGTGACCGACACGACGGGGAAGGACTCCCTTAACTCCGCCACGCTGAGCGACAGGGGCCGCTCGACCTCGCCCGTGACGTCCAGGCGCCAGGCCCCGGTATCAATTGCCGCAGGCATGTCGCCGTTGTTGCGGACGAAGAAGGCCTCGGCCGGGGTGAGCATCGGATCAAGCGCATCGGCCGGGGGCTCGCCGTTGACGGCGTCGTCGTCGAGCCAGCGAAGGCGCGTCTTGGCGGCCAGGGCGGTGTCGGTCGACGCATGCGGCATGCAGGAGGGGCCTCGGCCGTGGGTCACAACCCGACCCTAGCGGGCGAGGCGCGAGGCGACCAGCGCGGCGGGACCGCAGCGACGTGCCTTTTGTCGTAACGTCTCTCGGGATGGGAAGTTTCTCCGGTTCGCCCTCCTGCGGGAACGGCATGATCGGGAGAGTCCGTTCGCTATGACGAACGGAACCGGTTGGATCGCCCGTCAGAGGCAGCAGTGATGCGTCTTTTCTGCGCCAGATGGAGGACAGGGGTGAGAATGCCTCCTTCAGTCGTTCTTTTTAGAGGATGCTTTCGTTGACGCCCGCAGCGCGCCGGCGCATAGTGCGGTCATGCTTGGTCGATCGCTCGACCCGTCATCGCGGCATTTGATGGAGCAGCTTGCACCGCGTCACCAAGGGCTAAAGCGCCACGAAGGACATTCGTGGGCTCCCTCTCAAGGAGTTGGTCCGATGAATTCCATCGCTGCTGGAGCCTCCCCTCCGGCGATTTCCTCCCAACCTGAACCCTGCCGCCGGTCGGGCGATCGGGAGAGCTGTTGTCGTCGGTTCTGACGCGACCGTCTCTCTTCCTGGCCATCCCCTCCCAAGGAGCGCCGGCCCGTCCGGCGGCAGATTTTCCATGTCCAGATCCGCCACCTATCCTCCTCTCCGCTCCGACGTCACGCTGATCGAACTCGGCGACGACGCCGTCGGCCTCGCCGTCCGCGAAGGCGCGGGGTACCGCTTCTTCGCCGCCGTCCCGACGCTCTCGGCCATCGACAGCCAGCTCTTCGCCTCGCTGAAGGCGTTGCGCCAGGCCGCGGCCGAAAGGCACGAGGCCAGCCGGCGCGTCCGTCCGGGCGCCGTCCGGGGCCGCGCCCTCGCCGCCTGAGCCCCTCACCACACCAGCGGCCGCCCTCGACGCGGTGACGCTCGACGTCGCGGCGGGGTCGATCACCGGGATCATCGGTCGGTCCGGCGCCGGCAAGCCCACGCTCCTGCGCACGATCAACGGACTCGACCGCCCGAGCGAGGGAAAAGTCTCGTCGACAGGAGGGGGCGGGGCCTACTTCGGCTCGAGCAGCGGCACGATGGACCCGCGCGCCCCGAACCAGCCCTCGGCAAACTGGCAGCGCATCTGGGGCGGCAGGGCCCGCATGATGTTGCGCCCGGCCAGAAGAGCGATCGCCATCTGATCGATCTGCGGCTGCTGGAACCCGCCATCCGGGCGCGCGATGTGCGGGAAGGCCGCCTGGACCGCCCGGATCTGATCGATCCGCAGCTTCATGTTGCACACCTCGCCGGCGGCCTGGGCGAGGCCGAACTGGGCCAGATGGTTCTCCAGAACTTCGCTCGAGTGGACCTGCGCCTCGGCGAGCGGCGCAAAGCCCATCGCCATGAAAAGTGCCAGAACATACCGCCTCATGGCCGGCTCCGTGCGTGCTGCCGCGGCGCGACGATCAGAGCCGCGCTTTTTGCTCTGTGAGCAATTTAAAGCTCGCGTTCGATGATGCAAGGGCCGACCGGCGCGGTGCGCCCGTCGCGGACGAAATCCTGCTCGGCGAGCGGGGCGGCTGGTGCCAGAACGCTCATGCCAGCACGTCGAGGACCGGCATCGCACCGGGAACGGCCCCCGTCGCGTCCGGTGCCGACAGGTCCTCCACGGCGCGGGTCATGGATCGACTCACCTTCTCGATCTCCTCGATCTCGGCCGGACCGGAGCTCTCCTGCCGCAGGCGGCGCGCCGCCTCCTGGAGAAGCTGACGGGCCTGGCGCGCCGCGTCCTTGAACTGCTCGATCTCCTCGCGCTCGGCCTGGCTCTTCGCGCCCCGCGAGGCGATGTCCTGTGCCGCCGCGCGATAGGCGTCGGCAGCCTGCTGGCGCGGCTCCTCGGCGCTCGGCGTCGGGTCCTCGCCCGTCGGCGCGTTCGCGGCCAGCGCATCGGGCGCCACGGCCTTCGTCTGGGCCGGGGACGCACTCTCGGCAGACGTAGCCTGCGCCGGCGCATCCGCCGCGCCGGCAGCACCGTAGGCGCGGGCCGCTTCGCGAATCTCCTGGGCGATCTGCTTCGCCTGCCGCGCCATGGCCCTGGGGTCGGCCGCGAACATTCGGAGCATCTGCAGCCGGGCCTTGGCCTGGTCCAGCTTCTGCTTCGCCGCCGCCTTGCGGTCGGTGGCCATCGAACGGTTCGCCTGCTGGAGTTGCGCCAGCGTCTCCTCGGCGGCGCCCTGCTTCGTCCGCGCCTCGGGAGAGAGCTGCACCGTGTCTGCGAGGGTCCGGGTGGCGTTCGCCGGTCCACCGGACCCGGAGGCCGCGGATGGCGGTCGTCCCGCAAGCACCGCGGCCAGTCCGGAGGGGACCGCGAGGGCATTCGCGGCGCTGAAAAGACGGGTCATGGCAATTGGCATGCGGCAAAACGGATCGGCCGCATCAGACCCCGTTAACCCTAACGAACCGTTACAATCAGCTTCCGCACCCCTCGCGCGGCGACCGCCTTTCCCTCTTCGCCGCCGCGTGTAACGAATGCCCCGAGTCCACCGTATCTCTGCCCATAGGTCCAACGTTGAAAGACCGGAACGACGACTGGAATGCCTGGATGCGGGCGGGGCTCGCCGGCGACGAAGGCGCGTATGCGCGGCTTCTGCGCGAGCTCACGCCCTTCCTGCGCACCCTCGCCCGCTCCGGCCTCGCCCGGGCCGGACGCTCGACCGCAGAAGCGGAGGACATCGTGCAGGACGTGCTCATCGCGATCCACACCCGCCGCAGCAGCTGGATTCCCACAGAGCCGCTGGTGCCCTGGGTGCGCGCCATCCTGAAGCACAAGCTGATCGACTTCCTGCGCCGCCGTGGCACGGCGGGGCATATCGACATCGACTCCTTCGCCGAGGTGATCGCCGCACCCACGGAGGAACCCGGCATCGCGACGCGCGACGTGGTCAAGCTCGCCGAGAACCTGCCGTCCGGCCAGAAGGCGGTGATCCGCGCCATGTTCGTTGACGGCCACAACACCCAGGAGACCGCGACCGCGCTCAAGATGAGCGAGGGCGCCGTCCGCGTTTCCCTTCACCGAGGCCTCGCCGGCCTCGCAAAGATGCTCCGCGGGAGCATATGAGAGCCATGAAGACCGACGATCTCATTTCTGTCCTGTCCCGGGACGCCAGGCGCACCGGACCTACCGTGCACGGCCGTCTCGCCCTCGCCCTCGGGATCGGCGCCGTGGCGGCCTTCGCGCTGCTCACCGCGACCATCGGCATCCGCCCCGACATCACCGCCGCCAGCCGCACCATGCTCTTCGACCTGAAGATCCTGCTCGTCGCCACACTGGCAGTCGCCGCCGTCGCCCTCGTCAGGGCCGCCGCGCGTCCCGAGGCGAACCTGCCGAAAGCGGTGCTCCTCGTGCCCGCCCTGCTGGTGCTGTTCGGCATCGGCCACGAAGTCGCGACCCAGCTTCCCGCCGCGCTTCCCATGCGCCTCGTCGGAAAGAACTGGGGCGTCTGCCTGGTCGCCATTCCAATGCTCGGCGCCCTGCCGCTCGCCGCCATCCTCACCGCCATGTCGGCGGCCGCCCCCCGCAACGCCACGCTGGCGGGTGCGCTGTCGGGCCTCGCCGCCGGCGCCATCGCCGCGACCTTCTACGGCCTGCACTGCACTGACGATTCGCCGCTCTTCGTCGCCACCTGGTATTCCATCGCCATCGCCATGCTCGCCGCCACCGGCGCCGCCGTCGGGCGCCGCGTGCTCGCCTGGTAAGGCCTCAGGCGGCGCTAAGGCCCGGAGCGGCGACGTTCTCGCGCCAGGCGTGGAGCGCGCCGCGCTCGGCATCCGTCAGGTCGACCATGGACAGCGGCATGTCCAGCAGCATGATCTCCTTGCCCGCCGCATCGGTGACGGCGAGGGCCGTCCGCGCTTCCCCGTCGAGCACGAAGGGGAAGGTGCCGACGGGCAGGACCTGCGTGAAGGACGGGGCGAGGGCCGGGCCGTTGCCGCGCGGCTGGTAGCGCCAGGTCCACGTCGTCTTGTCCTGGCTCTCGACGCCGTGGAGGTCGACCGGGACGGGCTGGAGGAGGCGGCCCGAGAGGGAGCGGAAACGCGCGTTGGGATCAACCTTGCCGCGCAGGGCCTGGCCGAGCAGCGCGAGGCCGCCGCCGCCGAACAGCGCGATGAACAGCCCCGCCGTGACGAGCCGGTTCCAGTACATGTCCAGCGCAATGTCGCTGGCGACGCGCGACGGATCGCCCTTCAGCTGCATCAGCCGCACCGACCGCGACCCGACGTGGAACTCGAAGAAGCCAATATGGCTCTCCTCCCGCACGACCCCGGACGGTCCGCGGCGGTCGTAGGTGATGTCGCAGAAGTGCAGGACCAGCTTCCCCTTGCAGCGGCCGCTGACGAATCGCGCCTGGGTGGCAGGTTCCGCATTGCCGACGAGCGGCCAGTCGGCGACGAGGCCCGGCACCGCGAGCCAGCCGATTCCGCCGGCGAGCACCATCGCGCCGAGAAAGAGGAAGAAGGCCGAGAGACGGCTCTGGGCTTTTGGAAGCGTGACCTTGAGGGGCCGGTTCGGAAGGGGAGGATTCATGGACGTCTCGCTCTGAAGGCTGGTCCTCCATGAACACCGCCGACGTTGCAGCCGCATTCCACGGCGAGTCAGCAGCCGTTTCCGCGAAGCGCCGCGGGACATGACGCCGCCCGCGCCGCCGTCCATAATGGCGCCTCACCCAAGAGGCCCCGAGTTCATGCATACCGAGCACCACCGCCCCGTCGGCAAGGGCGACCGCGTCTTCCTCGTCGACGCCTCGTCCTTTGTCTTCCGCTCCTACTTCCAGTCGATGAACCAGGACCGGAAGTACAATGCGCGTTCCGACGGCCTGCCGACGGGCGCCGTCCGGCTGTTCTCGACCAAGGTGCTGCAGTTCGTCGAGGACGGGGCGCTCGGGGTGAAGCCGACCCACCTCGCCATGATCCTCGACAAGAGCGAGAACTCCTTCCGCAAGGAACTCTACCCCCTCTACAAGGCGCAGCGCCCGCCGCCACCCGAGGATCTCGTGCCCCAGTTTCCGCTGATGCGCGCCGCCATCCGCGCCTTCGGCCTCCACGCCCTCGAGCAGGAGCGCTACGAGGCCGACGACCTCATCGCCACCTATTGCGACATGGCCTGTTCGCGCGGCGCCGACGTGCTGATCATCTCCGCCGACAAGGACCTGATGCAGCTCGTCCGGCCGTGCGTCGCCTTCTACGATCCCGAAAGCGGCATCAAGGGCAAGCCCGGCTACCGCCCCGAGCGCCTGCTCACCCACGGCGACCGCTTCGAGCGCTGGAACGTGCCACCCGACAAGGTCGGCGACGTCACCGAGTACTGGGAGGGCATGCCGCCCGACAAGATCGTCGACATCCAGTCACTCGAGGGCGACACCTCCGACAACGTGCCCGGGGCGCCGGGCATCGGCCGCAAGACCGCCGCCCAGCTCATCGCCGAGTACGGCGACCTCGACACGCTGCTGGCCCGCGCCGGCGAGATCAAGCAGCCGAAGCGTCGCGAAACGCTGACCGATCCGGCGGTGATCGAGAAGGTGCGGATCTCGAAGCAGCTGGTCCAGCTCGTCCGCAACGTCGAGGTCGAGGTGCCCCTCGACGAGACCGGTCTCGTCAAGCCCGACGGCCGCACCCTGATCGCCTTCTTCAAGGCCATGGAGTTCACCACCATCACCCGGAAGGTGGGCGAACTCTACGGCGTCGATCCGGCAGCAGTCGATCCCGATCCGACCCTGGCGGCGGGCCCCAAGGCGGCCCCCGTGGTCGCCGCCGTTGCGGCCGGGGGTGAGGACGCTGCGCCCCTCGCGGCGGAGGCTGGCGCGCCGACACCGCAGACCCTCGCCGCCCGCACTGCGGAGCGGCTGCGCGCCTCGGCGATCGACCGCTCGCGCTATCTCTGCATCACCACCCTCGAGGCCCTCGACGCCTTTATCGCGGGCGCGCGCGAGGCGGGGGTCGTCGGCATCGACACCGAGACCAATTCCCTCGACCCCATGTCGGCCGACCTCGTCGGATTCTCCCTCGCCTACGGGCCGGACGCGGCCTGCTACGTCCCCCTCGCGCACCGCGCCGGCGAGGCGGGCCTGTTCGATTCCGGCCTGGTCGAGGGCCAGGTGCCGATGGGCGAGGCGCTCGAACGGCTGAAGGCCCTCGCCGAGGACCCGGGCGTGCTGAAGGTCGGGCAGAACCTGAAGTTCGACATGCTCGTCCTCTCCCGCTACGGCCTCGGCCTCGCGCCCTACGACGACACCATGCTGATGTCCTACGCGCTCGACGCCGGCCGCGGCCTGAACGGCATGGACGCGCTGTCGCTGAAGCATCTCGGCCACGAGGCCATCAGCTTCGACGCCGTCACCGGCACCGGCAAGGGCCGCGTCACCTTCGACAGGGTGCCGCTCGACCGGGCCACCGCCTATGCCGCCGAGGACGCCGACGTGACGCTGCGGCTTTGGCGGGTGCTGAAGCCCCGCCTCGCGGCGGAGGCCAAGGCCACCGTCTACGAGACGCTGGAGCGGCCGCTGGTCGATGTCCTCGCCCGCATGGAGCGGCGCGGCATCCTCATCGACCGGCAGGTGCTCTCGCGCCTGTCGGGCGACTTCGCGCAGGTCGCCGCCCGCGTCGAGGCCGAGATCCAGGAGCTGGCCGGCGAGCCGCTCAACCCCGGCTCGCCGAAGCAGCTCGGCGACATCCTGTTCGGCAAGATGGGGCTGCCCGGTGGCTCGAAGACCAAGACGGGGGCCTGGTCGACGGCGGCCGGCGTTCTGGAGGAATTGGCCGAGGAGGGCCACCCGCTCCCCCGCAAGATCATCGACTGGCGCACCGTGACGAAGCTGAAGTCGACCTACGCCGACGCGCTGCCGACCTACATCAACGCCACCACGGGCCGGGTGCACACCTCGTTCGCCCTCGCCGCAACGACCACAGGCCGGCTCTCGTCATCGGAGCCCAACATCCAGAACATCCCGGTGCGCACCGAGGAGGGGCGCAAGATCCGCACCGCCTTCATCGCCCCGCCAGGCCGCAAGCTGGTCTCCGCCGACTACTCGCAGATCGAGCTGCGCATCCTCGCCCACATGGCCGATATCCCGCAGCTGAGACAGGCCTTCGCCGACGGCATCGACATCCACGCCATGACGGCCTCGGAAATGTTCGGCGTACCCGTGCAGGGCATGGACCCGCTGGTGCGCCGCCGGGCCAAGGCGATCAACTTCGGCATCATCTACGGCATCTCGGCCTTCGGCCTCGCCAACCAGCTCTCCATTCCGCGGGAGGAGGCCGGCGCCTATATCAAGCGCTATTTCGAACGCTTCCCAGGCATCCGCGACTACATGGACGCGACCAAGGCCTTCGTCCGCGAGCACGGTTACGTCGAGACCATCTTCGGCCGGCGGTGCCACTTCCCGGCAATCCGCTCGGGCAATCCGTCGGAGCGCGCCTTCGTCGAGAGGCAGGCCATCAACGCGCCGATCCAGGGCTCGGCCGCCGACATCATCCGCCGCGCCATGACCCGCATGGACGCGGCGCTCGAGGCCGCCGGTCTCGATGCGCTGATGCTGCTCCAGGTCCACGACGAACTGGTGTTCGAGGTACCGGACGGCGAGGTGGACCGGGCTCTCCCGGTCATCAAGCGGGTCATGGAGGAGGCAACGCACCCGGCGCTGCAACTCAAGGTGCCGCTGGCGGTGGATGCCCGCGCCGCCGTGAACTGGGAGGAAGCGCATTGAGCGAGGCCCGGGAGACGCCCGGTGCGGCCGACGTCTCGGCCGTCTGGAGCGTTCTCTGGGCCATCGGCGTCGGTGTCCTTGGACTGATCCTGTTCTTCTCCGGCATGGCGACCCGCCCGCCGGATCGCAGCGCACTGACGACGGCCGACCATGTTGGGCCGATCAGCTACACGACGCCGCTCGTCACCTACAGCAGCGGGCGCCGAAACTACAGCTACAGGACCCAGAAAATTCCGCTGGTCGTTCCGGGCTACGGCCCGAGGGTGGTATCACCGCCGCCCACCCTCTGGATCGACGGCCTCGACGACCTGCGCTCGGGCCAGCCGGTTCGCTTCCTTGTCGACCCGCGCACCTTGCTGGTCTTCGAGGCGACGAGCAGGGATCGCACCCTGCTCGCCTATGCCGACAGCCTCGCCAATCGCCGCCGCCGGAGCGCTGGCTTGATCATCGGCGGCCTGTTCTGCCTCTGCGTCGCAGCACTGCACGGATTCGGCATGCTCAAGGCGGCGTGAGGCCTGGCACGAACACAAAAGCCCCGGCGCGAGGCCGGGGCGTTGATCTCGTCTGAGGCGAGGAAGGCTCAGCCCACCGTCGTCGCCGCCTTCTGCGCGAAGCGCGGCTCGAAGCTCTTGCCGATGATGTCGGCCGACACGCTCTCCATCTCCTTGTCCAGCGCCTTCAGCATGTCGAAGACCGACTTCATCCCGTCCTGCGCCATCACGCCAGTCTTGGAATAAGCGTCCTTCGAGGCCTGCACGGCCTTGATGTAGAGCGCCTTGTCGCCGAGGTGATACTGCTCCGGCACGGCGTCCGCGACCTCAGCGGCGGAGGCCTTGTCGATCCAGCGCAGTGCCTTGTAGAGCCCGTTCACCGCCGCCTGGGTCGTGTTCGGGTTCTTCTCGATGAAATCCTGGCGCAGGTAGAGGCAGGCCGCCGGGTTGGAAGCGCCGAACAGCGCCCGGGTGCCGGCCTCGGTGCGGGTGTCGATGATCGTCACCACGTCGCCGTCGGTCTCCAGCTTGGCGATGACCGGATCGAGATGCGAGATGACGTCTATCTCGCCGCGCTTCATCGCCGCGACCGCACTGGCGCCGCCGCCGACCCCGATGAAGCTCGCATCGGTGGCCCTGAGGCCGGCCTTCGCCATGGCATGGACGACGGTGATGTAGGTCGAGGAGCCCGGCGCGGTGACGCCGATCTTCAGTCCCTTGAAGTCGGCCGCCGATTTCACCTTGTCGGCGATCGCCTTGCGCACGGCGACGACGATGGTGGGAAAACGCAGCAGTTCGAGCGTGGAGCGAATGTCCTGCCCCTTGGCCTGCATGCGCAGCGTGTGCTCGTAGGCCCCCGTGACCATGTCGACCGAGCCGCCGACCAGCGACTGCAGCGAGCGGGCGCCGCCGGCGAAGTCGTTGATCTCCATGTCGAGGCCGAACTCCTTGAAGAACCCGCGGCGCTCGGCGACCGTGAGCGGCAGGTAGTAGAGCAGCGACTTGCCGCCGACGCCCAGCGTCACCTTCGGCTTCTCCGGCGCGCCCTGCGCGAAGGCGGGCATCGGCAGGGCGAGGCTGGCGCCCGCGCCCATCAGCGACAGCATCTGCCGGCGGTCCATGGTGGTCATGTCGTCCTCCCTTGTCTTTGGCGGCGCCGTTCCGGCGCCCTGTCGTCAAACGGTTCTGGTCTCGCCGGGCTTCCAGACCAGGAGTGGCTTCTCCACCAGCGTCACGATGCCGTCGATGAGCATGACGAAGCCCATCAGGATCACCATGCCGGCGAAGACGCCGGTGACGTCGAAGACGCCCTCGGCCTGGTGGATGAGATAGCCGAGGCCTGCCGCCGAGCCGAGATATTCGCCCACCACCGCGCCGACCACGGCGAAGCCGACCGAGGTGTGCAGCGAGGAGAAGACCCAGGCCAGAGCCGCCGGCCAGTAGACGTGGCGCAGGAGCTGGCGCTCGTTCATGCCGAGCATGCGGGCGTTTGCCAGCACCACCTGCGGCACCTCGCGCACGCCCTGGTAGACGTTGAAGAAGACGATGAAGAAGACGAGCGTGACGCCGAGCCAGACCTTCGACCAGATGCCGAGGCCGAACCACAGCGCGAAGATCGGTGCCAGCACCACGCGCGGCAGGGCGTTCATCATCTTCACATAGGGGTCGAAGACGGCGGCGACGATGGGTTTGCGGGCGAACCAGAAGCCGATGACGATGCCAAGGGTGGCGCCGATGACGAAGGCGAGGATGGTCTCGACCAGCGTGATCCACAGGTGGCGGTAGACCGATCCCTCGAGGAACATGGAGAAGACGCGGGCGAAGACGTCGATCGGCGTCGAGAAGAAGAAGCGCATGGTCTTCACGTCGGCGACGATCGACCAGGTGGTGACCACGTGCCAGACGAGGAACACCGCCACCGCGACCAGGATCTGCAGGGCGAGGAGCTTCGGGCGGGAAATGGGTGTCATGCGGCCCCCTTGTCGGTCAGGCCATAGGTCTTGCGCACCTCGTCTCTGAGGCAGGACCAGATTTCGGAATGCAGGCGGTGGAAGGCCGGCTCCGACCTGACCTCCGCGATGTCGCGCGGCCGCGGCAGGTCGACGGCGAACTCGCCGATGAAGCGGGAGCTCGGCCCCGCCGACATCACCACCACGCGATCGGAGAGGGCGATGGCCTCGTCGAGGTCGTGGGTGACGAACATCACCGCCTTGCGGTCCTGCTGCCAGAGGTCGAGCAGCAGCTCGCTCATGATCAGGCGGGTCTGGGCGTCGAGCGGCCCGAAGGGCTCGTCCATGAGCAGGATCTTCGGCTCGCGCACCAGCACCTGGGCGAGCGCCACGCGCTTCTTCTGACCGCCCGAGAGCTGGTGAGGATAGCGCTCGCCGAAGGCGGCAAGGCCGACCTTGGCGAGCATGGCCCGCGCCCGCTCCAGCGCCTCCGCCCGGCGCATGCCTCCGACTTCGAGGCCGATGGCGACGTTGTCCTCCGCCGTCTTCCACGGCATCAGCGCGTCCTGCTGGAAGAGGTAGCCGGCCTTGCCGCAGAGGCCCGAGAGGCGCTCGCCGAAGATGTCGCAGGTGCCCGATGAGGGCGGCATCAGCCCGGCGGCGATGTTGAGGAGGGTGGACTTGCCGCAGCCCGTGGGGCCGAGCAGCGCCACGAACTCGCCGTCGCGAACCGACAGGTCGACCGGCTGGACCGCCTCGTATTTCCCGCCGCCCGCCAAGGCGTATGCGACCGAAACACCCTTCAGGTGCACGGCAATGGTCACGTCGCCTCCCTGGCGTTTGTCGAAAGGGGCGCCCGTCGGGGGGCCCCGGGATCGGGATTGTCTCCCGGTTGCCGGCACACTATCGGCCACGGACCGGCTTGAGAAGGGCGGGCGAGGGGCGTTCGATCCTGCATCGGGCGTGGATGGTCCGAGGCAGGAATGGAGCCTTGCATCGGGCAAGTGCGTCCTTCGAGGCTCGCCCGCGGCCGATGCTGACGCATCGCCGGGCTCGCACCTCAGGATGAGGCGGGACAGGATGGCACGACGGGCGCAAGGCCGTGGCTCGCGGCCGATGGGCTGGGCTTCCACATCCTGAGGTGCGAGCGCAGCGAACCTCCAAGGACGCACTGCCCGATGCAGGACACCCGGCAGCGATACGCAGTCTGGACGAGGCACTAACGACGCACCGCGCAAATGCCGAGCGCAGCGACTCAGGCCCGCTCGGCGGCCACCTGTGCGATCGCCGCGCGAAGCTCGGGAATGCCCTCGCCCTTGCGGCTCGAGGTGGCGATGACCTCCGGAAAGGCCGCAGCGCGCGTCTTCAGGGTCTCAAGCGTCGCAGCCCTGAGTTTGACGAGAGCAGCGTCGGTGATCTGGTCCGCCTTGGTCAGCACCACCTGATAGGACACCGCCGCCTTGCCGAGCTCATCCAGAACCTCGATGTCCACGGGCTTGATGCCGTGGCGGGCATCGATGAGCACATAGACGCGGGCGAGGTTCTGCCGGCCCCGCAGGTAGTCGTGGATGACCTTGGTCCAGGCCTTCACCTTCGCCTCCGGTGCGGCGGCGAAGCCGTAGCCGGGCATGTCGACGACGACGAGCCCGGTGCCGGGCCCCTCGTCCGAGGGCACGTGGAAGAAGTTGAGCTCCTGCGTGCGGCCCGGCGTGTTCGATGTGCGCGCCAGGGCGTTCTGGCCGACCAGCGCGTTGATCAGGCTCGACTTGCCGACGTTGGAGCGGCCGGCAAAGGCGATCTCCACCCCCGACATCGGGGGCAGGTGCTTCATGTCCGGCGTGCCGCGCCAGAAGGTCCAGGGCCGGGCGAAGAGCTTGCGCCCGACCTCGATGGCGTCGGCGGTCATGGCGTCAGCCGGCGGGCTTGGCCGGCCCGCCTCCGAACATCGAGCGCATGTTGTCCCACAGTTCGATCTTCACGCCGTACTTGCGCATGATCAGGCCCTGCTGGAGCACCGACAGGAGGTTGTTCCAGGCCCAGTAGATGACGAGGCCGGCGGGGAACGAGGCCAGCATGAAGGTGAAGAGGATCGGCATCCACTTGAAGAACGCGGCCTGGATCGGGTCCGTCGGGGCCGGGTTCATCTGCATCTGGATCCACATCGTGATGCCCATGATGATCGGCCAGACGCCGATCAGCAGGAAGGCGGGCACGGCGAAGGGCAGAAGGCCGAACAGGTTGAAGATCGAGGTCGGATCGGGTGCCGAGAGGTCCTGGATCCAGCCGAAGAACGGTGCGTGCCGCATCTCGATGGTGATGAACAGCACCTTGTAGAGCGCGAAGAACACCGGGATCTGGATGAGGATCGGCCAGCAGCCGGCCAGCGGGTTGATCTTCTCCCGCTTGTAGAGCGCCATCAGCTCCTGCTGCTGCTTCATCTTGTCGTCGGCATAGCGGTCGCGCAGCGCCATCATCTCCGGCTGCACCTTCTTCATCATGGTGATGGAGGCGTAGCTCTTGTTGGCGAGCGGGAAGAACAGCGCCTTGATGAGCAGCGTGACGAGCAGGATGGCGATGCCGAAGTTGCCGGTCTGGATGAAGATCCAGTCCATGACGACGAAGAGCGGCTTGGTGATGAAATAGAACCAGCCCCAGTCGATCAGGCGGTCGAAGCGGTCGATCTTCAGGCCGTCGGCATAGCCGTCGACGAGGCGGACCTCCTTGGCGCCGGCGAAGAGACGCGTGGTGGTCTCCGAGGAGGCGCCCGGCGCGACGGTGACCGCGGGCGAGAGGAAGTCGGTCTGGAACGACTTGGTCGTGCCGGACTGGAAGAACTTGAAGCTGGAATCGGTCTCCACCGCCTGGTCCGGGATCAGCGCAGCAGCCCAGTACTTGTCGGTGATGCCGAGCCAGGCGCCGCGCGCCTTGAAAGCCTGGGTGCGGGCGGTCTCGATGGCCGAGTAGCCGACCTCCTGCAGGCCCTTGTCGCCGAACACGCCGATCAGGCCCTCGTGCAGGATGTAGTAGCCCGAGGTCTGCGGCAGGCCGTGCCGGGAGATGAGGCCGAAGGGATGCAGCGTGACGGGGGCCGCGCCGGAATTGGTGACGCCGTCCTTCACCGTGATCATGTAGTTGGCGTCGATCTCGAAGGTGCGGCGGAAGGTCAGGCCCTGCCCGTTGTCCCAGGTGATGGTGACGGGGGTGGAGGGCGTCAGCGTGCCGGAGCCCTGCTGCGTCCACACCGTCTGGGCGTTCGGCACCGCGGCGGTCTGGCCCGCACCGGGGACGTAGCCGAACTCGGCGTAGAACGGGTGCTTGTGCTGGACCGCGTCGATGGGCGAGCCGGCGGGGGCGAAAAGCACCACGTTCGGGCTGTCGCGGCGGATGGTCTCGCGATAGGTCGTCAGGACCAGGTCGTCGACGCGGCCGCCGGCGAGGTTGATCGAGCCCTTCAGGCGCGGCGTCTCGATGCCGACGCGCGGCGTCGCGGCCAGGATGGCCTCGCGGCTCAGACCCTGGGC
>NZ_JBQVQL010000080.1:0-21104 GCF_052440005.1 Phreatobacter sp.
GCCTGGACCGGCGCGGGAGCCGGCGGCGCAGCGGCCGGGCGGCGCTGCTGCTGCTGCTCGCCACCGCCGAACAGGCCGGCGAACAGCCCCATCGAATTGCCGCGCTGGCGGATCACGCCGCCGCGCTCGCTGTCGTCGTCGAAGGTGGCGCTCTCGTCGGCGCGCGAATTGTAGAAGCGCGAGGCGGTGCCGCCGCGCGAGCGGACCATGGCGAGCGCCGTGTCGAAGCCGGCCAACGGCCGGCCGTCGGCGGGAATGTGCACCGTGCGGCCGTCGGGGAACAGCCGGGCGAGATAGTCGCGCGACACCTTCGGCCAGTGGCGGACCGAGCCGGTGTCCATGTGGACGAACTGGTTGGCCGAGCCGGGATAGAAGCCGACACCGCCACGCTGCAGCAGCATGCCGGCCTCGCGGACCCGGGTCATCGAGGCGCCGGGGATATAGAAGTCCATCGCCTGGCCGCTGATGTGGCGCGACTGCTGGGCGACGGCGCGGGAGCGGCGGCGCAGCATGGCGTTGGTGCCGGCGGAGCGATAGGCGGAGACGACGTGGATCTGTGACTGCGCGCCGACCGAGCGGTAAACCTCCCAGACCACGTCGAAGAGGTGCGGATCCATCCGCGTCGGTTCGTCGCGGCGCCAGTCGCGCAGGAACCAGTTGAGCTTGTTCAGCGCGTCCTGGTCATAGCGGCCGTTGCGCTTGAAGGTGACGAGGATCTGCTCGCCCGTGTGCTTGTGCAGCATCGAGAGCGTGCGCGTGTCGCCGTTGGCGACGACCGTCTGCGTCGAATTGCTGATGGTGATGAGCAAGCCAAAGCCCAGGGCGACGGTTGTGGCCGTGCGCAGGGTGATGCGCGACAGACGGCCAGGCACTGATCGTTGGGCTGAGGACACTATGACAGGGCTCTATCGTTGAACGAAGGACGGTTCGTGAGCCCTTCCGGCGTGGCTCATGGTGAACGTATCATCGTCAGGATCGGTTAAAGAACCCTGAGTTCCGTCAACGGATCGGCAACCACGATGCCGCTCACGGATGCGTGACCGGTAGGCAGGAAAAGTGGCGAAATCATGCCAACCCCCTCGTCCCCGTTGCCATCGTGGTCAATCGACCCTTAACCGCGTCCCCCCGAGAGAGCGGCCCTGACTCGCGCATTGTGGCCGTAGACGTCGGGAAGCTCAACCAGCGAGCCGGACTGATCCACCGTCATCGTGAAGTAGACGAGATGGATCGGAATCGTCTGGCGGAACCGGACCGAGCGCTCGCCGCCGCCATAGAGGCTGCGCATCCGCGCGATCGACCAGTTCTCGCCGGGAAGCGCGATGCCCAGCAGGAGCGACGCCAGTTCCTCCGGGTTCTGCACCCGGACGCAACCGTTGGAGAGCGTGCGGTTGGAGCGGCCGAAATCGCCGCGCGAGGGCGTGTCGTGCAGGTAGATCGCGTGGCGGTTCGGGAACATGAACTTCATGCGGCCGAGCGCGTTCGCCGTGCCCGGGGGCTGGCGGAAGGTGTAGCGGCCGACATTGGCCGAGGCCCAATCGATGGTCGAGGCGTCGACCACCCGGCCGCCCTGGGTCACCTGGATGCCGCGGCGGGCGAAGTAGCCGCCGCCGTTGCGGCTCGCGGGCCCGAGCATCGAACGCCGCACGATGGAGATCGGCACGTGCCAGGAGGGGTTGAGCACGATGAAGCTCATCGTGTCGGAGAAGACCGGCGTCTGGGTCTCCGGCCGGCCGACCACGGCGCGGGTGCTGTGCACGACCTGCGAGCCCTGCACCACGTTGACCTCGGCCTCGGTCGAGTTGACCCAGATGTGGGTCTCGCCGAGCTGACGCGGCAGCCAGCGCCAGCGCTCCAGATTGGCGATGAGGTCGCGCTCGCGCAGCGCGTGGCGGCGCGTCGCCTCGGTGGTGGTCATCTCGCGGCGCTCGCCGCGCATTTCGACGAGCTTGGCGCGCAGCCGGCGGAAGCCGGGATGGGGCGGGTTGAAGCTCTCGATCGCGGCGGCGACGTTGTCGGCGCGCGCCAGCGTGTCGAGGGCCGTCGTGGTCTCGATCCGCGGCGGCGACACGTCGAAATAGCCCGACAGGCGCTTGGGGTCGGTCCGGCCTCCCGAGGCGTGCGAGGCGTAGAGCGCCACCGCACGGGCGAGCGCCAGTTCCAGCCTGGCGACGCTCTCCGCGGTGCGCGGGCCGGTGGGCAGCTGGATGCGGTAGGCGGCGGGGTCGAGCCCGTCCTCGCCGGCCTGGCCGAGCCGCGTCAGGGCCGCCTGGCCGCGCTCGCCGACGATGCCGTCGCGCACGAAGAGCGGCTGGTAGCCGCGCCCGGCATAGAAGGGGTTGAGCTGCTGCTGCAGCGCCCGGTCGCCGCCCGGCCGCGCCAGCAGGATGCGCAGCTGCTGGGCGACGCGCTCGACGGTGATGGCGGGGTCGGGCTGGCCGTCCTCGACGAGGCTCGGCGGATCGTCCGGAATGGCGGCGAAGTCGGCTTCGGTCGGCTGCGGCACCTCGGGGGCGCGCGCAGTCTCGGGGGCCTCGTCGTCGGCGTTCGGCGCCTCCGCGAGGATCGGCGAGGGCGGAAACGAGGCGAGGCCGAAGTCCTGCGCAGCGACAGGGCCGACCGCGTCCAGCGGCGGGCGGGGAATGGCCTGCTCGACCTCCCAGTCGGCAAGGCCGAGACGCTGCGCCGGATCGGCCTTGGCCGTTGCCAGCGATCCCGAACCGATCAGGGCGCAAGCAAGGAAAGCCGACCGCCAATGCATCGTGAGCCCCTCGGTCCTGGCGGCGAATCCGGCACGGATCGCCCCCCTCTGCACGTGTCGTTTTTCGATCATGCGGGATGGTCCCGATCAACCCACGTTCGCTTCATCGCGGCGGAAATCGCCCCGGCGAGGATTTGCGGTCACACCTCCTCCGCCGCGTCAACCGGCTCGTCCAGGCCGAGATCCTTGAGCTTGCGGTAGAGCGTGGAGCGTCCGATGCCGAGCCGGCGCGCGACCTGCGACATCTGCCCGCGGTAGTGGTCGATGGCGAACTTCAGCGCCTCGGTCTCGATCGCCTCCATCGGCCGGACATGGCCGGCGGCGTCGACCAGCGCGATCGAGGCGCCCGGCACGATCATGGCGGGCTGGCTGGCGATCGCCGGTTGGATCGACGGCGAGGCGATGACGGCGGGCGGCGCCAGCGGCACGACGACCTCGTAGCCGTCCACCTGGGCGGCGATCTGCGGGAAGTCGGCGACCGAGAGCTCGTCCCCGTCGCAGAGCACCACGGCGCGGAACACCGCGTTCTCCAGCTGGCGCACGTTGCCGGGCCAGGGATAGGCGCCGAGCAGGCCGAAGACCGCCGGCTGCACGCCGCGGATGCGCTTGCCCTCTTCGGCCGCGATTCGCGCCAGGAAGTGGCGTACGAGGTCGGGAATGTCCTCGGCGCGCTCGCGCAGGGGCGGCAGGGTCATCGGGAAGACGCAGAGGCGGTAGTAGAGGTCCTCGCGGAACCGCCCGTCCTTCACCGCCTGGATGAGGTCGCGGTTGGTGGCCGAGATGATGCGGATGTCGACCTTGACGGCGCGCTTGGCGCCGACCGGGTCCACCTCGCCCTCCTGGATGGCGCGCAGGAGCTTCACCTGCGTCTCCAGCGGCAGCTCGCCCACCTCGTCGAGGAAGAGCGTTCCGCCATGGGCCTCGACGAACTTGCCGGTATGCTTGTCGGTGGCCCCGGTGAAGGCGCCCTTCTCGTGGCCGAACAGGATGCTCTCGACGAGGTTCTGCGGGATGGCGCCGCAATTGACCGCGACGAAGGGCTTGGCGCGCCGCTCGCCCGATCCGGCGATGGCGCGCGCCAGCAGCTCCTTGCCGACGCCGCTCTCGCCCTCGATCATCACCGGGATCATGGAGGAGGCGGCCTTCTCGGCCATCTTCAGGAGCGGCTGCATCCGCGGCGAGCGGGTGATGATGTCCTTGAAGGTGAGCGTGCCCTCGGCCTTGCGCTTCAGGCGCTGCACCTCGGCGACCAGGGCCTCGGTCTTCAGGGCGTTCTTGATGGAGACGGCGAGGCGCTCGGCGCCCACCGGCTTGACCACGAAGTCCGTGGCGCCGGCGCGCATGGCGTTGACGACCGTGTCGATGCCGCCCTGGCTGGTCTGGACGATGACCGGCTTGACGATGCCCTCCTCGCGCATGGCGGCCAGCACGCCCATGCCGTCGCGCTCGGGCATCACGAGGTCGAGGAGCACGAGGTCGATCGAATCGCCCTCGGCGACGAGCAGCTGCAGCGCCTGTTCACCGTTCTCGCACAGGCGCGGCTCATAGCCGAACCTGCGGACCATGGCCTCCACCAGACGGCGCTGAACCGGATCGTCGTCGCAGATGAGGATGGTCGTCACGGCATGCACTCCCGGGGATGCGGATGTCTCGATTCGGGAGAGGGTGGTGGGTGCCGCTTAAGGGCCGGTTAACGCCGCTCTAACGCGTTGCCCCCGGACGGATCAGGCGGCACGCACCGCCGCGTCGAAGGGGGCGAGCGCCGCCGCGAACTGCCGCGCCGCGGCCTCCCAGGTGCGTGTTTCGGCAACCGCGCGGCAGGCGGGGCGGTCGAGACGGAGGGCGCCGGCGATCGCCGCGGCGAGGTCCTCGTCGAGCACCCCCACCGTCGGATCGGTGATGACGTCGAGCGGTCCGGGCACCGGGAAGGCCGCCACCGGCACGCCCGAGGCCATCGCCTCCTGCATGACGTTGCCATAGGTGTCGGTGCGGCTGGTGAAGACGAAGACGTCCGCTGCTGCATAGGTGGCGGCGAGGTCCTCGCCGGTCTTCACGCCGAGGAAGACCGCCTCGGGGAAGCGGCGCTCCAGTTCCGCGCGCTGCGGTCCGTCGCCAACCACGACCTTCGTCCCCGGCAGCTCGAGAGAGAGGAAGGCCTCGATGTTCTTCTCCACCGCCAGCCTGCCGACGCTGAGCATGATGGGGCCGGGCAGGTCGAGGCGCGCGCCCTGGCGCGGCCGGAACAGGGCGGTGTCGACGCCGCGTGACCACAGGGAGAGGTTGGCAAAGCCCCAGCCGGCAAGCTCCCGCCGCATCGTCTCGGTCGGCACCAGCGTGCGCGTCGCGGCGCCGTGGAAGCGGCGCAGCCAGGCATAGGTCAGCGCCTCCGGGATCGGCGCCCGGGCGCGCACATATTCGGGATAGCGCGTGTGGTAGCTCGTGGTGAAGGCGAGCCCCCGCGCCAGGGCCCAGCGCCGCGCCGCATGGCCGACCGGCCCTTCCGTCGCGATGTGCAGCGCCTGCGGCGCCATGGCGTCGAGGCGGGCGGCGATGGCGGGTCCCGCGCCGATCGCCAGGCGGATGTCCGGATAGGTCGGCAGCGGCCAGGTCGGCAGGCCCTCGGGCGTCACGAACGCGGCCTCGACGCCGAGGCCCGCCAGCGCCGCGGCGGTCTCGGTGAGCGAGCGCACCACCCCGTTGACCTGCGGCGCCCAGGCGTCGGTGGCGATGGCGAGACGCATCGGGCCCTCCCGGTCAGGCGTTCACCCGCGAGCGGCCCGGCAGGGCGACGGGGAGATCGGGCTCCTGGCTCTCGGCCTCGACGAGGGCCGGCGCGGCCACCAGTTCGGTCCAGCGCATGATTTCGAAGCGGCCGTCATAGCCCTCCACCAGGGCCGTGCAGCTCTCCACCCAGTCGCCGCAGTTCATGTAGCGGATGCCCGCCTGGTCCTTAATGGCGGCGTGGTGGATATGCCCGCAGATGACACCGTCCACCTTCTGCCGCCGCGCCTCCGTCGCCAGAGCCTCCTCGAAGGCGCCGATGAAGTTCACCGCCTTCTTCACCTTGAACTTCGCCCAGGCCGACAGCGACCAGTAGGTCAGGCCCATGCGCCGGCGCACGAAGTTGAGCCAGCGGTTGCAGTAGAGCGCGGCGTCATAGGCCCAGTCCCCGAGATGGGCGAGCCAGCGGGCGTGCATCACCACCACGTCGAAGGCGTCGCCGTGGATGACGAGGAAGCGCCGGCCGTCCGCCGCCTCGTGAACGACCTGGTCCATCACCTCGATGCCGCCGAAATGGGTGCCGAAATAGTCGCGCATGAACTCGTCGTGGTTGCCGGGCAGGTAGAAGATCTGGCTGCCCTTGCGCACTGTCCGGAGCAGCTTCTGCACCACGTCGTTGTGGGCCTGCGGCCAGTACCAGCCGCGCTTCAGCTGCCAGCCATCCACGATGTCGCCGACGAGGTAGATCACGTCCGCGTCGTTGTGCCGGAGGAAATCGATGAGGAGGGCCGCCTGCGAGCCCCGGGCGCCGAGATGGACATCCGAGATGAAAATGGCCCTGTGCCGCTTCTGCACCATCGTCCGGCTCCCGGCCGCTCATCCTTCGACGCGGGGAGCAAGACCAGATTCGCCTTGCGCTTTTGTGACAGGCGCGGCGAAGCGACGCTCCGCCTGTCGTCGAACCGTCGTCGAGCCTTGCTAGCGCTCGCGAGATTGCCGGCCCGGTAGCCCGATTCGGGTTGGGCGGGCTCAGGAGCCAGAGGGAGACGCCGGATGGCCGGAGATCTCGACCGCGACACCATGGAACGGGCCTATGCCCGCTGGGCCCCCATCTACGACGCGGTCTGCGGGCCCGTCTTCGAGAAGGGCCGCCGCGCCGCCACCGCCGCCGTGAAGCAGACCGGCAGCCGCATCCTGGAGGTCGGCGTCGGCACCGGCCTCTCCTTCCAGGACTACGACGCCAGCCACGAGATCTACGGCATCGACCTCTCCGGGCCCATGATCGCCAAGGCACGCGAGCGTATGGCGTCCGGCGCCTTCCCCCATGTGAAGGAGGTGCGCGTCATGGACGCCCACCACCTCGACTATCCCGACGCCATGTTCGACGGCGTCGTCGCGCAGTTCGTCATCACGCTGGTGGAGCGGCCCGAGCGCGTGCTGGACGAATGCGCCCGGGTGCTGAAGCCCGGCGGCGAGATCATCCTCGTCAACCACCTCTATTCGGAGCGCGGCCTCGCCGCCGCCGTCGAGCGCTGGTTCGCGCGCCACGCCCACACCTTCGGCCTGAGGCCCGAATTCCCCTTCCAGCGCCTGCAGGCCTGGGCGGAAGCCCATGGCGGCGTGGAGGTGGCAGAGCGCCGCCGCGTCGCCCCGCTCGGGGTCTACACTCTCGTGCGCTTTCGCAAGCTGGCCGAGGGCGAGCGCGCCGCTCCCCGCCTCGCCGCCGCGGGGTGAGGGAACGCTCGGCCCGCCCTGAGTGATCTCAACGTGGGGCGACCATTGCTTTCCGCCAGGTACGACCCGGCCAGCAGGGTCTCGACGGCCGGGCTCCACCGACCTCGCCCTCCGGTATCCCGGCCCGGCGTTGCTCACGGGCAACGGCCGCGGCCCGGATCGTCCTTTCGACGAACCGCCACGTTGATCCGGCCGGAGGCATTGCCCATACCAGCCTCTCGAGGGTTCGACCGCCAGGAGGCATCCATGCGCCGTTCAGTCAGCGACGCCGGTTCGAAGAACGCGGCCGCGCGCGAGAAGCGCGGGGAAGCGCTCGGCGCCCTTCCCGAATGGGACCTGACCGCGCTCTACGCCGGCATGGACGCGCCCGCCGTCGGCGACGACCTCTACCGTGCCGAAACCGAGGCGCTGGCCTTCGAGAGCGCCTACAAGGGCCGCCTCGAGGAGATGGCGCGCGGCGCCGACGCTTCCGCCGGTCTCGCCGAGGCCGTGACGCGCTTCGAGGCGCTCGAGGACCTGCTCGGCCGCCTCGCCTCCTATGCCGGGCTCGTCTATGCCGGCGACACCACCGATCCGGCGCGGGCGAAGTTCTACGGCGACATCCAGGAGAAGATCACCGCGACCTCGTCGCACCTCCTGTTCTTCACCCTCGAACTCAACCGCATCGACGATGCCCTGCTCGACCAGGCCATCAGCCGCGAACCGCTGGCCCGCTATCGGCCGTGGCTGGAGGACATCCGCAAGGACAAGCCGTTCCAGCTCGACGACCAGATCGAGAAGCTCTTCCACGAGAAGAACATGACCGGTCGCGCCGCCTGGAACCGCCTGTTCGACGAGACCATGGCGAGCCTGCGCTTCGAGATCGACGGCGAGAAGCTGCCGCTGGAGCCGGCGCTGAACCTCCTCCAGGATTCCGACGCGGACAACCGCCGCAAGGCCTCGGAGGCGCTCGCCGCGACCTTCGGCGAGAACCTGCGCACCTTCTCCCTCATCACCAACACGCTCGCCAAGGACAAGGAAATCTCCGACCGCTGGCGCGGCTTCGAGGACGTGGCGGATTCCCGCCACCTCGCCAACCGGGTCGAGCGCGAGGTGGTCGACGCCCTGGTGGCTGCCGTGCGCGAGGCCTATCCCGCCCTCTCCCACCGCTACTACCGGCTGAAGGCCCGCTGGTTCGGCAAGGAGACCCTGCCGCACTGGGACCGCAACGCGCCTCTGCCGAAGGTCGAGCAGCGCACGATTCCCTGGTCGGAGGCGCGCGACACGGTGCTGTCCGCCTATGCGGGCTTCTCGCCCGAGCTGTCGAACATCGCCCGGCGCTTCTTCGACGACGGCTGGATCGACGCGCCCGTCAGGCCCGGCAAGGCGCCGGGCGCCTTCGCCCATCCGACCGTCCCCTCGGCCCATCCCTTCGTGCTGCTCAACTACCAGGGCAAGCCGCGCGACGTGATGATCCTCGCCCATGAGCTCGGCCATGGCGTCCACCAGGTCCTCGCCGGTCCCAACGGCGCGCTGATGGCCCCGACGCCGCTGACCCTCGCGGAGACCGCCTCGGTCTTCGGCGAGATGCTGACCTTCAAGGCGATCCTGAAAGCCACCACCGATCCCGTCCAGAAGAAGGCGCTCATCGCCTCCAAGGTCGAGGACATGATCAACACGGTGGTGCGCCAGATCGCCTTCTATTCCTTCGAGCGGAAGATCCACACCGCCCGCCGCGACGGCGAACTGACGGCCGACGCGATCTCCGCCGCCTGGATGAGCGTGCAGGCCGAGAGCCTCGGTCCCGCCATCGAACTGAAGCCGGGCTACGAGACCTTCTGGGCCTATATCCCGCACTTCATCCACTCGCCTTTCTACGTCTACGCCTACGCCTTCGGCGACTGTCTGGTGAACTCGCTCTACGCCGTCTACGAGAAGGCCGATGCCGGTTTCGCCGAGCGCTACCTCGCCATGCTCTCGGCGGGCGGCACCAAGCACCATGCCGAACTGCTGGCGCCCTTCGGGCTGGATGCGCGCGATCCCGCCTTCTGGCAGGGCGGCCTCGGCGTGATCGCCCGCCTGATCGACGAACTGGAGGCGATGGAAGCCTGATGTCCCACCAGATCGCCGTCGTCACCCGCTTCTACAAGGAGATGTGGGACCACGCGGACAAGAGCCTGATCCCCGGCATCTTCCACCCGGACTTCACCTTCCGGGGATCGCTGGGGCCGGTGCTGGTGGGCCACGAGCAGTTCGCCGGCTATGTCGACTTCGTCACGGGCGCGCTCGGCAGCTACACGAGCGACATCCTCGAGCTCGTCGAGCAGGGCGACAAGGTCGCCGGGCGCCTGCGCTTCCACGGCTATCACCGCCAGGAGATGTTCGGCTTCGCCCCCACCGGCAAGCACGTCGCCTGGGCCGGCGCCCCCTTCTTCACCTTCGAGGGCGATAAGGTGCGTGACCTCTGGGTGCTCGGCGACGTCCACGGGCTCATCGAGCAGCTGAAGGCGAACGCCGGCTGAGGAGCCGCCGTGAGACGCTGGCAGCGCCCGCCAGCGTGAGCCCCCTCGAAACCCGGCACCTGCCGCACTATCTCAGGCTCTCCACCTCTTCCCCGGGAGCCCGCATGCCGCCGCGCGACGACGAAGCCAATCGCCTGACCGGTCGCCTGTCGCGCTATGCCCGCGTCGGCACGAACGTGGCCGGTGCCGCCGCCTCCATCGCCGCCGCCCGGCTATTCGGCACCGACCTGAACCGCGAGAAGAACGCTGCCGACCTCACCCGGGCGCTTGGGGGCATCAAGGGGCCGATCATGAAGGTCGCCCAGCTCCTCGCGACCATTCCCGAGGTGCTGCCGCCCGAATATGCCGAGGAACTGCAGAAGCTGCAGTCGGAAGCCCCGCCCATGGGCCCCGCCTTCGTCAAGCGCCGCATGATGGCCGAGTTGGGGGCCGACTGGGAGAAGCGCTTCGCCACCTTCGACAAGATGCCCGCCGCCGCCGCATCCCTCGGTCAGGTCCACCGCGCCACCGCCCATGACGGGATGGCGCTCGCGTGCAAGCTCCAGTATCCCGACATGCAGTCGGCGGTGGAGGCCGACCTCGCCCAGCTCGAGGTGCTTTTCGCCATCCAGCGGCGCATGGATTCGGCCATCGACACCCGCGAGATCATCAAGGAGATCGGCGACCGGGTCCGCGAGGAGCTCGATTACCGCCGCGAGGCCAAGCACGCCGCGCTCTATCAGGAGGTCCTCGCCGACGAGCCACTGGTGCACGTGCCGACGATCCGGCACGAACTCTCCACCGGACGGCTGCTCACCCTCTCCTGGCTCGACGGAACCAAGATGCTGTCCCACGTCGACCAGACGCTGGAGATCCGCAATCGGCTGGCCACCGCCATGTTCCGCGCCTGGTGGCACCCCTTCGCCGCCATCGGCGTCATCCACGGCGACCCGCATCTCGGCAACTACACCGTCTTCGAGCAGGACGGCGAACCCGGCGGCATCAACCTCCTCGACTATGGCTGCGTGCGCATCTTCCCGCCGCGCTTCATCGGCGCCGTCATCGACCTCTACAAGGGCCTCGAGGAGAACGACGAGGCCCGCGTCGTCCACGCCTACGAGACCTGGGGCTTCAAGAACCTGAACCGTGACCTGGTCGACATCCTCAACATGTGGGCGCGCTTCATCTACGGACCGCTGCTCGACGACCGCGTGCGCTCCATCGCCGACGGCGTCGCCCCCGGCCAGTACGGCCGGCGCGAGGCCTTCACCGTCCACAAGGCGCTGAAGGAGAAGGGGCCCGTCACCATCCCGCAGGAATTCGTGCTCATGGACCGTGCGGCCATCGGCATCGGCGGCGTCTTCCTGCACCTGAAGGCGGAGCTCAACTTCTACCGGATGTTCAACGAGGAGATCGACCGCTTCAGCCTGGAGGCCGTGACCGCGCGGCAGCAGGCCGCGCTCGGCTCCGCCGGCCTGCTCGCTGCCTGAGGCCGGCCGTGGCGGTCTATGTGGACGATCCGATCTGGGACTGGCAGGGGCTGAAATGGTGCCACCTCCTCGCCGACACCGAGGAGGAGCTGCACCGTTTCGCCCGCGCCATGGGCGTCCACCGGCTGATCTACCAGGGTCCGCCGAAGACCAGCGCCCCCCATTACGACCTCACCGGCTTCGAGCGCCGCCGCGCTATCGCGCTAGGCGCCATCCCCTGCACCCGGCATGAAATCGTCGCCGTCTTCCGCCGCGTGCGCCGGCCGCGTCCCCAGGTCGCGAGGGCCGCCTGACGGCCTCGCCTTGACAGGCGCGGCGCTTCACCCGAAACCGGGACATCCCGATCCGGAGAGCTGCTTGACGAAGCCCCCGCTCACCATCCTCCTGTGTTCGCCGCGCGGTTTCTGCGCCGGTGTCGTGCGCGCCATCGATGCCGTCGAGCAGGCGCTGAAGCTCTACGGCCCACCGGTCTATGTGCGCCACGAGATCGTCCACAACCGCTTCGTCGTCGACGGCCTCAAGGCCAAGGGCGCAATCTTCGTCGAGGAGCTGGACGAGATTCCCGATACCGCGGCTCCCGTCATCTTCTCGGCCCACGGCGTACCGAAATCGGTGCCGACGGCCGCGCAGGACCGCAACTTCCTTGCCATCGACGCCACCTGCCCGCTGGTCACCAAGGTCCATCGCGAGGCGGAGATCCACCACCGCCGCGGCCGCGAAGTGGTCCTCGTCGGCCATGCCCGGCACCCGGAAGTGGTCGGCACCATGGGCCAGCTGCCGCCGGGCGCGGTGACGCTGATCGAGACGCTGGAAGACGCCCGCGCCTTCACGCCGCGCGACGACCAGGCCCTCGCCTTCGTCACGCAGACCACCCTGTCGGTGGACGACACCCGCGAGATCGTCGAGTGCCTGCGCCAGCGCTTCCCGGCCATCGTCGGTCCGCACAAGGAAGACATCTGCTATGCGACCACCAACCGCCAGGAGGCGGTGAAGCGCGTCGCCCCGCTGGTCGAGGCGATGATCGTCGTCGGCGCGCCGAACTCGTCCAACTCTCAGCGCCTGCGGGAAGTGGCCGAGCGCGAGGGCTGCGCCGTCTCCGACCTCGTGCAGCGCGCCGCCGACATCGACTGGAGCCGCTTCGGCGCCATTGCGTCCCTCGGCATCACCGCCGGCGCCTCGGCCCCGGAAGTGCTGGTGGAGGAGATCATCGAGGCCTTCGCCGAGCGCTACACCGTGTCGGTCGAGACCGTCTCCACCGCCGACGAGAGCGTCTTCTTCCCCCTGCCCCGCCAGCTGCGTCCCGACGCGGCGGCCTGAGCCATGGGACGCGGGTTCCAACTCGTCCGCGCGCTCCGGATCGCGATCGCCGCCTGAATTGTGGACGCTCCCGATGAAGAACAACCTGGATCTCACCGGCCTATTCAATCGCTGGGAGCAAGTCTGGCATGAAGGACGCTTCGACCTCGTGCCCGATTGTGTCGCGCCCACTTACCTTCGCCACGATGAGGCGGGGGACCGGGTCGTAACCCGCGAAGCCTATGCGGCCGAACTCGCTGCGCTGCGCTCGGCCAGGCCGGATATTCGCATTCTCGTCTACGATCACGCCTTCCAGGCTGATCGGGCATGGTACCGCTTCACGATGCGCTGGACCGATTCGGCGACCGGGGTCGTTGCGACCCGCGCGGGGTTTCAGTCCTATCGTATCGATGGCGGGAAACTCGCCGAGACATGGGTCACGCTTCAGCCGATCGGCTCGGCCTGGCGTGATCTCGTCGCCCAGCCCGACTGGACGACACCGCTGAGGAACGACTGAGACCTGCCATGGCCGTCTATACCGATGTCACCGCCGAGGAGCTCTCGGCCCATCTCGCGCGCTACGACATCGGGGAGCTCCTGTCCTTCAAGGGCATCGCCGAGGGTGTCGAGAACACCAACTTCCTGCTCCATACCACTGCCGGCAGCTTCATCCTGACGCTCTACGAAAAGCGCGTGGATCCCGCCGACCTGCCCTTCTTCATCGGCCTCATGGAGCATCTCGCGGCGCGCGGCCTCACCTGCCCGCAGCCGGTGCGGATGAAGGACGGCGCCACCCTCGGCGAGCTCGCCGGGCGGCCTGCCGCCATCGTCACCTTTCTGGAGGGGATGTGGATCCGCCGCCCGCAGGTCCACCATTGCGCCGCCGTCGGCCGGGCCCTCGCCCAGTTGCACCTCGCAGGCCAGGGCTTCGCGCTCACCCGCGTCAACGCCCTGTCCGTGCCGGGCTGGCGGCCGCTCTACGAGAAGGCGCGCGAGCGCGCCGACACGGTCGCGCCAGGCCTTGCCGCCACCATCGCCGCCGAGCTCGACCATTGCGAGCGGAGCTGGCCGAAGACGCTGCCGGCCGGCGTCATCCACGCCGACCTGTTCAACGACAACGTCTTCTTCCTGAACAATGCGCTGTCGGGCCTTATCGACTTCTACTTCGCCTGCAACGACCTCCTCGCCTACGACCTCGCCATCTGCCTCAACGCCTGGTGCTTCTCGCCCGATTTCGAGTTCGACTTCGCCAAGGGCTCGGCCATGATCGCGGCCTATCAGGCGGTGCGTCCGCTGAGTGGGGAGGAGACGGCGGCCCTGCCGCTGCTCGCCCGCGGGTCGGCGCTGCGCTTCCTCCTCACGCGCCTCGTCGACTGGCTGAACGTCCCGCCGGGGGCCGTCGTCACGCCGAAGGACCCGATCGAATATCTGAAGAAGCTGCGCTTCCATCAGAAGGTCGCCTCTCCCACCGAATATGGCCTCGCATGAACAGCCTGGTGAAACCGGCCCCCCACCGCATCGAGATCTTCACCGACGGTGCCTGTTCCGGAAATCCCGGTCCCGGCGGCTGGGGGGCCATCCTGCGCTATGGCGAGACGGTGAAGGAGCTGAACGGCGGTGAGGCGGTGACCACCAACAACCGCATGGAGCTGATGGCCGCCATCAACGCGCTCGAGGCGCTGAAGCGCCCGTCCCAGGTCGATCTCCACACCGACAGCCAGTACGTGAAGAACGGCATCATGACCTGGATCCACGGCTGGAAGCGCAACGGCTGGAAGACCGCCGACAAGAAGCCGGTCAAGAACGCAGAACTCTGGCAGCGGCTCGATGACGTCGCCGACCTGCACCAGATCACCTGGCACTGGGTGAAGGGCCATGCCGGCCATCCCGAGAACGAGCGGGCCGATGAGCTCGCCCGCGAGGGCATGGCGCCCTTCAAGCCCGGCAGCCGCTGATCACGCGCGCGTGAGAATCGGCAGACCTCTTGCAACAGCCTGTTTCGACCGGGGGACACGTCCCGGATTGACACAGGAGACGACCATGAGCCGGCCGCCCTTCTCCGCCGCGAGCCTCGCCGATCTCGACCTCGACGCCGCCCCGATCCGCCCCGAATGGGTCCTGGAGGGCCGCCCCGTCGCCCGCTGCCGCCACTGGTCGGATTCCACCGACGGCACCACCTCCGCCATGGTCTGGGACTGCACGGCCGGCACCTTCCGCTGGTATTTCGGCGGCGACGAAATCGTCCACATTATCGAGGGAGAGGTCGTCGTCTCCGGCGACGGCGCGCCCGAACGCGTCCTGAAGCCGGGCGATGCCGCCCTGTTCCGCGCGGGGACCTGGGCGACGTGGCATGTGCCCCACTACGTGCGCAAGCACGCCATCTGCCGCGACAGCCTGCCGGCCCTCGTGACCCTGCCGCTGCGCACCTTCCGCCGGGCCGGCCGGCTCGTGGAGCGCCTCCGCCAGCGTCTGCCTGTCCGTGTGCCGTCCTATGCCATGCGTGCCGGCGTTCCGCTGGTCGGTATCGGTCTTCTCGGCGCGATCGGCGCCCTCGGCTTCTGAACAAGACGACGCCGCCCCGGCCTTCCGGCCGGGGCGGCGCTTCATGAAAGACGGGCTCGGCCGGGCGACCCGGCCGTGTGGCTCAGAGCTGCTTCAAGAGGGCTTCCGCGCCCGACACGTCGGCCTTGCCCGGACCGTCCTCGATGTTCAGCGACGTCACGACGCCGTCCTTGACGATCATCGAATAGCGCTTGGTGCGCATGCCCATGCCGAAGCCCGACATGTCGTTCTCCAGGCCCACGGCCTTGGCGAAGTCGGCGCTGCCGTCGGCGAGGATGCCGACCTTGTCCACCGCGCCCGTCGCCTTCTGCCAGGCGTCCAGCACGAAGACGTCGTTGGTCGAGGTCACGTAGATGGCGTCGACGCCCTTGGCCTTGATGGCGTCGAAGGACGCGACGAAGCCCGGCAGGTGGTTCTTGTGGCAGGTGGGCGTGAAGGCGCCCGGCACCGCGAAGAGAACGATGGTCTTGCCGGCGAAGACCTCAGCGGTGGTGCGCGCGGCAGGGCCGTCCGCGGTCATCGTGCGGAAAGTCGCTTCCGGCAGCTTGTCGCCGACCTGGATCGTCATGGGGAACTCCTGAGAATTGCGCGTGGAACCCGCGGCCCGATGCCGCGCGGAAAAGCCCACCACACTTAGTCCCTCGCCCGCCGGGCGTCGAGGGTGGGCGGTGTCATCTCACCGCGGCGTCAGCCGCGCCTCCAGCGCACGCGCCCCGGAGACGAGGGTGAAGGTGAGTTCCTGGCCCAGCGGCTCGGTGCCACGCGGCACGCCGTCCATGACGAGCCGGAAGCGCCGCTCGGCCCCCGCCGTATCCACCGGCTCGGGGAGCGGCAGCACCCAGCGGCTGTCCGGCCCCTCGACGAAGAGGTCGGCCGCGACAGCGGCATCCACGCCGGCGCGCAGCACGAGCACCGGGTGCTCGCCGCCGCGCTCGACGCTCTCCAGGGCCAGCGACAGTCCCTCGGCCTGCGACCGCGGCACCCGCGCCTCGAAGCCGGCGAGCGCTGCCGCCATCGCCGGATCGGCGGGACCTGGAGAAAGCGTGAGGTTCGCCGCCGCCTTGGCGGGAATGCAAATCTGGTCGCAGACGGCGTAGTCGAGCTTGAGGACGAGCCGCACGGGACGCGAGGGCGTCTTCGGCGTGACCGTCAGCGGGAAGATCACCGAGGTCTTGTAGCCGATGGAGAAGCCGTTGCCGTCGGGAAAGCGCATGGGCGCCGGCCAGGCGATTGCGACATCCGCGACATTGTCGGAGCCCGCCCAGTCGAAGGCGGGGGGCACGCCCGAATCGCCCGGCGTGCGCCAGTAGGTCTTGGTGCCCGGATCCAGCGTGATCTCCACACCGGCGCGGTGAACCTTGCCGTCGAACCCGCCGCGCACCAGACGCACGGCCGACTTCGAATCACGTGACCAGGAGGATGCCGACGGCGCTGCGGCGACGGGCGTGACCGCGGCCGCCAGGGCCAGTGCGGAGACGAGGGCGCGGCGGTCCAGCATCCGTTTCATGTACGCCTCGGAACCCCTCTTGGCCACTGACGTTCCGTTGAAGATGCATATCCCGCAGGGCTCAGGACGCCCCGGAGGGTGGCATTCGGGACCGTTCCGGGTTAGCGTGGGGCATGGCAGCAAATCCTCGACGTGGAGGGCGCGACAGCGTCCGCGGCTATCTCGACGGTCAGATGCTCATCGCCATGCCGACCATGCGCGACGAGCGGTTTTCGCGGACCGTGATCTACCTGTGCGCCCATTCCTCCGACGGCGCCATGGGCATCGTCGTCAACCAGAGCGCGACCAACCTCGCCTTCTCCGACCTCCTCGTCCAGCTCGACATCATCCCCGAGGCGCAGAAGATCATGCTGCCCGAACGGGTCGATTCCATCCGCGTCCTGCGCGGCGGCCCGGTCGAGACCGGCCGCGGCTTCGTGCTCCATTCCTCCGACTTCTACATCGAGAACTCGACCCTCCCCATCGACGAGGGGATCTGCCTGACCGCCACTCTCGACATCCTCAAGGCGCTGGCGACAGGCGACGGTCCGGCCAACGCCATCCTGGCGCTCGGTTATGCCGGCTGGGGCGCCGGCCAGCTGGAGAACGAGATCCAGTCCAACGGCTGGCTTCACTGCCCGGCCGATCCGGATCTCATCTTCGGCCCCGACGTCGAGACGAAATACGAGCGCGCCATGCGCAAGATCGGCATCGATCCCGCCATGCTGTCGAGCGAATCCGGCCACGCCTGAGCGCCGGCCGAAGGCCGCCCGCCCCACCATCCCTGGCCCGCCCCTCTCGCGCCCCGCGTGCGAACCGGTCTAGGATCGGCGGAAGGGAGACCATCAGACACATGCGACGCCAGCGCCGGACCAAGATTCTCGCCACCCTCGGGCCGTCGTCGACGACCCGCGACCAGATCGCCGCGCTGTTCGCCGCGGGGGCCGACGTCTTCCGCATCAACATGAGCCATACGCCGCACGACAAGCTGCGCGAGTTCGTCGAGACGATCCGCTCCATCGAGCATGAGCAGCAGCGGCCCATCGGCATCCTCGCCGACCTCCAGGGACCGAAGCTGCGCGTCGGCACCTTCAAGGACGGCCCGGTGACGCTCGCGAACGGCGCCGCCTTCGTGCTGGATTCCGACAAGAAGCCGGGTGACGTCTCCCGCGTCCACCTGCCCCATCCCGAGATCCTCGCGGCCCTCGAGCCCGGCCATCGCCTCATCCTCGACGATGGCAAGGTCACGCTCCAGGCGGTGAAGTGCACGCCGACCCGCGCCGAATGCCGCGTCGTCGTCGGCGGCAAGCTCTCCGACCGCAAGGGCGTCAGCCTGCCCGATACCGACCTGCCGGTCTCTGCCCTTACCGACAAGGACCGCTCGGACCTCGACGCGGCGCTGAACGCCGGCGTCGACTGGATCGCCGTCTCCTTCGTGCAGCGGCCCGAGGACGTCGCGGAGGTGAAGAAGGTGGCGCGCGGCCGCGCCGCCGTCATGGCCAAGATCGAGAAGCCCCAGGCCGTCGCCCGCCTCGCCGAGATCATGGACATCGCCGACGCCCTGATGGTCGCCCGCGGCGATCTCGGCGTCGAGATGCCTATGGCCAAGGTGCCCGGCATCCAGAAGCAGATTACCCGCCAGGCCCGCCGCACCGGCAAGCCCGTGGTCGTCGCCACCCAGATGCTGGAGAGCATGATCACCGCGCCGGTGCCGACCCGCGCCGAGGTCTCCGACGTCGCCACTGCCGTCTTCGAGGGCGCCGACGCCATCATGCTCTCGGCGGAGAGCGCCGCCGGCCAGTATCCGGTGGAGGCGGTCTCGATGATGAACCGCATCGCCGAGGAGGTGGAGGGCGACCCTACCTATCGCGCCGTCATCCAGGGCCAGCGCGCCGAGCCGGAGGCTACCGGCGCCGACGCCATCGCCCTCGCCGCCCGCGACATCGCCGAGACCCTCGACCTCTCCGCCATCGTCTGCTGGACCATGTCCGGCTCGACGGCCCTGCGCGTCGCCCGCGAGCGGCCGAAGCCGATCACCATCGCCCTCACTCCGAAGATCGCCACGGCCCGCCGCCTCGCCCTCCTCTGGGGCGTTCACTGCGTCGTCACCCAGGACGCCCGCGACCTCGACGACATGGTCAGCCGCGCCTGCCGCTTCGCCTTCCAGGACGGTTTCGCCAAGCCCGGCCAGCGCATCATCGTGGTGGCCGGCGTGCCGCTCGGCACACCCGGCGCCACCAACATGCTCCGCATCGCCTTCGTCGGGGCCGACGCGGCCGACGACTAGGACGCAGCGGGCCTGCCGACGCGCACCTGCGCCCCCTGCGCCGCCGTCTCCTGCTGCGCCCGGATTTCATCCGTCACCTGGTCCGGCTCGGCATGGTGCGGGCCGTGCCCGACGTCCGGGAGCACGATCAGCTTCGTCTGCGGGACGTCGCGGGCGAGGCCCAGGGAATGGAGATGGGTCCAGACGACCCCGTCCTTGTCGCCCGAGATCACCGTCACCGGGCAGGTGATGTCGCCATAGCGCGGCGCCTGCTCCTGGACCTGGGCAAGGAGCCCGGCGACGTCCTCGGCGTTGGCCATGAACTGCGCCGGCCTGAGCACCAGGGGGATGCCCGCGCTCTCCGCATAGTCCGCTCCGATCGGCTGCGGGCTGAAGACGCCGGCGATGCTGCGCGCCATCAGCGCCTGGCCCGCAGGCAGGGCGAGGGTCCAGGCGAAGAGCGGCCCGGCAACCGGGTGCGCCGCCACCCGGTAGTACCAGTGCACGCCACCTGGCCAGGGATGGGTCGCCGGCGCGATCAGCACGAGGCCGGCGACGCGGTCTCCGTGGTCGAGAGCGAGCCGGCAGGCCAGCGCCCCGGCCCAGGAATGGGCGACAACCACCGCCCGCGCGACGCCGAGGGCGTCCATTGCATCGACAAGGGCTCCGGCCTGGTGATCGAGCAACGCTGCGGCGCGTCCCGCCTGCCGCTCGGAGAAGCCGTGGCCCGGCCGGTCGACCAGCAGCGTGCGGCCGAGGGACACCAGCCGGTCGCCGAGGGCCGGCCGCCAGGCGAGCGCGGAACCGGAGGCGCCGTGGAGGAAGAGCGCCGGCACATCGCCCTCGCCGCTGTCGATCACGTGCATCCGACCCGCCCGCGTCGGCACGAAGCGGCCCTCCGGCGGGAAGGCGCGGGAAATGGCGCGGGCGCTGAAGCCCGTCCACCCGGCGAGGGCGGCCGGGACGGCGGCGGCGGCAGCGAGGGTCGAGAAAAGGGCCATGGCGGATTTTACGCCGCCGGAGCGGCGGCGGATCGGCGCGTCAGAGCTCGACGCCGTCGACCTTCGGCTGCAGGCGCTGGATGATCTGCGGCACCCGCTCGATATGCGGATTGATCTCGATCGCCTTCTTGAAGGCCGCGAGCGCCTGTTTGTCCTCGCCGAGCTGCTGCAGCATCATGCCGAGGCCGACCATCGCGCCATAATGGCGCGGCTCGAGGCGCAGCACGTGCTCGATGTCGGTGAGGGCGCGGCCGAGCTCGCGGCGGCCGAAGTGGAGGGTGGCGCGACGGCTCCAGGCCTCCACCGTCTCCGGATACATGTCGATGACCGAATCGAGCAGCGACAGTGCGAGGTCTGCCTGGCGCTGCTGCATCGCCTGCTGGGCGCGGGCCATCAGCAGGTCGGCCGTGTCCGAGCCGGACTGCGCCATGAGCATGCCGATCTGCGCCTCGATGGCGCGCGCCTGGCGGGCGCCGTCGGCCTCGCGCAGGCGGCTGTAGAGCTCGTCGAGGCGGCGGGCGCGCTCGGAGGCGAAGGAGGGCGGCGGCGCGTTCGATGCCGCCGGCGCCGCCTCGGGCGTGGCGGCGGGCGGCGTCGGGCCGGTGACCTGCGCCGCAAGCGGCGAGGCACCGAACAGGAGGAGGCAAAGAAAAACCGCCGCGCGCATCATGCCGCCAAGGTGGGCCACGATGCGCCGACGGTCAATGTCGGGTCGATGACGACGTCGTGAGCCGCGCCGGTTCGCCCGGGAGGCGGCGTGAGCCGGCCTCAGCCCTGCCGCGCCTTGAAGCGCTTCTGGGTCTTGTTGATGACGTAGACGCGGCCCTTGCGGCGCACGATCTGGTTGTCGCGATGGCGACCACGCAGGGACTTCAGCGAATTGCGGACCTTCATGGCGGCGATCCTCGGATGGGACGAGCGCCTGGGATCGGAGGACCCGACGGACGGCGCGTCGAAGAAGAGAAGGCGCGGGCTATACGGTGCCGGGGCCGGGGTGTCAAGGTTGCAGCGCCGCCCCCGGGACGCCATCTGCAGGGGAGAGGCGAGGCCCGGCGGCAGGCGCAGGGTCCGCCCACCCGTCCGTCCACCCATGACAGGAAAGGAGGCCGTCCGCCATGAGCGTCGCCTTCACGAAAGAGAATGACCGCGACGGCACCGAGGCCAACCTGCAGGACAGGCCCATCTCGCCGCACCCGAATCTCGTGACGGCAGAGGGCATGGCGGCGCTCGAGGCGGCCCTGGCGGCGGCGAAGGCCGCCGTGCAGGAGGCGCGCGACGCCGGCGAAGACGCGATGGGCCTGGCGCTGGCC
>NZ_JBQVQL010000081.1:0-20974 GCF_052440005.1 Phreatobacter sp.
CCGCGTCGCTCCCCCGGGGACCGATCAGCGTGATGCCGGCCGGCAGGCCGTCGGCGCGGAACGGTCCCGGCACCGACAGGGCCGCGAGGTCGAGCAGGTTGACGAAGTTGGTGTAGGTGCCGAGCCGGCTGTTGGGGCCGATCGGGTCGGCCTCCAGCTCGGCGAGGGTCGGGAAGACGGGCGCCGTCGGCACCACCAGCGCCTCCACCCTCTCCCAGACGCCCTCGGTCGCCCGCTTCAGCGCCGCCAGCCGGTAGAGGCCCTCGAAGGCGTCGGTGGCGGAGAAGCGCTCGGCGGCACCGACGATCCGGCGCGTCACCGGATGCACGTCGTCGGCGTTGGTGGCGAGGAAGGACCGCATGGCGGCATGGCGCTCGGCCACCCAAGGGCCCTCGTAAAGGAGCTTCGCCACGTCGAAGAAGGCGGTAAGGTCGATCTCCGCCACCTGGCCGGCGAGCGGCGTGGCGATGCCGAGCGCAGCGTCATAGGCCTTGGCCATGGCCTGGTCGCCGAAGAACAGGCGGTCCGCGCCCCGCGGCACGCCGAGGCGGGTGATCGCCGGGGCGTCGCCGCGCAGGGTCTCCGGCGCCGGCCGCGAATAGGCGTCTTCGGCATCAAAGCCGCGCATCACGGCGAAGGCCGCGAAGGCGTCGTCCACCGTGCGGGCGAAGACGGAGACGCAGTCGAGCGTGCGGCAGGCCGGCAGGACGCCGCGGGTGGAGAGGGCCCCGAGCGAGGGCTTCAGGCCGACGAGGTCGTTGAGGCCGGCGGGCACGCGGCCCGAGCCGGCCGTGTCCGTGCCGAGCGCGATGGGCACGATCCCCTGCGCCACCGCGATCGCCGAGCCCGAGGAGGAGCCGCCCGGTACGCGCGCCGGATCGAAGGCGTTGCGCGGGACCGGATAGGGCGACCGCACGCCGACGAGGCCGGTGGCGAACTGGTCGAGATTGGTCTTGCCGACGACGAGGGCGCCCGCCGCCACCAGCTTCTCGACGACGGTCGCCGAGCGGTCCGGCACGAAGGCGAAGGCCGGGCAGGCCGCCGTGGTCGGCAGGCCGGCGACGTCGATGTTGTCCTTCACCGCGACGGGTATCCCCCACAGCGGGAAGCGGGCGGGATCGAAGGGCGGCAGCGCCGCGGCCTCCGCCAGAAGGTCCGCCTCCGGCCGCAGGTGGATGAAGATGCCGGGATCGTCCACGGCCGCGATGCGCCTGTAGACGGCCGCCACCGTCGCCGCGGCGGGCGTTCCGCCGGCATAGGCGGCGTGGAGATCGGCGATGGTCGGTGCGCTTTCGCTGTGCATGGGTCCTGCTCGTCCGCAGGTTCTGTCGCAATGCCCATGCCAAGACCGGCACTCGGTTGAGGGCGGGAGGCGGTTCCACATCTCTCCGCGTGGTCCGGGGTGGCAAGCGATTGGCAACGCGCAGAAAAAGCGCCCGCGCGGCCGAGTGTCGCCATCGGACGAAGCAGGCGACCTATTGTATGCAATGGCCTAAGCGGACGGCATTATTGCACATATTTTACGCAATTGCCCGTCAGGAGGCGTCGTTTGTCGTCCGCGACAGGTCGTCCCAGGCACGCGCCGAGAGCCCGATATGCTCCCGCATGGCGGCCGCGGCACGGGCGCTGTCGGCCCTCAGGATCGCCTGCACCACGAGGGTGTGTTCCTGGTGCGACCGCGCCAGGCGATCACGGCCTTCGAACTGCGCACGCCGGAAGGGGGCGAGACGCCGGCGCGTCGCCGAGGCGAGCTCGGCGAGGTAGGAGTTGTGCGAGCCGCGATAGATGCCGACGTGGAAGGCGATGTTCGCCGCGCTGTAGGCGTCGAGGTCGCCGGCCCGCACGAGGCCAGCCATGGACTGGTGCAGGTCCTCCAGCGCGGTGCGCTCGGCCCGGTTCATGTGAGCGGCGCAGAGGCCGGCGCTGAGCGCCTCCAGCTCCCCCATGACCGAGAACATGTCGCGCAGCTGCGCGTGATCGGGCTTCGCCACGACCGCGCCGCGATGCGGCCGGATCTCGACGAGGCCCGAGGCGGAGAGCTGGCGCAGCGCCTCGCGCACGGGGGTTCGCGACACCGCGTATTCGGCGGCGATCTGCACCTCGTCGAGGGCCGCCCCCGGCTTCAGCCGCCCGGTGACGATGGCCTCGGCGAGCCGCGTCTGGAGTTCCTCGGTGCGCGTGCCGCGCACTGCCGCGGGGCTGGCGCCCCTCCCGCCGGTCGATGTCGTCGCGGTCATGGGAGCGCCGTCAGGGAACGATGGTGGGAAGGCCGATGCGGATAGGGCCGACCTGCAGCCGCCCGTCCGCCGCCCTCAGGGTGAAGATGCGGCCGGGCTTGCCCTCCACCTCCGTCGGGCGGCTCGCCATGGTGATGGCCCCCGCCGCCAGCGGCCCGAGCGTCGCGCCGAGGCCGGTCGCCTGCAGCGCCGCCTCCACATTGGCCACGCGCAGCTCGATCTCGCCGTCGGGCTTGCCCTCGGGGGTCAGGCGCAGCGTACCCTTGGCGACCGCCACGGCCGGGCCCTGGACCAGGCGCAGCAGCACGAGGTCCACCGCCCCGCCCGCCGCCATCCACTGGCGCACCGGCAGCACCTGCGGCCGGCTCGGCGTGCGCAGCAGCTTGCGGGCGACGAACTGGACCTCCGCGTCCACCGGCGCCATGGGCCGGACGGCGAAGGTCGCCTGCTTGAGGCTCGCCACCACGTCGATGCTGACGGGATCGCTGCGGTTGGGGCGCGTGTGCAGCTCGCTGCGCGCCGCCTTCACCAGCACCACGCCGTCGCGCACCACCTCGAGCCCGTCGATGACCGCGTTGGAACTGTCGTAGCCGCCGATCTGCAGCTGGGCCGAGGCCTGGGCGAGCCGCCAGGTGGCGGTGGTCACCGAGGGGTCGCCCTCCGTCACCACGGTCATCGGTCCGGTCCATTCGGAGATGACGTGTCCCGGGCTCCAGATCTGCGAGACCACCTTCAGCGTCTCGAACCGGTAGGTCTGGTAGGGCCGCGCCTCGTCGCGCAGCTCCACCATCGGCTTCGAACAGGTGATCTCCATGCGGAACGGGTAGCCCCCGCGCGTCCGCTCGCCGCACTGGATGACCCGCCCGTTGGCGGCCTCCGCCGCCAGCCAGCGCTGGATGGCGTCCTCGGCGCGGTTCGAGCCCCAGGCCCAGACGCCGCTCCATCCGGCGATGGCGAGGCCGATGACGGCGAGGGGCAGGATGATGGTGCGTGGTCGCATGGGCTCCGTCCGGCGGGAGTGCTTGCACTGGCAGGGCAGGGTCTATAGCAGAACCTGCAGGACTCGTCCCTCACCCCGTCACGTCGCAATCATGCATGAATCCGGCGATCTTTGGGTCTTCGGCTACGGATCGCTGATCTGGCGCCCCGGCTTCGACTTCGTCGAGCGCCACCCGGCGCGGCTCGTCGGCCTGCACCGCTCCCTCTGCGTCTATTCGCACGTCCACCGCGGCACGCCGGAACAGCCCGGCCTCGTCCTTGGCCTCGACCGCGGCGGCACCTGCCGCGGCATGGCTTTTCGCGTCGCGGCGGCGAAGGCGGAGGAGACCATCGCCTATCTGCGCGAGCGCGAGCAGGCGACCTCCGTCTATCTCGAGGTCTATCGCAACATCACCCTGGAGCGCCCCGACCGGGCCCGCGTGCGGGCGCTGACCTATATCGTCGACCGCGGCCACGTGCAGTATGCGGGGCGCCTGCCGCTCGACCGGCAGCTCCATATCGTCCGGCACGGCCACGGACGCTCGGGCGCCAATCCCGATTATGTGATCAACACCGTCCGGGCCATCGAGGAGATGGGCTTCCGCGACCGCGACCTGCACTGGCTCGCCGGCAACCTCTAGGCGTTCAGGGCGTCTGGCCGCGCAAGAGCTTCGGCACCTCGCCGGTGATGCCGGCCGCCTGGCGGATGAAGAAGCTCTTCAGGCCCGGCATGCGGTCGACGAGGCCGAGCCCAAGGTCGCGCACGAAGCGCAACGGCTGCGATCCGTTGGAGAACAGCCGGTTCAGCCCGTCCGTCGTCACCCCCATTACCGCCGTGTCGAAGCGCCGCCAGCGCTGGTAGCGGGCAAGCACGTCGGCGGCGCCGTGGTCCATCCCGAGCCGGGCGGCGTCGGCGAGGCACTCGGCCAGGGCCGCCACGTCGCGGAAGCCCATGTTGATGCCCTGGCCGGCGATGGGATGGATGACGTGGGCCGCATCGCCGACGAGGGCGAGCCGGGGCGCGACGAAGTCACGGGCGACCTTCAGGCCGAGGGGATAGGCCGCGGGCCTGTCGATGAGCCGGATCTCGCCGAGGCGGTGGCCGAAGCGCGTCTCGAGCTCGTCGAGGAAGAGCTCTGCCGGCAGCCGGCAGAGACGCTCGGCGCGGCCGGTCTCCTCGGTCCAGACGATGGACGAGCGCCGGCCCGTCAGCGGCAGGATGGCGAAGGGCCCGGAGGGGAGGAAATGCTCCTCCGCCCGGCCTTCGTGGTCATGCTCGTGGGCGACGGTGCAGACGATGCCCGACTGGCCGTAGTCCCAGCCGACGGTGCGGATGCCCGCGAGATCGCGCAGGCGCGAGCGGCCGCCGTCGCAGGCGACGAGCAGGGGCGTCGCGACGACGCGGCCGTCGGCGAGCGTCACGCGGGTCTCGTGCGCGTCGGCCTCGAAACCCGCCACCGAGGTCGGCGCGAAGGTCACCCCGAGGGCCTTCGCCCGTTCCCACAGGGCGCGGATCACCACGGCGTTGGGCGCCATGTGGGCGAAGGGCTCACCGGGTGCCACCTCGCCGTCGAAGGTGAGGAAGACCGGGCGCACGACGTCGAGCGTACGGCTGTCGGTCACCACCATGTCGAGGATCGGCTGCGCCTCCGGCGCGATGGCGTCCCACACGCCCGTCGCCTCGAACATGCGTCGCGCCGCCGCGGCGAAGGCCGAGGCGCGGCCGGAATCGGCCGGCGGGGCATCGATGGAGGGGTCGGCGACGGTGACGGAGAAGGAGGTGCCGAGCGCTGCCTTCAGCGCCACGGCGAGGGACAGCCCGGCGAGGCCGCCGCCGGCGATGAGGACGGCGGTGCGGGCGGGCGATGGCGCTTCCTGGTTCATGAGCCGAATCTAGCGGAATTCGCCGGTCGAGGAAATCGGCTCCCGGCCTGCAGGACCTCACGATCCGGCGACCGAACCCGCCGAAGTCGCGGGCCCGCTCGCGGTCTGGAGGACAGATCAGCCCCAGGGTTCGGTCTCAGACCGGATCACGCTCAGATCGGATCAGGCTCAGGCGAAGTTGTGCTGCGGCGAGCCAGGCTCGCCCAGCGACCATGCCATGCCGGCGCAGGCCTCTGCGCCGGTCGGTCCGGCCTCAGCCGCGAACCGCGAGATTGACCGCCTTCGGACCTTTGCCCCGCTTGTCCGGCTCGAGTTCGAACTCGAGTTTCTGCCCCTCGGCCAGACTTGCGAGCCCCGACCGCTGTACGGCCGAAATATGGACGAAGATGTCCTTGCCCCCATCGTCCGGCTTGATGAAGCCGTAGCCTTTCTCTGTATTGAAGAACTTGACGGTCCCCGTCATCGACATGCCGGTCAGCCTTTCCGAATGCACTGCCGGTTCCGCACGATTGCGAACCTGCTAGAGCTCCGGACCAGGAAATATCCGCGATGCTCCGGCACCATGGTGGAACCGGATCGCCGCCAGATCCTTGCCGCCCGGACCTGAGAGCCAGAAAGAAGCGTAACTCGGATTTTTCGGACTGCACAGCCCCCTTTTTGCTGAATCAGCACGTGTTTCCCTGCGTCAACCTTGCGGATCTATAGGGAGCCAAAGAAGAGGTGGCGCATGGGACAGGTGATATACGCCACGTTGTAACATTTTCGTCGGTTGTGCAGATCGCCAGCCGCTCGCCGCTCGGCGTCTTCAGGCAGATTGTTTCCCCGACGATCCAACTTTTGCCGGCTGCACGGCATGTGCACGGGGGCAGCGTCACCGGCGGGCCGGGCGTGAAGGGCTGTCGCTGGGCGATTTCGGGAGCCTGTGCGGCGGACGGCGGGCCGAGCGGCTGCGCCGCCGTTCCAGAGGCGGCCACGACGACGGCGATGAGGACCACGACCGCGGGGCGCATGAGCTGGAGACTAGCAGTCCCCGCGCTGCCGTCCACTGCGACGCGAGGGCTCTCAGTCGCGCCCGGCGGTCAGCATGTAATTGACCGAGAGGTCGGAGGTTTCCACCCACCGGTCGCGCAAGAGGTCGTAGCGAACCCCCTTGCGATCCGTCACGGCGAGGCCGTTCTCGGTCATCGCGGCGGAAAGGTCCTCCGGCGTGACAAACTTGTCCCACTCGTGTGTGCCGCGCGGCAGCCAGCGCAGGACGTATTCGGCGCCGACGATGGCGAGGGCGTAGCTCTTCAGGGTGCGGTTGATTGTCGCCATCACCAGGAGTCCGCCCGGTTTCACCAGCGTGGAGCAGGCCTTCACGAAGAGGCTGACGTCCGCGACGTGCTCCACCACCTCCATGGCCAGCACGATGTCGAACTGCGCGCCCGCTGCGGCCCGCTCCTCCGCCGTCGTGCAGCGATAGTCGATGGAAAGGCCCGAGAGTTTGGCATGCAGGCGCGCCGTCTCGACATTGGTGCGGGCGGGATCGATGCCGGTGACGGTGGCGCCCATGCGCGCCAGCGGCTCGCACAGGAGACCGCCGCCGCAGCCGATGTCGAGCACCGACAGGCCCGCCAGCGCATCCAGGGCGTTGCGGTCGCGGCCGAAGCGGGCGCAGGCCTCCTCGCGGATATGGGTCAGCCGCACCGGGTTGAACTTGTGCAGCACGCCCATCTTGCCCGCGGGGTTCCACCATTCGGCCGCGAGGCGGGAGAACTTGTCGACCTCACCGGGGTCGAGCGTGCTGGGCGTGGGCGTCTCGGTCGGGCGCATGGGCTTCCGATCCTCGGCATTCTTCGGACGGGTGGTCTCCCGCGTTGCCTTACATCTGATCGATGGTTATGGATACGCGCCTTTTTGACCCAAGGGGCGCCGCCGGCGCCGGATCGCTTTTGAAACCATGCCTCGCCTCGTGATGAAGTTCGGCGGCACGTCCGTCGCCAATGTCGACCGCATCAAGAACGTCGCGCGGCACGTCAAACGCGAGGTGGAGGCCGGCTACCAGGTCGCCGTCGTGGTCTCGGCCATGTCCGGCAAGACCAACGAGCTCGTCGCCTGGTGCAAGGAGGCGGCCCCCCTCTACGACCTCGCCGAATACGACACCGTGGTCGCGGCCGGCGAGCAGGTGACCTCCGGGCTCCTCGCCGTCGTCCTCACCGCCATGGGCATCAAGGCCCGCTCCTGGCAGGGCTGGCAGGTGCCGATCATCACCGACGAGGCCCATTCGGTCGCCCGCATCGCCGACATTCCCTCGGCCAACCTCGACGCCGCCTTCGCCGCCGGCGAGGTCGCGGTCATCTCCGGCTTCCAGGGCGTCACCCGCGAGAGCGGCCGCATCGCCACCCTCGGCCGCGGCGGCTCCGACACCTCCGCCGTCGCCGTCGCCGCGGCGATCCGCGCCGAGCGCTGCGACATCTACACCGACGTCGACGGCGTCTACACGACCGATCCGCGCATCGTCCCGAAGGCCCGCCGCCTCGACAAGGTGGGCTTCGAGGAGATGCTGGAAATGGCCTCGCTGGGCTCCAAGGTCCTGCAGGTCCGGTCCGTCGAACTTTCAATGATCCATGGCGTGCGCACCTATGTCCGATCCTCCTTCGATGATCCGGACAATCCGCAGAGCGGCACGCTCATCTGCGACGAGGAGGAAATCGTGGAAAAGCAGGTCGTGACCGGCATCGCCTTCTCCAGGGACGAGGCGCAGGTGAGCGTGCGCGCCGTCGCCGACAAGCCGGGCGTCGCCGCCGCGATCTTCGGCCCCCTCGCCGAGGCCAACATCAACGTCGACATGATCGTCCAGAACGTCTCCTCGGACGGCGCGACCACCGACATCACCTTCACGTGTCCGGGCGCCGACCTCGAGCGGGCGCGCCACGTGCTGATGGACGCCCGCGAGAGCGTCGGCTTCAAGGCGATCGAGACCGCTTCCGACGTGGTCAAGGTGTCCTGCATCGGGGTGGGCATGCGCTCCCACGCCGGCGTCGCCGCCAAGGCCTTCAAGGCGCTGGCCGACAAGGGCATCAACATCCGCGCCATCACCACCTCGGAGATCAAGTTCTCCGTGCTGATCGACGCGGCCTATACCGAGCTCGCCGCCCGCACGCTCCACACGCTCTACGGGCTGGACAAGGCGGCGTGATCTCGCGGGCGGGGGGACCCGCCCGGCGCTCCGCCTGTTTGGCGGCGCTGCGGACCGCAGGTTGCCCGCGGCCGGCTTTGCAAACCGCCACCGCCACCTTAATGGTGGATTTCGCGGCGGAGGCTCGCCGCGCCCTTTGCTCAGGACCGGGCTGCCAGCCCAGAACGTGACGATGCCGATGCGCCCCGCATTCGGCGGTCCGCGCCTCCTGCTCCGCCGCCTCCGCGAGGTGATGGCGGAGCAGATCTCGGCGCAGGAACGCCTCGACAAGATCGTGGTGCTGATCGCGGCCAACATGGTGGCCGAGGTCTGCTCGGTCTATGTCCTGCGCGTCGACGCCACGCTCGAGCTCTATGCCACCCAGGGCCTCAACCGCGAGGCGGTCCACCTGACCGTCATGCGGGCCGGCGAGGGCCTCGTCGGTCTGGTGGCGCAGACGGCCGAGTCGCTGAACCTCTCGGACGCCCAGGAGCACCCCTCCTTCTCCTTCAAGCCGGAGACGGGCGAGGAGATCTTCCACTCCTTCCTCGGCGTGCCGATCCTGCGCGGCGGCAACACGCTCGGCGTCCTGGTCGTGCAGAACCGCGCGCACCGGAAATACGAGGAAGACGAGGTCGAGGCGCTCCAGACCACCTCGATGGTGCTGGCGGAGATGATCGCCTCGGGCGAGCTTTCCGCGCTCGCCCCGCCGGGCCAGGAGCCCGCGGCACGCCGCCCCCTGCACCTGCCCGGAGAGGGTCTCGCGGAGGGCGTCGGCCTCGGCCACGTGGTGCTCCACGAGCCGCGCATCCAGGTCACCAAGCTGATCGCCGACGACCCCGCCCGCGAACTCGTCCGCATCGAGGCGGCGATCGAGGCCCTGCGCGCCGAGATCGACCACATGCTCGACGCCGAGGACGTCGCGCGCGGCGGCGAGCACAAGGACATCCTCGAGGCCTACCGCATGTTCGCCCATGACCGCGGCTTCGTGCGCCGCCTGAAGGAGGCGATCGGCACCGGCATCACCGCCGAGGCGGCGGTGGAGCGCGTCCAGTCGGACAACCGCGCCCGCATGATGCGCCAGACCGATCCCTATCTGCGCGAACGCATGCACGACCTCGACGACCTCGCCAACCGCCTGATGCGCCAGCTCACCGGCGCCAAGGGCGAGGTGCGCATGGACCTGCCGGACAACGCCATCGTCGTGGCGCGCCACATGGGCCCGGCGGCCCTCCTCGACTACGACCGCTCGCGCCTGCGCGGCCTCGTGCTGGAGGAGGCGGGTGCCACCAGCCACGTCGCCATCGTCGCCCGGGCGCTTGGCATCCCCACGGTCGGCCAGGCGGCGAACGTCACCAGCCTCGCCGATCCGGGCGACGCCATCATCATCGACGGCGCCACCGGCGAGGTGCACCTCAGGCCGACCAGCGACGTCGAGAGCGCCTATGCCGAGAAGGTGCGCTTCCGCGCCCGCCGCCAGGCGCAGTACGCCGCCATCCGCCACCTGCCGGCGGTGACCCGCGACGGCGTCGAGGTCAAGCTCAACCTCAACGCCGGCCTGATGGTCGACCTGCCCTTCCTCGAGGAGACCGGCGCCTCCGGCATCGGCCTGTTCCGCACCGAGCTGCAGTTCATGGTCGCCAACGCCCTGCCGCGCACCGCCGAGCAGCTCGACCTCTACCGCAAGGTGCTGGACGCCGCCGGCGACCGCCCCGTGACCTTCCGCACCCTCGACATCGGCGGCGACAAGGTGCTGCCCTACATGGATGTCATCCAGGAGGAGAACCCGGCCATGGGCTGGCGGGCGATCCGCCTCGGCCTCGACCGTCCGGGTCTCCTGCGCAGCCAGGTGCGCGCCATGCTGCGCGCCGGCGCCGGGCGCGAGGTGCGCATCATGTTCCCCATGGTGGCGGCGGTGGAGGAGTTCGACGCTGCCAAGGCCATCGTCGAGCGCGAATTGACCCATCTGCGCCGCCACGACCACCGCATGCCCGATCGCGTGCAGATCGGCGTCATGGTCGAGGTGCCGGCCCTGCTGTTCCAGCTCGACGAACTGCTGCCGCGCGTCGATTTCCTGTCGGTCGGCTCCAACGACCTCGTCCAGTTCATGTTCGCCGTGGACCGCGGCAACAGCCGCATCGCCAACCGTTTCGACGTGCTCTCGCCGCCCATCCTCAGGGCGCTGCGCCTGCTTGCGCGCAAGGGTAGGGAGCACGGCAAGCCGGTCACCCTCTGTGGCGAGCTCGCCTCCCGGCCTCTCGAGGCCATGGTGCTCGCCGGCCTCGGTTATCGCTCGCTGTCGCTGTCCCCCGCCGCCATGGGGCCGGTGAAGTCCATGCTGCTCGACCTCGACCTGTCGCGGCTGTCTGCCTTGCTCGACGACCTCATCGACCAGCCCCGCCAGGGCGCTTCCATCCGCCAGCGCCTGCGCGACTTCGCCGAAGCCGAGGGCGTGACGCTCTGATGCTGCCGCTCGCCAAGCTCCAGGCGCTGATCGTCCGGCGCGATCTCGTCGAGGCCGAGCTCTCCGCCGGCGTCGAGGGCGAGCGCTATGTCGCGCTGTCGCGGGAATTCTCCGAGCTCACGCCGGTGGTCGAGGCGATCAACGCCTACAGGACGGCGCAGGCCGAACTCGCCGACGTCGAGCAGCTCATCGCCGACCCCGCGACCGACCGCGAGATGGCCGACCTCGCCCACGAGGAGAAGCCGGCGCTGGAGGAGCGTCTCGCCGCGCTCGAGCACCAGCTCCGCCTCGCCCTGCTGCCGAAGGATGCGGCCGACGCCAAGAACGCCATCCTCGAAATCCGCGCGGGAACGGGCGGCGACGAGGCCTCGCTCTTCGCCGGTGACCTCTTCCGCATGTACGAGCGCTACGCTGCCCTGCAAGGCTGGGCGATGGAGCTGATCTCGGCGAGCGAAGGCACTGTCGGTGGCTACAAGGAGATCGTCGCCGAGATTCGCGGCGCCGGCGCCTATGCCAAGCTGAAGTTCGAGAGCGGCGTCCACCGCGTGCAGCGCGTGCCGGCGACCGAGTCCGGCGGGCGCATCCACACCTCCGCCGCCACCGTCGCCGTCCTGCCCGAGGCGGAAGAGGTCGACGTCGCCATCAACGAGGACGACCTTCGGATCGACGTCATGCGCGCCCAGGGCGCCGGCGGCCAGCACGTCAATAAGACCGAGTCGGCGGTACGCATCACCCATATCCCGACCAACACGGTCGTCCTCGTTCAGGACGAGCGCTCGCAGCACAAGAACAAGGCGCGCGCCATGGCGATCCTGCGTTCGCGCATCTTCGACGAGGAGCGCCGCCGCCTCGCCGCGACGCGCGCCGAGGATCGCAAGCTGCAGGTCGGCTCCGGCGACCGCTCCGAGCGCATCCGCACCTACAACTTCCCGCAGGGGCGGGTCACCGACCACCGCATCGAGCTGACGCTCTACAAGCTGCCGGAGATCATGGCGGGCACGGCGCTGGGCGAGATCGTCGACGCCCTCATCGCCGATCATCAGGCAAGCCTCCTGGCGCTGGACACGGCGGCGTGATCCCCGCCGGCACGACCCTCGCCGCGGCGCGCCGCCTCCTCGCGGACAGGCTGGCGGCGGCGGGCATCGACGATGCCGGCACCGAGGCCCGGCTCCTCCTGAAGCTCGCCACGGGCCGCGACGCGGCCCTAGCCGGATCGGCGGGCGAGACCTGTCTCGACGCGGCGGAGGCGACCCGCGCCTCCGCTTTCGCCACTCGGCGCGTGGCGCGCGAACCCTTCGCGCGCATCGCCGGCTGCGGCGCCTTCCACGGCCTCGACTTCGCCCTCAACGCCGCCTGCCTCGTGCCGCGCGACGATACCGAGGCCCTGATCGATGCGGCGCTGCGCCTTCTTCCGGCCGGCCAGCCCGCTGCCATCCTCGATCTCGGCGTCGGCCCCGGCACCATCCTGCTGGCGCTTTTGACCGAGCGGCCCGAGGCGCGCGGTCTTGGCGTCGATGTTTCGGCTGAGGCGCTGGAGGCGGCGCGGCGGAATGCCCTGACGCTCGGCCTCGCGGACCGTGCCGACTTCGCCGAGGGGCGCTGGACGGATGGGCTCACGGGCGCCTTCGACCTCGTCGTCTCCAACCCGCCCTATATCCCCGCCCGCGACTGCGACACCCTCGCGCCCGAAGTGGCGCTGCACGACCCGCGGCTCGCCCTCGACGGCGGCGCGGACGGGCTCGATGCCTATCGCGTCATCTTCGAAGGCGTCGGCCCCGTCCTGAAGCCCGGCGGCCATGTCGCGGTGGAGATCGGCATCGGCCAGGCGCCGGATGTCACCGCCATCGCCTCGGCATGCGGCTTCCGGCTGGAGCGGCTTTCATCGGATCTCGCCGGCATTCCCCGCGCCCTCGTCTTCCGGCGGGCACGCCCCGCCGCCTGAGACGGGTCCGTCAGTCCTCGCCGAGCGCGAAGATCGTCGCGTGATATTCGGCCGAGTCGGTGAAGCCGACGTCGAAGGTCACCGCCACCACCACGGCGATGCTGCGGCCGTTCTCGCTGCGATAGACGTCGGTGACCCGCGCCCGGTGGAAGCAGGTCTTCGGCGGCAGGATGAAGGGCAGCGCCGCGCTCTGTTCGCGAAAGGCCTTGGGTGCGCGGGTCGCCGCCTCCTGATCCCACGAGGGGATCTCCGGCTTCAGCGTCACGGTCAGCGTATGGGCCTCGCCCGTGGCGCGCTCGCGGCAGGCGAGGTCCGGATCGTCGGGCACCGGCATCTGCGCGGTGATGGTGTATTTCATCGCCGTTCCCGGATGGGTGCCGATGATGTCGGGCTCGCCCATGACGCGCACGGGGCCGGAGGTCTCCGTGAGGTCAGTGAGGGCGAGGCCGCCCAGCCGCCGCCCTGGATCGGTCAGCCGCAGCGCCCGGAGCGGCCTTTGCGTCACGCCACGGGTCCAGCGCCGCACGGCGGCCGTGGTGGCGCTGGCCTCGTCGTCCTCGGAGAAGCGGAAGCCGCGCATGGCGCCGCGGCGCGGATCGGCCGCCTCGCTGTCCCAGGCGACCTGCGTCACGCCGCGCGGAAAACCGCGGGCGGAGCGCCCGGTCGTCGCATCCACCACGTCCACGGCGAAGGCGCCCTTCTCGTTGACGCCGTCGCCGCCTTCCTGCTCGAAGCCGAAATATCGCCCATCGGCCGAAAACCCGAGGATGCGCAGGTCCGGCGCGCGTCCGAGCTCCCGGGCAGCGGCAGGGGTGGCGAGGGCGGCGAGAACGGCGAAGCAGGCTGGTGCGAGGCAGGCGAGGGCGCGGCGAACGGGCATCGGGATGGTCCGGGTGACGAGGGCGACGGCCGCCTTGTCGCCGATGCCGCGCTCTGCCCCATGTCGCCCGGGTGTGCCGGGCGTTTCCCCTGTTGCCGACCGCAAAAACAAATCCCCCGGCCGCGAGGCCGGGGGATCGTTCGAACGGGGATGCCGGATTGGGCTGGCGCTTACTGGTCGCGCTGGCCGAGCAGGGACATCAGGAACTGGAACATGCCGACGAAGTCCATGTAGAGCTGGAGGGCGCCGAAGATGGCGGCCTTCTGCACGATGGAGCCGTCGTTCGCATAGGCCAGGCTGTAGATGTACTCGTTCTTGATGTTCTGCGTGTCGTAGGCGGTGAGGCCCGCGAAGATCAGCACGCCGACCACCGAGATGATCCACTGCAGCATGGTCGAGGGCGTGCCGGTGAAGGCGGCGATGCCGATGTTCACCAGCATGGCGATGATCAGGCCGAAGAGACCCATCATCAGGAAGGTGCCCATGCCCGAGAGGTCACGCTTGGTGGTGTAGCCCCACAGCGACAGCGCGCCGAAGGAGGCGGCCGTGATGAAGAACACCCGGGCGACCGAGGTGTGGGCATAGACCAGCAGGATCGTGGTCATCGAGACGCCGACGAGCGCCGCATAGACCCAGAAGGTGATCTGGGCGGCGGGGGCGCTGAGACGATCGGCGCGGAAGGAGAGCAGCATCACCACGCCGAGCGGGGCGAGGATGACGACGAACTTGAACCAGCTCGCGAAGAGGAAGGCGCCGAAGGGCGTCAGATACTGGCCGCCGGCCACGCGCATGGCGCCGCGCGCCGTGCGGGCGGCGAGGTTCGCATCGCCCGTCACCGAGAGCATGTAGATGCCGAGGGCCGCCATGCCGGTGATGGCGAGGCCGATCATCATGTAGTTGTAGACGCCGACCATGTAGGAGCGAAGGCCCTGGTCGATCTGGGCCTGCTGAACGGCCGTCGGCTGGCCATAACCGTAGCCGCCATAGGCCTGGGCATTCGGATCGTAGTGCGACATGGAAGAACCTCTGGCTTTCCCCTTGAGACGGTCCGCGACGGGTCCGTCATCCGACACGCAATATGGCTGAGGCCATGGCGGAAACAAGGCCCTCCCTCACGCCGTTCCAGCATTGGCGGGACTTCGCGTCCCTTTGTCGCAAGTTTGTGCCGGCGCGCGGCGGGAGGTCACCCGTCGCTGTGCCAGCTTACATGTTGCGCAGGACCGGGGCGGGTTTTTCGCCGAGGGCCCGCCAGGTGCCGACGAGGCCGAAACCGACGGTGAGAACGATGGCCAGAACGATGATGCCGAGGGCCTGCAGCGGGGCGAAGGCGAAGGGGATGTTCATCACCTGCGTCGTCACCACCCAGGCGGTGACGCAGCCGCTGGCGAGGCCGAACAGCGCCGTGACGGTGCCGAGCAGGGCATATTCCGTCGCATAGGTGCGGATCAGCATGGCGCGCGGCGCCCCGAGCGTCTTCAGGATGACCGCGTCGTAGACCCTCGCCCGGTGGCCGGCGGCGAGCGCCCCGGCCAGCACCAGGATCGCCGCCACCAGCGTCACCACGCTGGCGCCGCGGATGCCCGTGGCGATCTGCGTCGCGAGCTGGCCGACCGCCTCGAGGGCGTCCTTCACCCGGACCGTGGTCACCGCCGGGAAGGCCGCCGCCACCTGCTGCAGCAGGGCGATCTCGGTCTCCGCGCTCGCCGGCTGGCGATAGGTGAGGGTGGCGAGGTGGGAGTGCGGCGCCCCTCGGAACGTGTTCGGCGAGAAGACCACGATGAAGTTGATGCCGAGATTGTCCCACTGGATGTGCCGGAAATTGGCGATCCGCGCGGTGATGTTGCGGCCGAGCACGTTGACCGTCACCTCGTCGCCGAGCTTCAGCCCGAAGCCGCGGCCCATCCGCTCGTCGAAGGAGACCAGCGGCGGACCGTTGTAGTCCGCCGGCCACCATTCGCCGGAGGTGACGCGCGAATTGCGCGGCGTCGTTTCGGCATAGGTGATGCCGCGGTCGCCGCGCAGCGCCCAGGCGATGTCGTCGCTGGCGCGGATCTCCTCGACCGGGCGGCCGCCGAGCCGCACGAAGCGGCCGCGGAGCATGGGCACGCGGTTGAGGTCGGCGCCCGGCGCCTTCTCGGCGATGAAGGCGTCGAAGCGCGGCGCGTCGGAATTGACGATGTCGACGAAGAAGAAGGACGGCGCCCGTTCGGGGAGCGCGTCTTCGATCTGCCGGCGGAAGCTCGCATCCACCAGGGCGATGACCGCGAGCAGCGTCAGGCCGAGGCCGAGGGAGAGGACCACCGAGGGGGTCAGCGCTCCCGGCCGGTGCAGGTTCGAGACGGCGAGCCTCAGGCTGGTGCGGCGCGAGCGCGGCATGCGCGCCGCCAGCGCCATGATTCCGGCCGCCACAAGGCGCAAGGCCACGAAGATCCCGGCGGCGCCGGCCATGAAGCCCATGGCGAGCCGCGGATTGAAGGAGGTGACGACCGAGAGCGTCACCAGCACCGCGAGGGTGGCGGCGACGAGCGCGAGGTAGCGCGGGCGCGGCCAGCGGCGCTCGCCGTCCACCGTGTCGCGGAACAGCGCCGAGACCGGCACGTCGTGGGCCCGGCCGAGCGGCCAGAGCGCGAAGGCGAGCGCCACGAGGAGGCCATAGGCCGCCGCGGTGGCGAGTTCACCCGGCTGGACGCTGGTCGCGACGGGAATCGGGATGGCCGAGCCGAAGGCCGCCACCACCGCCGCCGGCAGGGCGGCGCCGGCGGCGAGGCCGATCACGGTTCCGACCAGGGCGAGGAGGCCGACCTGCGTCAGCGTCGCGGCGAAGACCATGCCGCCGGTGGCGCCCAGCGCCTTCAGCGTTGCGATGTCGTCGCGCTTGCGGTCGACGAGGTTTGCCACGGCATTGGCGACGCCGACGCCGCCGACCAGTAGCGCGGTGAGGCCGACGAGGGTCAGGAACTGAGAGAAGCGCTCGATCTGCGTCGTCAGCTGCGGCGAGGCGTTCATCCGGGTGCGGATCTCGAAGCCGGCATCCGGGAAGCGGCCGCGGACGTCGGCGATCACCCGGCGAAGGTCGGCATCGCTCGCCTGGGTCGAACCGAGGTCGAGCTGGTACATCCAGCGGATGAGGGATCCCGGCTGGATCAGGCCGGTCTGGCGGAACGTGTCGAGGGAGAGCAGCAGTCGTGGGCCGAAGCCGAGCCCGCCGGCGAGCCTGTCCGGTTCGCTGCGGATGACGCCGGCGATGCGCACGGGAAGGTCGCCGAGGATCACCTCGTCGCCGACGGCGACGCCGAGGCGGACCAGCAGCGCAGGCTCGACCAGCACGCCCGCCCGGCCGTCGCGCACGGCAAGGGCATCCCGCGTCGATGCCGCGGGCTCGCTCTCCAGCCTGCCGACCAGCGGGTAGAGCCCGGGGTCCACCGCCTTGATCTCGACCAGCGAGGATTTGGCCGCATCGCCGACGGCGGGGGTGCGCGCCATGGCGCGCGTCGTCGCCATCGTGGCGACCGTGCCGCGTTCGGCGAGTGCCGCGATGATGGCCTCGGGCAGTTCGCGGTGCAAAACCTGGAACGAGGCGTCGGCGCCGAGGATGACGCGCCCCTCGCGGGTCAGGCCCTCGACGAGCCCGCGGGCGAAGGAGCCGACGCCGGCGATGGCCGCGACGCCGAGCGCGATGCAGGCGATGAAGGTGCCGAAGCCCCTCAGGCCCCCGCGCAGGTCGCGCAGGCCCAGGCGGATGGCGGTCGGCAGGCGGCTCGGCCGCGCGACGAAGCCGCTCACGCCACCGTCTCCGGCGCGCGGCTGTCCTCGACGATGACGCCGGAGCGCAGACGCACCACCCGGTCGCAGCGCTCCGCCAGCGCCCGGTCGTGGGTGACGAGCACCAGCGTCGCGCCGCGCTCGGCCTGCTTGGAGAACATCAGGTCGATGATGGTGCGGCCGGTGGTCTCGTCGAGATTGCCGGTCGGCTCGTCGGCGAAGAGGATCTCGGGGCGCACCGACAGGGCCCTGGCCAGCGCCGTGCGCTGCTGCTCGCCGCCCGACATCTGCGTCGGATAGTGGTTGAGCCGCGTACCGAGGCCGACCGCGTCGAGTTCGTCGGCCGCCCGGTCGAAGGCGTCGCGGGCTCCGGCGAGCTCCAACGGCACGGCGACGTTCTCGAGCGCCGTCATGGTCGGGATCAGGTGGAAGGACTGGAAGACGATGCCGGCATGGCGGCCCCGGAAGCGCGCCAGCGCGTCCTCGTCGAGGCCGGTGATGTCGGTGCCCGCCACGGTTACCTTGCCGGAATCCGGACGTTCGAGCCCGGCCATGACCATGAGCAGCGTCGACTTGCCCGAGCCCGAGGGACCGACGAGGCCCACCGACTGGCCGGCGGCGATGGACAGCGACAGGCCCTTGAGGATGTGGACGCGCGAGGCGCCGCGTCCGAGCGACAGCTCGACCTTGTCGATGGCGATGGCGGGGCGCGTCGGGTGCGGCGGGTCGGTCGGCAGGGGCATGGTATCGGGATCGCTCGCATCGGGCCGCACATTGCGGCATTGCACCTAAGACCCTAGATGGCACCCGTATCGGCCTTTGGGAAGGGAAGCCCCGTGCGACAGTTCGTGATCGGCCTGACGGCCCTCGTCCTCGGCCTCGCATCGCTTCCGGCGGGGGCCCAGCAGGCCAGGCCCGTCAGCATCGTCGCCCTCGGCGACAGCCTGACCGCAGGCTACGGGCTCGGTCCCGGCGATGCCTTTCCCGTCCGTCTGCAGGCGGCGCTGAAGGCTAAAGGCCTCGACGTGACGGTCCAGAACGCCGGCGTCTCCGGCGACACCTCGTCCGGCGGGCTGGAGCGGCTCGACTGGGCGGTGGGCGAGGGCGTCGACGCGGTCATCCTCGAACTCGGCGCCAACGACGCCCTGCGCGGCATCGACCCCGCCGTCACCCGGCGCAACCTCGACGCCATCATCACCCGGCTCAAGGAGAAGCGGATCGCCGTCCTCCTCACCGGCATGCTGGCGCCGCCCAACATGGGCAGCACCTTCGCCGCTGCGTTCAACCCGATCTTCCCCGAGCTCGCGGCGAAGCACGGCGTCCTCTTCGATCCCTTCTTCCTCGACGGCGTCGCTGCCGACGCCGCCCTCAACCTGTCCGACGGCATGCATCCCAATGCCCGGGGCGTCGAGGCCATCGTCCGGCGCATCCTGCCGAAGGTCGAGGAGCTGATCGCCGAGGTCCGGTCCCGCCGCGGCGGTTGACCGGGGCCCGCCGGCCCCCTACCCAGACCCCGACACCCCCGCAGCGATCGGTATCCCGCATGCAGACCCGTCCCCTCGGCCGCACCGGCCTGTCCGTTCCCGTCATCTGCCTCGGCACCATGACCTTCGGCGAACAGAACACCGAGGCGGAGGGCCATCACCAGATGGACTACGCCGTCTCCCGCGGCGTCACCTTCTTCGACACGGCGGAGATGTATGCGGTCCCGCCGAAGGCCGAGACCTATGGCGCCACCGAGCGGATCATCGGCTCCTGGCTGAAGAAGCGTGGCCGGCGCGACGACATCCTCATCGCCTCCAAGGTCGCGGGCGCCGGCGCCATGACCTGGCTGCGCCCGGACGGCGCGCCGACGCGTCTGACGCGGGCGCAGATGCAGATCGCCCTCGACCAGAGCCTGAAGCGGCTCGGCACCGACTACATCGACCTCTACCAGCTGCACTGGCCGGAGCGTCCGGCCCCCTTCGGCGCCAATCCGAGCCGGTTTGACGGGGAGGGCTGGGCCCCGCGCTCCGACGAGACCCCGATCGCCGAGCAGCTCGACACGCTCGGCGAGTTCGTCAGGGCCGGCAAGGTGCGCTTCATCGGCCTGTCGAACGAGAGCGCCTGGGGCACCATGACCTTCCTGAAGGAGGCGGAGGCGCGCGGCCTGCCGCGGGTCCAGAGCGTGCAGAACGCCTATCACCTGCTGAACCGGACCTTCGAGACCGCCCTCGCCGAGGTGGCGCTCCGCGAGCAGGTGGGGCTCCTCGCCTATTCGCCCCTCGCCCAGGGGTTTCTCACGGGCAAGTATCTGGACGGCGCGCGTCCTGCCGGTGCCCGCGTCACTCTCTTCGATCGCCAGCAGCGCTACCAGAAGCCCGGATCGGAAGAGGCGGTCCGCGACTATGTGGCGATCGCCCGCCAGGCCGGCCTCGATCCCGCCGTCATGGCCATCGCCTTCGTGGCGAGCCGTCCCTTCGTCGCCTCCGCCATCATCGGCGCCACCTCCATGGCGCAGCTGAAAACGGCCATCGACGCCGGCGAGACGGTGCTCTCGCCCGACATCCTCGCGGCCATCGACGCCATCCACCAGATGAGGGGCAATCCGGCCCCCTGACGGACCGGCACCCTCCGGAGAAACCGCTTGGAATCCGCCAGCGGACGGGCTAAACATGGTTTCATAAGATTCGAAGCGGTCCGGGGTCATATCCGCGCGTCGAACGCAACATCAAACAGGTCTGGTGGGGTTTGGTACGTCGGAGCCAGGGCGCGAGGGGCGCCATGAATCCGATCCCGAATGAAGGACGAGGCGCGCACGAGGCGCGAAGGGCGGGACGCTCGAGCGTCGCCCTGAACCCTGAAGATCGTTGAAAGGCCGAACGCGGCAAGGCCGGGCGCAGGGCGCCTGTGAGGTCTGCCTGCGAGCGGCTTCAGAATCCGGACGCATCGCTTGGACGCGTGCTCCGCTTGAGGAGGTCGATAAAGGACCGACATGAGAAACAGCAACAACAAGCGCATGCGCGGCCGCAACAACCGCGGCGGCGGCAAGGGCCCCAATCCGCTCTCGCGAAGCTACGAGTCCAACGGACCCGACGTGAAGATTCGCGGCACGGCCCAGCATGTGGCGGAGAAGTATCTCCAGCTCGCGCGCGATGCCCATTCCTCCGGTGATCCCGTCTCGGCCGAGAGCTATCTGCAGCACGCCGAGCATTATTTCCGCCTGATCGCCGCCGCCCAGGAGGCGCTCCGCCAGCAGCAGGCGCCGCGCGTCGAGGGGCAGGTCGACGACGAGGGGGACGATGACGACGACGACGATTTCGCCTCGCCCTTCGACAAGCGTTTCGAATCGCCCGTCCAGGCGAAGCCCGAAGTGCCGCCGCCGCAGCAGCCCCGCGATTTCGGTGGCCAGCCGCGCGAGTACCAGGGCCAGCGCGACTTCCAGGGTCAGCGCGAGCCGCGTGACTACCAGGGCCAGCGTGACTTCCAGGGCCAGAACCGCGGCGACCGGGACCGTTTCCCCGGCGGCCAGCGCTTCCCGGACCGGCAGGACCGCCAGGACCGTCCCCGTCCCCAGCCGGAAGCGGTGAGCGGCGAGCAGCCCGACGTCGCCGGCACGGCACCGGACGGCGAGGGCGGTCAGCCCCGCGACGGCCGTCCCTACGAGAGCCGCCGCGAGCGCTTCGAG
>NZ_JBQVQL010000082.1:0-20590 GCF_052440005.1 Phreatobacter sp.
ACGCAGGGGCAGGGGGCTCTCGTCCCGCGCGGGCCGGCGGGCCGTCGGCGCGGGCTCGCTCACGTCGAACGCGCGACCGGACTTGGCGACGATGTCGTTCAGCTCGGCCAGGGCCTTGATCTGGTCGGCCACGACGCGGCGCATGGCGGCGGCGTTTTCCTGCGTCTCCTTCGGGATTTCGATCATGCCGCGCGACAGCTGGTCCCGCGTCTCCGCGAGCTCCCGCTGGATCTCGCTGCTCATCGCCTTCATGCCCGAAGTGAGGGTCTCGAAGCGCTCCGCGGCCTCGCGGAACAGGGCGTGCATCTCGTGCGTCGCCTGCTCGTAGGCCGAGCGCATGGCGTGGGTCGTGCGCTCGCGCTCCTTGCCGGTGGCGAGGCGCAGCGTTTCCGCCTGCTCACCGATGGCCTGGGTCGTCTGGTTGGTCGATTCGACGAGCACGCGGCCGATCTCGCGGGCACGATTCTCGGCGACGCCGAGATTGTCGTCCAGGAGGCCGGTGAAGCTCTTCACCAGGTTGTCCATGTCCTCGGTCTTGGAGGCGAGGTGGTGGACCAGCGCCTCGATGACCTCGCGGCGGCCGTCGAAGGAGGCGTCGAGACGGTGCTGCATCTCCTCCACCTGCTCGGCTGCCGCCCCGAGGAGGCGTGCCTGGTTGTCGAAGCGCTCGGTGAGCGAGGAGACGTCGCGGAGCACCGTGCCGGCCACGTGGGTGAGCTGGCCTATCTGGCCGTTGAGCATCCGCGTCGAGGTCTCGGCGGCGGTGGACGCCGTCTCGGCCGAGGAGGCGAACTGGCCGATGCGCTCGGCCAGCTGGTCGTTGATCGCCGCCAGCGACTGCTCGGTCTGCGCGGCGACCGCGCGGATCGAGCCGTTGGTCTCGCCGAGGCGGGCGAGGATCGAACCGATCTCGCCGCGCAGCTGCTCGTTGGTCGCCGTGAGGGCGACCACCGAGTCGCGGGTGTCGGTCTCGATCTGGCTGCGCAGCTGCTCGGAGCTCTCCGCCAGGATGCGCGCGGCCTGCTCGCTGGAGTCGGAGATGCCGCGGGTGACGTCGATGCCGGTCTGCGACAGGACGCGGGTGATCTCAGCGCCCTTCTGGCCGATGACCTCGGCGATGGCGCCGCCGCGGTTCTCCAGCGCGCGCACCACGATGTCGCCGACGCGGCTGACCTCGTTGGTGATCTGCATGCCGTTGTCGCCGAGGCGGGTGACGAGGTTGTTGCCGCGGTCGTCGAGCAGCGAGGCGAGCTCGGCTGAACGGGCGCCGAGCACCGCGTTGATCTCGTTCACGCGGGTCGAGAGGCCCTGGGTGATGTCGTTCGAGATGACGGAGAGCGTGCGCTCCACGTCGTCGGCGTTGGCGCGCAGGGTCTGGGTGACCGCCTCGACCTTCTCGGTGAGGGTCTCGGCGATGTGCGAGCCGCGGGCGTCGAGCGTCTGCGAGACCAGCTCGAGCCGGCCGACCACGACCTCCTCGAAGCGGGCGACGCGGGTGTCGAGCGTCTCGGCCACTTCGAGAGCACGGCCACCGAGGGTGCGGTTGATCTCCTCCGCCTTGTTCGACAGCGTCGCGGTGATGTGGTCGGACTTCGAGGTGAGGGTGTAGGTCACCTCGTCCGACTTCTCGCTGAGGAGGCGGGTGATCTCGTCCGACTTGGAGGTCAGGGTGTAGGTGACCTCGATGGACTTGTCGGAGAGGAGACGGGTGATCTCGTCCGACTTGGCCGCCAGCGCATAGGCGACCTCCTCCGACTTGTCGGTGAGCAGGCGGGTGATCTCGCCGGACTTGGAAGCGAGCGTGTAGGTCACGTCCGCCGACTTGTCGGAGAGGACACGGGTGATGTCCTCCGACCGCGCGGCGAGGTTCTGGGCGATGTCCTCCGAGGTGGTGGCGAGGTTGCGCGCCATCTCCTCAGACCGGGTCGCCAGGTTCTGCGCGATGTCCTCCGAGGTGGTGGCGAGGTTGCGCGCCATTTCCTCCGACCGCGTCGTCAGGTTGAAGACGATCTGGTCCGACTTGTCGTTGAGCAGGCGGGCGAGGTCGTCCGACTTCGAGGTGAGGTTCGAGGCGATCTCGTCCGACTTGGTGGCCAGGTTCGAGGCGATCTCGAAGGAGCGCGTCGCCAGGTTGTTGGCGATCTCGTCCGACTTGGAGGTCAGCGTCTGGGTGATCTCGTCCGACTTCGAGGTGAGGTTGTAGGTGATCTCCGCCGACTTGTTCTCCAGCGCCTCGGTCACCGCCTTGCCGCCCTCGCCGAGCACCTTGGCGAGTTCGAGCGTGCGGTTGGCCAGGGTCTCGTTGAAGGCCTGGGCGCGGGTGTCGAGGGCCTGGTCGATGCGCGCCAGGCGCCCGTCCAGGGCCTCGGTGATCTCTCCCGACTGACGGGCGACCCGCTCGGCGAACTCGCGTGCGTCGCCGGCGATCCGGTCGGCCAGCGCCACGCCCTTGCCCGAGATGGTCTCGTCGAGCGCGGAGATGTGGCCGGTGAGCTTGTGGTCGAGGAGGGCGGTGTGGTTGGCGACCTGCTCGGTGAGGAGCGAGGCATGGGCGCCGACGCGGCTCTCGAAGTCGCCGGTCAGGCGGCCGACCGCATCCTCGAGGTTGAGGGCGTGGCGGCTGACGGAATCCTCCAGCGTCGTGGCGTAGTGCGCGACCCGGCCCTCGAAGGACGCGGTATGGCGCAGGATCGCCTCGTCGAGGCCGGTGGCGTGCTGCGACACGCGGCCTTCGAACTCGTTGGCATGGCGGCCGATCGCCTCCTCGAGCGCGCCGGCATAGTGGCTGACGCGGCCCTCGAACTGGACGGTGTGACGGCCCATCGTCTCGTCGATGAGCGTGGCGTAGTGGCCAAGGCGGCCGTCGAACTGGGCGGTGTGACGTCCCATCGTCTCGTCGATGGCCGTCGCGTAGTGACCGACCCTGCTCTCGATCTGGGCGGTATGACGCTCCATCGTCTCGTCGATGGCGGTCGCGTAGTGACCGACCTTGCTCTCGAACTGGGCGGTGTGCCGGCCCATCGTCTCGTCGATGGCGGTGGCGTAGTGGCCGACCCGGCCCTCGAACTGGGCGGTATGGCGGCTCATCGTATCGTCGAGGGTCGTCACGTAGTGTCCGACGCGACCCTCGAACTGCGAGGTCTGGCGGACGATGGCGTCCTCCAGATTGACCGCATGCTGGCCGATACGGGTGTCGAAGCCCGAGGTGTAGCGCAGGAAGGCGTCCTCGAGGCCGGCGGCCTGGGCCCCCATGCGCGTCTCGAAGCCGTTGGTGTAGCGGGCATAGGCCTCCGCGAGGCCGGCCGCATGTTCGCCGATCCGGGCGTCGAAGCCGCTGGTGTAGCGGCCGTAGGCGTCCTCGAGCTGGGCCGCCTGTTCGCCGAGGCGCGTCTCGAAGCCGCTGGTGTAGCGGTTGAAGGCGTCCGCCAGCCCGCTCGTATGGGCGGCGACCCGCGTCTCGAAGCTCTCCGCGTAGCGGCTGATCGAATCCTCGAGGCTCGCGGCATGGGCCGCGACGCGGGTTTCGAAGCCGGAGGTGTGGCGGTTGATGGCGTCGTCGAGCGCCACGACGTTCTGGGCGATGCGGGTGACGACGGATTCGCCCTGGACCGTGGCGGTCTCGGTGATCTCGCCGGCCACGCGCCGCAGCTGGCTGGTGACCTCCTCGCCGCGCAGGGCGAGGGCGTTGGTCACCTGGGCGCCGATGTCGCCGATGCGCTGGGTGAGGTCGGTGCCCTGGGTGGCGAAGGTCGACAGCACGTCGGTGCCGGCAAGCTCGATCTCCTGGCGCAGGTTGGCGGTCCGCTCCGAAATGGCGGTGGTGACCGTCTCGCTGGCGCGGTGGAGGGCCAGCTGCACGTCCTGCGCCTTCTCGGTGAGGCTTTCGACGACCTGGATGCCGACGTCGCCGATGGCGTTCTTGGCTTCGGCGGTGCGCTGGGTGATGGCCTCGGCGATGAGCTGGCCGGTGACGGCCAGGCGCTTGTCGAGCTCGTCGCCGTGGGTGGTGACGGTCTGGTGCAGCTTGTCACCGGTCTCGGCGATGCGGTCGGCGAGGGCGCCGCCGCGCACGGTGATGGTCTCGGCAACGTAGCTGCCGGTGGAGTCGAGCTTGTTGACGACCTCCGAGCCGCGCTCGGTGAGCTCGCCCACCAGGCGCTCGCCGGTGTCGCGCAGGCGCGTCGTCACCTCGTTGCCGCGGAGCGACAGCTCGGAGACGAAGGCCTCGCCGGTCTCGCGCAGGGTGGTGGTGACCTCGCCGCCGCGGGTCGCCAGCTCGTAGACCAGGGTCTCGGCCGTCGACTTGAGCACCGAATTGACCTCGCCGCCGCGGGTCGAGAGTTCGTAGACGAGGCTCTCGCCGGTGTCCTTCAGGCGGCTCGTGACCTCGTTGCCGCGCAGCGACAGCTCGGAGACGAAGGCCTCGCCGGTCTCGCGCAGGGTGGTCGTGACCTCGCCGCCGCGCGTCGAGAGTTCGGCGACCAGGGTGACGCCGGTGTCGCGGATGGTCGAGGCGACATAGTCGCCGCGGGTCGACAGTTCGGAGATGAGCGTCACGCCGGTCGTGCGCAGCGTCTGCGACACCTCGCCGGTGCGGGCCGTCAGCTCGGTCACCAGACTGTCGCCGGTCTCCTTCAGGCGCGCCGACACCTCGTCGGAGCGGGAGGCGATGGCCTGGGTGATCTCGGCGCTGGTGAGCGCCAGGTGATTGGTCATCGCCGTGCCGGTCTCGGACAGCTTGGCCGCCATGCTCGTGCCGGTCTCGGCCATGGTCACGGTGACGATGTTGCCGGTGTCGGTCAGCACGGAGGTGACGCGGTCGCCGGTCGTCGACAGGGCGCGGGTGACCTCGTCGCTGGTGGAGGCGAGGCGGTCGACGATGTCGGAGCCGCGCAGCTGGATCTGGTCGATCATGGTGTCGCCGGCGCGGCCGAGCGCCAGGGTGATGGCTTCCGCCTTCTCGCCGAGCGAGGAGGTGACGCGCATGCCGGACTCGTCGATGCGACGGGCGAGCTGGTCGCCGGCATCGGCGATCTGGCTGGCCACCTGCTCGTGGACGCCGGTCATGGAGGAGCGCACGCGCTCCGCATTCGTGACGATGGCCTCGCGCTGGGTGACGAGTTCCTCGATGAGGGCGCGCACGCGCAGCTCGTTGTCGCTGTAGGCGCGCTCGAGGGAAGCCACCTCGTTGTGGACGAGGGTCTCGAGCTCGCCGGCGCGGGCCAGCGCCCGCTCGACGCCATCGCCCATGGCGGCGACCTCGCGGCGGATCGCCTGGCCGACCGAGACCACGGCCTCGCGCGCCACCGTCTCGGGCTCGGCGAGCCGCAATGCGACCTCGCTCATGCCCTGGGCGACGATGCGCATTTCCTGGGAACGGCGGATGAGCGCGCCCATGACGAAGAAGAACATCACCGGCAGCAGCAGCACGGCGGCGAGCGTCAGGGTCTGCGGCGCCAGCGGGTCGGGCAGGGCGGAGCCGTAGACGCGGGAGGCGATGGCAAGGCCTGCGCCGAGCCAGGCGATGGAGAGGAGGGCCGCGGTCCACAGCGGCGCGGTGGAGGGGCGTCGCGACAGGCGCTCCAGCATCTGGGCGAGGTCGCGCCGGTCGTCGTTGGCCGGCGGCTGGGAGGGCGAGACCACCTGGTCGGAGCGGCGGGCATCGGCGAAGAGGTCCTCGTCGACCCGCATCGCCTCGCTGGAGCTGCGCGAGGCGCCGTCGCGCCCGCCGGTCCGCGTCGCCGTCTTCGCCTGGTCTTCGCTCGCCAGGTTCAGTGCGTCCTGGATGGCCGCGAGGGCCGCCTCGGCCGGATCCTGCGCCTTCTTCGGAGTGTTCGCCATGGTGTCGCCCGCATCCTCTGACTGCCGACCGTCTTTCGTCCACCCGGAGGTTGCGCCCCAAGTGCCTCTTGGACGCAACAACACGGATGGCAGACAACAGTCCGCCGCAGCATGTAATCTACCGGGGGGTCCTAAGGATTGAAACCTGTCGGAGCCGCAGTTTCGGATTCATCGTTAACGGATAGGTAACCATGACCGACGAAGGCCGTCCTGCAGGAGGCCGCGGCAAGCCGGGTGCCGTCGCGTCCTCCTCGCCCGAACCGAGCCCGGTGCAGCGCCGTTGGCTCGTCCGCGGAGCCGACCAGCCCGGTGGAAAACTTCCCCTGTTCGACGCCGGCGGACGCGAGGTGCCGAAGGCGACCATCCGCGCCTGCCTCGCCGCCGGATGGGCCGAGCCCTGGTTCACCAACCCCGTCAAGCCGGACTGGCTGGTCTGCAAGCTGACGGCGAAGGGGTACCGCGCCGTCGGTCTGGAGCCGCCGCCTGGCATCCGCTGAGGTCGAAACCCCGTTTACCCTCGGTCAACCGAATCGCTCGAATTCGCGGCGAAACCGGCTGACTTTAACCCCTCTTTGGCCCGCCCGCCGCCATGGTCGGCGCATAGGGACGAGGGGAGGATCAAACTCCCCCGCAGGCAGAACCGGCCGCTGAGGGGCGGCCTTCGTCAACAGGGGACTCAATGACCATGGCGCGTATCATGTCGGACGACCATCTGGGCAGCAGCCTGCCCGTCGATCTCACCCATCTGTCGCGGCAGACCTTCGGCGACCACGACCTCGAGCGCGAGGTGCTGGTGCTCTTCGAGCGTCAGTCTCGCACCATGCTGGAGCGGCTGCGCAACGCCACCAACGCCAAGACCTGGGCCGAGGCCGCCCATACGCTGAAGGGTTCGGCCCTCGGCATCGGCGCCTTCGGCGTCGCCCAGGCGGCCGAGGCGGTCGAATGCGACCAGGTCGACCACCTCTCCTCGCGCGCCTGGGACGACCTCGCCCGCCTCGAGAGCGCGGTTGCCGAGGCCAACGGCTTCATCGCCACGCTGCTGCGCGCCGCCTGACGCGGCCCGCTCGCGCGGAAGGAATGCCCGCCCGCCTCTGGCGGACGGGCATGCCTTTCGCTATGTGATCGTCCATGGGAACCGCCGCGCGGCCGTAGCGGCGGTTTCTTCGTGTCGGGACCTGCCGGGTCCGCCGACGTTACGCGAAGGGCAGGGAGCCGATGCCTCAGATCATCTTCATCGACCACGCTGGCGAGAAGCGTCCGGTGGAAGCCGCTGCCGGCTCCACCGTGATGGAAGCCGCCATCAAGAACGGCATTCCCGGCATCGTCGCCGAATGCGGCGGCGCCTGCGCCTGCGCCACCTGCCACGTCTATGTCGACGACGCCTGGAAGGAAGCGACCGGCGAGCCCTCCCACATGGAGGAGGACATGCTCGACTTCGCCTTCGACGTGAAGCCGACCTCGCGCCTGTCGTGCCAGATCAAGGTCACCGACGCCATGGCCGGCCTGATCATCCATACCCCCGAGCGGCAGGGCTGACGCACAGCCCCTGCTCCGGCAGGGGCGTCATGTGCCGATCGGTCTTGGCAAGACCCGCCGAACCCGGTTGATGGCGGGCAGACGCGCGGAGACAAGCGCCATGCCCCCCCAGACGGCCGAACGGCCGCTCGCCGCCATTGCCGCCCAGTTCGTCTGCTTCACGCTCGTCTCGGTCGCCGACACGATCCTCAAGATCATCGTGACCGAACTGCCGAGCTGGCAGATCATGGCGCTGCGCAGCGCCTCCGGCATCGCCATCCTGACGCCCATCATCCTCGTGCAGATGCTGCGCGGCCGGGGCACCATCGTCACGCGCCGCCCCTTCGCTCACCTGTTCAGGGCGAGCCTGTCCGCCGTGTCCGTCTTCGCCTATTTCGAGGCCCTGCGCGAACTCGACCTGCCGGTGGCGACCGCCATCCTCTTCGTCACCCCGTTCTTCGTGGTGGCGCTCTCCGGCCTCGTGCTGCGCGAGCCGGTCGGCCTCAACCGCTGGATCGCCGTCGCCGTCGGCTTCCTCGGCGCCCTCGTCATCATCCGTCCGGGTCCCGAAGGCGTCTCGATCGCCGCGCTGCTCGCGGTGCTCTCCGCCGCCACCTGGGGCGCCGCCATGGTCGCCATCCGCGCGCTCGGCAAGACCGAGGGGACGCTGTCCGTCCTCTTCTACTTCAACCTCTTCATCTGCATCATCGCACTGTGCTTCGCCATTCCAGGCTGGCAGCCGGTGCCGCTCTGGCTGCTCGGGGTGATTGCCCTCAACGCGGTCATCCAGCTCGTCGCGCAATCCTTCATGCTGATGGCCTTCCGCTTCGCCTCGGCCTCTGTTTCGGCGCCGGTGCAATACACCCAGCTGCTATGGTCGGTGGCCGCCGGCTGGTTCGTCTTTTCGGTCATTCCTGGGCCCCAGGTCTTTCTCGGGGCGGCGATCATCGTCGCCAGCGGTCTCTATCTCATCTGGTCCGAACGCCGCGCGCGGCAGCCGGGTTGAGCCCCCGGCCCTTGCCCCGGCGCTCGCCAGGGGGCACATGACGGCCATGGGGAGCACGATGCGCCGGCTGATCCTGTTGAGGCACACGAAATCGGACTGGCCGGCCGGCATGGTCGATTTCGAGCGCCCGCTCGCCGCGCGCGGGCGCCGTGCCGCGCCCCTCATGGGCCGCCTGCTCATCGATCGTGGCCTCGTCCCCGACCGTGTCGTCGTCTCGCCCGCCGCCCGCACCGTCGAGACCTGGGCGCTGGCGAGTGCAGGGCTTGTCCAGCTTCCCCCCGGCGAGCAGGACGGCCGGATCTACGAGGCGCCGGCCTATGAACTCGCCAACGTCATCCGCGAGACGGCCGACGAGGTCGGTACGCTCCTCCTCGTCGGCCACAATCCCGGCATCGAGACGCTCTGCGCGGACCTCGTCGCCGATGGGCCGGCCGACCAGCGCCGGCGCATCTCGCGCAAGTACCCGACGGGCGGGCTCGCGGTGATCGACTGCGCCATCGACACCTGGCGCGACCTCACCCCCGGCTGCGGCACGCTGGTCTCGTTCACGGCGCCGCGCGACCTCGACAGCGAGGCCGAGTAGATGGTCTGGACCGGGTGGATGAACGAGACGCGGCTCGCGGCGCGGTCCATCGCGGCCTATGCGACCGACTGGGTCAACCCGACCCTGAGGCTCGGCGTCACCGGCCTGTCGCGCTCGGGCAAGACGGTCTTCATCACGTCGCTCGTGCACGGCCTGCTCACGGCCTCGCGCTGGCCGGTCTTCGAGCCGCAGGCGCAGGGACGCATCGCGCGCGTGCGTCTGGAGCCGCAGCCCGACGACGGCATTCCACGCTTTCCCTACGAGGACCACCTCGCGACGCTCACTGGACCGCGCGAATGGCCGGAGGGCACAAAGCGCATCAGCGAAATCCGCCTCGCCATTGATTTCGCGTCGAATTCCGGGTTCATGCGCGGCACCGAAAAGACGCTCACCCTGGACATCGTCGACTATCCCGGCGAGTGGCTGCTCGACCTGCCGCTGCTCGCGCAGTCCTATGCGGAATGGTCCCGCCGCAGCATCGAGGCGGCCCGCCGCCCGCCGCGTGCGGCGCTCGCCGAGGAATGGCTGGCCGCCACCGCCGAGGTCGAGCCCTTCGGCAAGGGTGGCGAGGCCGAGGCCCGGCGCCTCGCCGACGCCTTCACGCGCTACCTGAAATCCTGCCGCGACGAGCGCGTCTCGCTCTCCACCCTGCCGCCCGGGCGTTTCCTGCTCCCCGGCGAGATGGAGGGCTCGCCGGCACTCACCTTCGCCCCCCTCGACCTCGCGGGCCGCGAGCCGGCCGGCGACAGTCTCGCCGCGCTGATGGAGAAGCGCTTCGAGAGCTACAAGCGGCTGGTGGTGATGCCGTTCTACGCCAACCACTTCGCCACGCTCGACCGGCAGGTCGTGCTGGTCGATGCGCTCGCCGCCCTCAATGCCGGTCCGGCGGCGCTCGCCGACCTCGAACTGGCACTCGCCGACGTGCTGACCGCCTTCAGGCCGGGCAGCAACTCCATCCTGTCCTCCATGCTGGCGCGGCGCATCGACCGCATCCTCTTCGCCGCCACCAAGGCCGACCACCTGCACCAGACGAGCCACGACCGGCTCGAGGCCCTGCTGAAGCGCCTGACCGACCGGGCCATCCGCCGCGCCGAGTTCGCGGGCGCGCGCGTCGAGCCCATCGCGCTCGCTTCCCTCCGCGCCACGCGCGAGACGACCGTCACCCGCCGCGGCCAGAGCCTTGCCTGTATCGTCGGTACGCCCATGCCCGGCGAACAGGCGGGCGGCGAGGCCTTCGACGGCGCGCGCGAGGTGGCGGTGTTCCCGGGCGAGCTGCCGGCCGATCCCTCGGGCCTCTTCGCCGGGCCCGACGCCTTCCGCGGCGAAGACTACCGCTTCGTCCGCTTCCTGCCGCCGAAGGCCGATCCCGCCCAGGCCCTGCCGCACATCCGCCTCGACCGGGCGGTGGAATTCCTCATCGGAGACCGGCTGGCATGAGCAAGGGACCGACCCTGAAGCCGCAGGTCTTCGACCTCGAGTCCGACGCGGTCGAGATCGCCCCGCCAAGCGACGCCCCGGTGGTCGACCGGCCGCCGGAGACGGTGATCGCGGAGGAGGCCGCGCGGCCTCCCGGGCGCGCCAGTCTGTGGACGCGCCTGTTCTGGACCGGACTCGGCGGTCTCGTCTCGCTCGCCTTCGGCATCGCCGTATCGACGCTGATCGACGACCTCTTCACCCGCGCCGCCTGGCTCGGCTGGGCGGGCGTCGCGGCCCTCGTCCTGTTCCTCGTCGGTGGCCTCGCGCTCCTCGCCCGCGAGGTCTTCGCCCTGCGCAGCCTCGCCCGCCTCGACACGCTGCGCGAACGGGCGGCGCGCGCGCTTCTGGACAAGGACGATCAGGCGGCCGCACGGGTCGCGGGCGATCTCCTCGCCGCCATGGCCGGCAATGCCCGCACCGCGCGCGGCCGCACCGCCGTCCAGGCCGCCTTCGCCGAGGGCATCATCGACGGCGCCCAGCGCCTGCGCATCGTCGAGCGCGAGCTCATCGAGCCGCTCGACCGCGAGGCCACGCGCCTCGTCGCCGAGGCGGCGCGCCGCGTCTCCGTCGTCACCGCCGTCAGCCCGCGGGCGGCGGTGGACCTTGCCATGGTCTTCGCCACCGCCGTCCGGCTCATCCGGCGCATCGCCGAACTCTATGGCGGCCGGCCCGGCACGCTCGGCATGTTCAAGCTCATGCGCCACGTGCTCGCCCATATGGCGGTGACCGGGGGCATGGCGGCGGGCGACACGGTGCTCGACCAGATCGTCGGCCACGGGCTTGCGGCGAAGCTTTCCGCCAAGCTGGGGGAGGGGGTGCTGAACGGTCTTCTCACCGCCCGCCTCGGCATCACCGCCATCGCGGTGTCGCGCCCGCTGCCCTATATCGGCGCGCCGCGGCCGGACGTGCGCGACCTCGTCGGCGACGCCATCACCCTGCGCGGCGACAAGGGCTGAGGCGTCTCAGGCCCCGGGTTTCACGTTCGGCAGGAGGATGGCCGGCGGGTCCAGCGGGTTGAAGCTGTCGGGCCTGTTCTTGGTCAGCCACAGCGACATCTGCCACACCGTGTAGCCGCCGATGAAGACGACCAGGCCCATCAGGCCCCAGTTGACGGCACGGATGGCCTGGATCGTCAGATAGGCGAGCGAGACGGCGAGGCCCGCCGTCGTCGCCGCGATGATCACGTAGCGCCAGGCCGGCTCGCCGGCGATGAAACTTGCCTTGGGCGAAGTGCGGGCGATGGTGGCGCAGAGCGCGCGCACGAAGGCGGCGAAGGGCGCGTCATGGGCCTCGATCTCGACCATGCCGCGCCAGGAGACGTTGGAGAACCAGATCTTCTTGCCGAGCCGCTGGCGCACCTCCACCCGGTAGCGACGGGTGTAGAGATTGGCCGGGCGGAAGACGAGCCGGACGCTTTCGATCTGGTGCAGCGGCAGCCGGCCGGAGGACCGTCCGTCCGACCAGGCGAGATCGCGCTCCTCGATGGTGAAGCTGATCTCCGGCCCGATGAGCTTCGGGCGATGCCGGAAGGTCGGCCGGCCCTCGGCGTCGCGCCACAGGGCAGCATCATCCAGAATGGCGTCGGCGGGGGCGGTGGAACTGATCATGGCGCGTCTCTACACGCGGCTTGGACGCAGCGGAAGGCTGCGGGCGCACCAGGCGTAACCTTACCGCGAGGTCGCATCGCCGCAGGGCCGTCGCGCGCCCTCCGCGAGGCCCTGCGGCCTTGCCTCTCCGGCCGGCCCAAGCCATGATCCCGGCACGTTTTTTCGCCTTCGCGTCGGGGAGTGTTCCATGAAGGCCATCATCGTCGGCGGCGGCGTCGGGGGACTGACCACCGCCCTCATGCTCGCCGAGCGCGGCATCGGCTGCGAGGTCTACGAGCAGGCTTCCGAAATCCGCGAGCTCGGCGTCGGCATCAACACCCTGCCGCATGCCATCAAGGAACTCGCGGGGCTCGGCCTCTTGCCGCGGCTCGACGACGTCGCCATCCGCACGCACGAGCTGATCTACACCAACCGTTTCGGCCAGGAGATCTGGCGCGAGCCGCGCGGGGTCGAGGCCGGCTTCGACGTGCCGCAATTCTCCATCCACCGCGGCCGCCTGCAGACCGTCATCCATCAGGCGGTCAGGGCGCGGCTCGGCGAGAGCCGCATCTTCACCGGCCACCGGCTCGGCGCCTGGAAGCAGGACGAGAGCGGCGTCACCGCCTGGTTCTTCGACCGCGAGGGCCGCCATGTCCGCACCGCCCATGGCGACGTGCTCATTGGCGCGGACGGCATCCACTCCACCGTCCGCCGCTCGCTCTTCCCGAGCGAGGGCCCGCCGGCGTGGAACGGCATCATGCTCTGGCGCGGCGCGCTGGACTGGCCGGACTTCCTCACCGGCCGCTCCATGGTGATCGCGGGCGGCATGAGCGCCAAGCTGGTGATCTATCCGATCGCCGAGGGTCTCGCGCCCGGCCGCAAGCTCACCAACTGGGCCATCGCCGCCAAGATCGGCGAGAACAACGCGACGCCGCCGCGCCGCGAGGACTGGTCGCGTCCCGGCCGGTTCGAGGACATCATGCCCTACCTCAAGCGCTTCTCGCTGCCCTATCTCGACGCCCGCCGGATGATCGAGGCGACGCCCGAATTCTGGGAATATCCGATGTGCGACCGCGACGCGCTGCCCCGCTGGAGCCACGGCCGCGTCACGCTTCTCGGGGACGCCGCCCATCCCATGTATCCGGTTGGCTCCAACGGCGCCTCGCAGGCGATCCTCGACGCCCGCTGCCTCGCTGACCTCCTGGTCTCCGCCGATCATCCGGTCCAGGCACTCTGGGCCTATGAGCGCGAGCGCCTGCCGCCGACCGCCGAGATCGTCCGCATGAACCGCAAGGGCGGCCCCGAGGGCGTCATCGACGCGGTGGAGGAGCGCGCGCCCGACGGCTTCACCGACATCGACACGGTGCTGTCCTTCGAGGAGCGCAAGGCCATCGTGCGCGGCTATGCCTCGACGGCGGGCTTCTCGCAGGACAAGGTCAACCGCAAGGCGGCCTGACCTGTCGACACGGTCGGGGGCCGCCGTGCCCCCCGGACGGATCCTGCATGATCGCCAATGCCCGCATGCGCGAGGCCGCGCTTCTCCTTCTCGGCTGCGGGATCTGCCTCGGCGCGACCCTGCCGCTGCAGAAGCTGGCGGCCGCCGCCGGCGTCCAGCCGGCCTCCTGGGTCTTCGTCTCGACGCTCGGCGCCAGCATCCTCCTGACCATCGGCGCGGTGGCGCGGGGCCGGGCGCCGTCGCCGCGCCACCGGGTCTATTACCTCATCGCCGCGCTGGTCTCCTTCGTCATCCCCAACCTCATCATCTACGTGGTGATTCCGAAGATCGGCGCCGGTCTCGCGGGCATGATGTTCGCTCTCTCGCCGATCCTGACTCTGACGGTCGCCTCTGTCGTCGCGCGGCGCGTCCCACCGCTGCTCGGTGTCGTCGGGATCGTCGTCGGCCTCGCCGGCGTCCTCGTCATCATCGCCTTCCGCGGCGACGGGGCCGGCAGCGACACCTCGCTCCGCTGGGTGCTGCTGGCGCTGTGCATCCCGATCTGCCTCGCCTGCGGCAATGTCTACCGCTCGCACAACTGGCCGGCGGGAGCCGATTCCCTGTCGCTCGCCTCCGCCATCAACCTCGTCGCGGCAGCGCTGCTCTTCGCATCCGTCTTCGCGTCGGGGGAGGGGGTGCAGGGCCTTGCCGCGGTGCTCGGCGTGCCCGGGCTGATCATCGCGCAGATCGTCGCCACCGGGGCCAATCTCGCCATGTTCTTCCGCCTCCAGCAGGTGGGCGGGCCGGTCTATCTCAGCCAGATCGGCTATGCCGCCGCGGCCGTCGGGCTCGTCGCCGGCACGCTGATCCTCGGCGAAAACTATGCGCCCGCCACATGGGCGGGCGCTGTCGTGGTCGTCGTCGGTGTCGCGCTCGTCACCTATGCACAGGCGCGGGCGACGCCGTCCTGATCACGCGCCGGGCGGCGGCGGCAGGAAGACCACCTCGTGCTTGGCGGAGAGCGCCACGACGGCGTCCGGGTTCTGTTCGGGCAGGGAATGGATGCCCCAGAACAGGTCGTAGAGCTTGCGGGTCGGCGAGACCCAGAAGAAGCACTTCACGGTCTGATCCGTCTTGTTGAAGATGCCGTGGGCGAGGCCCATGGGCAGGCGGATGAGGTCGCCGGCGGTCGCCACGAACTCCTTGCCCTCCAGCACGAGGTCGAAACGACCCTCGAGCATGTAGATGAACTCGTCCTGCGTCGGGTGGATGTGCGGCGGCACGAAGGTGCCGGGCGGGAAGGTGGCGTGCCAGGACATGGAGGTCTCGCTGACCTGCTTGGGCACGTAGGTCTGACCGAGAATATTCCAGACGATCCCGTCCATCCCGGTCCCGGCCTTGGTGATGCCGGCGCTCATCGGCTGCATTGTCGTGTCCCCTCTGAAAGACGTCGGCGCGGATCAAACCGCATGACCCCGGCGACGGCAACCGCCGCCCGGCATTAAGCTTAGCGGGCCTGCCTTGCAGCCCTGCGACGGGCAGAGCGCATCGGGGCCATGGCGGCGCGGCCCGTCTCGCGCTATCGGTCGGCGTCGCCCTCGAGGATGTCTTTCGCCATGCTGACCTTCACCCGCCACGCCGCCGGCCGCTCAGACCGCATCGCCGTCGAACTCGAGACCCTGGTCGTCGCCGGCTGGGCCGGGCGCGACGAGGCGGCGATCCAGCACCACATCCACGAGCTCGCCGCCATCGGCGTGCCGCCGCCGTCCTCCGTGCCGGTGTTCTACCGCGGCGCCGCCTCGCTGGTGACGCAGAGCCGGCGCGTCGAGGTGCTCGGCCCCGATTCCTCCGGGGAGATCGAGCCGGTCGTCCTGTCGCTCGCCGACGGGCTGTGGGTGACGGTCGGCTCCGACCACACCGACCGCAAGGCCGAGACCTACGGCATCGCCCTCTCGAAGCAGATGTGCGCCAAGCCGGTCGGCACCATCCTGTGGAAGTACGAGGAGGTGGCGCCCCACTGGGACCAGCTCCAGCTTCGCGCCCACGCGGTGATCGGCGGCGAGCGCGTGCTCTACCAGGACGGCGTTCTCGCCCAGCTGCGCCCGCCCGCCGATCTCATCGCCAAGTGGACCGGCCGCGACACACTGCTGCCGGCCACCCTGATGTTCGGCGGCACGCTCGGCGCCATCGGCGGCATCCGCCCGGCGGCACGCTTCGAGATGGAGCTGATCGACCCGGTGCTGAACAGGACGATCGCCCACGCCTACGACATCGTCGACCTGCCCGTGGTGAGCTGACCAGCAGAAGGGGAGCGTGGCGAACGGGGCTTTGCTGCTCCCGCTCGCCGCTCGCCTTACTTCGGGTCCTTGCGCGTCGGATCGAAGTGCTTCTTCAGGTCCTTCCAGCAGTCGGTGTAGTTCGGCTGCAGGGTGGACAGGTCGCTGGCCCATTTCGTCACGCGCTGCGGAAACCGCGTCTCGAACATGAAGGCCATGGTGCCGGTGAGCTTGGTGGGCTTCAGTTCGGCGTTGCTCGCATGTTCGAAGGCGGTCATGTCCGGCCCGTGCGGCAGCATGCAGTTGTGCAGGCTCATGCCGCCGGGCACGAAGCCCTCTGGCTTGGCGTCGTAGACGCCGTAGATGAGCCCCATGAATTCGCTCATCAGGTTGCGGTGGTACCAGGGCGGCCGGAACGTGTTCTCGCCCACCATCCAGCGCTCGGGGAAGATGACGAAGTCGACATTCGCTGTGCCGGGCGTCTCGGAGGGCGCCGTCATCACCGTGAAGATCGAGGGGTCGGCATGGTCGAAGAGGATCGGGCCGACGGGCGAGAAGTGCCGCAGGTCGTATTTGTAGGGGTAGTAGTTGCCGTGCCAGGCGGCGACGTCCAGCGGCGACTGGCCGATGGCGGCGGCATAGAGCTCGCCACCCCACTTGGCGTAGATCGTCGAGGGCTCCTCGCGATCCTCGTAGGCCGCGACGGGCGTGAGGAAATCGCGTGAATTGGCGAGGCAGTTGGCGCCGATGGGGCCGCGGTCCGGCACCGTGAAGGCACCGCCGTAGTTCTCGCAGACATAGGCCCGTGCCGGGCCGTCGACCAGCTCGACCTTGAACACGACGCCGCGGGGGATGATGCAGATCTCGCCCGGCTCGATCTCGATGACGCCGAACTCGGTGCGGAAGCGCAGCCGGTTCTCCTGCGCCACCACGAGGAACTCCCCGTCGGCGTTGAACATGTATTCGTTGGCCATGGAGCGGGTGACGACCAGCACATGGGCGGCCATGCCGACCTGCGTGTCCGAATCGCCCGCCGTCGTCACCGTCCACAGGCCGTTGACGAAGGTGACGGGGTCGGTGGGGATCGGGGTCGCGTCCCAGCGCAGCTGGTTGATCGGCAGCTCGCTTTCGCCCCGCGCCTCGGGGGCGGTGCGCAGGAGGCCCTTGTCCACCTTCCGGTACTGGCCCGAATGCTTCACAGACGGGCGGATTCGGTAGAGCCAGGAGCGCTGGTTGGTGGCCTGGGGCGCGGTGAAGGGCGAACCGGAGAGCTGCTCGGCATAGAGCCCGTAATTGCACTTCTGCGGCGAGTTGCGGCCGATCGGCAGGGCGCCGGGCAGGGCCTCGGTCTCGAAGGAATTGCCGAAGCCCGACATGTACTGGAGCGTGCCGCCGCCGCGGCCGTCGGTGGGCACGAAGCCCGTCACATATTGCAGGGTCATGGCGTTCCTCCGCTTGGCGTTTCCCAGTCTTTTAGTTTCATCCGCAACTATCGTCAAACGGGTAGTCCGCCCCGTTCTCGCGCGATGGCGGCTTCAGGCGCTCGTATCGTTCCGGAAGCGGCGCTCCAGCATGACCATGGTGCCAAGGGCCACGAGTGCCGCGCCGAAGGACATCAGCAGGGTGGGCGTCGGGCCCCAGTGGCGCATGACGAAGGCGTAGACGATGGGCGCGCTGGCGAAGACGAGGTTCTGCGGCAGGCTCAGCCAGCCGCTCATCGTCGCATAGGTTTCCCTGCCGAACAGGGCAAGGGGGGCGACGCTCCGCACGACGGTCATGGCGCCCGCCGACATGCCATAACCGATGACGAAGGCGCCGCACAGAAGGGCCGACTCGGGCCCGAGGATCGGCAGCACCACCGCCACGGGCATCACGACGGCGGTGACGACACCGACGGTGAGGATCCCGGTGGTCCGCCCGAAGACCACTTCCGCCAGGCGCGAGATCACCTGGGCCGGCCCCATCAGGCTGCCGGCGAAGATGGCGAAGGCCACCGAGTGGCCATAGGCCTTGAGGATCTCGATGACCTGCAGCGGCAGGCCCCAGGTGATGAATCCCTGGAGCGAGAAGGCGGTGGCCATGAGGATGAAGGCCGAACGGCGCCTCTCCGCCGTGAGCGGGGGAGCGGCGGGACGCAGCGCCGGCTGTGGCCGCACCGGTTCCTCGGCCGGCCGGGGCGCGAGCAGGATGAAGTGGATCGGTGCGCAGACCACGAGATGCATGGCGGCGAAGACGAGGCACATGGTGCGCCAGCCGTATGTGGCATCGAGAAAGGCTGCGAGCGGCCAGAACACGGTGGAGGCGAAGCCACCCAGCAGCATCAGCACCCCGATGGCCTGCCGCGCTTTCGGGCCCGCGAGCTGCGCCATCGCCGCCGCGGCCGCCTGGGTGAGGGCGAGCGGCGTGCCGATGCCGATCAGCACCCAGGCCAGGACATAGCCCGCGAGCCCCTGGGAGAGCGACAGCGCGACCATGGCCAGGGCCAGGCAGGCCGATCCCGCGACCATGGCCCGGCGGATGCCGCCGCCATCGATGATCCGGCCGAATCGCGGTCCGGCCGCGGCACTGACGAGAAGCATGATGGTGATCCCGCCGAAGACCGCCTCCGACGAGATCGCGAGATCGCGGATCAGGGGGCCGACCATGACGGCGGGCAGCCAAAACGTGGTTCCCCAGCCGATCATCTGTGTGATCGCCAGGGGGACGGCGGGCGCGAACAGGCGAGCTCCGGCGGGCTTCGGACGGGCGGGCTGATGCATCAAGGGGAGGGGCGACCGCGGCGCGTCGTCGGGTGAGCGGAGGGGACCGTCATGAAGCCGGCAACCTTCCCCGCCGGCAAGAGGTCCGGGCGCACGGCAGACCGGCGCCTCTTGATCGGAACGCGCAAATGTGGTCACTCGCCGTCTCGGCGCGGGTATAGCTCAATGGTAGAGCAGCAGCCTTCCAAGCTGAATACGCGGGTTCGATTCCCGCTACCCGCTCCAGCTTTCCAGCCCTTCAGCCATCGACCGCTTCGGCCGAGCCGCAAGCGCCCGCGGGCGCTCACGCCGGCGCGTTGACCTCTGCCGCGCCAGCCGCTGCCGCCGCGCGCACGCCCCGCACCGCCTCGCCGATGACGACGAGAACGGGGAGGGCGGCCGGCAGCTCCTCCACCCGGTCCGGCAAGTCGGCGATGGCGGCGGCGACATGCACCTCCTCGGGCCGGGTCGCGGCGGCGATGGCGAGCGCCGGGGTCGCGCCGGCGAGGCCCGATTCCATCGCCCGCGCGGCGAAGCGGCGCAGCGTGTGGCGCGGCATGTAGATGATCGTCGTCGCCGCGGGGTCGGCGATGGCCGACCAGTTGATCGTCTCCGGCAGTTCCCCCTTGCGGCTGTGGCCGGTGACGAATTGCAGGCGCTGGGCGAAGTCGCGGTCGGTCAGCGACAGGCCGAGCACCGAGGCGGCGCCCTGGGCGGCGGTGATTCCCGGCACGATGGCGAAAGGCACGCCCGCCGCCCGGCAGGCGGCCATCTCCTCGTTGGCGCGGCCGAAGATGGCGGGATCGCCGCTCTTCAGGCGCACCACCGTCCGGCCCTCGCGGGCGAGCGACACCATCAGCTCGTTGATGTCGGCCTGGCTGACGGAGGGACCGTGGCCCACCTTGCCGACGGCGACGCGCCGGGCCTCGCGGCGGGCGAGTTCCAGCACGCCCTCCGTGATCAGGTTGTCGTAGAGGATCACGTCGGCCGACTGCAGGGCGCGCAGCGCTTTCAGCGTCAGGAGGTCCGGATCGCCCGGCCCGGCCCCGACGAGCAGCACGCGCCCTTCCGGCGGAGCGGCCTGCTGGCGGTCGAGCCCGGCGATCAGGACGTCGCGGTCCGCGTCCTGCGGGGCGCGCTCCGGCGCGGCGAAGGCGAGGTCTGTAAAGCGTTGCCAGAAGGCGCGGCGGCGCGCGAAGGCCGCACCGCGGGCCTGGACGAGCGGGCGCCAGTCGCGCGCCGCCTGGGCCCAGGCCTGGAGACCGGGCGGCAGCAGCGCCTCGATGCGCGCGCGCACCGCCTGGCCGAAGACCGGCGCCGCCCCGTCGGTCGAGATGGCGACGAGCAGCGGCGACCGGTTCACGAGGGCGCCGAACTGGGCGTCGCAGAAGGCCGGACGGTCGACGACGTTGACGACGGCGCCCGCTGCGCGGGCTGCCGTCACGAAGGCCGCCGCTTCCTCGTCGCTCTCGACGTCGGCGACGGCCAGTGCCGCACCGGCGAGGTCGGCCGGCTCCCAGGCGCGCGGATGGACATGGACGGCGCCCCCGTCCGAGGCGGCGACGTGATGGAATCGGGCCGGTGAGCCGGGCGCGAAGACGTGCAGGTCGGATCCGGCTGCGGCGAGGAGCTCGGCCTTCCAGGAGGCGCCCTCGCTGTTGCCCGCGAGCACCACGCGCCGCCCCCTGAGCTTGTGGAAGAGCGGCAGGGTCGCGATGGCGCCGATGCGCGGCGGCTCTGTTCCGCGGGGCGCGGCGGACGCTGTCATGGCGGGCCCTGACGGTGGCAAACGGGGATCATGGGGCGGCGTGAGCCGGCGCAACGATCTTGGCGAGAGCCCCGCGGCGGCGCAAGGGCTCCACCCGGATCGGCCCGCCTGCGCGTCATGTCGCGCCACCGTCTCCAATTTGCACTTGAACAGAACTGCGAAAACCCGTAACCGACCGCCCACCGCGGGCACGCCCGTATTTTGGCAGCCGAAGGACCACGACCGATGGCCAAGGAAAAGTTCGAACGCAATAAGCCGCATTGCAACATCGGCACGATTGGTCACGTTGACCACGGCAAGACGTCGCTGACGGCTGCGATCACGAAGGTGCTGGCCGAGTCGGGCGGCGCGACCTTCACGGCCTAT
>NZ_JBQVQL010000083.1:0-20223 GCF_052440005.1 Phreatobacter sp.
GGGCGGTCCTCGGAACTGCGCTCGCTGCGGCCGGAGGCCGAGCGCGATCCACGGCCGCCGCCGGCACCGCGGCGTTCGCGCCTGGCCTCGCTCGCCTCCTCCTCGGAAATGGCGTCGCCGGACCACTCGATCGACTGGCCGATCAGCTTCTCAATCGCCGAGAGGTTCTTCGAATCCTCTGGGGTGACGATGGTGATGGCGGTGCCGAGGCGGCCGGCGCGGCCGGTGCGGCCGATTCGGTGGACGTAGTCCTCGGCATGGTGGGGCGTGTCGTAGTTGAAGACGTGGCTGACGTCGGGAATGTCGAGGCCGCGGGCCGCGACGTCGGAGGCGACGAGAAGCTGCGTCTTGCCGTCGCGGAAGCCGGCAAGGGCGGCCATGCGGGCGCTCTGGTCCATGTCGCCGTGCAGGGCGGCCACGGAGAACTCATGCTTCTGCAGCGACTTGTAGACGGTGGCGACCTCGCTCTTGCGGTTGCAGAAGATGATCGCGTTCTTCAGGTTCTCGGCACCGCGGATGAGGGCGCGCAGCGTGTCGCGCTTCTCGAAGTCCTTCTTGCCGGAGCGCACGAGGCGCTGGGTGATGGTGGTGGCGGTGGAGGCGGCGCGGCTGACCTCAACCTTCACCGGGTTGTGCAGGAACTGCTCGGTGATCCGCTGGATTTCCGGCGGCATGGTAGCCGTGAAGAACAGCGTCTGGCGGGTGAAGGGCACCATCTTGCAGATGCGCTCGATGTCCGGGATGAAGCCCATGTCGAGCATGCGGTCGGCCTCGTCGATGACGAGGAGCTCGACGCCGGTCAGCAGCAGGCGGCCGCGCTCGAAATGGTCGAGCAGGCGGCCGGGCGTCGCGATGAGGACGTCGACGCCGCGGGTGAGTTTGGCGTCCTGGTCGCCGAAGGAGACGCCGCCGATGAGCAGGGCGACGCTCAGCTTGTGGTTGACGCCGTACTTGACGAAGTTCTCTTCCACCTGTGCGGCGAGTTCGCGGGTCGGCTCGAGGATGAGGGTGCGCGGCATGCGGGCGCGGGCGCGGCCCTCTTCCAGCATGGTGATCATCGGCAGGGTGAAGGCGGCGGTCTTGCCGGTGCCGGTCTGGGCGATGCCGAGGACGTCGCGGCGGGCCAGGACGTGGGGGATGGCCTGGGCCTGGATGGGGGTCGGTTCGGTATAGCCGGCCGAAGCCACGGCAGCCTGAACCTTGGCGCTGAGGCCGAGTTCGGAAAACGACATGTGGAGAGAGTGTCCTTGTGGTCTGGCGGGGTCTTGCGACGATGTCTTGAGGCGTTCGGCGCGAACGTATTTCGCGCTGGCGGCCCCTAGAACCCACGAGGCCGAACGGACAGAGCAGCGAAGGGCCGGCATTCCGATAATCCTTCGTCGCGGCGCAACATAGTCTCAATTGGTCGATTGTCAACGATTGCGACCTGTGCGAACGGTCTGCCGCGCGCCGGATTTGGCGGGATTCGCCGCGCATGGTGAAGGATCACGACCATGACGACTCCCGCCTCGCATCGGCCCGCTCCGGGCCGGCCGCCCCTCGTTTTCGTGCCCGGACTGAACTGTACGGCCGACCTCTTCGCGCCGCAGGTCGAGGCCCTGTCGGGGCGCTACGACATCGCCATCGCGGACCATTCCCAGGACGAGACCATCGCCGCCATCGCCCGGCGGCTGCTCGCCGCCGCGCCGCCGCGCTTCGCGCTGGCGGGGCTCTCCATGGGCGGTTACGTGGCCCTCGAAGTGATGCGGCAGGCGCCGCAGCGCGTCGAGCGCCTGGCGCTCATCGACACGCGGGCCAGCGCCGATGCGCCGGAAGACACAGAGCTGAGGCAGGTGGCGATCAAATTCGCCGAGACCGGCCGTTTCGACGACATTCACGACATCCTCTGGCCGCGTCTGGTGCATATCCGCCGTCTCGGCGACGAGGCGCTGGCATCGGTCGTCCGCCGCATGGCGGATCGCACGGGTCCGGCCCGTTTCATCCGCCAGCAGAAGGCGGTCATCGCCCGGCCGGGCTACGAGGCGAGCCTGTCCGCCATCCGCTGTCCGACGCTGATCGTCGTGGGGGACGAGGACGCCATCACGCCGCGCTTCATGTCCGAGGACATGGCGGACGCGATCGCCGGCTCGCGGCTGGTCGTCGTGCCGGATTGCGGGCATCTGTCGACGCTGGAGCGCCCCGAGGCCGTCACCGCGGCGCTGGAGGGCTGGCTCGCCGGCTGACCTCAGCGCAGGGCGGAGAAGGTTACCTCGCCGGGCGGGCCGATGGAGAGCACATAGCGCCGGCTGCGGCCGGTACCGATGATCCGCCCGTCGATGACGACGCGGGCACCGTTGGCCTCCGGCTCGACGCGGTAGTCCTCGATGCCGACGCGCCAGTCGAAGACCTCCGGGATTTCCTCCGTGGCGGCGATGGCGGGCCTGCCCGCACCTGGCTCCGGCCGGTTCAGCCATTGCACGAAGAGGCGCTGGGCGCCGTCCGGTGCGCCGGAACGGACGAGGACGATGCGCGAGGTGCCCTCGCGCTCGCCGGTCGTCCAGCCGCCGGTGGCGCGCACGAACATGATCTCTGGGGCGAGGGACGAGAGGGCGCGGACGGGATCGGGCGCCTGGGCGAGTGCGGGCAGGGGGGCGAGGCCCGCGGCGAGCAGCACCCATGCGACCGATGCCGCCGCGAACCGGCCCATCGTCAGATGTCCAGTTCCTCGGCGAATTCCGCGCGCTCCTGGATGAAGGCGAAGCGCGGCTCGGCCTTGACGCCCATCAGGCGCTCGACGCTGTCGGAGGTTTCGGGGCGCTCCTCCGGGACGATGCCGACGCGCAGCAGGGTTCGCACCTTCTTGTCCATGGTGGTCTCCTTCAGCTGCTGCGGCATCATCTCGCCGAGGCCCTTGAAGCGGCCGATCTCGACCTTCTGGTTGCCCTTGAAGGCGGTGCGCAGGAGCTCGTCCTTGTGGCCATCGTCGCGGGCATAGAGCGTCTTGCCGCCCTGGGTGAGGCGGTAGAGCGGCGGCACGGCGAGATAGAGATGGCCGTTGTCGATGAGACGCGGCATCTGCCGTTCGTAGTAGGTGATGTGCAGGCTCGCGATATGGGCGGCGTCGACGTCGGCGTCGGTCATGATGATGACCCGCTCGTAGCGCAGGTCGTCGTCGCGGTAGTGGGAGCCGGTACCGCAGCCGAGTGCCTGGATGAGGTCGGAGAGCTGCTGGTTCTGGGCGAGCTTGTCGCGGCCGGCCGAGGCGACGTTGAGGATCTTGCCGCGCAGGGGCAGGATCGCCTGGGTCTGGCGGTCGCGGGCCTGCTTGGCGGAGCCACCGGCGGAATCGCCCTCGACGATGAAGATTTCCGAGCCTGCCGCCGAGGTGTTGGAACAGTCCGCGAGCTTGCCCGGCAGGCGCAGCTTGCGCACGGCGGTCTTGCGATTGACGTCCTTCTCGGCGCGGCGGCGCAGGCGCTCCTCGGCGCGCTCGATCACCCATTCCAGCAGCTTGTTCGCCTGGTTCGGATTGCCGGCGAGCCAGTGGTCGAAGGGGTCGCGGATGGCGTTCTCGACGATGCGGGAGGCTTCGCCCGTGGCCAGCTTGTCCTTGGTCTGGCCCTGGAATTCCGGCTCGCGGATGAAGACGGAGAGCATGACGCAGCAGCCAGCCAGCACGTCGTCGGCGGTGGCCTGGGCGGCGCGCTTGTTGCCGGTGCGCTCGGCATGGTCCTTCAGACCGCGCAGCAGGGCAATGCGCAGGCCCTGTTCGTGGGTGCCGCCGTCGGGGGTCGGAATGGTGTTGCAGTAGGACGAGACGAAGCCGTCCTGGTCGCCGACCCAGCCGATGGCCCATTCCACCGAGCCGTGGCCCTGCTTGTCGAGCTTGCCGCCGAAGATGTCGGGGTGGACGCGGGTCGCGCCCTCGAGGGTCGCGGCGAGATAGTCCTTGAGACCGCCGGGAAAACGCAGCACGGCCTTCTCGGGCGTGTCGGTGCCCTTGACGAGTTCCGGATCGCAGGACCAGCGGATCTCGACGCCGCCGAAGAGATAGGCCTTGGAGCGGGCCATCTTGAAAAGGCGGGCCGGCTTGAAGGTGCTCGTTTCCTTGAAGATTTCGGGATCCGGGACGAAGCGCACCTTGGTGCCTCGGCGATTGTGGACGCGGCCGAGCTCCTCGAGGCCGGTCTGGGGAATGCCGCGCGAGAAGCGCTGGCGGTAGAGCATCTGGCCGCGCGCAACCTCGACGTCGAGGGCGACGGAGAGGGCGTTGACGACCGAGACGCCGACGCCGTGCAGGCCGCCGGAGGTCTCGTAGACCTTGGAGTCGAACTTTCCGCCGGCGTGCAGCGTGCACATGATGACTTCGAGCGCCGACTTGCCCGGAAACTTCGGGTGCGGATCGACGGGGATGCCGCGGCCGTTGTCGGTGACGGAGAGGGACCCGTCGGCGGAGAGCTCCACGTCGATCCAGGTGGCGTGGCCCGCGACCGCCTCGTCCATGGCGTTGTCGATGACCTCGGCAAAGAGGTGGTGCAGCGCCTTCTCGTCGGTGCCGCCGATATACATGCCGGGGCGGCGGCGCACCGGTTCGAGGCCCTCGAGGACCTCGATGTCGGAGGCGGAATAGCCCTGTTCGCCGGGGGTCCCGGCGGACCGCGCCGGCTTGGCGGGCTCGGGCCGTGCCCGCCCGGGCGCCGGCGGGGCCTTCGCCGCGGGTTCCTTCGGTCCTCCGAAAAGGTCGCTGGAATTGTCCATCGTCACTTCAGTCCTCAAGGCCGCGGGGCGGCCGCGAATCAGTCGCCTTCATGATGGCACAGGGAGCCACCGGTGCGAACGGAACGGAAACGGTCGCCGGGGGAAGCGGGGCGGAGCGCCGCCGCGCACGAGGCCGTCGCTCCGCCGGGCGGAACGGCGGTGATCCCGCCGCGTTGGCCCATCGTACTGGTGTCCGAGAGCATGAGGAAGACGGGTGTGGATATTCGGAAATCGACCGGCGGCGTGGTCGCGATCTATGCAGGCTTCTTCCTCGTTTGCATCCTCGTCGCGGTCACCGGAGGCATCGCCAACTCCTACGGGCTCGCCAGCTGGTACCCCTCCCTCGTCAAACCCTCGTTCAACCCGCCCAACTGGCTGTTCGGCCCGGTCTGGACGGTGCTCTACGGCATGATTGCGGTGGCAGGCGCACGCTACGTGCTGTCGCCGGCACGGGAGAAGGAGCCGACGCTCGCCCTTTACACCGCCCAGCTCGCGCTCAACGCGGCGTGGTCCTGGGTGTTCTTCTACGGGCAGGCCATAGGCGCGGCGATCGCGGTGGTCGTCGCGCTGTGGCTCGCGATCGCGGCGACCATCGGCTTCGGCTGGAACAAGGACCGCTTGGCCTCGCTGCTTCTCATCCCCTATCTTGCCTGGGTCAGCTTCGCCACCCTGCTCAACGTCGCCATCTGGCGGCTGAACAGCTGACGGGAATCATCCGATGACTGCAAACGTCCTTGTCCCCATCGCCATCGCGGCGGTCGCCATCGTCCTGGTCATGGGGCTCGTCAACATGCTGCGGGGCGGAGATCCCAACCGGTCGCAGCAGCTGATGCGCTGGCGCGTGGGTCTGCAGTTCGTCGCCATCGTCGTCATCGTCATCGCCATCTATTACAAGGCGAACGGTGGCTGAGGACGGACGGGCATGGTCAAGCTGAACAAGATCTACACGAAGACGGGCGACGACGGCACCACGGGCCTCGCGGCAGGGCCGCGGCGGCTGAAGTCGGACCTGCGTGTCGAGGCCTATGGCTGCATCGACGAGGCGAACTCCGCCATCGGCATCGCCCGGCTCGCCACCGCCGACCACCCGGTGGTCGACGCCATGCTGATGCGCATCCAGAACGACCTCTTCGACCTCGGCGCCGACCTCGCCACGCCCGACCTTGGCGAGGATCTCGGCTATGAGCCGCTGCGCATCGTCGCCGCGCAGGTGAAGCGGATCGAGGAGGAGATCGACCAGCTCAACAGCGAACTCGATCCCCTGAAGAGCTTCATCCTGCCCGGCGGAAGCCCCGCCTCGGCGCACTTGCACCTCGCCCGCACCATCGCCCGGCGCGCCGAGCGCATCATGGTCGATCTCGTGCGCCGCCCCGGCGAGGAGGTCTCGCGGCCAGCGCTCGAATATGTGAACAGGCTATCGGACTTCCTCTTCGTCGCCGCACGCTATCTGAACGGCAAGGGCAAGGCGGACGTGCTCTGGGTGCCGGGAAAGAACAGGTAGGGGCCGCCGGGCCCTGCTGTCTTGACAGCGTCATCGGCCGATTGCATGTAACGGCCATGATCAACGCCGCGACCAGCACCCGACGCCCTATCCTCATCCAGCGATGAGCGCGCGGCCGTGTGCCCTGATGATCGACCCGATCGCCGCGCTCCCAGCGCGGTTTTTTTGTCCCTGAAATCCTGATCCGACTTCTCGCACCCTGCGGAGACTGCCATGGCGACCAAGGCCAAAATCGCGATCCTCGGCGCGTCCGGTTACACCGGCGCCGACGCCGTCCGCCTCGCCGCGCGCCACCCGCACGTGGAGATGGTCGCCCTGACCGCAAACACCCATGCCGGCAAGTCCATGGCTGAGGTCTTCCCGCACTTCTTCATGCTCGACCTGCCGAAGCTCGTCGCCTGGGAGACCGTCGACTGGGCCGGCCTCGACGCGGTGTTCTGCGGCCTGCCGCACGGCACGACGCAGGAGATCACGGCGGCGGTGCTCGCCGCCAATCCGAAAATCAAGATCCTCGACATGTCCGCCGATTTCCGGCTGCGCGACGGTGCGACCTATGCCGAGTGGTACGGCCATGAGCACCAGGCGCCGGAGCTGCAGAAGGAGGCGGTCTACGGCCTCACCGAGCTCTACCGGAAGGAGATCACCGGGGCGCGGCTGGTCGCCTGCCCCGGCTGCTACCCGACCGCCACGCTGCTCGCCCTGGTCCCGATCGCCAAGGCCGGACTGATCCACACCGACGACATCATCGTCGACGCCAAGTCGGGCGTCACCGGCGCCGGTCGCGGCCTGAAGCAGAACACGCTGTTCTCGGAAGCCGGGGAGGGGTTGTCGCCCTATTCGATCGGCAAGCATCGCCATGCCCCGGAGATCGAGCAGGAAATCGGCGTTGCCGTGGGCGGAAAGGTGACGATCAACTTCACCCCGCACCTGATCCCCATGGCGCGCGGCGAGCTGTGCACATCCTATGTCCGGCTCAACGGTGCCACCGCCGACGACCTGCGCCAGGCGCTGGCCGACGCCTACAAGGACGAGCCCTTCGTGCACGTGGCGCCCAAGGGCGTGGTGCCCCAGACGCAGAACGTGCGCGGCTCCAACTACGTCCAGATCGGGGTCTTCGCGGACCGCATCCCGGGCCGGGCCATCGTCATCTCGACGCTCGACAACCTGGTCAAGGGCTCGGCCGGGCAGGCGATCCAGAACATGAACCTCGTCCTCGGTTATCCCGAAACGACGGGGCTGGAGCAGATCGCGCTCTTCCCGTAAGACGCACGGCGCCGCGCGGGCGGCGCCGGTCCGTCACGCCATCATCAGCCGCTCGAACTTGGCGCGCTGGACGTCGTTCCAGGGCGTCGAGCGCTTCGTCGTCTTGTCGACCTGGGCTGTGGTCGTCGAGGCCGAGATATGCCGCACGCCGTCGACGAAGACGGCCTGGTCGAAGGTGAGCGAGGAGGAGCCGACCCGCCGGATGCCGGAGACGATCTGCACGAAGCCGGGATAGAGGATCTCCCGGTGGAACTGGACCTCCATGTGGACGAGCGAGATGCCACGGCCCTCCGCGGTCAGTCGGATGCCCTCGCGGTCGAAGAACTCGGTGCGGCCGATCTCCAGATAGGTGCCAATCACCGCATTGTTGACGTGGTTGTTCGGGTCGAGATCGCCGTAGCGGACGGGATGCACGGTCAGGAACGGATAGGCGTCGAGCGCCGGGCGCTCGCTCATCGGTACAGGCACGTTCAGTCCTTCACTTTCACATAGCGCCCGGGGGCGTCTTCGATGGGCGGATAGGCGTTGGATCCGATGCGGCGCGCCTCGACCTCCTCGCCGTCATGGGAGCGGACCCATTCGCGCCAGTGCGGCCACCAGGAGCCGGGATGCTCTTCGGCGCGGGCGATCCAGTCCTCGAACGCGCCCTCCGGCTTGCCGCCGGTCCAGTGCTGGTACTTCTTCTTGGCCGGCGGGTTGACGACGCCGGCGATATGCCCGGAACCCGCCACCACGTATTCGACCGGCCCGCCGAACGACTGCGAGCCGAGGAAGACCGAGCGGGCAGGGGCGATGTGGTCCTCGCGCGCTGCGAGATTGTAGACCGGCACCTTGACCTTCTTCAGGTCCAGCCTCTCGCCGGCAACCTTCATACGGCCCGTCGAGAGATCGTTCTGCAGGTAGCAGTGGCGCAGGTAGAAGGAATGGTTCGCCGCCGGCATCCGCGGGGAATCGGCGTTCCAGTAGAGCAGGTCGAAGGGCATCGGCTGCTTGCCCTTCATGTAGTTGTTGACGAAATAGCTCCAGATCAGGTCGTTCGAGCGCAGCATGTTGAAGGCGTTGGCCATCTGCTTGCCCTCGAGATAGCCGGTCTGCGCCATGCGCTTCTCGAGGCTCTGGATCTGCTCCTCGTCGACGAAGACCTTGAGGTCTCCGGCATAGGTGAAGTCCACCTGGGTGGTGAAGAAGGTGGCGGTCTGGACGTTGTCGATGCCCTTGGCCGCCATATAGGCGAGCGACACCGCTAGCAGCGTGCCGCCGACGCAATAGCCGATGGCGTGGACCTTCTCCTCGCCGGTGATCTCGCCGGCGACGCGGAAGGCGGCCAGCGGCCCTTCCAGCATGTAGTCGTCGAAGCTCTTGTGGGCGTGGCGCTGGTCGGGATTGACCCAGGAGACGACGAAGACCGTCAGGCCCTGGTCGACCGCCCACTTGATGAAGCTCTTCTCCTGGGTGAGATCGAGGATGTAGAACTTGTTGATCCAGGGCGGCACGATGACCAGCGGCACCTTGCCGACCGCCTTGGTGGTCGGCTCGTACTGGATGAGCTGGATCAGGTCGTTCTCGTAGACGACCTTGCCCGGCGTCATCGCGAGGTTGCGCCCGACCGCGAACTGGCTGTCGTCGGACTGGCGGATGCGCAGGTCGCCGCCACCGCGCTCGACGTCCTCGGCGAACATCTTCATGCCCCGCACCAGGTTCTCCGCGTTGGAGGAGATCGTCTCGCGCAACAGCTCCGGATTGGTCACCACGAAATTGGAGGGGGAGAGGGCGTTGGCGATCTGCTTGGCGTAGAACGAGGCCTTGTGCTTCAGGTGCTCGTCGAGCTCGGCCTCGGTGACGAACTTCTCGGCGAGGTCGGTCGTCACCAGGTAGAACTGCTTGAGGAAGTCGAAGAAGGGGTTCTTCTCCCACTGCGGGTCCTTGAACCGCGCGTCGCGCGGGTCGGGGCGGGCCGCCGGCTCCACGGGCTCGCCCGCCATCGCCTTCAGCGACTTCGCCCAGAGGTCCATGTAGCGGGTGGCGACCTCCGACTGGGCGACGATCGCCCGCTGCGGATCCTTCAGCCAGAATTCCGCGACATGGCCGAGGGTCTTGGCGACGTCGGCGACGCCGTCCGGCGAATCGGCTGGATGAGACCCGGTCTCGCGCGGCTTGAGATAGGCGGCGAGCGCCTTGCCGCCGAGCTCGACCATGCGGGCGATGTTGGAGGACAGGCGCTCGACGTCCATCGCCTGGAAGCGGAAGGGGTCATCGCCGGACGCTTCGGCGGCGGGTGCCGCAGGCGCTGCCGGTGCGGGTGAGGCTGCGACCGGCGAGGGCGGCGGAGCCGGAGCGGCAACCGTCTCCTTGGGCTTCTCGCCGAGCAGGGCCGACAGCGGCTTGCGCGGTGCGGCTTGGGCGGCCTTCACAGGCGGCCGGGATGGCGCGGGGGCTGCAGGGGCAGGGGCCTCGACCACCTTCAGGGACGGTGGACTCTTGGGAAGCGGCGCCGCTCGCGACGCCTTCGTTGCGCCGGTCTTGGCCAAGGCGGGCCGGGGGGCAGCGTCCTTTACCGCCGAAGGCTTCGAGGCAGTGGCGGGCTTCGAAGGCGGTTTGGCCGACGCGGCGGGGGCCTTCGCTGGCACGGCTGCCTTGGGCGCCGCAGCCTTGGCTGCCCGGGATGCGGTCGCCGGAGGGGCGCTGGACGTCGCGGCCTTTCCGGTGGCCGCCTTGGTGATCGCCCTGACAGCGTCCGGTCGTCCGGCGCCCGGCTTGGCTCCACCGGCCTTGCCGGCCGCCTTCGCCTTCGGTGCCGCGGCCTGGGCCTTCCGACCGGTGGCCGAATCCTTCAGTTTGGCGGGCGCAATAGTGGCATTCCCCGGCCGGGGAGACGCCTTGCCCGCGGCCTTCGGCGACTTCGGCTTGCCGGCATCGCGTTTGGCCATGAGCGTCCCTCCGAAAATCGCCGCTTTCGTCCATTACGAAATCGGTCCACTTTTTGATCTGAGCATATTAGGAAGGCGATGCGGAGGCCGCCATGCGAAAGATGTGTGGTTTCCCCTCGGAGAGCGACATGGCAGTTTCATCCTCCCGGCTGATCGCACGCGGCCCGTCACGGCTCGCGGCCGTGGCCGTCGCGGCCCTCGTGCTCGCCGGCTGCCAGCACGCCAGCGACGGCTATCCCTCGCCCTACGGGCCTTCGCAGCCGACGCCGCTGCCTCCCGTCGCCGGGGGTGGCCTGTGGGCTCCCGCGCCGATCCGGGTGACCGGCTACGGGGCCGGCACGCTGATCGCCCGCCTGCCGCCGCCGGACCGGGTTGCGGCCCCGCCGCGCTCCTCGGAGACGCCGGAACTGCTCACGCCCGCTCAGCAGGTAGCGCGACGCCAGGAACTGGAAGCGGCGCGCGCCGCCACGACGCCGGCGATGCAGCAGCGCCTGGAAGGCCAGGGCCGCGTCCGCGGGCCGGAGCCCGGTGCGCGTCCGGCGATCGATCCGGCCGAGCGCGGCAGCGAGGACTAGGACGAAAGACGGGACGGGCCCACGGGCCTTCCCGTTCCAAGGCGTATTGCAATGTGATACGAGGCTAGCCCCTTGCGGCAAGGCCTGCCGCCCGAGCGACCCGCACCGATGACCCAGTCCCCGTTCCACCGTATCCGCCGGCTGCCGCCCTACGTCTTCGAGCAGGTGAACAAGGTCAAGGCCGGCGCCCGCGCCAAGGGCGTCGACATCATCGATCTCGGCATGGGCAATCCGGACCTGCCGGCGCCCGACCACGTCATCGAGAAGCTGAAGGAGACGATCGGCAAGCCGCGCACCGACCGCTACTCGGCCTCCAAGGGCATTCCCGGTCTCCGGCGCGCTCAGGCCACCTATTACGCCCGCCGATTCGGCGTGAAGCTCGACCCGGACACCCAGGTCATCGCCACGCTCGGATCGAAGGAAGGCTTCGCCAACATGGCGCAGGCGATCACCGCGCCCGGCGACGTCGTGCTCTGCCCCAATCCGAGCTATCCCATCCATGCCTTCGGGTTCCTGATGGCGGGCGGCGTCATCCGCTCGGTGCCGGCGACCGCCGACGAGGAGTATTTCCGGGCGATGGAGCGCGCGATGCAGCACTCCATCCCGAAGCCCATCGCGGTGGTGACCTGCTATCCCTCGAATCCGACCGCGCAGGTCGCCGACCTCGACTTCTATGCCGAGCTGGTGCGCTTCGCGAAGAAGCACGACCTCATCGTGCTCTCCGACCTCGCCTATGCGGAGGTCTATTTCGACGATGCCAATCCGCCGCCCTCCATCCTGCAGGTGCCCGGCGCCTTCGACGTGGCGGTCGAGTTCACCTCCATGTCCAAGACCTTCTCGATGGCCGGGTGGCGCATGGGTTTTGCGGTCGGCAACGAGCGGCTCTGCGCCGCGCTGGCGCGGGTGAAGAGCTATCTCGACTACGGCGCCTATACCCCGGTCCAGGTGGCCGCGACCGCCGCGCTCAACGGCCCGGAGGACTGCATCCACGAGATGCGCGCCACGTATCGCAAGCGCCGCGACGCGCTGGTCGAGAGCTTCGGCAAGGCAGGCTGGGACATTCCCGCGCCGCAGGCCTCCATGTTCGCGTGGGTGCCGATCCCGGACCAGTTCAAGCCTCTGGGTTCGCTCGAGTTCGCCAAGCTGCTGGTGGAGAAAGCGGAAGTCGCCGTCGCGCCCGGCATCGGCTTCGGCGAGCACGGCGACGACTACGTGCGCATCGCGGTCGTGGAGAACGAACAGCGCATCCGCCAGGCGGCGCGCAACGTGAAGCGCTTCTTCGACGGCGCGGCGACCACGCTGCACAACGTCATTCCTATCGCCGCCGCCGGCCGCTGAGCCGGCCGTGCGCCATCCGCCAGGAGCCGCCATGATCCGCATCGTCGTCGCAGGAGCTTCCGGCTGGGTCGGCCGGGAGCTCATCAAGGCCGTGGCGGCCGCGGAGGACCTGTCGCTCGTCGGCGCGGTGGCGCGCTCCGCCGCCGGTCGCGATGCGGGGGAAGTTGCGGGTGGGCCGGCACTCGGCGTCGTCGTTGCGGCAACGCTCGCCGAGGCCCTGGCCGTGCCAAGCGACGTCGTCATCGACTATACCAAGCCGCACGTGGTGAAGGGCCATGCCCTGGAGGCGCTCGCGAGCGGCCGCCACGTGGTCGTCGGCACCTCCGGCCTCGCGGCTGCGGACTACGCCGAGATCGACGCTGCCGCGAAGGCGGCGGGCCGGGGCGTCATCGCCGCCGGCAACTTCTCCATCACCGCCTCGCTGCTGAAGCGCTTCGCCACCATGGCGGCGCGCCACGTGCCGGACGTCGAGATCATCGACTACGCGTCGGCCAAGAAGCCCGACACGCCGTCGGGGACCGGCCGCGAGCTCGGCGAGATCCTTTCGACGATTCGCGGGGCGCCGACCTCGAAGCCCGTGGACGAACTCGGCGGCATCCGCGAGACGCGGGGCGGGGCGGTCAATGCCGGCGGAATCGCCGTCCAGGTCCACTCCGTGCGCATGCCCTCGTTCGTCCTGTCGGCCGAGGCGATCTTCGGCCTGCCGGACGAGCGGCTGACCATCCGCCACGACGCCGGCTCCTCGGCCGCCCCCTACGTGGGCGGCACGCTGCTGGCGGCGCGCCGGGTCGGCGGCTCGACCGGGCTCACCCGCGGCATCGATCACCTGCTCGACTGACGGCAGGAGGACCGCCGCGGGCACCGGTCATGCGGCCGTGGCCGCTGCGGCGTTCTCGCTCTTCGTCTTCACCGGGATCAGCAGGTAGCGGACGCCATTGGTCTCCGCCTCCGGAAAGCGGCCGGCGCGGATATTGACCTGGATCGAGGGCAGGAGAAGCCGTGGCACGGCGAGCCTGGCGTCGCGCTCCTCGCGCATGGCGACGAAGGCGGCCTCGTCCTTTCCCTGGCCGACATGCACGTTGGCGGCGCGCTGCTCGGCCACGGTCGTCTCCCAGGCGTAGTGGTCGCGACCCGGTGCCTTGTAGTCGTGGCAGAGGAACAGGCGGGTCTCGGGCGGGAGGGCCAGGAGCTTCTGGATCGAGCGGTAGAGCGTGCGGGCGTCGCCGCCCGGGAAATCGGCCCGGGCCGTGCCGAAGTCCGGCATGAACAGCGTATCGCCGACGAAGGCCGCGTCCTCGATCCGATAGACGATGTCCGCCGGCGTGTGGCCGGGCGTGTGCAGGATCGAACCCTTGAGCTCGCCGATCGCGAAGGTCTCGCCGTCCTTGAAGAGATGGTCGAAATCGCTGCCGTCCGTCTTGAGGTCGGTCGCGTTGAACACGGGCCGGAAGATGCGCTGAACGTCCTTGATGTGCTCGCCGATGCCGATCTTCGCGCCGGTCTTCGCCTTGACGAGAGGCGAGCCGGACAGATGGTCGGCATGGGCGTGGGTCTCCAGCGTCCAGACGATCCGATAGCCCTCGGCGGCGGCCTTGGCGAGGATCGCCTCGACCGAGCGCGTGTCGACCTCGCCAGCGTTCTGGTCATAGTCGAGGACAGGATCGATCACCGCGGCCTCGCGGGTCGCGGGATCGGCGACGAGATAGCTGACCGTGAAGGTTGCCTCGTCGAAGAAGGCGTGGATCAGGGGTTTGCGGTCGGAGGGCATCGGTTGCTCCATTCAGCGGTTGCGTGTTGACAAATATATTCGATGACTCTAAATAAGCAATAGCTAAATTAGAGATCGCCCGTGACCCACCCTGTCCACGCCCTTGACCCCGCCGCCTTCGAAGCCAACGCGATGGACGTCGCCGACGTCCTGCGCGCCCTCGCCAATGAGCGGCGGCTGCAGATCCTCTGCGTCCTGATGGAACAGGACGAAACGAATGTGGGCACGTTGGTCAGCCGGATCGGCATCAGCCAGTCCGCGCTGTCCCAGCATCTCGCCAAGATGCGCGACGAGGGCATTCTCGCCTTCCGCCGCGAGAGCCAGACGCTCTGGTACCGCATCGCCGATGCCCGGATCCGCGAGCTGATGGCCGAACTCTATCGCCTCTACTGCCGCAAGGCCTGACCCGCATCCAAAGGACGACGACCATGACCATCAAGCACATTGCCCCGGCCGAAGCCTTCGCCATGCTCTCCCACGGAGCCATCCTCGTCGACATCCGCGAGGCGGATGAGTGGCGCCGCGAGCACATCCCGCTCGCCAGCCACCACGCCCTGTCGACCATCGAGCTCCATCCGCCGAAGGCCGCGGGCGCGGTCATCTTCCACTGCCGGAGCGGCAACCGGACGACCGCCAACGCCCAGCGCCTCGCCGCCACCGTTCCCGGTGCCAAGGTCCATGTGCTCGAAGGCGGCATCGAAGCCTGGCGGGATGCCGGCCTGCCCACGGTCAGGGACGCGCGCCAGCCGATCGAGATCATGCGGCAGGTGCAGATCGTCGCCGGGTCTCTCGTCGCGGTGGGCACGGCCCTCGGCGTGCTCGTTCATCCGGGCTTTCTGGCCGTCCCCGGCTTCGTCGGCGCGGGCCTCGCGTTTGCCGGGATCACGGGCTCCTGCGCCATGGCGCGGCTGCTGGCGTTCGCACCCTGGAACCGCGTGCCCCTGACCTCGGCGAACGCCTGAGCGGCACGGCCGCCGAACGATAAGGCCTGACCCATGCCCATCGATATCCTCTCCAGCCTTTCGGGCGCGCTCGTCGGCGCGATCCTCGGTCTCGTCGGCGGGGGCGGATCGGTGCTGGCCGTGCCCCTCCTGGTCTACGGCGTCGGCGTCTCCTCGGCGCACGTCGCCATCGGTACCAGCGCGCTCGCCGTTGCGGCGAGCGCCTTCGCCAACCTGCTGGGCCACTGGCGGGCCGGCACGGTGAAGTGGCGCTGCGGCCTGACCTTCGCCGCCGCCGGCGTGATCGGCGCCTTCGCCGGCTCGACGGTGGCGAAGACCATCGACGGCGCGCGACTGCTCGCGCTGTTCGGAGCGCTGATGGTCATCGTCGGCATCGCCATGTTCATGCGGCGCAAGGCCGAGGGCGATCCGGACGTGCAGCTGACGCGTGCTTCGGCGCGGCAGCTCCTGCCCTGGCTCATTGCCAGCGGCTTGGGCGTGGGGCTGCTCAGCGGCTTCTTCGGAATTGGCGGCGGGTTCCTCATCGTGCCCGCCCTGATGCTGGCGACCGGCATGTCGCTGCCCTTCGCGATCGGCACCTCGCTCATCGCCGTGACCGCTTTCGGCGCTGCCACCGCGACGAGCTACGCCATCTCCGGTCTCGTCGACTGGCGGATCGCTGCGCTGTTCATCGCCGGCGGAATCGTGGGCGGCGTCGGTGGCGGGGCTCTCGGCAGGCTTCTGGCTGCCAGAAAGGGCGCGCTCGGAACCGTTCTGGCCGCCGTCATCGTGGCGGTCGGGCTCTATGTCGTCACCCGCAGCCTGGGATCGCCCGGGGCCTGATCCCCGACTCGATGGCCGCCATTCCTTGCCTTGGCGGGTCAAATCGGGCACAAGCCCGGCGCGACGCCTTGGTCGCGGCAGTGCGGATCGGTCACCTCATGCAGGACGTCTTGAAAGTCGGGATCGCCGGCCTCGGCACGGTCGGGGCATCGGTCGTCCGGCTCATCGCCAAGCGCGACAACCGGCTTGCGGAAGCAGCCGGCCGTCCGATCCGCGTCACTGCCGTCTCCGCCAGGTCGCGCAAGAAGGACCGCAGCATCGACCTCTCCGGCACGCGCTGGTTCGACGATGCGGTGACCCTTGCCGCCGACCCCGACATCGACGTCTTCGTGGAGCTGATGGGCGGCGCCGAGGATCCGGCCAAGGCGGCGGTCGAGACCGCCCTCAGCCACGGCAAGGCGGTGGTCACTGCCAACAAGGCCCTGCTCGCCGCCCACGGACCGGCGCTGGCGAAGAGGGCAGAGGCCAAGGGCGTCGCGCTGAATTTCGAGGCGGCGGTCGCCGGCGGCATCCCGGTCATCAAGACGCTGCGGGAGAGCCTCCTCGGCAATACGATCGAGCGCGTCTACGGCATCCTCAATGGGACCTGCAACTACATCCTCACCCGCATGGCGGAGGAGGGCATCGCCTTCGAGGAGTGCCTGAAGGACGCCCAGCGCCTCGGTTATGCGGAGGCCGACCCGACCTTCGACGTCGACGGCTTCGACACCGCCCACAAGCTGTCGCTTCTCACCAGCCTCGCCTTCGGCACGCTGGTCGACACCAAGGGCATCTCCATCGAGGGTATCCGCTCCATCAAGCCGGTCGACCTGCGCATGGCGGAGGAGCTCGGCTACCGGGTGAAGCTGCTCGGCGTCGCCCAGCGCACGGCCGACGGCGTAGAGCAGCGCGTCCACCCGACGTTCATCCCGAAGGACGAGGCGATCGCCCAGGTCAACGGCGTTCTCAACGCCGTCGCCATCGACGCCGATGCGGTGGACCTTACCCTCGTCGGTCCCGGCGCCGGCGGTGATGCCACGGCCTCCGCGGTCATCGCCGACATCGTCGACGTGGCGCGCGGCCACCGCACCGCGCCCTTCATCCGTCCGGTCTCGGCACTGACCAAGCCCAGCCGCGCGCCGATGACGCGCCACGAGGGCGGCTACTACATCCGCCTCGAGGTCGTGGACAAACCCGGCACGGCGGCGCGCATCGCCTCGCGCATGGCCCAGAACAACATCTCGCTGGAGTCGATCGTGCAGCGCCGGACGGGTCCCGTGCGCGGCGGCACCGATCCCGCCGCTGCCGCCGCTCCGGCGCCCGTCGTGCTGATCACCTATGCCACGACGGAGGCCGCCGTCCGGCGCGCCCTCAAGGCCATGGACGCGGACGGCATCCTGCTGGGCGCTCCCCAGGTCATCCGCATCGAACGCAACTGACAGAACACCACACACGCGAAAGGGACGTCACAATGGCCGAGCAAGGGCTTTCCATCCCGAGGAACCTGATCATCGAGCGGGTCCTCTCCATGGAGCTCGTCCGGGTGACGGAGCGGGCGGCGGTGGCCTCGGCCCGGCTGCGCGGCCGCGGCAACGAGAAGGCGGCCGACCAGGCCGCGGTCGACGCCATGCGGCGCGAGCTCAACAAGCTGCCGATCGACGGCACGGTCGTGATCGGCGAGGGCGAGCGTGACGAGGCGCCGATGCTCTACATCGGCGAGGAGGTCGGCACCAAGAAGGGCCCGAAGGTCGACATCGCCCTCGATCCGCTGGAGGGCACCACGCTCTGCGCCAAGGACATGCCCGGCTCCATCGCCGTCATCGCCATGGCCGAGCACGGCTCGCTGCTCAACGCTCCCGACGTCTACATGGACAAGATCGCCGTCGGCCCGGGCTATCCGAAGGGCGTTGTCGACCTCGACGCCTCGCCGGTCGAGAACATCCACGCCATTGCCAAGGCCAAGGGCGTGAAGCCCAACGAGATCACGGCGCTGATCATGGACCGGCCGCGCCACGCCAAGCTGATCGAGGCCGTCCGCGGCACCGGGGCGGCTATCCGCCTCATCACCGATGGCGACGTGGCCGGCGTCATCCACACCGCCAATGCGCTGGAGACCGGCATCGACATCTATCTCGGCATCGGCGGCGCGCCCGAGGGTGTGCTGGCGGCGGCGGCGCTGCGCTGCGTCGGCGGCCAGATGCAGGGCCGCCTCATCCTCGACACCGAGGCCAAGGTCGAGCGCGCCCGCAAGATGGGCGTGAAGGATCCGAACAAGAAGTATGCGATGGAGGAGATGGCCTCCGGCGACGTCATCGTCTCCGCCACCGGCGTCACCGACGGCGCTCTGCTCAAGGGCGTCGTCTTCGGTCCCAACCTGATCACCACCGAGACCATCGTCTATCGGTCCACCACGGGCACCGTCCGGCGCATCTTCGGTGAGCACCGCCAGCTCGAGAAATTCCATCTCGACTGACCCCATGGAGCGCCGCCGGCTCTTTCTCGGCATCGAAAAGTCGGCTCTCGGTCGCGCCTGGCGCGACCGTCTCGATGAGCCGGGGCGTGCACAGGCGCTGGCGATCGCCCAGGTTGCGGGGCTGCCGGACATCCTCTCGCGGGTGCTGGCCGGCCGCGGCGTGACGGCCGAGACGGCCGAGGCCTTCCTCGAGCCGACCATCCGCGACGCCATGCCCGACCCGTCCGTGCTCACCGACATGGACCGGGCGGTGGAGCGGCTCGCCAAGGCGGTGCTGACCGGCGAGCAGGTGGCGATCTTCGGCGACTACGACGTCGACGGCGCGACCTCCTCAGCGGTGCTGGCCCTGTTCCTCAGGGCCGCCGGGCTCGATCCCTTCCTGCATATCCCCGACCGCATCTTCGAGGGCTACGGGCCCAATGCGGAGGCGCTTCGCCAGCTCGCGGGCAGGGGGGCGACGCTGCTCGTCACCCTCGACTGCGGGACGACCAGCCACCAGATCCTCGGGGATGCCGGAGCGCTCGGCCTCGACGTGGTGGTATGCGACCATCACCAGGCCGACGAGACGCTTCCCGCCGTCGAGGCCGTGGTCAATCCGAACCGGCAGGACGACCTGTCCGGTCTCGGCCAGCTCTGCGCCGCGGGGGTCACCTTCATGCTCGTCGTCGCGCTGAACCGGCACCTGCGGGGCAAGGGGCACTGGACGACGGCGCGGCCGGAGCCCGACCTCATGGGCCTGGTCGATCTCGTCGCCCTCGGCACGGTGGCCGACGTGGTGCCGCTCACCGGCCTCAACCGCGCCTTCGTCGCCCGCGGCCTCGCCGTCATGCGGCGGCGCGAGAATGCCGGGCTCAGGGCGTTGATGGACGTGGCGCGGCTGGACGGGCCACCGACGCCCTATCACCTCGGCTTCCTCCTGGGACCCCGCATCAATGCCGGGGGGCGCATCGGCGACGCCGCCCTCGGGCTGAAGCTGCTGATGACCGAGGATACGCTGGAGGCCGGGCGCCTCGCGGCCGATCTCGACCGGCTGAACCGCGAACGGCAGGTGGTGGAGATGGGCACGGTGGCGGAGGCCGAGGCCGAGGCGCTCGCCGCCCTCGGGCCGCTCGAGGAGGGCGCCTCGGTGGTGGTGACGGCGGGCGAGGGCTGGCATGCCGGCGTTGTCGGCCTGGTCGCCTCGCGCCTCAAGGAGCGCTTCAAGCGGCCGGCCTTCGCCATCGCCTTCACCGGCGATGTCGGCACCGGGTCGGGCCGCTCCCTGCCGGGGGTCGATCTCGGCGCCGCGGTTCGCCGCGCCGTCGCCAACGGCATCCTGGCCAAGGGCGGCGGCCACGCCATGGCCGCGGGCATCACGGTGCAGCGCGAGCGACTGGCCGAATTCCGCGCCTTCCTGGAGGTCCAGCTGGCCGAGGCGGTGAGCCGCGCCCGGCGCGACGACATGCTGCTCGTCGATGCGGCCACCACGGCCGGGGCGCTGACGACGGACCTCGTCGCCATGCTCGACAGGGCCGGCCCCTTCGGCACCGGCAATCCCGAGCCCATCCTGGCGCTGCCGTCGCACACGCTTGTCCATGTCGACGAACTCGCCGGTGCCCATGTGCGGGCGCGGCTGCGCAGCGGCGACGGCAAGACAGTCGACGCCATCGCCTTCCGCGCCGCCGGCCAGCCCCTGGGGCAGATGCTGGCCGCGAACCGCGGCCGGCCGCTGCATGTCGCGGGCTGTGCCGCCATCAACCGCTGGCAGGGGCAGGAGAAGGTGCAGTTCCGCCTGACTGACGCCGCGGTTCCGCCGAGCCTGTGATCACGAGCCGAAGAGCGGGGCGCGCAGGCCGCCGAGGCGGCGGCGCGGAGGGCGCGGTGCGGGTTCGCTGGCGC
>NZ_JBQVQL010000084.1:0-19885 GCF_052440005.1 Phreatobacter sp.
CTCGTGTCGCGCCATGGCACGCAAACTCCGTCAATTTGACGGAAAACCCTGCGGCAAGGTCCCTGACAGGACGTAAATACCGCCGCCGAAAACCGGTTTACGTGCCCCGGCGGCCACCTCGTCACACCCTGTTACCGATCACGGTAAACGGGGCTCTAACGGTCGACAGGCGGAGGCACCAGCATGGCCTCGAGCCGGTCCAGGGCGGCCGGCGGATCAGCCTCCACGCCCCGCGCCTCCATGACGATGACCCGGTAGCCGCGCTCGGCGAGCCAGGCGCGCTTCTCGCCCCGCCGCTCGGCCGCCTCGTCGCCCTGCGTATGCGGGTCGAAGTCGATGACGACGCGCAGGTCGAAGGAGACGAGATCGGCGACGTGCGGGCCGATCGGCACCGCCCGCTTGAAGCCGCGGCCGGCGAACCGCCGGTCCTTGACCAGCACCTCCCACAGCGCCTTTTCCGCTTCCGTCGGGTTGCGGCGGATAAGGCGCGAGATGCCGCGGATCGGCGCCGTGCCGCCGGTCAGGCCCTTGGTCGAATCGGCGAGGAAGTTGCGCAGCGCCTCGGCGCCGTCGGGCGTCAGCGTCGCGCCGCGCGCCGGCCCCTTGGCACCCTCGGCCAGCGCCGTCACCACGCCGTGCAGCGTCGCCACGTCCTGCTTCGTCGGCTGCATGCGCTGGAAGATGTTGCGCAGGTTGATCACCATGCCCTCGCGCTTCTCGGGCGGGCGGAAGAACTCGGCCCTGTCGAGCGCCGTCTCGAGGGAGGAGAAGAAGGCAAGCATGTGGGCCTTGGAGGCCGGCTCGGACCGTTCCCCGGCCTGATGCGGCAGCACTGCGCCATGGGCCTGGGAGAACCACTCGTAGCCGAGCACCAGCACCGCCTGGGCAAGGTTCAGCGAGGAGAAGGCGGGGTTGACCGGATAGGTGAGGATGGCGTTGGCGAGGGCCACCTCGCCGGCGAGGAGCCCGTTCCGCTCGCGCCCGAAGACGACGCCCACCGCCTCGCCCGCACCGACCCGTTCCACGAGGCCGGCGACCGCCTCCCGGGGCCCGAGCACCGGCTTCACCTGGTCGTGCCCGCGTGCCGTGGCGGCGAAGGTATAGGTCAGGTCGGCGATCGCCTCCTCGAGACTGCCGAAGAGCTCCGCCTCGTCGAGGATCCGGTTGGCGCCGGACGCCGCCGGATAGGCCCGCGCATTGGGCCAGCCGTCGCGCGGCGCCACGAGGCGCAGCCGCGACAGGCCGAAATTCGCCATGGCCCGCGCCGTGGTGCCGATGTTCTCGGCCATCTGCGGCTCGACGAGGATGACGACGGGGCTGCCAGGGACGGGCACGGCGGGCGGGGAGGAGGTCATCGGCTCTTCGGCTGGGGGAGAGAGGGGCGCCTATACCGGCAAATGACGCCGGAGGGAATTGGCCCCGCCGCCGCGGCGGGTCATCATGGGCCGGCGTCGCGGCAAGACGGCGCGGGAGGATGAGAGCATGCGCCTGCCCCTCTACTACGGATGGGTCATCGTCGCGGTGACCTTCGTCACCATGGGCATCGGGGTCAACGCCCGCACCTCCTTCTCCCTCTTCTACGCCCCGATCATCGACGAGTTCGGCTGGGACCGCGGCCTCACCGCCGGCGCCTTCTCCTTCGGCTTCCTCGTCTCGGCCGCGCTCTCGCCGCTCATGGGCAAGCTGATGGACCGCACCGGCCCGCGCACCGTAATGGAGCTCGGCGTCGTGCTGATGGGCGCCGGCCTGCTCCTCGCCCCCCTCACCGCGCAGCCCTGGCACCTCTACCTGACCATCGGCGTCCTCGTCGGCTCCGGCTCGGTCTGCCTCGGCTATTCGGGCCAGTCGCTGTTCCTGCCCAACTGGTTCGTCCGCAACAGGGGCCTTGCCATCGGCATCGCCTTCGCCGGCGTCGGCATCGGCTCGGTGACGCTGCTGCCCTGGGTGCAGGCCATGATCGACGGCTCCGGCTGGCGGCGCGCGAGCCTCGCCATGGGCCTCCTGATCCTCCTCGTGCTCGCGCCCCTCAACCTGCTGCTGCGCAAACGCCCGCAGGACATGGGCCTCGAGCCGGACGGCGACGCGACGCCGCTGCCGGATGCGGCGCCGCCGCGTTCCAACATCGTCGACGCCGCCTGGGCGGCCACCGACTGGACGCTGTCGCGGGCCCTGCGGACCGCCCGCTTCTGGTGGCTCTCGCTCGGCTATTTCGCGGCGCTCTATGCCTGGTACGCGGTGCAGGTGCACCAGACCAAATACCTCGTCGAGATCGGCTTCGGCTCCACCGCCGCGGCCTGGGCCCTCGGCTTCGTCAGCCTGCTCGGCATTCCCGGCGGCATCGCGCTCGGGGCGCTGTCCGACCGCATCGGCCGCGAATGGATCTGGTCGATGTCGGTGAGCGGCTTCGCCCTCTGCTTCATCGCACTCATCGCGCTGGAGCGCAGCCCCTCCTTCCTTCTCGTCTACGCCATGGTCACGGTCCAGGGCTTCCTCGGCTACGGCCTCACCTCGATCCTCGGGGCGGTGGTGGCCGAGATCTTCCAGGGCCGCCACTTCGGTACGATCTTCGGCACCCTCATGTTCGTCGCCCTCTCCGGCGGCGCCGCCGGGCCCTATGTCACAGGCCTCATCCACGACCTCACGGGCAGCTACCGCATCGCCTTCATGATCGGCTTCGCGGTGAGCCTCGTCTCCGCCGCCGCCATCTGGATGGCCGCCCCGCGCCGCGTGCGCGTCGTCTCGGGACGGATGAAGCCGGCGTGAGGGATCAGCGCCGCGGGCTCGCCGGCGTCAGCACATAGACCAGCGTCGCCGCCAGCAGCACCGCCGCCAGCACGCCGTGCATGCGGGCGAAGGCGGCGGCCTCGCCGATCCCCTGCCCGCGGCCGAGGTCGATGAGCCAGCCCGAGCCGGTCTGCACCAGCGCCGCGCCGCCGATGAAGAGGAAGTTCATCAGCGTCATGCCGCGCCCGACCAGGTGGTCGGGGAAGAAGGGGCGCATGTGCGCCATCAGGATCGTGTAGCTGAAGCCGCAGAAGCCGAGGGCGACGAAGGCGAGACCGGCCCAGAACGCCGTCTGCACGCCCGACAGGGCGAGCGCGGCGAGGATGCCGACGATGACGAGGTTGCCGGCCAGCGCCATGGCTTTTGCGAAGCCCCAGCGGCTCTCGATCCAGCCGAACAGGAAGGCGCTCACCGTCATGGCCAGCGCCATCAGCAGCGCCACGTCGCCCTGCGCCAGCGCATCGAGGCCGACGACCTTCTCGAGATAGGGCGCCACCCACAGGCCGCGCAGCGTCACGGTGATGGCGTAGCTGAACAGCACGATGGGCACGAACGCCCAGATGACGCGGCTCGCCACGATCTGCCCGAGCCCGGCGAGGATGCCGCCGCCCGCCTGCCTGTCGAGCTGCGGCGGGTCCTTCAGGAACAGCGCCGCGAGCACGAAGGCGAGGCCATAGAGGCCGGCGAGGCCCATCATCGCCTGCCGCCAGCCGAAGGCCTCGGCGGCGAGTGCCAGCGGCGTGGTGCCGATCAGGTTGCCGATGGAGCCGAAGCCGAGGAGGAGGGAGGCGAGGAAGCCGAAGCGGTGCGGCGCATGCATGCGGGCGAAGACGTAGAGCGCGCCCATGAAGACCGGGGAGCAGCCGACCCCGATCAGCCCCATGGCGAGCGCCCCGACCAGGGCGTTGGGCGCGAAGGGAAAGAGCGCGACGCCGATGCCGCCCACCGCCATCAGCGGCAGGACGGTGCGCCGCGGCCCCAGTGCGTCGAGCGCCCAGCCCACGGGAAACTGCATCAGCGCGAAGACGATGAACCAGGACGAGCTCATGGCCGCGAGCTCGGTGGCGCCGATCTGCATGTCGGCCATGATCTTCGTCGCCAGCACCGAGAGGAACGAGCGGAAGAAGATCGAGAGGATGTAGCCGAGGAGAAGGGCTGCGAAGGTCTGCATCGGCCGTCCGTCAGGGCCCGGCGGGGGGACGAACGCCGGGCGGGCGCTGCACATAGCCGATCCCGCCCGCGGGCGTCAGCGTCTTTCGCGGGGGGCTGTCATCCGCGGAGGGGTGCGTTTTGCGCTGGACTGGAGACACACGAGCCCGCGCCGCAGGCCTGCAAGAGGCCCCACCCGCACCCTCCGCTCTGCGCAGGGAGGGTGACTTGGACCTCCCGCCTCGTTTGCAGCGGTCGTGTCTGGCAGAGCCGTTCTGAAGGAGACTGCGACGCGGAAGAACCCACTCCCCTCGCCCGCGAGGGGAGGGTAAGGGTGGGGCACTCATTAGGAACTGCCCTCAGTCCGTCACCACCGGCACCTCGGGCGCCCGCGCCAGCCAGGCGCCGGGGTCGCCCCGCTCTTCCTGGCCGCGGCGGAAATGGGCCGTTCGCTGGCGCTCGAAGGCGCGGTCATAGCGGCGCTGGCGCATCGGCCGGTCGGTCGCGATCTCCATCCGCCCGCCAGCGAGCCGGTGGAAGCGGGCGCGGAACGAGATGCCCTGCACCCCGCGCCGGTTGACGCTGTCGACGAAGGCGGTGGCGGCCACGTCGCAGCCGCGCCGTCCCTGCGGGGCCCGCACCAGGCTCGAATTCCCCCAGTCCGACACGTCCTCGAAGGTGCCGAGCAGCTTCCAGTCCGCGTCGAAGACACGGATGGTCCAGCGGTTGACGCCGAGCCCGTTGCCCTGGGAATTCCAGGCGGCGAGCACCCGCTCGGGCCGTCCGTCGCCGTCGAGATCGGCGGTGATCACCTCGAAGGCGGTGAAGCGCCCGGCCATCAGGTCGTCGGGCAGCGTGATGCGCTCCTGCCCCGGCCGGTCGATGAGGAAGGCATAGGGCGGCGTGCCCTCCGGCAGGTCGCCGTCGTCGGCAGGCACCACCTGGCAGCGCCAGAGCGTCGCGTCGCCGACCGTGAGCGAGGCGCCATGGCGGCATCCCAGGGTGTTCTGCGGCGCCGCCATAGGCTCGCCGCCGGGCAGCGGGGCGGGCCGCGCCACCGTCGTTCCCGGACAGGTGCGCCATGCGGCGAGGGCCGGCTGAGGCGCGAGGCCGGCGAGAAGGACCGAGGCGAGCAGCAGACGGCGCGAGATCATGGCGGCCTCGTGGATCGGGTCCCGATTCCTATGCCACGCGCCGGTCCGTTTGGCGATGCCGCAGCGTCAGCGTCCCGGCGGCCCGGGCACCCGTCTCCGACCTTCTTCGCCCTTACCCCCTGCCCGCTCCTCTGCTAAGACGCGCGCGCCAGTCGCGGGGGCCCGGGCTCACAGAGCGCATGTCCGGTGCACCGAGGCTGAGTCCCCTCTGCTCCAGCGCTCTCAAGCAGGCCGACCATGTCGAAGATCAAGGTCGCGGGAACCGTCGTCGAACTCGACGGCGACGAGATGACCCGCATCATCTGGGACCTCATCAAGAAGAAGCTCATCCACCCCTATCTGGATGTGAATCTGGAATATTACGACCTCGGCGTGGAGCACCGCGACGCCACCAACGACCAGGTGACGATCGATTCGGCCAACGCCATCAAGAAGCACGGCGTCGGCGTGAAGTGCGCCACCATCACCCCCGACGAGGGCCGCGTGAAGGAATTCGGCCTGAAGGAAATGTGGAAGAGCCCGAACGGCACCATCCGCAACATCCTCGGCGGCGTCATCTTCCGCGAGCCGATCATCTGCAAGAACGTGCCGCGCCTCGTCCCCGGCTGGACCCAGCCGATCGTCGTCGGCCGCCACGCCTTCGGCGACCAGTACCGCGCCACGGACTTCAAGTTCCCCACCGCCGGCACCCTGAGCATCAAGTTCGTCGGTGACGACGGCAAGGTGATCGAGCGCGAGGTCTTCAAGGCCCCCGGCTCCGGCGTCGCCATGGCCATGTACAACCTCGACGAGTCCATCAAGGACTTCGCCCGCGCCTCCTTCAACTACGGCCTGGCGCGCGGCTACCCGGTCTACCTGTCGACCAAGAACACCATCCTGAAGCAGTATGACGGCCGCTTCATGGAGATCTTCCAGCAGATCTTCGACGCCGAGTTCAAGGCCGAGTTCGACAAGAAGAAGATCCACTACGAGCACCGCCTGATCGACGACATGGTCGCCTCGGCGCTCAAGTGGTCCGGCGGCTACGTCTGGGCGTGCAAGAACTACGACGGCGACGTGCAGTCCGACATCGTGGCCCAGGGCTTCGGCTCGCTGGGTCTGATGACCTCGGTGCTGCTGACCCCCGACGGCAAGACCGTCGAGGCCGAGGCTGCCCACGGCACCGTCACCCGCCACTATCGCGAGCACCAGAAGGGCAAGGAGACCTCGACCAACTCGATCGCCTCCATCTTCGCCTGGTCGCGCGGCCTCGCCCATCGCGCCAAGCTGGACGACAACGCCGAGCTCAAGCGCTTCGCCGAGGAGCTGGAGAAGGTCTGCGTCGACACGGTCGAGAGCGGCTACATGACCAAGGACCTCGCCCTGCTCATCGGGGCGGACCAGAAGTGGCTCTCCACCACCGGCTTCCTCGACAAGGTCTCGGAGAATCTCTCCGCCGCCATGGGCAAGTGGAACTGACCAGCGGTCCATCCGCGCGAACGACAGGGCCGTCCGGAGCGATCCGGGCGGCCTTTTTCTTGCGGGAAGACACCGGCCGGTGCGGCGGGTCACGCTTGTCTCGGACGATGGCCTGCGGCCCGGTGCTCGGGCGCCCTGCACCGGCCGGGTGCGTCCTTCGAGGCTCGCCTCCGGGCGATGCCCGGGCATCGCCGGGGGCTCGCACCTCAGGATGAGGCCGGTGATCGGCATCGGCCATGGGCTGCCGGACCGATCACGGCCGGAGCGGACCGTTGTGCAATCCGCCACCCGCCTCATCCTGAGGTGCGAGCCGCCGCGATGCGAGAGCATCGCCCAGCGGCGAGCCTCGAAGGACGAACTTCGGTGATGCAGGTCTGGAAGCTGACGGGCCCCTCACCCCTCAGGCGAAGAAGTCGAAGATGTCGCCGAGCCCGTCGCCGCCGAGCGCCTTGGTGGTCGCCTCGTCGGCCTTCGACGGCGTGTCCTTGGCCCAGGCGGCCCGTGCCATGGCGATGGTCATCGAGGCCTCGAGGCCTTCGTTCGTCGCCGCGAACAGGCCGTCCGCGCTGCCGGTGTCGACGCCGAAGATGGCGAGTGCGGCATTGGTGGAGGGATCGGCGCCGAAGATCTGGCTCGCCATGGCCGACGCGTTCGCCATCCCCTGCGCCGCGCCGTAGCTGCGGCTGGTGCGGAACGACTGCATCGTGTCCCAGGCACTCGGGCCCAGACTGGAGACCATGTCGGAAATCCTTTCCTCGCGGCCACTCTCGCATCACGCCCTTAACATTGCGTTTCCGGCGGACCGATCGCAGGCGGTGATGGCGGCGATGACAAAACCGCTCTGGACGGCGGCGAACCCCGCGCCACACTGGTCGACCTGAGGAGAATCCCATGGCCGTGACGACCCGTGAACTGACCCCCGCCGACCGCGCCCAGTGGGAGCCGCTCTGGCGCGGCTACCAGGCCTTCTACAAGGTCGACATCCCCTCGGGCGTCACCGACGTCACCTGGGCCCGCTTCCACGATCCGAAGGAGCCGATGTGGGCCTATGGCGCCTTCGAGGGCGAGCACATGATCGGCATCGTCCACGCCATCCTGCACCGCTCGTGCTGGACCGTGGAGGACTACTGCTACCTGCAGGACCTCTTCGTCGACCCAGGCGTCCGCGGCAGCGGCGCCGGCCGCGCCCTCATCGAGAAGGTCTACGCGATCGCCAAGGAGAAGGGCGCCGGCCGCGTCCACTGGCTCACCCACGAGACCAACGACCACGCGATGCTCCTCTACGACAGCATCGCCGACAAGTCAGGCTTCATCCAGTACCGCAAGATCTTCTGATCGCTCACGGCAGCAGGGCGAGGGCGGCCATGGCGAGGCACGTGGCGAGCCCCGCCACGGGCACCCAGAACGGCACGGTGACATGGCGCGCGGCGCTGGCGACGCCGCGCCGCTTCAGCCGGATCAGCGCGAGGTTGACGAGGGCGAAGACCAGCAGCGTCGCCATCGACGTCGCCACCGCCAGCCGCTCCAGCGTCACCGACAGCGCCAGCGCGATGACCGCCGCGACCACCGCCGCTGTCGCCACCAGCGGCGTTCCCGTCGCGCCGTGAACGCGGCCGAGCACGGCCGGCAGGTCGCCGAGGCGCGCCATGCCGTAGACGACCCGCGCCACCATGGTCATCTGCGCCAGCACGGTGTTGAGCGTCGCCACCACGGCGATGAGCCCGATCGTCGCCGGACTGGTGCCGGCAAGACGCTGGAACACGAGGCTGAGCGGGGCTTCGGAGGCTGCGAGGTCCGCCGGCGACACAGCACTGACGGCGACCGCCGCCACCAGCACGTAGAGCACGGTCGCGATCACCAGCGTCAGCGCCATGGCGAGCGGCAGGGTGCGGTGGGGGTCCTTCGCCTCTTCCGCGACGTTGGCGAGGTCCTCGAAGCCGATGAAGGCGAAGAAGGCGAGGAGGCTCGCCGCCGCGATCCCCGAGAGCAGGGCCGGGTCCGCGGGCGGCAGCGTCGCGAGGATGGGGAGGAACGGCAGGTCGGCGCCCACCGCGGCGAGGATGATCATGACGAGGCCGCCGACCTCCACGAGAGTGAAGACGCTGGCCACCACCACCGACTGCAGGATGCCCCAGGCAGCCACCGCCCCCAGCGCCAGCACCACCGCGACGACGAGCAGCGGCCGCGGCGCCGGCAGCAGCGCGTGGAGATAGCCGGCGGAGCCAAGCGCCACGGCCGCCGCCGACACGACCCCGATGGCGACCGTGAGGAGGCCGGCCGCCGTAGAGGCGAGGCGCGAACCGTAGGCCTCGCGCAGGTAGGCTGCCTCCCCCGCGCTCACCGGATAGCGCGTCGCCAGCTCCGCATAGGAGCCGACGGTCAGCGCCATGACGACGGCGGCGAGAGCGAAGGCGAGCGGCGCGTGGACGCCGGCATGTCCGGCCACGGTGCCGATCAGCACGTAGATGCCTGCCCCCACCGTGATGCCGACGCCGTAGAGGACGAGCAGGACGAGCCCGAGACGCCGCTGCAGGGCCGGCTGCGGCGGGGATGGCGGCGGCGCGCTGCGCTGGGTCATGCCTCACCCTAGCGCGGGCGGACGCCCCCGTCCCGGGCCGGGATCAAGGACGATCCGGCGCCTCGCCCGCGCTCTCCCAGCTCTCCGCGAGCGTGGCGATGACGAGACCGATGGCCGGCCGGGTCGCCCTGAGGTGGTGCAGCTCGTCGGCGTCGAGGGCGAGGACCTTCACCCGCGTGAGGGCGCGCACCGTCACCTCCATCGGCCGGCCCTGCAGCACCGCCGCCTCGCCGAAGCACTGGCCGGCGCCGAGTTCGCGGCGCCCGCCAGCGCCCTCCGCCTCCACCTCGCCTTCGGCGATGACGAAGACGGCCCGCGCCGGCTGGCCGCCGCGGCAGATCAGCGCCCCGGGCTCGTAGGTGGCGCTGGTGAGCGAGCGCATCACCTCCGCCACCGAGGCGGCGTCGAGCCCGGAAAACAGCGGCACGCCGGTGACCATGCTCCAGGTGACGACGAAGTCGCGGCGCTGGATCTCGCGCGCGAAGGCTGTGGCGACGATGCCGACCGGCAGGGCCAGCATGACGATGCCGGTGACCGCTGTGAACGCGGCGATGATCTTGCCGGCGCCGGTGACCGGATAGACGTCGCCATAGCCGACGGTGGTCAGGGTGATGACCGCCCACCACAGCGCGTCGGGAATGGTGGCGAACTTGTCGGGCTGGGCCTCCTGCTCGGCGAGCCGCATGGCCGAGGCGGCGATGACCAGGGCGCCGAGGAAGATGAGGAGCGAGGCGCCGAGTGCCCGCCGCTCGCTCCACAGCGCGTCGACGAGGCTGGCGAAGCCCGGCGAATAGCGCGCCAGCTTGAAGAAGCGCACCAGCCGCAGCAGCAGCAGGAAGCGCAGGTCGACGTCGAGGAGAAGGCCGACATAGAAGGGCACGATGGCCAGGAGGTCGATGATGAGGGCCGGCGACAGCGCCGCCCGTAACCGGGCGCGCAGCGGGCTGAGGCCGTGATAGGGCGGATGTTCCGGCGCCACCCAGAGCCGCGCCACATATTCCAGCGAAAAGGCCGCCACCGAGGCGATCTCGAGGGCGCGGAACTCGCCGGCATAGGCGCTCGCCAGCGCCGGCATCGATTCCAGCACCACCGCGGCCACGTTGACCATGACCAGCGCGATCAGCGCGCCGTGGACGAGGTCCGCGAGCCACGAGCCGGCGAGGCCCTTGTCGAGCAGTTCGTAGATCCGCCGCCGCAGCACGCTCGCCGCCATGGTCGTCCCCCGTCCGCTCCCCACACCGGGCGCAGGGCAGCGTGGCGCGCCGCGGGCCGCCGCGTCAACGCCGCAGCGTCAGGCCGCCGCCAGCGCCGCCTCGATCGCCGCGAGCGCTTCCTCGGCCTTGTGACCATCCGGGCCGCCGGCCTGGGCCATGTCCGGCCGGCCGCCGCCGCCCTTGCCGCCGAGCGCCTCCGAGCCGATCCGCACGAGATCGACCGCGTTGACCTTGCCCGCGAGGTCGGCGGTGACGCCGACGACGATGCCGGCCTTGCCGTCCTCCGACACGCCGACGATGGCGACGACGCCCGAGCCCACCTGCGCCTTGCCGGCGTCGGCGAGACCCTTGAGGTCGCGCAGCTCGATGCCGGTGACGCTGCGCGCCAGCAGCTTGAGGCTGCCCACCGTCTTCACCGGATCGGCACCGGCGGCACCGCCGCCCATGGCGAGCTTCTTCTTCGCCTCGGCGAGTTCGCGCTCCAGCCGGCGGCGGTCCTCGACGAGGGCCTCGACGCGCGCTTCGACATCGGCGACCGAGGTCTTCACGAGGCCGGCCACCGCTTCTAGCTTGCGGGCCTGTTCGGCCAGGTGCCGCCGCGCCGCGTCGCCCGTCATGGCCTCGAGGCGCCGGACGCCGGCGGCAACCGCCCCCTCGCCCACCACGGTGACGAGGCCGATATCACCGGTGCGCGCCACATGGGTGCCGCCGCAGAGCTCGACCGACCAGCCGGAGGCCTTCGAGCCCGCGGGCGCCGGGCCCATGGAGACGACGCGGACCTCGTCGCCGTATTTCTCGCCGAACAGGGCGCGGGCGCCGGAGGCGATGGCCTCCTCCTGGCCCATCAGCCGCGTGACGACCGGCGCATTGGCGAGCAGCACGCGGTTGGCGATGTCCTCGACCTTCGCGAGCTCGTCGTCGCCGATCGGCTTGTTGTGGGAGAAGTCGAAGCGCAGCCGGTCGGGCGCGACCAGCGAGCCCTTCTGCGCCACGTGGTCGCCGAGTACCTGGCGCAGCGCCTCGTGCAGGAGATGGGTGGCCGAATGGTTGGCGCGGATGGCGGCGCGGCGCCCGTGGTCGACGTCGAGCTGCACCGCCTGGCCGACGGAGAGCCGGCCCTCCGAGACGGTGACGGCGTGGACGAAGAGGTCGCCGAGCTTCTTCTGCGTGTCGGTGACGGCGGCCGTGACGCCCTCCCCGCTCATCGCGCCGCGGTCGCCCTGCTGGCCGCCGGATTCGCCGTAGAAGGGCGTCTGGTTGACGATGACGAGGCCGCTCTCGCCGGCCGCGAGCGCCGCGACCTCGGCGCCGTCCTTCAGGATGGCCAGCACCTGGCCCTCGGCGGTCTCGGTGTCGTAGCCGAGGAACTCGGTGGCGCCGGTCTTCTCCTTGACCGCGAACCAGACCGTGTCGGTGGCGGCCTCACCCGAGCCCGCCCAGGCGGCGCGGGCCTTCTGCTTCTGCAGCTGCATGGCCGATTCGAAGGCGGCCGTGTCCACCGCGATGCCGCGCGGGCGCAGCGCGTCCTGCGTGAGATCGAGGGGGAAGCCGTAGGTGTCGTAGAGGGTGAAGGCGGTATCGCCGGAGAAGGTGGCGCCCTCACCGAGGCCCGCCGATTCCGTGTCGAGGATGGACAGGCCGCGCTCCAGCGTCTTGCGGAAGCGCGTCTCCTCGAGGCGCAGCGTCTCGGAAATCAGACCTTCGGCGCGGACCAGTTCCGGATAGGCCTGGCCCATCTCGCGCACCAGCGTCGGCACGAGCTTGTGCATCAGCGGCTCCTTGGCGCCGAGCAGCGAAGCGTGGCGCATGGCGCGTCGCATGATGCGGCGGACCACGTAGCCGCGGCCCTCGTTGGAGGGCAGCACGCCGTCAGCCACCAGGAACGAGGCGGCGCGCAGGTGGTCGGCGATGACCCTGTGCGAGACCTTGTGGGCTCCGTCGGGTTCGACACCGGTCTCCACCGCCGAGGCGCCGATCAGGGCGCGCATCAGGTCGATCTCGTAGTTGTCGTGGGTGCCCTGCAGGACCGCTGAGATACGCTCGAGCCCCATGCCGGTGTCGATGGAGGGGCGCGGCAGGTTGGTGCGGATGCCGCCGGCCTGCTCCTCGTACTGCATGAACACGAGGTTCCAGATCTCGATGAAGCGGTCGCCGTCCTGCTCGGCCGATCCCGGCGGGCCGCCCCAGATCTTGTCGCCGTGGTCGTAGAAGATCTCCGAGCAGGGGCCGCAGGGGCCGGTGTCGCCCATGCGCCAGAAATTGTCGGAGGTCGGGATGCGGATGATCTTCGAATCCGGCAGGCCGGCGATCTTCTTCCACAGGTCGTAGGCCTCCTGGTCCTCGGAGAAGACCGTGACGAGGAGGCGCGAGACCGGCAGTTCGTATTCCCTGGTGATCAGCGTCCAGGCGTGGGCAATGGCCTGTTCCTTGAAATAGTCGCCGAACGAGAAGTTGCCGAGCATCTCGAAGAAGGTGTGGTGGCGGGCGGTGTAGCCGACATTGTCCAGGTCGTTGTGCTTGCCACCGGCGCGCACGCATTTCTGCGCCGTGGTCGCCGTCGAATAGGGCCGTTTCTCGACGCCGGTGAAGACGTTCTTGAACTGCACCATGCCGGAATTGGCGAACATCAGGGTGGGATCGTTGCGCGGCACGAGCGGCGAGCTCTCCACCACGGCATGGCCGTTCTTGGCGAAGTAGTCGAGGAAGGTCTTGCGGATCTGGTTGACGCCGGTCATGGCCCGAACTGAGGGGTTGCGGCCGGGCCCGGGGCGAGCGCGGCCTGAAGTCTGGTCGGCGGGTGTTCTAGAGCATTTTTCGGCCGAGGGAACCGGTTTCGATGGCAGGGCCTCGCGCCGCCGGCCGAGCCCCCTCCGCAGGGCGGCTCCCGCATCCGCTCCGCCCGCCCCCTCGCCCGCCGTTCAGGCCCCGGCCAACCCCGCCCGCACCCGCGTCCATGCGGCGCCGGAGCGGCCCCCCGAAACGCACGAAAGGCCGGGCGGACCCGGCCTCACGGCGATCGTCGATGGGCAGGCCCGGTCTCAGTCCGGGCTGTCGGCGTCGCCGTCCGGCTCGACCTCGCCGAGGATCTTCTCGGCGATCAGCCCGGCGTTCTGCCGGATCGCCGCCTCGATCTTGGCCGCCATGTCCGGGTTCTGCTTGAGGAAGGTCTTGGCGTTCTCGCGGCCCTGACCGACCCGCTGGCTGTCGTAGGAGAACCAGGCGCCGGACTTCTCCACCACGCCGGCCTTGACGCCGAGGTCGATGAGCTCGCCCATCTTGGAGACGCCCTCGCCGTACATGATGTCGAACTCGACCTGCTTGAAAGGCGGCGCCAGCTTGTTCTTCACCACCTTCACGCGGGTCTGGTTGCCGACCACCTCCTCGCGGTCCTTGATCGCGCCGATACGGCGGATGTCGAGGCGCATGGAGGCGTAGAACTTCAGCGCGTTGCCGCCGGTCGTCACCTCCGGCGAGCCGTACATGACGCCGATCTTCATGCGGATCTGGTTGATGAAGATCACCATCGTCTTCGACTTGGAGATGGACGCGGTCAGCTTGCGCAGCGCCTGGCTCATCAGGCGGGCCTGCATGCCCGGCTGGTTGTCGCCCATCTCGCCCTCGAGTTCGGCCCGCGGCGTGAGCGCCGCCACCGAATCGACCACCACCACGTCGATGGCCCCCGAGCGCACCAGCGTGTCGCAGATCTCCAGCGCCTGTTCGCCCGCATCCGGCTGCGAGATCAGGAGGTCGTCGAGGTTGACGCCGAGCTTGCGGGCGTAGACCGGGTCGAGCGCGTGCTCCGCATCGATGAAGGCGCAGACGCCCCCGGTCTTCTGCGCTTCGGCGATGGTGTGCAGCGCCAGCGTCGTCTTGCCCGAGGATTCCGGCCCGTAGATCTCGACCACGCGGCCGCGCGGCATGCCGCCGATGCCGAGCGCGATGTCGAGACCGAGCGAGCCGGTCGAGATCGCCTCGATCTCGATCAGCTTCTCGTTCTTGCCGAGCCGCATGATGGAGCCCTTGCCGAAGGCGCGCTCGATCTGGGAGAGAGCGGCGTCCAGCGCCTTGGTCTTGTCCATGGATGAACCTTCGACGAGTCGCAGTGCGGCCTGACTCATGGCGGTAGCTCCCCTGTGCTGGCAAGGCCTGATGGCCGAAAGCCCTCTGAAATCGACCGTACACGGTTTGTTCCGGTCAGCAAGTTCTTTTTTTGTTCCTGCCGCACCTGCTGCCACGATCTGGCAGCAGCCCCCCACTCTGGAACGACTTCAAACGGTCCGCACAATGGCTTAAAGGAGGGCGGCCCAGCCCGGCAGCCTACCCACGCCGGCCCTCTCGACGGAACCCGCCCATGAACGCTCCGCTCGCCGCCGGCTCCTACTCGCTCTTCCCGCTGGCGAAGGACGAGACGCCCTATCGCAAGCTCACCTCCGAGGGCGTCCGGGTGGAAACCATAATGGGCCGCGAGGTCGTGGTCGTCGAGCGCGAGGCGATCCGCCTGCTGTCGGAACAGGCCTTCATCGACATCAACCACCTGCTGCGTCCGGGCCACCTCGCCCAGCTCCGCCGCATCCTCGACGACCCGGAGGCGACCTCGAACGACAAGTTCGTTGCCTACGACCTCCTGAAGAACGCCAACATCGCCGCCGGCGGCGTGCTCCCCATGTGCCAGGACACCGGCACCGCCATCATCATGGGCAAGAAGGGGCGCCTCGTCTGGACCGAGGGCGAGGACGAGGCGGCGCTCGGCCAGGGCGTGCTCGACGCCTACGCCAAGAAGAACCTGCGCTATTCGCAGGTGGCGCCCATCTCCATGTTCGAGGAGAGGAACACCCGCAACAACCTCCCCGCCCAGATCGAGATCTATGCGGAGGGAGAGGACGCCTACAAGTTCCTGTTCATGGCCAAGGGCGGCGGCTCGGCCAACAAGAGCTTCCTGTTCCAGGCGCCGCCCTCCATCCTCACCCACGAGCGGATGATCAAGTTCCTCCACGAGAAGATCCTGACGCTCGGAACGGCCGCCTGCCCGCCCTACCACCTCGCCATCGTCATCGGCGGCCTCTCCGCCGAGCACACGATGAAGACGGCGAAGCTTGCCTCCGCCCGCTACCTCGACGGCCTGCCGACGGCGGGCTCGGAATTCGCCCACGCCTTCCGCGACGTCGGCATGGAGGCCGAGATCCACAAGCTCACCCAGGCCATGGGGGTCGGCGCCCAGTTCGGCGGCAAGTACTTCTGCCACGACGTGCGCGTCATCCGCATGCCGCGCCACGGCGCCTCGCTGCCCATCGCCATAGCCGTGTCCTGCTCGGCCGACCGCCAGGCGCTCGGCAAGATCACCCGCGACGGCGTCTTCCTCGAGGAGCTGGAGCACCATCCGGCCCAGTACCTGCCGGAGATCGACGAGGGGGCGCTCGGCGGCGAGGTGGTGAAGATCGACCTGACCCGTCCGATGGGGGAGATCCTCGAGACGCTGTCCAAGCACCCGATCAAGACGCGCGTCTCCCTCACCGGGCCGATGATCGTCGCCCGCGACGCCGCCCACGCCAAGATCCGCGAGCGGCTCGACCGCGGCGAACCCATGCCGGACTATTTCAAGAACCATCCGGTCTATTACGCCGGCCCGGCCAAGACCCCGGCAGGCTATGCCTCGGGCTCCTTCGGCCCGACCACGGCCGGCCGCATGGACGGCTTCGTCGACCAGTTCCAGGCCGCCGGGGGCTCCATGGTCATGCTGGCCAAGGGCAACCGCTCCCGCGAGGTGCGCGAGGCCTGCGCCAAGCACGGCGGCTTCTACCTCGGCTCCATCGGCGGCCCGGCCGCCCGCCTCGCCCAGGACTGCATCCGCAAGGTCGAGGTGCTCGAATATCCCGAGCTCGGCATGGAGGCGATCTGGAAGATCGAGGTCGAGGACTTCCCCGCCTTCATCGTCGTCGACGACAAGGGCAACGATTTCTTCAAGGAACTCAACCTCGGCTGATCGGTTGTTGCGGCGACAGGTCGCGGACCCGCTGTTTCCATCCGGAAACATCAGGCTTCGCGGCTGAAATCCTCATGAAACGGGCGCGGCTCATTCCTGCCGCCATACCGGAGGGAAATCGCCATGCGCACCTCGCACGTCACCGTCGCCACCGCCCGCGCCGCCAGCGCCGACGCCCATTCGCTCGCCCTGATCGCCTCCTCGCTGGTCGCCGCCACCGCCATCGCCTTCCTCGCCATGGTCGTCACCGCCTGGCCGGCCCGCGCCGGCGGCGTTCCCGCCCCCATGCAGATGGCGGGCCTTGCGACCATGCCGCAGGCCGCCGAACCCTGCGGCGACAAGCTCGCCGCCGCCGAGGGGGAGATCAACCGCAGCCTCGTCGCCGTCGAGCGCCTTCAGGAGGCCGACATGGCCGCCCAGTGCCCGGCCATCCGCGGCCACCTCGTCTCGCTGAACCGTGCCGTCGACACGGTGGAGCGCTGCGTCGCCGGTCCCGAGCGGTCGCAGAAGATCGGCTTCTTCCGCCAGTCCGCCACCGAGTGGCGCGGCGTCATCGCCCACGGCTGCCGCTGAATCCATGCGCCTCGTCCTCGTCTTCGCCCTCGCGGCCTTCGCCGCGGGGCCTGCGCTGGCCGCCAAGGACACGAGCGCTCCCGCCCTGCCTGTCCAGCGCATCGCGCCCCAGGACACCGGCCGCTGCGAGGCCGACCTCGTCCTCACCGACATCCGCCTGCGCCAGGCAACCGAGAGGCTGTCCGCCACGGCTCGCGCGCCGATGGCCCGCAGGTGCGGCGTCTTCCGTGACCATGTCCTCGTCATGCGGCGCGCCACCGACGTCTTCCGCCGCTGCACTCCCGGCCGGCACGGCCACGAGAACGTCGCCCACATGCAAGCCTCGATTGTCGACTGGAACGAGATCATCGCCCGCAACTGCCGCTGATGCCGCTCAGGCGCGGAACATGAGGTCCTTCACCGTCTCGCCGACATGCGCCAGCTTGCCGACGGCGTCTTTCAGCAGGGCCTGCTCGGCCTTGCCCAAAATCGCCGGGTCGACCCGGCTGCCGGGCGGGCGGCCGGCCGCGAGGTCGGCGATCTGCTGGCGCAGAATGGCCCCGAGGATGACGGCGTGGGCGTCGAGCCAGTGCCCGAGGTCTTCCGCAGCGCCGATGTTCTGTTCCCGCAGCGCCTCGATCCGCTCCCGCGTCGAGCGCCGGCGGATGTCGTGGCGCAGTGCCAGGCAGCGCGCCGCCGCGACCACGGGGAACAGCCCGCCGAGCTTCAGGTCCACCCGTCCGTCCGTCAGCCGGAAGCCGCCGAACAGGGTCAGCGGCGGCCGATGCGATCCGATCTGCTCGGCCAGGAGCTTGGCGAGCATCGGCGCCTCCCGGGCCGCCGCATAGGCCTCGTCGAACAGCGTGGCGGCGAGACCCATGTCGCCGTGGACGGCGCGGAAGTCGAAGAAGATGTCGACGGCGAGCAGGTCCTCCGGCCGCGTCCGGCCGACCCATTCGCCGATCCGCCGGCGCCAGTCGGCGATGGAGCCGCGGAAGGCGGGATTGCGGGCCATGACGCCGCCCTTGCATAGGGCGACGCCCGCCGCGTCCAGAATGTCGGCCATGTGCGCCCCGAACCTGGCGAACCAGCGATCGGCAGCCTCCGGGTCGGCTGCCACCTCCGTCACCACAGCATTGTCCTGGTCGGCTGCGAGCAGGCTCTCGCCGCGGCCCACCGAGCCGAGCACAAGCACCGCATAGCCGACGGGTGGTGGCCCGGCCCCCTCCGCGAGCATCATCGCCTCGGCCTCGCGGGCGGCCCTCGCGGTCAGGGCCCCGATCTCGTGGCTGACGACCGCCGCCACCTGGACGGCCGGCACGCCCTCCGCGAGAAGCTGCTGCGCCACCTGGGGCATGCGGGCGAAGGCGGCGGCCATGGCCGGGGCGCCGTCCGCCGCCTCGATGGCATCGCCGAGAGCGAGGGCGTCGCTCGCCCGCGTCCTCAGGAGGTCGCGCGCCGACAGCGCCCCGACGATCTCGCCTGCGGCATCGCACACGGCGAGGTGGCGAACCTTCAGCCGGTCCATCCGCCCGATGGCGCGATAGACGAAGTCATCCGCCCCGACATGGGCGAGAGGCCGGGAGGCGATCCCGTCCACCGGCTTCTCCAGCGCCGCCGCGCCCCCCGTCGCCACGGCGCGCATCACGTCCCGCTCGGTGACGATGCCGGCCGTATCGGCCCGCAGCCCTTCGGGCCCAGCGACGAACAGCGACGAGATGCGGCGCTCCGTCATCAATTGCGCCGCAGCGATCACCGGCATGTCCGGCGGGACGAATGCGGGCGGATGCCCCATCACGTCGGCGACGCGGTGGCGAAACGGGTAGGAATCGATGCGGGACAGCGCCCCCTGCCCCGCCGCGGTCACCGCCTTCGGCTCCTCCCACCCCGCGCGGGCGAAGCCCTCCAGGGCATGGGCGAGCCGGCGGCAGGCCGCGTCGGCCTCGGCGACGGTGCGAACGCCCTTCTCCTTCAGGAAGGGCAGCAGCGCCACGAAGATGGCCCCGGCGCTTTCGGCGTCCCCCACCGCGTCGTGGCGGCCGCCAGGGTCGAGCGTCACGCCGGTGCGCTCGGCGAGGATCTCCAGCGTATAACCGGCGAGCGTCGGGAAGCAGATCTGCCCGAGCAGCCGCGTGTCGAGCGAGGGGGGCGGCTCGAAGGCCTGCCCGGCAAGTCCGCATTCGCGGCGGAGGATGGCGAGGTCGAAACCGAGATTGTGCCCGACCAGAAGCCGCCCGGCGCGGAACGTTTCGAAGGCCGCGAAGGCCTGCGGGAAGGACGCGGCGCCGGCCACCGCCGCGTCGTCGATATGATGGATGGCCGTGGCGGAGGGCGGGATGGGCACGCCCGGATCGACCAGCCGCTCGAACCGCTCCTCCAGCACCAGGCGCCCCTGGCGCAGGGCGACCGCACCGATCTGGACGATGCGCGCCTTCGCGGGATCGAGCCCGGTCGTCTCCGTGTCGACCACCACGGCGTCGAGAGCGATCAGAGGCTGGACGGACGGAGCCGGCATGAGGCCAGCCTAGTCCCGGCCGTCAGGTGCCGCCAGTCAGCTCTTCGCCTGTTCCTTGACCGCTTCGATGAGCTGCTTCAGCGAGAACGGCTTGGGCAGGAAGGCGAAGGCCTGGCCCTCGGGCAGGTCGTTCTTGAAGGCTTCCTCGGCATAGCCGGAGACGAAGATCACCTTGATGCCCGGATTGGTCTTGCGCAGCTCGCCGAGCAGCGTCGGACCGTTCATTTCCGGCATGACCACGTCGGAGACGACGAGGTCGACCGTCCCGCCATGCTCCGCCATGACCTCCAGCGCCTCGACGCCGGAGCCGGCCTCAAGCACCGTGTAGCCGCGCGAGGCAAGGGCTCGCGAGGCGAAGGCGCGCACCGCCTCCTCGTCCTCGACCAGGAGGATCGTGCCGGCCCCGGTATCGTCCCGAGGAGCCGCGGCGGGCGCGGCGGGCGCAGGCGGCGGCGGAACCGCCGGTTCGGACGGCTCGGCAGCCTCGCCGGTGTTCTCGGG
>NZ_JBQVQL010000085.1:0-19836 GCF_052440005.1 Phreatobacter sp.
CCTCGAGAAGGCCGTCGGCGGCGTGGACGCCCTCGCCCATCCGCTGGAGGACGCGCTGGCGGGCCAGGCGCTGCCGGGCGAGTTGCACACGCCGGTACTGGCGGCCTTCGTCGGCTTCAACGCCCGTGCCGTCGGCGAGCGCTACGGCGCCCTCTCCCAGACCTTCGGCCAGACGGGCACGCCCCTCGGCCTCGACGCCCGGCTCGCCGCCTTCGCCCGGGCGCTGGGGCTCCCCGCGACCCTGCGCGAGACCGCGACCGACCCCAGCCGCTTCGCCGGGGTCGCAGAGCGTGCGGCCGACGATCCCGCCGCACTCGCCAATCCGCGCCTTCTCACCCCCGGCGACTGCCGGCGCATCCTGGAGGCGGCATGGTGACCCCCCGCATCATGTCCGGAACCCTCCCCTCGACGCGGGCTGGATGGCGCCCATGGCCAACCCCGCGGACCCGCGTCGAATCGTCCGTTGCCAGTCCGGCGGGCTGCGATAAGGTCGGCGAGAAAAGACCGACACGACCACAAGAAGAAACGCCCGTTCATCAGGGAGGAGCGTTGTGAGTGTTGCTCACGCTGTCGCGCACGGCGTGTTTGGTCGCGCCTGCCTTTACGTGATGGACAAGGCCATGGCGCCCCATGCGCACCGGGAAGGCCATCTGATCTTCCACATCCATGGGCCGCAGGCCGAAGTGGTCGTCGACGGTCGGCCCTTCCCCCTCTCCCCGGGGCAGGCGGTGGCCATCAGCCCGTGGCAGCCGCATTACTACCGGCCCCTGAGCAGCCGCGACAACGTGCTGGTCCTCGTCCTCTACATCCGCCCCGGCTGGTTCGTTCATGCCAGCCGCCAGGCCTCGGAAATCCTTCGCTTCGGCCGGGTCGGCGTCGATGTCACCGACCGGCTGGCGCGCCTCGTGAGCGATACCGGGCACCTTCTCGGGGCCCATGGCGGGACAGACGGGGGCTTCGAGGACCGGCTCAGCGCCCTCACCCAGGCCTGTTTCGACCAGACGTGGCAATGGACGGCGGAGGGCCAGCAGTTCATCGGCCAGGACCGTTCGCTGCGCGATTTCCGCATCCGCCGGGCCCTCAGGCTTCTCGACGAAACACTCGGCGAGCCGATCGACCTCGCCCGCCTGTCCCGTGCGGCGGGCCTCTCCCGGCCGCATTTCTTCAAGCTGTTCCGCGAGCAGATCGGCCTGCCGCCGAACATCTACTTCAACGCCCTGCGCATGGAGCGGGCGATCGAGCGGCTGGCGCTGGGCAAGGAAACCGTGGCGGACATCGGCCTCGATCTCGGCTTCTCCACGCCGGCGAGCTTTTCCAGGTTCTTCATCGCCAACGGCGTGGTCCCGCCGAGCACCTACCGGCGCAGCGTCATGGCCCATGCGACCCAGTGATAAGCCGCGAAAGAAAAGACCCTCGGTAAAGCCCGTCCGCAACCGGTGGGCCTAGCCTGTCCTCCTCACGCGGCGCCCCGGCCGCGGAGATTCATGTGTCGACGGTGCGATGGACAAGTTCGCCAGAAACCACCCCGTCTGGGCTTTGGTGATCGCGCTCCTCGTGGCGGTCTTCCTGTGGCTCGTGCTCGCACCGTGGCCGGCGGAGCTCGAGGCCGCGGTCGGGCGCAAGCGGATCTTCCTCAATGCCCTCCTCGGCGGCATCACGCTCGGCGCCCTCTATTTCCTCGTCGCCTCCGGATTCACCCTGATCTTCGGCCTGATGCGCATCGTCAATCTGGCGCACGGCTCGCTGTTCCTGCTCGGCGGCTATGTCGGCTACGAGATCACGACCTATACCGGCTCGTGGCTTCTGGCCTTTCCCATCGTCTTCGTGGTCGTCGGCCTCCTCGGCCTCGCCATGCAGCGCTTCATCTTCGCCCATATGGAAGGCGAGGAACTGCGCCAGACCCTGGTCAGCATCGGCCTGTCGGTGGTGCTGGCGGACGTGATGCTCTGGTACTGGGGCGGCCAGTCCTACACCACGCTCGCCCCCGCCTTCCTGCGCGGCCCCGTCGAGCTGCCGCTGATCTCCTCGATCAATCCGACCAGCGGCGAGGCCATCTTCATCCGCTATCCCTCGGTCCGCGTCTGGATCCTGGTCGCGGCCATCGTCATCGGCGTGGCCATGTGGCTTGTCCTCAACCGCACCTCGCTCGGCATGCTGATCCGCGCCGGCGTGGACGACCGGGAGATGCTGGCCGCCTCCGGCGTGCGCATCCAGCTGGTCTTCCTCGCCGTCTTCGTCTTCGGCGCCGGCCTCGCCGGCATGGCCGGCGTCGTCGGCGGCACCTTCCAGTCGCTGTCGCCCGGCGAGGACACGCGCTTCCTGCTCGCCAGCCTCGTCGTGGTCATCGTCGGCGGCATGGGGTCCATCGTGGGGGCCGCCATCGGCGCCGCGGTGATCGGCGTGACGGAGCAGATGGGGCTCGTCTACGCGCCGACCTATTCGGTGGTCTTCACCTTCCTGATCATGGCGGCGGTGCTCGCCTTCCGGCCGCAGGGCCTTCTCGGCGCGGGGCGGTGAGCGATGGCCCTGGCTGACCAGGCCCCCACGGGGGCGCGCATCAACCCGGCGGCGGCGCCGGGCCGCTCGTGGATCGAACGCATCCCCCCGGGCTGGTGGATCGCTGTCTTCGTCCTTCTCGCCATGCCGATGGTCGCCAACAATTTTTGGCTGTTCCAGGTCATGGGCTGGAGCTTCATCCTCGGCATGATTGCGGTGAGCCTCACCTTCCTCGCCGGCTACGGCGGCATGGTGAGCATCCTGCAGATGAGCATCGCCGGCCTCGCCGGCTACATGGTCGCGATCCTCGGTCCGTCGGGGACGACGTCCATCAGCCTCGGCCTTGCCTGGTGGATCGCCCTGCCGGCCGCCTTCCTCGTCGCGGCGATCTTCGCAACCCTCTCCGGCGCCCTCGCGGTCCGGACGGAGGGCATCTACACGATCATGATCACCCTCGCGATCGCCGCGGCCTTCTTCTACTTCACGCGCCAGAACTACACGATCTTCAACGGCTACTCCGGCTTCAACCTCGTGCTGCCGCCGCGCCTCTTCGGGGTGAACTGGCGCGATCCCGTGCCCTTCTACTACCTGTGCCTCGGCTGCGCCGCCCTCTGCTACGCCGCCGTCGTCTATATCTCCCGCTCGCCCTTCGGCCTCGCCCTGCAGGGCGTGCGTGACAACCCGCGCCGCATGGCGGCGCTCGGCTTCAACGTCACCGCCCACCGCGTCGCCGCCCACGCCCTCGCCAGCGTCTTCGCCTCCGTCGGCGGGATCCTGCTGGCCTGGCAGAACGCCCAGATCGCTCCGGGCACGATCGGCATCCCCGCCGCCATCGACATTCTCGTGGTGGCCGTGATCGGCGGCCTGCGGCGTCCCCTCGGTGCCTTCGTCGGCGCCTTCATCTACGTGATCCTGCAGGTCTTCTCGCCCGACGTGCTCGGCGTCTTCGGCTTCTCGGCGGAGCGCTTCAAGCTGATTATCGGCCTCGGTTTCCTCGCGGTGGTGCTGTTCTCGCCCGACGGGGTGCTGGGCCTGTGGGACCGGTGGCGGGCGCGCCGGGCACGGCGGGTCGATCCGCTGACGGGGGCGCCGCGATGACGCTCACCCGGCCCGACGACCGCCCGGCGCAGATGAACAGCGGCAATGCGCTGGAACTGCGCGGCATCACCAAGATGTTCGGGGCGCTCGCCGCCATCGCCGACGTGACGCTGACCGTGCGGCCCGGTGAGCGGCGGGCGGTGCTCGGCTCCAACGGTGCCGGCAAGACGACGCTGTTCAACTGCATCACCGGCGACTTTCCCGCGACCTCCGGCATCATCCGCTTCTTCGGCGAGGACGTGACCGCCTTCCCGCCCTACGAGCGCATCCGCCGGGGGCTGCGCCGCACCTACCAGATCTCGTCGCTCTTCGCCGGCCTGACGGTCATCGACAATGTCTACCTCGCCTGTCGCGGCGTCTCGCGGAACCGCTACTCGCTGCTGCGCCCGCGCAGCGACGACGCCCTGGTCCACGCCGCCGAGATGCTGGTCGACGCCGTGCACCTCACCGCCGTGCGCGACCGCCTCGTCGGCGAGCTCGCCTACGGCCAGCAGCGCCAGCTCGAGATCGCCCTCGCCATGTCGGGCGCGCCGCGCTTCATCCTGTTCGACGAGCCGGCGGCGGGCCTCTCTCCGACCGAGAGGCGCGACCTCGTCGCCATCCTCACCTCGCTGCCCGCCCACATCGGCTACATCATCATCGAGCACGACATGGACGTGGCGCTGCGCGTCGTCGAGAGCGTGACGATGATGCACAACGGCCGCATCTTCAAGGAAGGCCGCCCCAGCGAGATCGAGGAGGACCCGGAGGTCCAGGAACTCTACCTGGGGGGCGGTCATGGCTGAGCGCTTCGCCCCGCCGCCCAAGGCCGGCGTCCCGGTCCTGCAGCTGCAGGGCGTCAACGTCTTCTATGGCCGCAGCCACGCCGTGCAGGGCGTCGACCTGACGCTGCACTCCGGCGTCCTGTCGGTGGTCGGCCGCAACGGCATGGGCAAGACGACCATGTGCAAGGCGATCATGGGCCTCGTGCCCATCGCCTCCGGGTCGATCCGCTTCATGGGTGAGGAGATCGCTGGCCGGGCGCCGGCCGAGATCGCCCGGCTCGGCATCGGCTACGTCCCCCAGGGCCGTCGCCTGTGGCGCTCGCTCACCGTGCACGAGCATCTGCGCCTGATGGCGAAGCCCAAGGGGCGCTGGACCCCCGAACGCATCTACGAGGTTTTCCCCCGTCTCGCCGAGCGCCGGCACAATGGCGGCGCCCAGCTCTCGGGCGGCGAGCAGCAGATGCTCGCCATCAGCCGCGCCCTGCTGATGAACCCGCGGCTCCTCGTCATGGATGAGCCGACCGAGGGCCTCGCGCCGGTGATCGTCTCCCACGTGGAGGAGACGCTGGTGCGCCTCGCCGCCGAGGGCGACGTCTCCATCCTCGTCATCGAGCAGAACATCGGCGTGGCGACGCAGATGTCGGACCCCGTCGCCATCATGGTCAACGGCCGTATCAACCGCGTCATCGCCTCGGCGACGCTCGCCGCCGACCGGGACCTGCAGCAGCGCCTTCTCGGCGTCGGCCGGCACGGCCACGAGGAGCCGGACGCCGGCGGCAGCAGCACGGAGACCGGCGGGCCGCAGTCGGCCGCCGCGCCTGCGGTGCTTCAAGGCCCGATCCGCGTCTACATGGCCAATCCCGCGACGCCGACGCGGTGGTCGAAGGACGTTCCGGCCGCCCAGATCGAGGCCGCCGCCCGGACCATCTCCCGCCCGACGCTGGCCACCATCGACGGCAGGCGGATCGGCGACACCTCGGCGCTCGCAGCGCGCGGCCCGAGCGAACCCCATGTCGTCATCGCCGGCACGCTCGACACCAAGGGCGACGAACTGCGCTACATCCGCGACATCATCCGGTCCACGGGCCTGCGCACGCGCCTCGTCGACCTGTCGACGCAGGGTCGCAACCAGGGCGCCGACGTCTCCGCCCAGGAAGTGGCCCTCGCCTCGCCCCGCGGCTCCGCGGGCCTGGGGTCCGGCGACCGCGGCACCGCCGTTGCCGCCATGGCGGAGGCCTTCCGCGCCTGGACAGAGACCCAGCAGGGCATCATCGGGCTCATCTCGGCGGGCGGCTCGGGCGGCACAGCCATCGCGACGGCCGCCATGCGGGTCCTGCCCGTCGGGGTGCCAAAGCTCATGGTCTCCACCATGGCCGCCGGCAACGTCGCCGACTACGTCGGCTCTACCGACATCACCATGATGCATTCGGTCACGGACGTTCAGGGGTTGAACCGCATTTCCCGCGCCGTGCTCGGCAACGCCGCCCATGCCATGGCGGCCATGGCCACCGCCCATCTGGCGGGCATCTCGGCCCCCCGGGCCGTCGCCGCGCCGGACCGCCCGCTCGCCGGCCTCACCATGTTCGGCGTCACGACGCCCTGCGTGCAGCAGGTGGCGCGGCTGATCGAGGCGGAATGGGAGCCGGTCGTCTTCCACGCCACCGGCGTCGGTGGCCGGTCGATGGAGACGCTGATCGACAGCCGCCTCCTCCAGGGCGTTATCGACGTCTCCACGACGGAAGTCTGCGACATGTTGATGGGCGGCATCCTGCCGGCCACAGAGGACCGCTTCGGCGCGGTGATCCGCACGAAAATCCCCTATGTCGGCTCGGTCGGCGCCCTCGACATGGTCAATTTCGCGGCGCCCGAGACGGTCCCGGAGCACTATCGCGGCCGCAAGCTCTATCCCCACAACCCGCAGGTGACGCTGATGCGCACCACGCCGGACGAGAACGCCCGGATGGGCCGCTGGATCGGCGAGCGCCTCAACCTCATGGAGGGGCCGGTGCGCTTCCTCATCCCCGAGGGCGGCGTCTCGGCCCTCGATGCGCCGGGCAAGCCCTTCCACGATCCCGACGCCGACGCCGCGCTGTTCCAGGCCCTCGCGGCGACCGTCCGCGTCACCGCCAGCCGGCAGCTGATCCGGCTGCCTCATCACATCAACGATCCCGCCTTCGCCCAGGCCCTGGTGCGCGAGTTCCTCGCGCTGCACCAGGGCCGCCGCGGCACGGCGCGCAGGAGGACCTGACCCATGGCCCGCTTCGCCAAGCAGGAGCTCCTCGCGCGCTACCGCGCCATGATCGACCGGGGCGAGCCCATCGTCGGTGGTGGCGCCGGCACGGGCCTCTCGGCCAAGTGCGAGGAGGCGGGCGGGATCGACCTCATTGTCATCTACAATTCCGGCCGCTTCCGCATGGCAGGCCGCGGGTCCCTCTCCGGCCTCATGCCCTATGGCGACGCCAACCAGATCGTCATGGAGATGGCCGGCGAGGTCCTTCCGGTGGTGAAGAACACGCCGGTGATCGCCGGGGTCTGCGCCACCGATCCCTTCCGGCAGATGGACGTCTTCCTCGACGAGGTGAAGCGCATCGGCTTCGCCGGCGTCCAGAATTTCCCGACCGTCGGGCTGATTGACGGCATCTTCCGGGCGAACCTCGAAGAAACGGGCATGGGCTACGGGCTGGAGGTCGAGATGGTCGCGCTGGCGAACGCCAAGGGCCTGCTGACCACCCCTTACGTTTTTTCCGAGGACGACGCGGCGAAAATGGCGGGTGCGGGCGCCGACATCATCGTCTGCCACCTCGGGCTGACGACCGGCGGCTCCATAGGCGCCGAGACGGCCCTGAAACTGGCGGACTGTCCCGCCATCGTCGACGGCTGGGCGGCGGCGGCGCTGGCAGTGAAGCCCGACGCCATCATCCTCGTTCACGGTGGGCCGGTCGCCCAGCCCGCCGACGCCGAATTCATCCTGAAGAACACGCGCCACTGCCACGGCTTCTACGGCGCGTCGTCGATGGAACGCCTGCCCGTCGAGGTGGCGATCCGCGATCAGACGCGCGCCTTCAAGACGATCAGCCGCTGATGTGGCGCGACACGACCAACGACGAGACCGGACAAGAAACGTCGGGAGGAACATGACATGACGGGACAGCTCATCGGAGCCCTGATCCTCTGGCTGATCGTCGCGGTCATCGCCATCGCGATCATCGTCTATCTCGTGAACTGGCTCTACCGGCGATCGTCGAAGGAGGTCTCCTTCGTCCGCACCGGCCTCTTCGGCGAGCGGGTGGTGATCAACGGCGGCGCCTTCGTGCTGCCGATCATCCACGACGTCACGCCCGTGAACATGAACGTCCTGCAGATGGCGGTGACGCGGGCCAAGGACACGGCGCTGATCACCCGGGACCGCATGCGGGTGGACATCGACGCCGAGTTCTACGTGCGGGTGCGGCCCGACAGGCCCTCCGTCGCCATCGCCGCGGCGACACTCGGCCGGCGCACGCTGCAACCGGACCAGCTCAACACGCTGCTGGCCGGCAAGTTCATCTCGGCGCTGCGCACCGTCGCGGCCGGCATGTCGATGGAGGAGATGCACGAGCAGCGCGGCATCTACGTCCAGCGCGTCAAGGAGGCCGCGGCCGAGGCCCTCGACCAGAACGGCCTCGTGCTGGAGTCGGTCGCCATCACCGACCTCGACCAGACGGACCTGCAATACTTCAACCCGTCCAACCGCTTCGACGCCGAAGGTCTCACCCGCATCATCGAGGAGATCGAGGAGAAGCGGAAGGTTCGCAACGACATCGAGCAGGACTCGATGATCCGCATCCGCACCCGTAACCTGGAGGCCGAGCGCCAGGCGCTCGACATCGAGCGGGAGAGCGAGGCGGCCCGCCTTGAACAGCAGCGCGAAATCGAGATCAAGCGCGCGGTGCAGCGCACCGAGATCGCGCGCGAACGCGCCGCCCGCGACACCGAGGCCGAGCAGGCCCAGATCTCCTCGCGCGAGGAGATCGAGAAGTCGCGCATCTCCAACGAGCGGGCGATCAGCGAGGCACGCATCGCCTCCGAGCGCGACATCCGCCAGCAGGAGATCGCCCGCACCAAGGCCGTGGAAGCCGCCGAGATCGCCGCCCGCGAGGAGATCGAGAAGGCGCGCATCGCCAACGAGCAGGCCATCCAGACCGCCCGCATCGCCTCCGATCGCGAGACACGCCAGAAGGAGATCGAGCGCACCAAGGCCCTCGAGCAGGCCGAGATCGCCGCGCGCGAGGAGGTGGAGCGCTCGCGCATCATGCAGGAAGCGCAGGTCAGTGCCGAGCGGATCGACCGCGAGAAGGAGATCAAGAACCTCGAGATCGCCCGCAACAAGGCCCTCGACGAGGCCGAGATCGCCGCGCGCGAGGCGGTCGAGAAGGCCCGCATCGCCCAGGACATTGCGCTCACCGCCGAGCGCATCGCCTCCGACGAGGGCAAGCGCAAGCTGGAGATCGCCCGCAACCGCGCCCTCGAGGAGGCGGAGATCGCCGCCCGCGAGGCAACCGAGAGCGCCCGCATCGCCCAGGAGAAGGCGACTGCGGCCGAACGCATCGCCTCCGAGCTGTCCACCCGCCAGCTGGAGATCGCCCGCACCGAGCAGCTGGAGGCCGCGGAGATCAAGCGCCGCGACGCCGTCGAGCGCCAGCGCATCGCCGCCGAGCTGAAGATCGAGGAGGAGCGCATCGCCTCGACGAAGACGCGGGAAGTCCTGCAGATCGAGCAGAAGAAAGCGGTCGAAGTGGCGGAAGAGGACCGCGCCATCGTCATGGCCGCCAAGCGCGCCGAGCGCACGGACGCCGACAAGGCCCTGCGGCAGACGGAGATCGTCGCCAAGCAGGAGGTGGAGAAGGCGGACGTCGCCCGCGAACAGGCGCTGGAGGCCGCCCGGCTGGAGCGCCGGCGCGCCATCGAGCAGCTCGAGGTCGCCCGCGCCCAGTCGCTGCAGGAATCGCAGATCGCCTCCAACGAGGAGATCGAGCGTGCCCGCATCGCGGCAGACCGCGGCCTCGACGAGGCACGGGTCGGGCGCCAGCGCGACCTGCGCCGCCTGGAGATCGAGCGCGAGCGCGACGTCGAGAACGCCGCCATGGAAAAGGCCATCGCCCTCTATGCCAAGTCGCTCGAGGAGAGCGCGGCCGCGGTGAAGGCCGAGATGGCCAAGGCCAAGGCCGTCGAGGCCGCAGAGCTCGTCCAGACGGTGAAGGAGAGCGAGGGCGCCAAGCGCCGCAAGACCGTCGAGGTCATCAATGCCGAGCGCGAGGCCGAGGAGGTCCGCATCGCCGCGGAGGCCGACAAGCTGCGCAAGGCGGTCGACGCCGAGGCCCAGAAGCTCCTCTACGAGGCCGAGAACGTGCTCACCGACGGCGCCCGCTACGGTCTCTTCCGCCGCCGCCTGCTCGACCGGATCGAGGGCATCGTGCGCGAGAGCGTCAAGCCCATGGAGAAGATCGAGGGCATCCGCATCCTCCACGTCGACGGCCTGCAGGGCATGGGCGGCGCGGGCGGCGGCGGCTCCTCCCGCACCCCCACCGACGAGGTGATCGAATCCGCGCTGCGCTACCGCGTGCAGGCGCCGCTGATCGACCAGGTGCTGAAGGAGATCGGCATCGAGGGCGGCAATCTCGCCAAGATGGGCGGGCTGATGCGCGAGGCCTCCGACATGCAGCGCGTCGCCAAGGACGCCCAGCCGCCCAAGCCCAAAGACGACGGCGAGAAGAAGTGAGGCAGATCGAACATGGCCCGCGTCTACGTCTCCAGCGTCGTCAATGCCCCCGCAGCCCGGGTATGGGCCCGGGTGCGCGACTTCAACGGTCTGCCCAACTGGGTCCCCGCCGTGGCGGAGAGCCGGATCGAAAACGGCGAGCCTGCCGACAAGGTCGGCTGCGTCAGGGCCTTCTCCCTGCGCAACGGCGACAAGCTGCGCGAGAAGCTGCTCGGCCTGTCCGACTTCGACATGTTCTGCACCTACTCCATCCTCGACAGCCCCATGCCGCTGACGGACTACGTCGCGACCCTCCGCCTCACCCCCGTCACGGACCAGGACCGCACCTTCGTCGAATGGTCGGCCGAGTTCGACTGCGCCCCCGACAAGGAGCAGGACCTCGTCTCCAACATCGGCACCAACGTCTTCCAGGCGGGTTTCGACTCGCTCAAGCGCGCTTTCGGAGGCTGATGTGCCGAAGGTCGTGCGCAGCACCATCATCGACGCGCCGGTGGACCGCCTCTGGTCCGTGCTCCGCGACTTCAACGGCCACGACCAGTACCACCCGATCGTCGCCGCCAGCGCCATCGAGCGCGGCTATTCCTCCGACAAGATCGGCTGCGTCCGCCGCTTCACGCTGGAGGACGGCAGCGAGTTGCGCGAGCAGCTCCTGTCGCTGTCTGACCTCGAGATGACCTACAGCTACTGCCTGCTCGACACGCCCATCCCGCTGTTCAACTACGTCGCCCACATCCGCCTCCTGCCGGTCACCGACGGCAACCGCAGCTTCTGGCATTGGGAAAGCCGCTTCACGACGCCCCCGGGGCGCGAGGCGGAACTGGCGGAGAAGGTCGGCAACGACGTCTATTCGGCCGGCATGGAGGCTGTCCGTCGCCTGCCCGAACTCGCCGTCGCGGAGATCTGAGCCATGCCGATCGAGATCCGAACCGCCTCGACCGCATCGGAAGCCGCCGGCCTCCTCGCCGGCGACCGCCAGGCGCGCCTCCTCTCCGGCGGCACGCTCGTGATGCGCGACCTCAACGAGGGCCGCCTCACCGACGGCTTGCTCGTCCGCCTCGCCGACCCCGCCTATCGCCAGATCGCCCTCTCCGGCAGCCGGGTCGAGTTCGGCGCCGGCGTCACCATGGCGACGATCCTCAAGCGCCGTGAGCTCGCCTGCCTGCACGGCGCCGCCCGCGCCATCGGCGGGCCGGCCGTGCGCAACATGGCGACCGTCGGGGGAAACCTTTTCGCCGAGACGCCCTATGGCGACTTCACGGTGGCGCTCCTCGCCCTCGACGCGCAGGTCATGGTGCTGCAGGGCTTCGGGGCGCCGCGCGCCGTGGCGCTGGAGGAGTTCCTGGCGGGCCGCGGGCGCGCTCCCTCGGGGCTCGTGACCGCCGTGCAGGTGACGCTGCCCCAGAACGCCGCGGACTTCCGGTTCAGGAAAGTCAGCCGCGTCAGGCCGAAGGGGATCGCGGTCCTGTCCATCGCCGCCCTCCTGCCGACGTCCGGCGGCCGGGTGACGGGAGCGCGCATCGCCTATGGCGCCATGGCCCCGACTCCAATCCGCGCCAAGGCGGTGGAGCGGGCCCTCGACGGCAAGGCGCTGGACGCCGCCGCGATCACCGCCGCGCGTGCGGTGGCGGCCGAGGGCACCCGCCCGGCAACCGACGCGGTCGCCAGCGAGTGGTACCGCCGCGAGGTGCTGCCCGTGCACCTGGCACGGCTCCTGTCGGGCCAAGAGTGAGGAGAGGCGCATGGCGAAAGTTCCCGTCCAGTTCCGCCTGAACGGCTCCGAGCGCGCCGCCTTCGTCGCGCCGGCCGACAACCTCCTCACGCTGCTGCGCAGGGGGCTGAACGAGTTTGGCCCGAAATACGGCTGCGGTCAGGGCACCTGCGGCACCTGCACCGTGCTCGTCGACGGCGAGTTGCAACTTTCCTGCCTCACCCTCGCCGCCACCTGCGAGGGCCGGCACGTCGAGACGGTGACCGGCATGGCGGACGGGCCGGTGCTCCATCCGCTGCAGCAGGCCTTCATGGACCATTTCGCCGCCCAGTGCGGCTTCTGCACGCCGGGCATGCTCACCGCAGCCCGGGCCCTGCTCGAAGCCAACCCCAATCCCACGCGCGAGGAGGTCATCGACGGCATCTCGGGCAACATCTGCCGCTGCACGGGCTACGAGGCGATCATTGAGGCCATCCTGGCCGCCGCCCGGTCCGGGCAGGTCAGGCGCGCCTGAGGAGGGCACGATGCTGGAATTCCGCAAGGACCTCTTCGCCGCCGAACGGGACGACAACCTCAACGTCGTCGGCAAGGGCACGCAGCGCCAGGACATGCCCGGCCACGTCACGGGACGCTCGCCCTTCTTCGACGACCACGCCTTCGAGGGGCTATTGCACCTGAAGGTGGTTCGCAGCCCGCATCATCACGCCCGCATCCGCCACATCGACACCTCGGCGGCCGAGCGCGCGCCGGGCGTCAAGCGCATCCTGCGCGGCGCCGACGTGCCGGTGAACAAGAACACGCTGCTGAGCCTCATCAATTTCGGCAAGGACGACGAGCCGACGCTGGCGGTGAACAAGGTCTCCTACAAGGGCGAGCCCGTCGTCGCGATCATCGCGGAGACGGAGCATCAGGCCCTCGCCGCGCGGGCGCTGGTGCGCGTCGACTACGAGGTCATTCCCCACGTCTTCGACGTCGAGGACGCGCTGAAACCCGGGGCCCCGGTCGTCAACGAGACCTATCCGAACAACTATTTCGAATATCACGACCGCTACGACCATTCGAAGCTCCGCTTCGGCGATGTCGAGCGCGCCTTCGCCTCGGCCGACTTCATCGTCGATGACCGCTACCAGATGTCGCCGATCGAGCACGCGCCGACCGAGACCAACGGCTCGATCGCCGCGCCCGAGCAAAACGACCGCTTCGTCGTCCATTCCTGCGCGCAGGGGCTGTTCTTCTCGCTGGGGACGGCGGCCAAGATCCTCAATCTCGAATCCAACCGCCTTCACTTCGTCGGCGGCACGGTGGGCGGCGGCTTCGGCGGCAAGGTGGATTCCCTCACCGAGCCCCTGTCGATCCTCGGCGCCATGATGACCGGCCAGCCCGTCCGCTATGTGCTCGATCGCGAGGAGGAGATGCTCTACGGCTCGCCCCGCGGCGCCGAGCGCATCTACATCAAGGACGGCATCATGCGCGACGGGCGCATCGTCGCCCGCCGCATCCGCAGCTATTTCGATGCCGGCGCCTATACGCGGCTGTCGAGCTACGCCGCCATCAAATGCACGGCGCACCTGCCCGGCCCCTACACGATCCCGAACGTCAGCGCCGACATCTACGTCGCCTATACCAACCGCTGCCCGTCCACCGCCATGCGCGGCTTCGGCATCACCGCGGTGGATTTCGCGCTGGAGGTCCACATGGACAAGGGCGCGGAGGCCTGCGGCCTGGACCCCATGGAGTTCCGCATCCTCAATGCCTACCGCGACGGGGACATGAAGGCGCATCGCCGCGTCGCCAAGAACACCGCGCTCATCGAATGCGTGCAGGTGGTGGCCGAGAAGGCCGGATGGCCCCTGTCGGAGCAGGCGCGGCGGCAGAACTCGCTGACCGGGGGCGGCGGGGCGCGCGCCGACATCCCCGCGACCGTCCTCGACGACAACGGCCGCGTCGGCCGGCCCGAGACGCGCAACGGCCCGGCGACCGAGACGCTGCCGGCGGGCGCCATGCGGATCCCGATGACCAAGCAGCCGATCATGGAAGGCTCCGCCGAAGCCCGGCCGACACCGCCCGCCGTGCCGCAATACGAGCCCTACCGCCCGACCCAGCCGGTGGCACAGCCCGCCTACCAGCCGAGCTACCAGCCGATGCCGGCGGCCCCGCCTGCCCAGGCAGCGCCGACGCCGCCGCTGCCACCCTCCGCACAACCGCCCGCATCCGCTGCGCCGACCCAACACGGCGCGGTGCGCTTCTCCTCCGTCTTCGGCACGAGGAGGCGCTGACATGGCCCGTCACCGGGGACGCGGCATGGCGTCCGTCAACTATCCCATCGGCATGAACCTCGGCGGCGATCCGAGCCAGGCACTGATCCACTCCAATCCCGACGGCAAGTTCACCGTCGCGCTGTCGGCCATCGATCTCGGCCAGGGCATGAAGCAGGTGACCCGCCAGGTGGCCGCCGAGACCCTCGGCGTGCCTATGGAGGACGTCTATGTGGACACCGCCGACAGCGACACCGGCCCGCACGACATGGGCAGCTTCGCCTCGCGCGGCACCCATCGCATGGGCAATGCCGTCATCGCCGCCGCCCGTGAGGCGCGGGGCGTCCTCCTGGAGGCGGCGGCCGAGGAGCTGGAGGTCAATGCCGGCGACCTCGTCACCGACGGGCGCGGCAACATCCACGTGAAGGGCGCGCCATCGCGCTCCATCACAGTCAAGGCCACCGCCCAGGCGGCGCAGTTCAAGCAGGGCAAGACCATTGCGGGGCGCGGCATCTTCCTCATTCCGCTCTCGACGGTCGATCCGCAGACCGGCGAGATGAACCCCAACACCGCTTTCGCCCATGCGAGCCTCGTCGCCGACGTCGAGGTCGACGACGAGACCGGCGAGGTGACGGTCCTGAAGATGGCCTCCGCCTACGAGCTGGGGCGGGCGATCAATCCGAAGATGGTTGAGCAGCAGCTCGTCGGCGGGGCCTGGATGGGCATCAGCCACGCCCTCTACGAGACCCCGGAGCCCTATTACCCCGACCCCAGCCACGGGCCGCGCGACTTCAACGAATATCTCATGCCGGGCCCCGGCGACATCGCGCCCTATTCCATCACGGTCCTCGAGCGGCCCGCCCCGGACGGCCCTTTCGGCGGCAAGGGTCCGGGCGAGATGTGCGCCAACCCGGTGCTGCCGGCCATCGCCAACGCCGTCTACAACGCCGTCGGCGTCCGCGTGAACGACCTGCCCATCACGCCGGAGAAGATCCTGCGCGGCATCAGGGCCAATGGCGGCGCGCGGCCGCAGCCCCGCCGCGGCGGGGCCTGACCATGGCGCTGCAACCGCCCATAGCCGGCCTGTCGAGCCCGGAGGCGCTGGCCGAGGCCCTGCGCTCGGCGCTCTATCTCGCCGACGACGGCATCGCCACCGCCGGGTTCCTGTCACTGGCCCTCGGCAAGCCGCTGCTGCTGGAGGGCGCGCCGGGCGTCGGCAAGACGGAGGCGGCCAAGGCGCTCGCCGGAATCCTCGGACGGCAGTTGATAAGGCTGCAGTGCTTCGAGGGGATCGACGCCTCCGCCGCCCTCTACGAGTGGAACTATCCGCGCCAGATACTCGCCATCCGCCAGGCCCGCGAGGGCGAGAGCGTCGACATCTACCGCGACGACTTCCTCATCGAGCGGCCGATGCTGGCAGCGCTGAGGCGACCGGATTCGACCGTGCTGCTGATCGACGAGATCGACCGCTCGGACCACGAGTTCGAGGCCTTCCTGCTCGAATTCCTCTCCGACTTCTCCATCTCGATCCCCGAGCGCGGCACGCTCAGGGCCGCCGACCGGCCCGTCGTCGTCCTCACCTCCAACCGCACCCGCGACCTGCACGAGGCGCTCCGCCGCCGCTGCGTCTACCATTACATCCCCTATCCGGAGCCGGCGCGGGAGGCGGCCATCATCATGCTGCGCTCTTCCGCCGTCGCCGAGGGGACGGCGCGCGCCATCGTCCATGCCGTGGGCCTGCTACGGCAGGAGCCGCTGACCAAGCCCCCGGGCGTCGCCGAAGCCGTCGACTGGGCCGAGGCAGCCACGGCGCTGGCCCGCACCGGCGCGTCCTGGCCCGAGGCCTTCCGCCGCTCCATCGGTACGGCGCTGAAGGACGAGGAGGACCTCGCCCTCATGCGCCCGCGTATGGACGCCTTCATCCGGGCGGTGGCGGCATGACCGGGCGCCCTGCCCTCGCCCGGCTGCCGGCGGCGACGCGGCCCCTCGTCGCCTTCGCGACGCTGCTGCGCGGCAACGGCTTCGCGGTGGCGCCGGAACAGACCATCGCCTTCCTCCGCGCCGTGGACCTGCTCGGACCGCGGTCCATCGAGCATATCCGCCGGGCGGCGGCCGCGACGCTCGCCCCGCCCCACGACCGGCGGGACACATTCGACGCCCTGTTCGACGCCCATTTCCTCGGCGCGGCGGGCGAGCCGGGTGATGACGATGAGTTGCAGCCTGACGACGAGATGAAGGTCGAGGAGGAAGGCGCCCATCAGGAGATTCTCGTCGGCGAGGAGGTTCACGAGACCGGCCGCGAGGCGACGGCGGCCGAAGCGCTCGCCGTCCGCAGCATCACGCCGCCCGACGACGGCGAGACGCTGCGCCGCTTCGCCCGCGACTTGCCCGACGCCCTGCCCCGCCGCCGCGGCTATCGCCGCCGCAGCGCCCGGCGCGGCCCCGGTTTTGACCTCGCGGCAAGCCTCAAGGCCGCCATCCGCAACGACGGCGAGGTGATGGCGCTGAAGCGCTGGCGCCGCGCCACCCGGGTGCGGCCTGTCCTGCTTCTGGTCGACGTCTCCGGCTCGATGAAGCAGCGCACCGACGCCAACCTCGCCTTCGCCCACGCCCTGGTGCACGGCGCGCCGCGGGTCGAGGTCTTCACCTTCGGCACCCGGCTGACGCGGCTCACCACCGTGCTGAAGCGCCGCAACCGGGCCCGCGCCCTGGCGCTCGCGGCCGATCTAGTCGCCGACTGGGACGGCGGCACCCGTATCGGCGATGCGCTGCAGGCCTTCCTCGCCGTGCCGCGTTTCGCCGGCTACGCCCGCGGCGCCGTGGTCGTCATCCTGTCCGACGGCCTGGAGCGCGGCGACCCCCGCGCCATGGTGCAGGCGGTGGGGCGTCTCGCCGCGCGCGCCCACCGCATCGACTGGCTCTCGCCACTCGCCGCCGACAGCGCCTACCGGCCCGAGACCGAGGGCCTCGCCGCCATCCGGCCCCTCCTCGCCTCGCTCACCAACGGCAGCACCACCGCCGCCGTCTGCCGGCACATCCTCTCACTCGGCCGGGAGCGCGCGGCATGATCGACGCCCATTTCCACATCTGGCGGCAGGCCGACCTGCCCTGGCTCACCGGGCCGATGCAGCCGCGCATCTTTGGCCCCTACGAGCCGATCCGCCGGGACTATCCGATCGCCGAATACGTGGCCGATGCCACTTCCGCCGGCATCACCGGCGCGGTCTACGTCCAGGCCAATTGGCCGGTCGACCGCTATCTGGAAGAGGCGGCCTTCGTCGCCGAGGCCTCCGAGGCGAGCGGCTTTCCCATCGCCATCGTCGCCTATGCCGACATGCTGGCGGGGGACGCGCGGCCTCAGCTCGACGCCCTCGCCGCCAATGCCCGCGTCCGCGGCGTGCGCATGCAGCTCCATTGGCACGAGAACCCACTCTACCGCTTCGCCGGCGGCCCGGACCTCGCCCGCGATCCCGTCCTCCAGCGCAACGTCGCCCGCCTCGCCGACTACGGCTGGAGCTTCGACCTGCAGGTCTTCGCAGGCCAGATGGATGGTGCGGCCGCCCTTGCCGAAGCCTGTCCGGGCGTGACCTTCGTGCTCCAGCACGCCGGCATGCTGGAGGATCTCTCGCCCGCCGGCATCGACGCCTGGCGCTCAGGGATGGCGCTGCTCGCGGCACGGCCCAACGTCGTCAGCAAGCTCTCGGGGCTCGGCACCTTCCTGCGCCGCAACGACGAGGCCCATGTCGCCATGATCGCGAGCGAGACGCTCGCGCTTTTCGGCGCCGACCGCTGCCTCTTCGGCTCGAACTTCCCCATCGAGAAGCTCTGGACCAGCTATCCCGCGCTCTTCGCCGCCCATTGGGCCGCCGTTCCGCCAGCGGACCGGTCCGCCGTCTTCTCATCAACCGCCAAGCGGGTCTACCGGCTGGCCTGACACATTCGGAGGAAACCATGCCCCTCGAGATCAAGGTCCTCGACTACGGCGACATCGAACTGGAATCGAGCTTCCTGGTGCTGGGGCGGGGCTGCGGCCAGGTCCGCCGCACCTACACCTACGGCTTTCTCATCCTCGGCGGCCCCTGGCCCGTGGTGGTCGATACCGGTTACCGCCACAACCAGATCATGGAGAGCCTCGGCATGCGCGGGCTCCAGTTCCACGAGAACATGATCGAGAACCAGCTGATGAAGTACGGCGTGCGCATGGGGGACGTCCGCTATGTCGCGCACACCCACCTGCACATCGACCACGCCGGCAAGGACGAGCTCTTCCCGATGAACACCACGGTGATCATCAACCGGCGCGAGCTCGAATATTCCGTCTCCGGGCTGATGCACCCGCAATACCCGGCCCCGGACATCAAGCACCTGATCGACCGCCTGCACACCAAGCACGCGCTGCGCCTCGAGGACCTCGAGCTGACCGGCATGGTCGAGCTCTTCCCCGGCTGCTACCTGGAGGCGGCCGGCGCCCATACCGAGGGCTCGATGAACGTCCACGTCGACACCGCCGAGGGCCGCGCGACGATCTGCGGCGACGTCATCTACGACTTCAACGACCAGATCGTGAACCCGTACCACGAGATCCACGCCAACGAGCCGCGCGTCACAGGCAACCACGGCACCTCGAAGCGCGCAGAGAAGGCGGCGATCAAGAAGCTGTTGAACTCCTCGCGCTTCCTGCTTCCCGTCCACGACAAGCCGGCGAAGATCGAGGCCGGTCAGGTCGTGGCACGCCTCGACATGGCGGTTCCAGGCCCCATTACCCAGACCCTGCCGTCGCGGCCCTGGTTCCCGGCCTGACGCCGCCGCCGCATCCCATGCCGCACGGAGCCCAGCTGAGCGAGAGCCCCCCATGACAACCCATGTCGCCGTCAGGCCGGCCTTCGAAGACCTCATCGACCTCTGGGCGCCGGTGCGCCAGCTCGGCACCGGGTTCCAGTTCACCGAGGGGCCGATCTGGCATCCGAAAGAGGAGTTCCTCCTGTTCTCGGACATGCCGGGCGACGTGCGCCGCCGCTGGGACCGGACCGGCATCCGCGAAGTCATGCGCCCGGCCAACAAGTGCAACGGCATGACCTATGACGGCGATCTCAACCTGATCGTCTGCGAGCACGCGACCTCCACCCTGGTGCGCGAGCGGCCTGACGGACGGCGCGAGGTCCTCGCCTCCCATGTCGACGGCCGCGAGCTCAACAGCCCCAACGACGTCGTGGTGAAGTCCGACGGCGCCATCTACTTTTCCGACCCTTGGTACGGCCGCATGCCGGTCTATGGCGTCGAGCGGCCGCGCCAGCTCGGCTTCCAGGGCGTCTATCGCATCGCGCCGGGCGGCGGGCCACCGCACCTGCTGGTCGACCGCTACCTGTTCGAGCAGCCGAATGGCCTGTGCTTCTCGCCAGACGAGAAGTGGCTCTACGTCAACGACACCGTGCAGCAGCTGATCCGCGCCTTCGAGGTCCTGCCGAACGGCACCCTCGGGGCGGGCCACGTCTTCGCCTCGGGCATCGCCTCGCCGTCCGAGCCCGGCGTGCCCGACGGCATGAAATGCGACGCCCGCGGCAACATCTGGGTCTGTGGCCCCGGCGGCGTCTGGGTCTATGCGCCGGGCGGCGACCTCATCGGCAAGGTCCGCGTGCCGGAACTCGTCGGAAACCTCACCTGGGGCGGGCCCGACTTCCGCACGCTGTTCCTCACCGCCACCCATTCCCTCTATGCCGTCGAGACCAGGGTCGGCCCGCGCGCCGAGCCCTACTTGGT
>NZ_JBQVQL010000086.1:0-18906 GCF_052440005.1 Phreatobacter sp.
GTTCAGGGGGCGGTGCCGGGCGGTGAACGACGCGCTCCTCCGCGGCGGGCGGTGCCGGCGCGAAGACAGGTTCGACGTGCGGAGGCTCAGCCGGGGCGGGTTCCTGCAAGGCGGGCGCGCGGCGAACCGGGGCAACCTGCACCGGCTGGTGCACGTCCTCGTCCTCGTACTCGTCGGCTCGCAGGTCGGCCACGGGCCGTACGGCCGTGAACGGAGGCTCGACATAGGCGGCAGGCGCGAACGCGGGCATGGCGCCCCTGGCGACAGCGCGCGGCGGTCCGGCCACCATCGTGTCCTCGTCGTCGAGAGCCGGGTCGATGATCTCCGGCCCCTTGGGCTTCTGGAGGGCGCCGGCACCCTCCCCGCGTCCCAGCGCCTGGATCGCCTTGACCCCGCTCTCCTTGATGATCCGCTGCACGCCGCGGATCGTGTAGCCTTCGCCATAGAGAAGGTGGCGAATTCCCTTGAGGAGATCGATGTCCTCGGGGCGATAATAGCGGCGCCCACCGCCGCGCTTCAGCGGTCGGATCTGGCCGAAGCGGGTTTCCCAGAAGCGGAGGACATGCTGCGGCAGGTCGAGGTCGTCCGCGACCTCGCTGATCGTGCGATATGCGTCAGGGGCCTTGTCCACCACGATCCTGGCTCTGAGTGAGGATGTGCGCGACGGCGCGATGGCATCGGGCCGCGCAACGGTGGCGGATTCGCGGCGATGCGGCAACGCCGTTCACGCACCGTAAGCCGAGGGCTCAGTCGCGAACGCCGTCGACGCTCTGGCCGTTGATCTTCGCCTTGAGGATGTTCGAGGGCTTGAACACCATGACGCGGCGGGGCGCGATGGGCACCTCCTGGCCGGTCTTCGGGTTGCGCCCGACACGTTCGCCCTTGGAGCGGACGACGAAGGAGCCGAAGGAGGAGAGCTTCACCGTCTCGCCGTCTGCGAGGCAGTCGGTGATCTCCTTGAGGACGAGTTCGACAAGTTGTGCCGACTCGGTCCGCGACAGGCCCACCTTCTGATAGACGGCCTCGCAAAGATCAGCGCGCGTGACTGTCTTGCCCGCCATTTCGACCCCCACCACTTGCCCCTGGATATGGCGGCCTTGCTTCGGCCCACAGCACCGAAACCGCTCTTATCACTCTGATTTTCCTATCACTATGGCCTCGCCCGGCGGCGGTCAACCCATTGCGGGTCGAACGGCCCGCTTCACCAGCGGATCAGCGCCGAGCCCCAGGTGAATCCGCCGCCCATGGCTTCCAGCATGACGAGGTGACCCTGGCGGATCCTCCCGTCGCGCACCGCCGCGTCGAGGGCGAGCGGAATGGAGGCGGCGGAAGTGTTGCCGTGGCGGTCGACGGTGATGACGACCTTTTCCGGCGCGATCTTCAGCTTCTCGGCGGAAGCGTCGATGATGCGCTTGTTGGCCTGGTGCGGCACGAACCAGTCGAGGTCGGCGGAGGTGGTGCCGGTGGCGGCATAGGCGTCGTTCATCACGTCGGTGATCATGCCGACGGCATGCTTGAAGACCTCGCGGCCCTCCATGCGCAGGTGGCCGACCGTCTGGGTCAGCGAGGGGCCACCGTCGACGTAGAGCTTGGCGGTGTGGCGGCCGTCGGAGCGCAGGTGCGTCGTGAGGATGCCGCGGCCCGCCGGACCGTCGGGCTGCTCCTGCGCCTCCAGCACCACCGCTCCGGCGCCGTCGCCGAACAGGACGCAGGTGGTGCGATCGGTCCAGTCGAGAATGCGCGAGAAGGTCTCGGCGCCGATGACGAGCGCCCGCTTGTGGCTGCCCGATCGCAGGAACTTGTCGGCCGTGGACATGGCGAAGACGAAGCCCGAGCAGACCGCCTGCAGGTCGAAGGCCGCGCCGTGGCGGATGCCGAGGCGGTCCTGGATCGTGGTGGCGCTGGCGGGAAAGGTGCGGTCGGGCGTCGATGTCGCGAGGATGATCAGGTCGATGTCCTGCGCGTCGAGGCCTGCGGCGGCCAGCGCCGCCTGCGCGGCGGCAAGGCCCAGGTCCGAGGTCGTCTCCCCCTCGGCTGCGATATGGCGCTCGCGGATCCCCGAGCGCTGGACAATCCACTCGTCGGATGTGTCGACGATCGTCGAAAGTTCGGCATTTGTCATGACGCGCGCGGGCAGATAGCTGCCCACGCCGCGCACCACGGAACGAAGTGTCACGATGTGGCCTCGAGAGGGGCGACCGGCGGGGCCGGACGCGAAGCGTGGTAGGCGTCCAGCATGGAGCGGATCTTCGACTGGAGATCGTAGCGGGCCATGTCGTAGGCCAGATCGATGGCGCTGGCAAAGCCGAGCGGATCGGTGCCACCATGACTCTTGATCACGACGCCATTGAGGCCGAGGAACACGGCGCCGTTGCTCTTGCGCGGGTCCATCTTCTCGCGCAGCGTCGAAAAGGCGTTGCGGGCGAGGAGATAGCCGAGCTTGGCCCGCCAGGTGCGCGACATGGCCGCCCGCAGATACTCGCCGATCTGCTTGGCGGTGCCCTCCCCGGTCTTCAGGGCGATATTGCCGGTGAAGCCCTCGGTGACGATGACGTCGGTCACGCCCTTGCCGATGTCGTCCCCCTCGACGAAGCCGCGATAGTCCAGCGCCGGCAGGTCGGCATCACGCAGGATCTGCCCGGCCTCGCGGATGAATTCGAGGCCCTTGACCTCCTCCACCCCGATGTTGAGGAGGCCGACGGTGGGGCGGTCGAGGTCGAAGACGACGCGCGCCATGGCGGCGCCCATCACGGCCATGTCGACGAGGGCGGCGGCGTCGGCGCCGATGGAAGCGCCCATGTCGAGGACGATGGATTCGCCCCTGAGCGTCGGCCAGAGGGCAGCGAGCGCCGGGCGCTCGACACCCTCCATGGTCTTCAGGTTGAAGGCGGCCATGGCCATGAGCGCGCCGGTATTGCCGGCGGAAACGGCGGCGGCAGCCCTGCCGAACTTCACCTCGTCGAGGGCGCGCCACATGGACGAGACGCGCCTACCGTAGCGCAGCGCCTTCGAGGGCTTGTCGTCCATGCGGATGGCGACGTCGGCGTGGACGATCTGCGAGCGGGCGCGCACTCTCGGATTGGCGGCGAGAAGCGGGGCGATCTGCCGCTCGTCGCCCACCAGGACGAACTCGATGTCGCCGTGGCGCGACAGGGCGATCTCCGCGCCCGGCACGACGACGGAGGGACCGAAATCGCCCCCCATGACGTCGAGGGCCAGCCGTACCTTTTCGGACATGCATCTATCCGTATGACCGACGCCCGAACCGGGAGTCACGTGGACCTTCGGAGCCGGCGGCGCGAGACGCCGGGACAATAGCGACTGGGACCGCCTGCACAAGAGGCAGGCAGGACGAACACCGGACCGGCGCCTGTTTAGGTCCCGCGCTTCAGTTTGGAAAGCCCCGCGAAGGGGGAGACCTCGGCGCCGTCGGGCGGCGGCTCGAAGGCGGCGTCGGGCTTGCGCGGATAGGGATCGACGCCGAGGGCGAGGAATTCGGCGGCGATGGCGGCCGCGTCGATGCCGTTGCCGATGAGCGGATCGTCAGCCGCAACGGAGGCGTCGATCGAAAGTCCGTCCTCCTCGTCCTGGACCAGGTGGACCTTGAGCTTGTCCTCGGGGCGGAAGGTTGCCTCGACCTCCTCCGCGATGAGGTTCTCCATGGGCTCGAGGCTGACGACGCAGGTCTGGGTGACGGTGGCGCTCACCTTGCCCTCCACCGCCAGGCCGTCGCCGCGATAGGGCCTGACATGGATGTCGAGGTCGAGGGCGCTCATGCCGTCGACACCGATCCAGGCGGCGAAGGCGGCGAGATCGTCAGCCCCGAGATCACGGCGACGCACATGGATGCCGCCGGCCGGGACGTCGGCGATCCGCACCGGCCATCGCGGCAGCGGGGCGCCGGGGCGGCGACCGCCGTCGCTGCGCGTTTCCGTCATGATGGGCCTCCCGTCGGCACCGCCGGAAACTCGATGTCGCCGGCGAGGAACGATTCGTAGGGGCGCGCGGCGAGCGCGGCCGCCGCCTGGCGGACATAGGCGGCGAGCACCCGCGTGTCGCCGGAGAGGTCGGCGAGGACGTTGCGGGCGAGCGCGCCCTCCAGCGTCTCCCCCTCCCCGCCCGCCAGCGCGGTGTCATAGGCCTGGACGCGGCCGTAGAAGGACTCGCCCATCTGCCGGATCTTCTTCGGCACCTTCGTATCGGAGACGCCGAGTTCGCGCAGGCCGCGGTCGAAGTCGAGGAACAGCATGTCGAACAGCTCCTGGCCGAGCTGACGGCGCTCCTCGCTCTCCTCCTTCAGCCGGTGGAGCACGAGAAAGGCGTGCAGCACCACCATCTCGAAGCGCCCCTGGACCGTGTCTGGAACGCCGTGGTCGCGGTAGAACAACGGATTGCGGGCCTGCGCCACGATGGCGCCGTAAAGCGTCTCGATGGTCGGGTCCTGCTTCTTCCGCCGGAACAGGCTCAGGATCATCGGCTTTGCCGCCTTCGGGTTGAAATGGTCGCCGACGGGAGTTAAGTCAACGCGCCGTCGTCTTCAAGCGGCGGCTTGCCGCCCCTGCCGGCGGTATCGGGATTTGAGAAGGTCGGCCGAGAATGATGCGCGTCACGTCACGTTCCGCCAAGGCAGCGCTGGCCGCCGGTCTCGCGGTTCTCCTGTCCGCCTGCTCGCAGGGACCGTCCGTGTCGTCGCTGGCCCCGTCCCTGCCGACGCCGACGGATTTCCGCATCGGCGAGACCTTCAACCGCGGCTATGTCGTCTCGGAGGACGCGCTGGCACAGGTGAAGGAAGGCAACAGCCAGGATCAGGTGATGATCGCGCTGGGCACGCCCACCACCATCTCCACCATCAATGGCGACGTCTTCTACTACATTTCCGAGAAGCAGACCCGCACCTTCACCTTCCAGCAGCCGCGGACGGTGGAGCGGAACGTCATGGCGGTCTATTTCAACTCCCGCCGCCAGGTGGAGCGCGTCGCCAATTACGGGCTGCAGGACGGCAAGGTCTTCGATTTCATCTCCCGCACGACGGTCAGCGGCGGCGAGGAGGCCAACCTCCTCCGCCAGATCATGCAGGGCCCGCGCTCCTGATCGACCCGGACGGTCCAGACATCGAAAGCCCCGCCACCGCGGGGCTTTTTTTTCGGCGCGGCCTTTCGCCGCCGGCCTGGATACGCGGAACGAAGAGGCCCGGCTGCCGTTCCTTTCCGGACAGACCGGAAAGGACTTCCATGCCGTACATCGCCACCGCAGACGGAACCCGCCTCTTCTACAACGACTGGGGCACGGGCCGTCCCGTCGTGCTCATCCACGGATGGCCGCTCGATGCGGACATGTGGGAGTATCAGGCGCCCGACCTCGTCGCGGCGGGCTATCGCGTCATCGCCTACGACCGCCGCGGCTTCGGCCGCTCAGACCAGCCGGCGACCGGCTACGACTACGATACGCTCGCGGACGACCTGAAGACGCTGATGGACGAGCTCGACCTCACCCAGGCGACGCTGGTGGGCTTCTCCATGGGCGGCGGCGAGGTCGCCCGCTACCTGTCGCGCCACGGTGCCCGGCGGGTGGCCAGCGCCGTGCTGATCGGCTCGGTGACGCCCGGCCTGCTCCAGGGGCCGAATAATCCGGACGGCGTGCCAGCCTCCGTCTTCGCCGAGATGATCGAGGGGCTGAAGACCGACCGTCCGGCCTTCCTCGCGACCTTCGGCAAGCAGTTCTACGGCGCGGGGATCCTAAACTTCCAGGTGAGCAACGAGCTGCTGGCCTGGACCGCCAATGTGGCGATGCTGGCCTCGCCCATCGCCACCATGGCCTGCGTCAAGGCTTTCTCGGAAACGGATTTCCAGGGCGACATGGCGGCCTTCACCGTGCCGACCCTCATCATCCATGGTGGCGCCGACGCCACCGTGCCCATCGACAAGTCAGCCGACCGCGCCGCGAAGATGATCCCGAACGCCCTGTATCGGGTCTACGAGGACGCGCCGCACGGCCTGTTCTTCACCGACAAGCACCGGCTGAACGCCGACCTGCTCGTCTTCCTGGAAGGTGGGATCGAGGCGGCCTCGCACCGCAAGCTCGAGGGCGGCAAGCCGATCGTCTGAGCCCCCTGCCGCCCAAGCAGAAGCCCCGCGGGATCGCTCCCGCGGGGCTTTTCTCGTTTGGGGTGTCGCGCGGCTCAGTGGGCGAGAATGGCCAGCAGCAGCAGGGCGACGAGGTGGCTGTTGTTGATGGCAGGGGTCACGGCGGGGCCCGCCGGGTCCGGGTTGGGGTCGCCGTCGGTGGCGCCGGTGACGGAGGCCTTGTGCGCCTCGGAGCCCTTGTGGTGGGTGACGCCGTCCTTGTCGACGAAGCCGTCCTCGAAGCTCTTCTTCGCATTGTCCCAGGCGCCGCCGCCCGAGGTCATGGAGATGGCGACGAAGAGGCCGTTGACGATGACGCCGAGGAGCGAGGCGCCCAGCGCCGCGAAGGCCGAGGCCTTCGAGCCGGAGAGCGCCAGCACGCCGAAATAGGCGACCAGCGGGGCGAGAACAGGCAGCAGCGAGGGGATGATCATCTCCTTGATCGCCGCCTTGGTCAGCATGTCGACCGCGCGGGCGTAGTCCGGCTTGTCGGTGCCGGCCATGATGCCCGGCTTCTCGCGGAACTGGCGGCGGACTTCCTCCACGACCGAGCCGGCGGCGCGGCCGACGGCGGTCATGGCGATGCCGCCGAACAGGTAGGGGATGAGGCCACCGAAGATGAGGCCGGCGACGACATAGGGGTCCGAGAGGTCGAAAGTGACCGGGCTCATGCCCTTGAAGTAGCTATAGGCGGTGGAACCGGCCTTGTTCGCCTCGGTGATGAAGTAGTTGAGGTCGTAGCTGTACGCGGCGAAGAGGACCAGCGCGCCAAGGCCGGCCGAACCGATGGCATAGCCCTTGGTGACGGCCTTGGTGGTGTTGCCGACGGCGTCGAGCGCGTCGGTGGAGTGGCGCACCTCCTTCGGCAGGCCCGCCATCTCGGCGATGCCACCGGCGTTGTCGGTGACCGGGCCGAAGGCGTCGAGGGCGACGATCATGCCGGCGAGGCCGAGCATGGTGGTCACCGCGATGGCCGTGCCGAACAGGCCCGCGAGCTGGAAGGTGGAGATGATGCCGCCGACGATGACGAGCGCCGGCAGGGCGGTGGATTCCAGCGAGACCGCGAGGCCCTGGATCACGTTGGTGCCGTGGCCGGTGACGGAGGCCTGGGCGATGGAGACGACCGGGCGCTTGCCGGTGCCGGTGTAGTACTCGGTGATCCAGACGATCAGGCCGGTCACGACGAGGCCGATGAGGCCGCAGAAGAACAGCGCCGAGCCGGTGATGGTCTTGCCGCCAACGACACCGATGGTGCCCCAGCCGGTGACGGCCTGGGTTGCCAGGGCGAGACCGCCGACCGAGAGGACGCCGGTGACGATGAGGCCCTTGTAGAGGGCGCCCATGATCGAGTTGTTGGCGCCGAGCTTCACGAAGAAGGTGCCGGCGATGGAGGTGATGATGCAGACCGCGCAGATGGCGAGCGGGTAAATCAGCGCCGACTGCAGCATCGGAGTGCCGGCGAAGAAGATGGCGGCGAGAACCATCGTGGCGACGACCGTCACCGCATAGGTCTCGAAGAGGTCGGCGGCCATGCCGGCGCAGTCGCCGACGTTGTCGCCGACGTTGTCGGCGATGGTGGCGGGGTTGCGCGGATCGTCCTCGGGGATACCGGCCTCGACCTTGCCGACGAGGTCGGCGCCGACGTCGGCGCCCTTGGTGAAGATGCCGCCGCCGAGACGGGCGAAGATGGAGATGAGCGAGGCGCCGAAGCCGAGGGCGACGAGGCCGTCGATCACGGTGCGGCTGTTGGGGGCGAGACCGCCGGGTCCGGTGAGGGCCCAGAAGTAGACGGCGACGCCGAGCAGCGCGAGGCCGGCGACCAGCAGGCCGGTGACGGCGCCGGCCTTGAAGGCGATATCGAGGCCGGCCGCGAGGGACTTGGAGGCGGCCTGGGCGGTGCGCACGTTGGCGCGCACGGAGACGTTCATGCCGATGAAGCCGGCAGCACCGGAGAGGACGGCGCCGATGAGGAAGCCGATGGCGACGGTGGTGCCGAGGAGCCAGCCGACGAGGACGAGGATGACGGCACCGACGATGGCGATGGTGATGTACTGGCGCTTCAGGTAGGCGGACGCGCCCTCGGCGATGGCGCCGGCGATCTCCTGCATGCGAGCCGAACCCGCATCGGCATCGAGCAGCGACTTGGTCGCCCATACGCCATAGACCACGGACAACAGCCCGCAGCCGATGATGACCCACAATGCTGTATTCATCGATGTTTCCTCTGTCGCGGCGCCCCGTCGGGACGGCCGTCCAGCCCCCGCGGAACCGGATGTGCCTGCTCGCTTTTTATGCGGCGTGAGCGGGCCTCAGGGCCCACCCCACCACGAGTCCGACGCATTTCTGCCAAAGTCCCGAAGCCGAAGCAACGGATGGGAGGGCTGCGCGGCTCGTCCTTTCGGCTGTAAGGGGGTTTTCCGAGCCGAAACTGGCCGCAGCGGGCTCAGGCGAGGGCCGGCCTGCGGCGCGAGCCGACCAGGAGCGCCACGGCGGCGACGGCGACGATGGGGAAGACGACCCAGTTGACCATGTCCCAGCCGTAGGTCGTGACGATCTGGCCCGAGGAGAAGGAGCCGATCGCCATGACGCCGAAGACGCAGAAGTCGTTGACCGACTGGACGCGGGTGCGCTCCTCCGGGCGGGCGGTGGCAGCCACCATCGCGCTGGCACCGATATAGCCGAAGTTCCAGCCGAGCCCGAGAAGGATGAGGGCGAGGTAGAAGTGCGGGACGGTGATGCCGGTCAGCGCCACGACCGCCGAGATTGCGGTGAGGGCGAGGCCGACGGCCACGATGCGCGGGGCGCCATACCTGGCGATGAGGCTGCCGGTGAAGAAGCTCGGCGCATACATGGCGATGACGTGCCACTGGATGCCGTAGGCGGCGGCGTCGATGGAGTGATTGCAGCCGATCATGGCGAGCGGGGCCGCGGTCATCACGAAATTCATCAGCATGTAGGTCGCCGCCCCGCAGACCACCGCCGTGACGAAGGCGGGATCGCGGAAATAGGCGGAGGTCGGGCGCGAAACGGTGCCGGCGGCCGGCGCCTTGGGCTTCGGGATGTCGACGAAGGAGAGGATGACACCGGCGAGCAGGGCCACCACCGCCTGGCCGATGTAGGTGCCGGCGAACAGGACCGGCGGCAGCGCCTCCTTGGTCCAGACGACGAGCTGCGGACCGACCACGCCGGCGATGACGCCACCGGTCATGACCCATGAGATAGCCTTGGGGCGGAAGGAATCGGAGGCGGTGTCGGCGGCGGCGAAGCGGTAGCTCTGGGCGGCGGAGGCGTAGAAGCCGGCGGAGAAGGTCGCGAGGCAGAAGATGGGGAAGCTGGCGTAGGTGACGCCGAGATAGCCGAACAGCCCCGTCAGGACGCCCGCGCCCGTGGCGATCTGGTAGGCGGTGCGCCGGCCGAAGCGGCGCACCAGCATGCCGACCGGCAGGGATGCGGCGGCGAGGCCGACGACGAAGATCGAAATGGGCAGAGTGGCGAGCGAGCGCACCGGGGCGAGCTCGGCGCCGACGATGGCGCCGGTGGCGAACATCACCGTCGTGTTGGCGCCGGCCAGCGCCGTGGCGAGGGCGAGGATGAAGGCGTTGCGCTTGGCGAGCCGGTCGCCGCGGGCCATGGCTTCGGTGGTGGTGCTGGTCATGGCGGGATCACGCGGTCGGAAAAGTCCGTCTCTCCGGCGGGGCGGTTCGGCGAAACAATGCCGCTGCCGTTCGTCGAAACAGGAGAAAGTCCGCCTCCATAGCCCGCTTCCGCCCGCTTCGCCACCGATCATGCGCCGTGCAGGGCTGCATCGCGGTCATGCTGCCTCGCGGGCGGACGGGGCCTTGGCAGACGTGTCCTGCGCCCCAGGTGCTTGCCTGGGTGCCACCGTTGCTGTCCCCTCGCCTTTCCTCGTCCGACCAGAGACCGCCATGAGCCAGCTCTTCTCGCCCTTCGCCGTCGGCCCCGTGACCGTCCCCAATCGCATCGTCGTGGCGCCGATGTGCCAGTATTCGGCCGACGACGGCTGCATGAACGACTGGCACCTGCAGCACCTCATGAACCTCGCGATGTCGGGCGCGGGCATGGTGGTGGTCGAGGCCACGGCGGTGGAACGGCTCGGCCGCATCACCCACGGCTGCGTCGGCCTCTACAGCGATGCCAACGAGCGGGCCATGCAGCGGGTGATCAACGCCGCCCGCGCCGTCGCGCTGCCCGGCACGACCTTCGGCATCCAGATCGGCCATGCCGGCCGCAAGGCCTCGGCCGAGAGGCCATGGGAAGGCGGCGGGCCGCTGAAGGACAATGCCGATCCCTGGCCGACGGTGGCCGCCTCCGCCATCGCCTTCGACGAGGGCTGGCACGTGCCGCGCGAGATGACCGGCCAGGACAAGGTGCGCATCGCCGCCGCATTCGTGCAGGCGGCCGAACGCGCCGTGCGCCTCGGCTTTGACGCCATCGAGCTGCACATGGCTCACGGCTACCTGCTCCACAACGTCATGAGCCCGCTCTCCAACACGCGGACCGACGGGTTCGGCGGCAGCCGCGAGAACCGATTCGCGTGGCCCCTGTCCATCGCTGCGGCGGTGAAAGCGGCGGTGCCGGCACGCATCGCCGTCGGCGCCCGCATCACCGGTCAGGACTGGACCGAGGAAGGCCTGCAGGTCGCCGATGCCGTGGCGCTCGCCGCCGAGCTGAAGGCCGCTGGCGTCGACTTCGTCTGCGTCTCGTCCGGCGGCGCGCATCCGCGCGTGCGAATCCAGGCGAAGCCCGGCTACCAGGTGCCCTTCGCCGAGGCAGTGAGGAAGGGCTCGGGCATCACCACCCGCGCCGTCGGCCTCATCAACACGCCCGCCCAGGCCGAGGAGGTGGTCGCCTCGGGAGCGGCCGATCTCGTCGCCATCGGCCGCGGCATGCTCGACAATCCGCGCTGGGGTTGGCACGCCGCGGAGGAGCTCGGCGCCGAGCTCACCTATCCGCCGCAATATGCCCGCGTGACCAAGAAAGTCTGGCCCGGCGCGGCGCTTGCGCGCCCGCCCGCCCGGTCCTAATCACCGCGACGGTTACCCCGCATTAACCAAGACCGGCCACCTTCCGTGTCACGGAAGGAACAGTGCATGGCGCGGTCGAGACGATTGGCGGGGTATCTCGCGGCAGGTTTGACGATGGCGGCGACCCAGGCGCCGGCGAGCGACCTCTCCCCGCCGGTGGCGGTAGCCTGGCAGGCGGAGTTCGGCGCGCGCGCCTTCTTCAGCGGCGGGCGCCTGCAGAAAGACCTCTACGATCCCGACACCCGGCGACAGATGAACTCCCGCCTGACCTACGGCGGCTCCGCGGCGACGACCGGCGAGCTCTTCGGCCGCATCGATTCGCCTACCGGCTGGTTCGTCAGGGGCTATGCCGGCATCGGCAGCCACGCCGGCGGCCTGCTGACGGACGAGGACTATCCGCCCGACACCCTGCCCTATTCGAAGACCCATTCGAGCCTGCGCAACGGCAAGATCGACTATGGCAGCCTCGACGTCGGTCTGACCATCTGGCGCTCCGCCGGCATTCGCCTCGGCGCCTTCGCCGGCTTTCACCACTTCAAGGAGAAGTACAACGGCTACGGCTGCCTGCAGGTCTCCGGCGGCAATTTCTGCGGCGTCACCATCCCCTTCTCGGTGCTCACCTTGTCGGAGACGGCGCGCTGGACCTCGCTCCGCATCGGCCTCGTCGGCGACGTCATGCTGACCGAGCGGCTGAAGCTGACGGCGGACGCAGCGGTGCTGCCCTATTCGCGGCTCAGCGCCTTCGACAACCACTGGATGCGGCCGGACATCAACCCGATGCCGGAGAACGGCCAGGGCTACGGCTTCCAGTTCGAGGCGAGCCTGACCTACAAGCTCACCGACGCCTTCAGCCTCGGGGCCGGAGGGCGCTACTGGTACCACGCGACGACGGGCGCCAAGACGCGCTTCCCCGGCGAGGCCAACGCATCCCACCTCGACTTCCGCTCAGAGCGCTGGGGCGCCTTCCTGCAGGCTTCCTATCGAACGCCGTTCTGAGGTAGCCGGCAGACCCGGCGGGGCGACCGCCGGCTAGGGCCTGGACAGCGTGGATCTAAAATCCCGGATCGACCCGAGATTACCCGGATCGGGCGGGCGAGACGTGCCGCTGATCGCGCCTGGTTGTCCCGGCTGCTGCGACCCGCCCTGGGCAAACTGGCATGACGGCCAGCTCGGCTGGCCCGGCTCGCATTTGCTCGCCTGGCCGGGTGTCTGGCCGAGCGCCGGCGCCGTGGCGGCCAGGAAGAGGAATGACGCTAGGACCGTTCTGGACATGACAGGGTCCCTCCGGAAGCTTGGGGGTTCGCGACGACGCTCGCCGCCTGGAAGCCGAAGGCGATCGGCTTTTCGAGTGGGCCGGACTGCGCGATGAGGATGCGGCGTCCGTCGTGCAGTGCGGCCTCGCCGGCCGCAGATCGGGCCGGACCGCCTGCGACGTCCGTCGAGGACGGACCGGCCGCCGGGGCACTCTGCCCCGCAGCAGCCACTGCACCGGCGGGCTGCTGCGGGGCCGAGGGTGCGGAAGGCTGCCCACCGTTGTCCCTGAGCGTGATCGCCCGCTGGCTTCCGATACCCACATTGATGTTCTGGGAGACATAGATCCGGCTGACCAACGCGATCTGCACTTCGAAGAGGTGACGGCCGCTGCTGGTCCTTGCGCAGGCGTCCGGTCCGTACTGGAGCGACAGCAGGTAGCGCAGGTGCTGCTCGGAACACTGGAGGGCGACACCCGTCTGGCCGAACTTGCAGAACCTCCACAGGTGAGCCGCCGCATATTCGGGGTCGATCCCATAGGTCCGTGGCTTGTCGATGGTGATGAGTTCGACCCGCGACCGGTCCGCCCGGCCCGTGATGCGGCTGAACAGGCGGGGGAAGGACAGGCCCTGGTGGACGTCCATGACGATGCCGGGGAAGAGCATCGCCCTCAGCGCGATGGCCCGGCCATTGCCCGCGCTGAGGACCACGCCGTCGTCAGGAGGAACGGCGACTTGCGACGTGCCCGGACCCGCCGCCAGGGCGGGGCTGACAACGCGCCGCGCATATCCCGGGCGGACTGCGGCGATCTTGTCGATGTCCGCGGAGGGATCGCTGTAGCCGATGCGGATGGACTTGTTGACGAGCGCCCGCTGGGTCGGCGTCAGGCTCGACAGAGCATCGGCATCACTGACCTTCAGGACCGCAAAGACGTCCCCGACGTGGAAATCCTCCTGCGGCGGAAAGAGTGGCCGAATGCCGAGCCGTTCGATGCTGTCATTCCACGTGCGGGCGACATCGACCTGCGGATCCTGGGCGTATTCGTGCCAGACGAGCAGCCCCAGCAGCACAGCAGCAACCAGCGGAAGGCCTCGCCTCGGGGAGGCCAGGAACCTCAGAGCCGGGCTCAGCTTCCGTCCAGCAGCCGCTGCGGAACTCAGCGCGGAGGTCGCTTTCGCGGTCGCACCCTGGAGATCGGCCATTCGCACGCCCCCTACGACAACCCAGAATGGGGCAGATGCTACATATTCCCTCAATGGTTGTAAACACGCTCTGATGCACGCGACGGACGGACTTCGTCGCCACCGCCATCCACACCCGTCCCTTTGCTTCGCCGGCGCATGCGCCTATAAGGGCGCGCCCGTGAGGCCTTCCGGCTGCGCGGGACACCGGCGATTCCCGGGTCTCGGGACCCGGATCGCGATACGGACCCTCGAAGCGGATCCAAGACCCCGGCGCATGAGCACCGTCCTCATCCTCAACGGCCCCAACCTCAACCTGCTCGGCACCCGAGAGCCGGCGATCTACGGATCGACGACGCTGGCCGACGTGGAGGCCCTGTGCCGCACCGAGGGGGAGAAGCACGGTCTGTCCGTCGACTTCCGCCAGTCGAACCACGAGGGCGTCCTCATCGACTGGATCCACGAGGCGGGCCGCGCCCATGCGGCGGGCACCCTCAAGGGCGTCGTCTTCAACGCCGGCGCCTATACTCACACCTCGCTGGCGCTGGCCGACGCGACCCGCGGCACCGGCATCCCGCTGATCGAGGTGCACATCACCAATGTCCACGCCCGCGAGGCGGTGCGGCATCACTCCTTCCTGTCACCCGTCGCGCGCGGCATCATCGTGGGGCTCGGCCCCATGGGATATGCGCTCGCCATCGCCGCCGTCGCGGCGCTTCCGGCCAAGGCGTGAGCGGTCCCCGCCGCGCCCAGCCTCACGAGGGCACCATGCTCAAAGGCAAGTCTTCCATCGACACGGCGATGATCCGCGAACTGGCGCAGGTCCTGGCCGACACGGACCTCACCGAAATCGAGATCGAGCTCGAGGCCCTGAAGATCCGCGTCGCCCGCCAGGTCACGGTCCACGCGACCGTGGCTGCTCCGGCGCCCGTCGCCGCCGCACCGGCACCCATCGCCGCCCCCGCCCCGACGCTGGCCGCCCCGGCCGCAGCCGCGGGCGACGATCCGCGCAAGCATCCCGGTGTCGTGCCCTCGCCCATGGTCGGCACCGCCTATCGCCGTCCCTCGCCAGACGCCAAGCCGCTGGTCGAGGTCGGCCAGGTCGTCAAGGAGGGCGAGCGCCTCTGCCTGATCGAGGCGATGAAGACCTTCAACGACATCGTCGCGCCGCGCTCGGGCACGGTGACGCGCATCCTGTTCGACGACGGCCGGCCGGTGGAATACGGCGAGCCGCTGATGATCATCGAATGAGTCGCCCGATGTTCAACAAGGTGCTGATCGCCAACCGCGGTGAGATCGCGCTGCGCGTGCTGCGCGCGTGTAAGGAACTCGACATCGCCACCGTCGCCGTCCATTCGACGGCCGATGCCGATTCCATGCATGTGAAGCTCGCCGACGAGAGCGTCTGCATCGGCCCGCCCTCGGCGCGCGAGAGCTATCTCCACATCCCGTCGCTGCTGGCGGCCTGCGAGATCACCGGTGCCGATGCGGTGCATCCCGGCTACGGCTTCCTGTCGGAGAACGCCCGCTTCGCCGACATCCTGGAGAGCCACGGCATCACCTTCATCGGCCCCAAGGCGGAGCATATCCGCATCATGGGCGACAAGATCGAGGCCAAGCGCACCGCCAAGCGCCTCGGCATTCCCACCGTCCCGGGCTCCGAGGGCGGCATTTCCGACGACGAGGAGGCCCGCGCGGTCGCCAAGGAGATCGGCTTTCCCGTCATCATCAAGGCGGCGGCCGGCGGCGGCGGTCGCGGCATGAAGGTCGCGCGCTCTGCCGACGAACTCGAGGTCGCCCTGCAGACGGCCAAGACGGAGGCGAAGGCCGCATTCGGCGACGACGCCGTCTACATCGAGAAATACCTCGGCAAGCCGCGGCACATCGAGATCCAGATCCTCGGCGACGGCCAGGGCAGCGCCATCCACCTCGGCGAGCGCGACTGCTCGCTGCAGCGCCGTCACCAGAAGGTCTGGGAGGAAGGCCCCTCCCCGGTGATCACGCCGGAACAGCGCGCCGAGATCGGCGGCGTCTGCGCCCGCGCCATGGCGGACATGGGCTATGTCGGCGCCGGCACCATCGAGTTCCTGTACGAGGACGGCAAGTTCTTCTTCATCGAGATGAACACCCGCATCCAGGTCGAGCATCCGGTCACCGAGATGATCACCGGCGTCGACCTCGTCAACGAGCAGATCCGCATCGCCGCGGGACAGAAGCTGTCGCTGAAGCAGTCGGACATCGTCGTCGAGGGCCACGCCATCGAATGCCGGGTCAATGCCGAGAACCCCGCGACCTTCCGGCCCTCGCCCGGCAAGCTCAACCTGTTCCACACGCCCGGCGGCATCGGCGTGCGCGTCGACAGCCACGCCTACCAGGGCTACACGATCCCGCCCTATTACGACTCGCTGGTCGGCAAGCTCGTCGTCCACGGCCGCACCCGCACCGAATGCCTGGCGCGCCTGCGCCGTGCCCTCGACGAGTTCGTGGTGGACGGCATCGAGACGACCCTGCCGCTGTTCCGCACCCTCGTGCGCAACCCGTCCATCATCGCCGGCAACTACGACATCCACTGGCTGGAGAAGTTTCTGGCCGGCGAAGCCGCCAAGGACGCCTGAGGCTCACGCGCCCCACAGACCCTTCAGCGCCAGCGGCACTTCAGCATAGGCGCCGACGAGGGCGTGGGGACGCGACCGCAACAGGGCCTGCGGCGCGTGGTAGCCCCACGCGACCGCGATGGAAGCGACGCCGGCGGCATGGGCCATGTCGATGTCGTAGGTCGTGTCACCGATCATCACCGTATCCTCGGGAATCGCGCCGACCTCGGCCATGGCCTGCTCGATCATGGCGGGATGGGGCTTGGACGGCGCGTCGTCGGCGGTCTGGATCGTGGCGAAGCGCTCCAGCAGCCCGTGATGGGTCATCACGATGCGAACGCCGCGCTGCGACTTGCCGGTGGCGATGCCGAGCGCGACCTCCTGCCCCGCCAGCCATTCCACCACCTCCCGCGCGCCCTCATAGAGCGGCTCGGCATTGCCCGGCTTCAGGCGCTGGGCGTGGAAGGCGCCCTTGTAGGCGTCCACCAGCGCCGGAATGTCGGGATCGCCGTCGCGCGTCAGGGTGGCGAAGGCCTCGGCGAGCGACAGGCCGACGATGGAGAGCGTCGCCTCGCGCGAGGGCGCAGGGCGACCGAGCGTGGCGAAGGCCTCGTCCATGCAGGCGACGATGAGGTGCTGGCTGTCGACGAGCGTGCCGTCGCAGTCGAAGATGACGAGCTTCACGTGACGGGCGCTCCGGGACCGGAGCGCCTTGTGGGTCATCCGGGCCTTGAGTTCAAGCGCCGAAGCGGCAGGACCTCACGGCCATGCGGAATTCCGGCGTGCGCGGCACGTAGCCCCGGGCGCGCACCGCGTCGCGGCACTGGACGATGCGGGCGAGGTCGGGCCGGCGCGCCTGCAGGCAGGCGATGACGGCGCCGCGTACCTCCGGGCCACGATAGCCGCGGGCCCGGGCCTCCTGCCGGCACTGGAAGCGCTCGGCGCGCAGCTCGGGATTGCCGCGGCCCATGCCGGGGCCGGCTCCATAGCCGTAGGGCTGGGCAGCGAGCGGGGTGGCGGCGAGCAGCGCGAGGCCGCAGGCGATGGCGAGGCTTTTCATGGGGAGCATCCGGTGGAGGGCGATGCCCCAGCCATCGCCCGAACCGCCTGAACCCCGGCTGAAGGCACCGTTCAGCCCTGGCGACGCTCCAGCGCCTCGACCCGCGCCTCGAGCGCGGCGATGCGCCGCTCGGCGAGGTCATTGGCGCGGCGCAGCTCGGCGACGAGATCGGCCATGGCGCGGCTGTCGCCTCCGCCCGGGACGGTGCGGATCACCCGGCGCGTCACGATGACGATGAGCGCGAGGATGACGGCCAGCACCGCCGCGGTGACGTAGATCCAGCCGGTCAGGGACATCGGCACCGTTCCTCTTCGGCTGGGCGCGGCCGTCGATGCGGCGCTGCCCCGGCAGCTGCGATCATTTCAGGACTGACACCACCCGTCACCCCCGGCCGAGCGCAGTAAGGGGAAGGGGTCCAGGGGGCGAGGGCATCGACCCGCTCCGCAGGGAACGGCCGGAGGGCCAGGCGCGCCCGCCGCCCCCTGGCCCCCCTTCCCTCGCCCTGCGGACTCGCCGGGGGGGCCAGGTGGTGGAAGACCGGAGGCGGAGCAGCGGCTCCGGCTCGCCTACTCTTCCGGCGCCTCGACGATGGGATCGTAGCGGGAGACGTCCCATCCCAACAGGTTGAAGGTCTGCTCCATGTGGGGCGGCAGCGGCGCCGAGACGTCGATCGTGCCCTTGCCGCGCGGATGCGGAACGACGATGCGGCGGGCGTGGAGGTGCAACTTGTGCTGGATGCCGCCGGGAACCTCCCAGTTCTCGACGTCGAAATACTTGGGGTCGCCGAGGATGGGATGGCCGATTTCGGCGGCGTGGACGCGCAGCTGGTGGGTGCGCCCGGTCACCGGCTTCATGGAGAGCCACGAGAGCTTCTGCGCCATGGTGTCGATGACGGCGTAGTAGCTCACGGCGTGGCTCGCGCCCTTCTCGCCATGCTTGGCGATGCGCATGAAGCTCTCGTCCTCGCGCTCCTCCTTGGCGAGATAGGTGGAGACGCGGCCCTGCCGGGGCTTCGGCACGCCGGCCACCACCGACCAGTAGATCTTGCGCGCCGCGCGCGTGCGGAAGGTCTTCGCGAGCGCCGCCGCGGCGAAGCGCGATTTGGCGACGAGAAGACAGCCCGAGGTGTCCTTGTCGAGGCGGTGGACGAGGCGGGGACGCTGCCCGTCCTCATCGGTGAGCACGGCGAGCATGCCGTCCAGGTGCTTCTTGGTGCCCGAACCGCCCTGCACGGCGAGGCCGGCGGGCTTCGACAGCACCATGACGTCGGCGTCCTCGTAGAGCGTGATCGAGGCGAGGAAGCCGGCGACGTCCTCGCCGACCTTGGCCGACATGGGCCGCGCCTGGTCGAGCTTCAGCGGCGGCACGCGCACCGCCTGGCCCGCCTCGAGCCGGTCCTTGGTCTCGACGCGGCGGCCATTCACCCTGAGTTCGCCCTTACGGACGATGCGCTGGATGTAGCTGAAGGAAAGCTGCGGGAAGCGGGCCGCCAGGAAGCGGTCGACGCGCATGTCGGCCTCGTCCTCGGTGACGGTCAGGGTCTGCACGCCCGTCTGCAGCGTGTCGGTGGCCGCGGCCTTCAGTTCGGCGCGGGTCGGACCTGCGGGGACCGGCGGAGGCGCTCGGCGCGGCGCGCGCGGCTCGGTGCTCTCC
>NZ_JBQVQL010000087.1:0-18602 GCF_052440005.1 Phreatobacter sp.
ATAGGCCGTGAAGGTCGCGCCGCCCGACTCGGCCAGCACCTTCGTGATCGCAGCCGTCAGCGACGTCTTGCCGTGGTCAACGTGACCAATCGTGCCGATGTTGCAATGCGGCTTATTGCGTTCGAACTTTTCCTTGGCCATGACGGCCTCCTTCAATGTTCGCGATGCCGGAGGACCAGGGGACCCGGTCCGGCAAGAGACCGAGATTTACGCGTATTTGGCCTGGACTTCGGCGGCGACGTTGGACGGCGCCTGCTCGTAGTGGCTGAACTGCATGGTGTAGCTGGCGCGGCCCTGGCTGAAGGAGCGCAGCTGGTTGACGTAGCCGAACATGATCATGGGCGGCACCTTGGCCTGGATCACGTTGGCGTTGCCGCGCATGTCCTGGCCCTGGATCTGGCATCGGCGGGTATTGAGATCGCCGATGACCGAGCCGGTGTACTCCTCGGGGGTGACGACCTCGACCGCCATGATCGGCTCCAGCAGGACCGAACCGCACTTCTGCAGCGCTTCACGCATGGCGGCGCGGGAGGCGATTTCGAAGGCGAGGACCGAGGAGTCGACGTCGTGGTAGGCGCCGTCGATGAGGGTCGTCTTGACGTCGACCACGGGGAAGCCGGCGATGATGCCCGCACCCATGACCGAGTCGATGCCCTTCTCGACGCCGGGGATGTATTCCTTGGGAACCGCACCGCCGACGATCTTCGACTCGAAGGCGTTGCCGGCGCCGGCCTCGTTCGGCTCGACGATGATCTTGATCTTCGCGAACTGGCCGGTGCCGCCCGTCTGCTTCTTGTGGGTGTAGTCGATCTCGGCGCGCTTGGTGATCTTCTCGCGGAAGGCCACCTCGGGAGCGCCGACCGTGACGTCGACCTTGTGGGTGCGGCGCAGGATGTCGACCTTGATGTCGAGGTGGAGTTCGCCCATGCCCTTGATGCGGGTCTGGCCGGACTCGGCGTCGGTGGAGACGCGGAAGGACGGATCCTCGGAAGCAAGCTTCATGAGGGCCAGCGCCATCTTCTCCTGGTCGGCCTTGGTCTTCGGCTCGACGGCCATCTCGATGACCGGCTCGGGGAATTCCATACGCTCCAGGATGACGGGCTTCTGCGGATCGCAGAGCGTGTCGCCGGTGCGGGTGTCCTTCAGGCCGACGAGGGCGACGATGTCGCCTGCATAGGCCTCGGAGATTTCCTCGCGGTTGTTGGCGTGCATGAGGACCATGCGGCCGACGCGCTCGTTCTTCTCGCGGGAGGAGTTGAGGAGGGCCATGCCCTTCTCGAGCTTGCCCGAGTAGATGCGGCAGAACGTCAGGACGCCGTACTGGTCGTCCATGATCTTGAAGCCGAGCAGCGACAGCGGCTCGCTGTCGGACGACTTGCGCTCGATCTCGGCGTCGTTCTTCGGGTCGATGCCCTTGATCGCCGGCACGTCGACGGGCGACGGCAGGTAGTCGACCACGGCGTCGAGCAGCGTCTGCACGCCCTTGTTCTTGAAGGCCGAGCCGCAGAGCACGGGGAAGAAGGCGGAGGTCAGCACGGCCTTGCGGATGAGGCGCTTCAGGGTCGCCTCGTCGGGCTCGTTGCCCTCCAGATAGGCTTCCATGGCGGCGTCGTCGAGCTCGACGGCGGCCTCGACCAGCTCGTTACGATACTGGGCGGCCTTCTCCTTGAGATCGTCCGGGATCTCGAGGTTGGCGTCGAAGTCGGCGCCGAGCGACTCGCCCGACCAGACGACCGCTTTCATGCGGACGAGGTCGACGAGACCCTTGAAGTTGGACTCCGAACCGATCGGCAGCTGGATGGCGATCGGCTTGGCACCGAGGCGCTTCTTGATGTCCTCGAGGCACATGTAGAAGTCGGCGCCGGTCTTATCCATCTTGTTGGCGAAGACGATGCGCGGAACCTTGTACTTGTCGCCCTGGCGCCAGACGGTCTCGGTCTGCGGCTCGACGCCCTGGTTGGAGTCGAGGACGCAGACGGCGCCGTCGAGCACGCGCAGCGAACGCTCGACCTCGATGGTGAAGTCGACGTGGCCGGGGGTGTCGATGATGTTCAGGCGCTTGCCCGCCCACTGGGCGGTCGTCGCGGCCGACGTGATGGTGATGCCGCGCTCCTGCTCCTGCTCCATGAAGTCCATGGTCGCGGCGCCGTCGTGGACTTCGCCGATCTTATGGGACTTGCCGGTGTAGTAGAGGATCCGCTCGGTCGTCGTCGTCTTGCCCGCATCGATGTGGGCCATGATTCCGAAGTTGCGGTAGTCCTCGATCGCGTGAGTGCGCGGCATGATCTGAGTTCCTTCGGTTCCGGACGAACCGTGACGTTTCGTTACCAGCGGTAATGCGAGAAGGCGCGGTTGGCTTCCGCCATCTTGTGGGTGTCTTCGCGCTTCTTGACCGCGTTGCCGCGGTTGTTGGCGGCGTCCATCAGCTCGGAGGAGAGCTTGTCCACCATGGTCTTGTCGTTGCGCGAGCGCGCCGCCTGGATGAGCCAGCGGATCGCCAGGGCCTGACGACGCTCGGGGCGAACCTCGACCGGAACCTGGTAGGTCGCACCGCCGACGCGGCGGGAACGAACCTCGATGGCCGGCATGACGTTCTCGAGGGCAGACTGGAACACCGCGAGGGGCTCCTGCTTCGCCTTGGACTCGATCTGGTCGAAGGCGCCGTAGACGATCTGCTCGGCCACCGACTTCTTACCTTCGTACATGACCGAGTTCATGAACTTGGCCAGCACGACATTGCCGTACTTCGCATCCGGGATGACTTCCCGCTTTTCGGCCCGATGACGACGAGACATCGCTCTCTCCGTTGATCCTGAAAGCCACCGGCCGCTCCAGCCCGGCGCCTACGCGCCTCGGCCAGGAGCGGCCGGTGGAAACAACTCTTACTTCGGCCGCTTGGCGCCGTACTTGGAACGGCGCTGCTTGCGGTTCTTGACGCCCTGCGTGTCGAGAACGCCGCGCAGGATGTGGTAGCGCACGCCGGGAAGATCCTTGACGCGGCCGCCGCGGATCATGACCACGGAGTGCTCCTGGAGGTTGTGACCCTCGCCAGGAATGTAACCGATGACCTCGAAGCCGTTGGTCAGTCGCACCTTGGCGACCTTGCGGAGCGCCGAGTTCGGCTTCTTCGGGGTCGTCGTGTAGACGCGCGTGCACACGCCACGCTTCTGCGGGCAGCCCTCCATGTGGCGGGACTTCTCGCGGTAGGTGCGCGGCTGACGCGGCTTGCGGATCAGCTGGTTGACTGTCGGCATCGGCGGCCTTGTCCTTGAACCATTGGGGCCCGGTAACCCGGAACCCGTTTGAAGCCTGGCTTTGCCCGTCCCGTTTCCGGAACGAGCAACCGGGCGCCCGGTTTGTCCCGAAAGACAAACTGCGCCCGGCGAAAACAGAGGATCGTCGGCCCTCGCGGGCAGGCGATCATGCGTTTCGATCTGACTGACGTCAGGCGATGCGGTCTCGGTTAGCTTCGATCGGAACCGGCTCGAAGCCGTTCCCAGGACCGCGTGTGCAACCGACCTTCATCGGAAAGTCGGGTGGCAATACACGCTGAGTCGTCCCCCGTCAAGCAGGACGACCCAACGCCCGCCCCAAAGACCGGATGTTTCGTCCCTGCCGCGCAACGCGACAGAAACAAAACGCTCCGATCCCGGCATGATCCGTCATTATCGCGGCCTTATCCCATTTCGCGTGTCGCCGGAGCTCGTCCGGCGGTGCCGAGATCACTTGATTTGCCTACCGGGAATCGGAGTATCGCGTGCGTTGTGATGCCGGGAAAGTTTGTCCTTCGGGGGGCGACCTGAACGTTTCACACCACTGAAGCGGTTTGCCGTGCACTGGATGCTCTTGTGCGGCCCATCATTAAGAGGATGAAGACCATGGCGTTCAGGAACGTCGTTTTCGCGGCCATCGCCGCCGCAACTCTCGCCGGAGGCTTCGGCATCCAGGCCCAGGCCCAGACCGACCGCGACGGTCAGCAGCGCTGGATCAACATCGTCAACCGCTCGGGCGTGACGATCCGCGAGTTCTACATGACCGACGTCGACACCCGCGGCTGGGGCGACGACCGCCTCGGTCAGGAAGTGGTGGAGCCGGGCGACTCGCTGCGAGTGGTGCCGACCCCCCGCCAGCGCTCGCGCGGCTACTGCCAGTACGACATGAAGGTCGTGTTCGCCAACGACCGCTCCGTCGAGCGCCGCGGCGTCAACCTTTGCCAGACGACGAACCTCGTCTGCACCTCCACGGGCTCCTGCCGCGTCAACTGACGCCGTTTCGAGGTCATCGTTAGAGGCCGCCCCACGGGGCGGCCTTTTTTCGTTCAGGAGCCGCCGCAGCGCGCCGGAATTTCGTCGAGAGCCCCGGCTGGGCGATTGCGCGTGGGCGGGCGAACGGGCATAGCAGCGGCGTGACATTCCGTATCGTCACTTGAGCGGGCGCGACCCTCTCTGGTTGCGGTCCTGGTGTCCGACCCTCCGTCGACCCCTCCGGAAGGACCATTCCGGGGTTGCATCCAAAGGACCTGCCACATGACGCTCAAGTCGCTTCTCGGCGCCTCCGCCGCCGCAGTTGCCCTCGTCGCCAGCCTCGTCGCGACGCCCCCCGCCACGGCCCAGACCGACCGCGACGGCCAGCAGCGCTGGATCAACATCGTCAACCGCAGCAACGTGACGATCCGCGAGTTCTACATGACGGATGTCGACACCCGCGGCTGGGGCGACGACCGCCTCGGCCAGAACGTCATCGAGCCGGGCCAGGCCCTGCGCGTCGTGCCGACGCCGCGCCAGCGCTCGCGCGGCTATTGCCAGTTCGACATGAAGATCGTGTTCGAGAACGAGCGCACGGTGGAGCGCCGCGGCGTCAACCTGTGCTCGACCAGCAACCTGGTCTGCGGCTCGACGAGCGCCTGCTCGGCCAACTGAGCCACCCGCTTCCGCCATGCAAAAGGGCCGCCTATCGGGCGGCCCTTTTCGTTTGTCCGGGAGAGGCAGGGGTTGAGCCCCCTGCCCTCGCGCCGCTTCAGGACTGCGGCGCCTCGATCACGGCGACCTCGGCGGGAGCGCCGGCCGGGGTACCAGCGGCCTTCTGCTTCTCGTCGAGGATCAGATCGTCCCGCTTGAGGGCGATCTCGCGGATGCGGCTGATCATGGCGCCGGTGCCGGCGGGGATCAGGCGGCCGACGATGACGTTCTCCTTCAGGCCCTCGAGCGTGTCCGACTTGCCATTGACGGCAGCCTCGGTGAGCACGCGCGTGGTTTCCTGGAAGGAGGCCGCGGAGATGAAGGACCGCGTCTGCAGCGAGGCCTTGGTGATGCCGAGAAGAACCGGCGTGCCGGTGGCCGGCCGCTTGTTCTTGTCGTCCACCATGGCGAGGTTCGCCTCCTCCATCTCGGAAGCGTCGACCTGATCGCCCTGGATGAGGTCGGTGTCACCGGGATCGGTGATCTCGACCTTCTGGAGCATCTGGCGGACGATGACCTCGATGTGCTTGTCGTTGATGACGACGCCCTGGAGCCGGTAGACCTCCTGGATCTCGTTGACGAGGTAGGCAGCGAGCTCCTCCACGCCCTTGATCGCCAGGATGTCGTGCGGGGCCGGGTTGCCGTCGACGATGAAGTCGCCCTTCTGCACCTCGTCGCCGTCCTGAAGGTGGATGTGCTTGCCCTTCGGGATCAGGTACTCGGCGGCCTCGGCGTCGGCCTCGAAGGGCTCGATCGTCAGGCGGCGCTTCTGCTTGTAGTCCTTGCCGAAGCGCACCACGCCGGAGATCTCGGCGATGATCGCCGCATCCTTCGGACGACGCGCCTCGAACAGCTCGGCGACACGCGGCAGACCGCCGGTGATGTCGCGCGTCTTGGCGCTTTCCAGCGGGATACGTGCGATGACGTCACCCGCATGGATGCGGGCGCCGGGCTCGAAGCCGATGATCGCGTCGACCGCCAGGGCGTAGCGGGCATCCGTGCCACGCGGCAGCTTCTGCAGCTTGCCGTTGGAGTCGCGGATGACCAGCGACGGCTTGAGGTCGGCGGACCGGGTGGAGGTGCGCCAGTCGGTGACCACGCGCTTGGTGAAGCCGGTGGCCTCGTCGGTGGTTTCCGCGAGGGACTGGCCGTCGACCAGGTCCTCGAAGCCCAGCACGCCGTCGATCTCGGAGATGATCGGACGGGTGTAGGGGTCCCACTCGGCGATGCGCTGGCCGCGCTTGACCTTCGTGCCCTCGTCGACGCGCAGTTTGGCGCCGTACTGGATACGATGGGTGGCGCGCTCGGTGCCGTCCGCATCGACGATGATGACGGCCATGTTCCGGCCCATCGCGATGAGTTCGCCGTCCGAGTTCTTCACGATCGAGCGGTTGCGGATCTTGATGGTGCCTTCGAAGGTCGCCTCGATGAACGAGGTGTCGACCACCTGGGCGGCGCCGCCGATGTGGAAGGTACGCATCGTGAGCTGGGTGCCCGGCTCGCCGATGGACTGCGCCGCGATGACGCCGACCGCTTCGCCGATGTTCACCGGCGTGCCGCGGGCGAGGTCACGGCCGTAGCACTGGCCACAGACGCCGACCTTGGTCTCGCAGGTGAGAACCGAGCGGATCTTCACCTCCTGGATGCCGGCGGAGGTGATGGCCTCCACGTCCTTCTCCAGGATCATGGCGCCCGCCTCGACCAGCACCTTGCCCGAGGAGGGGTCGGTGACGGTGACGGCGGCCGAACGGCCGAGGATGCGCTGGCCGAGGGTCGCCACGACCTGGCCTGCGTCCACGATGGCGCGCATGCCGATACCCTTCTCGGTATGGCAGTCGCGTTCCGTGATGATGCAGTCCTGGGCCACGTCGACGAGGCGGCGGGTCAGGTAACCCGAGTTCGCCGTCTTCAGCGCGGTGTCGGCCAGACCCTTGCGGGCGCCGTGGGTGGAGTTGAAGTACTCCATCACGGACAGGCCTTCCTTGAAGTTCGAGATGATCGGCGTCTCGATGATCTCGCCCGAGGGCTTGGCCATGAGGCCGCGCATCGCGGCGAGCTGGCGCATCTGGGTCGGCGAACCACGCGCACCCGAATGCGACATCATGTAGATCGAGTTGATCGGCTTGTCGCGGCCGGTCTCGTCCTTCTTCACGGAGGAGATGCGCAGCATCATCTCCTGGGCGAGACGGTCCGAGCACTTGGCCCAGGCGTCGACGACCTTGTTGTACTTCTCGCCGTAGGTGATGAGGCCGTCGAGATACTGCTGCTCGTAGTCCTTGGTGAGCGTGCGGGTCTCCTCGACGATCGGCCACTTGTTGTCCGGGACGACCATGTCGTCCTTGCCGAAGGAAATGCCGGCCTTGTAGGCGTGGTAGAAGCCCAGCGCCATGATCCGGTCGCAGAAGATCACCGACTCCTTCTGGCCGCAGAAGCGGTAGACGGTGTCGATCATCGCCGAGATCTCCTTCTTCGTCATCAGCTTGTTGGCTGCGTCGAAGGGAACCTTGGGCGACTTCGGCAGGAGCTGGCCGAGCAGGACGCGGCCAGGCGTGGTCTCGTACATGCGGCGGACATGGGTGCCGTCCGCGTCGAGACCTTCCCAGCGATAGCGGATCTTGGTGTGCAGCGTGACGACCTTGTTGGCCAGCGCGTGCTCGATCTCGCCGACATTGGCAAAGGCCTTGCCCTGGCCGGGCATGCCGTCCGACATCAGCGAGACGTAGTAGAGGCCGAGAACGATATCCTGCGAGGGCACGATGATCGGCGCGCCGTTCGCCGGATGCAGGATGTTGTTCGTCGACATCATGAGGACGCGCGCTTCCAGCTGCGCCTCGAGGCTCAGCGGAACGTGCACGGCCATCTGGTCACCGTCGAAGTCGGCGTTGAAGGCCGAGCAGACGAGCGGATGCAGCTGGATCGCCTTGCCCTCGATCAGCACGGGCTCGAAGGCCTGGATGCCGAGGCGGTGGAGGGTCGGGGCGCGGTTGAGCAGGACCGGATGCTCGCGGATGACCTCGTCGAGGATGTCCCAGACCTCCGGACGCTCCTTCTCGACCAGCTTCTTCGCCTGCTTGACGGTGGCGGAGAGGCCCTTGGCGTCGAGCCGGGCGTAGATGAAGGGCTTGAACAGCTCGAGCGCCATCTTCTTCGGCAGGCCGCACTGGTGCAGCTTCATCTCCGGGCCGACGACGATGACCGAACGGCCGGAATAGTCGACGCGCTTGCCGAGCAGGTTCTGGCGGAAGCGGCCCTGCTTGCCCTTCAGCATGTCCGCGAGCGACTTCAGCGGGCGCTTGTTGGCGCCCGTGATGACGCGACCGCGGCGGCCGTTGTCGAACAGGGCGTCAACCGCTTCCTGAAGCATGCGCTTCTCGTTGCGGATGATGATGTCCGGCGCGCGCAGCTCGATCAGCCGCTTCAGGCGGTTGTTGCGGTTGATGACGCGGCGGTAGAGGTCGTTGAGGTCGGACGTGGCGAAGCGGCCGCCGTCCAGCGGAACCAGCGGGCGCAGGTCCGGCGGGATGACGGGAACGACCGTCAGGATCATCCACTCCGGCTTGTTGCCGGACTGGATGAAGGCCTCGATGATCTTCAGGCGCTTGGCGAGCTTCTTCGGCTTCAGCTCGGTGGTGGCCTCGGCGATCTCCTTGCGGGTGTCGGCGGCCAGCTTCTCGAGGTCGAGGCCGCGCAGCAGCTCGCGGATGGCCTCGGCGCCGATCAGGGCGGTGAAGGAGTCGTCGCCGAACTCGTCCTGGGCCTTGATGTACTCCTCCTCCGAGAGGAGCTGGCGCTCCTTCAGCGAGGTCAGGCCCGGCTCGATGACGCAGTAATATTCGAAATAGAGGATGCGCTCGAGGTCCTTGAGCGGCATGTCGAGCAGGAGGCCGATACGGCTCGGCAGCGACTTCAGGAACCAGATGTGGGCGACCGGGGCGGCGAGCTCGATGTGGCCCATGCGCTCGCGGCGCACGCGCGAGAGGGTGACCTCGACGCCGCACTTCTCGCAGATGATGCCCTTGTACTTCATGCGCTTGTACTTGCCGCACAAGCACTCGTAGTCCTTGATGGGGCCAAAGATGCGCGCGCAGAACAGACCGTCACGCTCGGGCTTGAACGTACGGTAGTTGATCGTCTCCGGCTTCTTGATCTCGCCGAAGGACCAGGACAGAATCTTCTCGGGGCTCGCGATCGAGATCTTGATCTGATCGAACGTGGCCGGCTGCGTGGTCGGATTGAAGAGATTTGCGATCTCTTGGTTCATCGCCGTCTCCTAAGCCCGGTCTCCCGGGGGGAAGTTCGGGGCCGGAAGAAGGTTCCCGGCCGATGAAAGCGTCTTCAGGTGGAACGTCGGGGGACCGGACGGACCCGGTCCCCTAGGCAGGCACGGACGCCTTACTCGGCGGCCTGCTGTCCCACGTCGTCGTTGTCGGTGCGCACGGGCTTCGAGGTGGCGAGCTCGACGTTGAGGCCGAGCGACCGCATTTCCTTGACCAGCACGTTGAAGCTCTCGGGAATGCCGGCCTCGAAGGTGTCGTCGCCGCGGACGATCGCCTCGTAGACCTTGGTGCGGCCGGCCACGTCGTCCGACTTCACCGTGAGCATTTCCTGCAGCGTGTAGGCGGCGCCATAGGCCTCCAGGGCCCAGACCTCCATCTCGCCGAAGCGCTGGCCGCCGAACTGCGCCTTGCCGCCCAGCGGCTGCTGGGTGACGAGCGAGTACGGGCCGATGGACCGCGCGTGGATCTTGTCGTCCACGAGGTGGTGCAGCTTCAGCATGTAGATGTAGCCGACGGTCACCTGGCGGTCGAAGACCTCGCCCGTCTTGCCGTCGTACAGCGTCACCTGACCGGAATGGTTCAGGCCCGCCGTGTCGAGCATGGCCTCGATGTCGGCCTCCTTGGCACCGTCGAAGACCGGCGTCGCGAAGTGGACGCCGCGCCGCGTGTTGCGGGCGAGTTCCACCAGATTGGCCTCGTCGAGCACGCCGATCTGCGGATCGTCGCCGTAGATCTTCTCGAAGGCTTCCTTCAGCGGCTTCACGTTCTTCGAGCGCATGTAGGCGTCGTAGGCCTGGCCCACCATCTTGCCGAGGCCGGCGGCGGCCCAGCCCAGATGGGTCTCCAGGATCTGACCGACGTTCATGCGGCTCGGCACGCCCAGCGGGTTGAGCACGATGTCCGCATGGGTGCCGTCCTCGAGGAACGGCATGTCCTCGATCGGCACGATGCGGGACACGACGCCCTTGTTGCCGTGACGGCCGGCCATCTTGTCGCCCGGCTGGATCTTGCGCTTCACGGCGATGAAGACCTTGACCATCTTCATCACGCCCGGCGGCAGTTCGTCGCCACGCTGCAGCTTCTCGACCTTGTCCAGGAAGCGCTGCTCGAGGCGGCGCTTGGACTCGTCGTACTGCTTCCGCATGGCCTCGATCTCGGCCATCAGGGCGTCGTCGGCGACGCCGAAGGCCCACCACTGGCCCCGCGGATACTCGGCGAGCAGGTCACGGGTGAGGACCGTGTCCTTCTTGAAGGCCTTGGGGCCGGAAATGCCGGTCTTGCCGTCGAGGACCTCGGCGAGGCGGCCATAGACGTTGCGGTCCAGGATCGCCTGGTCGTCGTCGCGGTCCTTGGCGAGACGCTCGATTTCCTCGCGCTCGATCGCCATGGCGCGCTCGTCCTTGTCGACGCCGTGACGGTTGAACACGCGCACCTCGACGATGGTGCCGGTGACGCCCGGGGGCACGCGCAGCGAGGTGTCGCGCACGTCCGAGGCCTTCTCGCCGAAGATGGCGCGCAGGAGCTTCTCTTCCGGCGTCATCGGGCTCTCGCCCTTCGGCGTGATCTTGCCGACGAGGATGTCACCCGCCTGCACTTCCGCGCCGATATAGACGATGCCGGCCTCGTCGAGGTTCTTCAGCGCCTCTTCCGACACGTTCGGAATGTCGCGCGTGATCTCCTCCGGCCCGAGCTTGGTGTCGCGGGCGGAGACCTCAAACTCCTCGATGTGGATCGAGGTGAAGACGTCTTCCTTCACGATCCGCTCGGAGAGCAGGATGGAGTCCTCGAAGTTGTAGCCGTTCCACGGCATGAAGGCGACGAGCACGTTGCGGCCGAGGGCGAGATCGCCGAGGTCGGTCGAGGGGCCGTCGGCCAGGATCTCGCCCTTCTTGACGATGTCGCCGACGCGCACCAGCGGACGCTGGTTGATGCAGGTCGACTGGTTGGAGCGCTGGAACTTCATCAGGCGATAGATGTCGACGCCGGACTTGGTCGGGTCGAGGTCTTCCGTGGCGCGGATGACGATACGGGTCGCGTCGACCTGATCGACGACGCCGGTGCGGCGCGCCGCGATGGCGGCGCCGGAGTCACGGGCGACGACCGATTCCATGCCGGTGCCGACGAAGGGCGCATCGGCCTTCACCAGCGGCACGGCCTGGCGCTGCATGTTCGAGCCCATGAGGGCGCGGTTGGCGTCGTCGTTCTCAAGGAACGGAATGAGCGCGGCGGCGACCGACACGAGCTGCTTCGGGGACACGTCCATGAAGTCGACGCGGTCCACCGGCAGCAGCAGGGTCTCACCCGCCTGACGGCAGATGACGAGGTCTTCCATGAACTTGCCGCTCTCGTCGATGGGCGCGTTCGCCTGGGCGACCGAGTACTTCCCCTCCTCCATGGCGGACAGGTAGATCACCTCGTCGGTGACCCGGCCGTCGCGCACCTTGCGGTAGGGCGTCTCGATGAAGCCGTACTTGTTGACACGGGCGAAGGTGGCCAGCGAGTTGATCAGGCCGATGTTCGGGCCTTCCGGCGTCTCGATCGGGCAGATGCGGCCGTAGTGCGTCGGGTGCACGTCGCGCACCTCGAAGCCGGCGCGCTCGCGCGACAGACCACCGGGTCCAAGGGCCGAGAGGCGGCGCTTGTGGGTGATCTCGGACAGCGGGTTGGTCTGGTCCATGAACTGCGAGAGCTGCGAGGAACCGAAGAACTCGCGCACGGCGGCGGCCGCCGGCTTTGCGTTGATCAGGTCCTGCGGCATGACCGTGTCGATCTCGACCGAGCTCATGCGCTCCTTGATGGCGCGCTCCATGCGGAGCAGGCCCACGCGGTACTGGTTCTCCATGAGCTCGCCGACCGAACGCACGCGGCGGTTGCCGAGGTGGTCGATGTCGTCGATCTCGCCCTTGCCGTCACGCAGCTCGACGAGCGTCTTGACCACGGCGAGAATGTCGTCCTTGCGCAGGATGCGCACGGTGTCCTCGGCGGTGAGGTCGAGGCGCATGTTCATCTTCACGCGGCCGACGGCCGACAGGTCGTAGCGCTCGCTGTCGAAGAACAGCGAGTGGAACATGGCCTCGGCGGTCTCCACCGTCGGCGGCTCACCCGGGCGCATGACGCGATAGATGTCGAACAGCGCGTCCTCGCGCGTCATGTTCTTGTCGGCGGCGAGCGTGTTGCGGATGTAGGCGCCGATCGTGACGTGATCGATGTCGAGGGTCGGGAGGGTCTCGTAGCCCTCGCCCACCAGCATCTTCAGCATCTTCTCGGTGATCTCCTCGCCGGCCTCGGCGTAGATCTCACCGGTCTTCATGTTGACCATGTCCTCGGCGAGGTAGCGACCCGCCAATTCCTCGGTCGACAGGCGCAGAGCCTTGAGCCCCTTCTCGGCGAGCTTCTTGGCTTCGCGGACCGAGAGCTTCTTGCCGGCCTCGAGCACGACCTCGCCGGTATCGGCGTCGATCATGTCGTTGACCGCCTTGAAGCCGCGCATGCGGGCGGCGTCGTAGGGCACGCGCCAGCCGTCCTTCTTGTCCTTCGTCACCATGATGTGGTTGTAGAAGGTCGAGAGGATGTCCTCCGCGCTCATGGCGAGCGCATAGAGCAGGCTCGTGACCGGGATCTTCCGGCGACGGTCGATGCGGGCGTAGACGATGTCCTTGGCGTCGAACTCGATGTCGAGCCAGGAGCCGCGATAGGGGATGATGCGGGCGGCGAAGAGCAGCTTGCCCGACGAATGGGTCTTGCCCTTGTCGTGATCGAAGAAGACGCCCGGCGAACGGTGCATCTGCGAGACGATGACGCGCTCGGTGCCGTTGACGATGAAGGTGCCGTTCGACGTCATGAGCGGAATGTCGCCCATGTAGACGTCCTGCTCCTTGATGTCCTTGACGGACTTCGCGCCGGTGTCGGCGTCCACATCGAACACGATGAGGCGCAGCGTCACCTTCAGGGGGGCGGCGAAGGTCATGCCGCGCTGGCGGCACTCGTCAACGTCGTACTTCGGCGGCTCGAACTCGTACTTCACGAACTCCAGCATGGCGCTGCCGGAGAAATCGGTGATCGGGAACACCGATTTGAACACGGCCTGCAGCCCCTCGTCGGAGCGTCCGCCCTTGGGCTCGTCGACCATCAGGAACTGGTCATAGGACGACTTCTGAACCTCGATGAGGTTCGGCATCGTCGCTACTTCCCTGATTTTGCCGAAGAACTTGCGGAACCTTTTGCGGCCGGTGAAAGTCTGAGCCATGTCGCCTCTCGCTTGGGCCGCCAGGCGTCGGCGGCGGCCCTGGTTCCAGCGACGGATGGGCTTGATGGAGCCGCTTCCGTCGCAGACGCCTGACCGGACGGTCCACAGGCGGGCCGATGGGCGACCCTGGACCGTCCGGTCAAACGCTGACACCTCTGTTAGCCTCGCGGTGCCCGGGGGCCCCGCATTCGAATGCACGTCCGCCGCACGGCGGTCCCGCTCCGGTCACCCGGGGCGGATAAGCCCGCACGGGCGACCCGAAGGCCGCCCGCGCGGAGCCTGATCACTTCAGCTCGACCTTGGCGCCGGCGGCCTCGAGCTGCTTCTTCAGCTTCTCGGCCTCGTCCTTGGACACGCCTTCCTTGACGGCCTTCGGAGCACCCTCGACGAGGTCCTTGGCTTCCTTCAGGCCGAGACCGGTGATGGCGCGGACTTCCTTGATCACCTCGATCTTCTTGTCGCCGGCGGCGGCAAGCATCACGGTGAACTCGGTCTGCTCCTCGACCGGGGCGGCGGCGGCGCCGGCACCCGGGCCGGCGGCGACGGCGACGGCGGCGGCGGCGGAGACGCCCCACTTCTCTTCGAGCATCTTCGCGAGCTCGGCGGCCTCGAGAACGGTGAGCGACGACAGCTCGTCGACGATTTTGGCGAGATCAGCCATTTGCATTTTCCTTTTGAACGGTTCGAACCGGGTTGAGTGAGAGGAGCCTCACGCGGCCTTGTCTCGGTCGGCATAAGCGGTGAACACGCGAGCCAGCTTGGCAGCGGGCGCGGTCGAGAGCTGGGCGATCTTGGTCGCGGGAGCCTGGATGAGGCCCACGAGCTTGGCGCGCAGTTCGTCGAGCGACGGGAGTGTGGCGAGTGCCTTCACACCGTCCGCATTCAGAGCGGTCGACCCCATGGCGCCGCCAAGGATGACGAACTTGTCATGCAGCTTGGCGAAGTCAGAGGCGACCTTCGGTGCCGCGACCGGATCCTGGCTGATGGCCAGAATCGTGGGGCCCTTCAGCAGGGCTCCGATGGACGCGACGTCCGTGCCTTCGAGAGCGATCTTGGCGAGGCGGTTCTTGGTGACCTTCACGGACGCGCCCTGGGCCTTCATCTTGCGACGGAGGTCCTGCATCTGCGCGACGGTGAGGCCGGAATAGTGAGCGACGACGACGACGCCGGAGGTCTTGAAGACCTCGTTGAGCGTGCCGACCAGCTCCTTCTTTTCCGTGCGATCCACGTTTGCTCTCTCTGGTCGGGGCCTCCTTGCGGAAAGCCCCGGGTTGCACCTGCCGATCATCGGCACCGGCGAGCCGGTCTCCGAACGATCGACGTTCGGCCCTGTCCCCTCTGGAACACCGCGGGATGAAATCCCTCGGCCGAGGTGCCGTGAGTTCGAACCCTTCCCTCGGCGTCTCCGCCGGTGAAATGGTCTTCACCCGTCTGTGCAGGCCTTGGCGATTAAGAGGGGACCCCCCTCGCCTGCAGTCTCGGACAGGACGATCCGGTCTTGCGATCCCGGGTCCTCGGACCCTCGTGGGACAACTCCACCGGCCTTGCCGCGCAGGTTTCCCGGCGCGGAAGCTCTCTACAAAACTCGTGTCGGACTCCTGATCAGGGTCCGGGAACCACTCCCGGCGTCTCCTGTGACGGACGCGACCCCTTCGAGACGGCGAATCGCGATCCACGGCCCAAACGCAATGAGGGCGTGGTTGCCCACACCCCTAGCCGGCGTCGTCTAGCAAAGGCTGTTCCACTTGCCAAGTGGGGCGGGCCATTTTTTTGGCCAGCCCCACGCCTGGCGCAGGTCTGCATCCCGGACGCGCGACCGGACGGACACGCGCGCGGGGCGCGTGCCCGGATCGGATCAGGCGTTGAGAACGCTGGCCGGATCGACCTTCACGCCCGGGCCCATGGTCGAGGAGATCGCGATCTTCTGGACGTAGGTGCCCTTGGCGCCGTTCGGACGGGCCTTCACGACGGCGTCGGCGAAGGCCTTGATGTTCTCGACCAGCTTGCCCTGGTCGAAGGAGACCTTGCCGACGGCCGAGTGGATGATGCCGGCCTTCTCGACGCGGAACTCGACGGCGCCGCCCTTGGAGGCGGCGACGGCCGACTTCACGTCCATGGTCACCGTGCCGACCTTCGGGTTCGGCATCAGGCCGCGCGGGCCCAGCACCTTACCGAGGCGGCCGACGAGGCCCATCATGTCCGGGGTCGCGATGCAGCGATCGAAGTCGATCTTGCCGCCCTGAACGATCTCGAGGAGATCCTCGGCGCCGACGATGTCGGCACCGGCCGCCTTGGCTTCGTCAGCTTTGGCGCCGCGCGCGAAGACCGCGACGCGCAGGGTGCGGCCCGAGCCGTTCGGCAGGTTGCAGACGCCGCGGACCATCTGGTCGGCGTGGCGCGGATCGACGCCGAGATTCATCGCGATCTCGATGGTCTCGTCGAACTTCGCGGTCGCCCGCTCCTTCACGAGCTTCACCGCGTCGTCGATGGCGTAGGTCTTGACGGTGTCGATGCCCTCGAGGGTCTTACGATAGCGCTTTCCGCTCATGGCTTACCCCACCACCTCGAGGCCCATGGAACGGGCCGAGCCTTCGATCATCGACGAGGCCGATTCGACCGAGTCGCAGTTCATGTCGACCATCTTCGACTTGGCGATCTCGGCGATCTGGGCGCGCGTGATCTTGCCGATGAAGCCCTTGCCGGGGGTCGTGTGGCCCTTGTCGATCTTGGCGGCCTTCTTCACCCAGTAAGTGACCGGGGGCTGCTTCATCTCGAAGGTGAAGGAACGGTCCTGGTAGGCGGTGATGACGACCGGAATCGGCATCCCCTTCTCCATCTGCTGGGTCTTCGCGTTGAAGGCCTTGCAGAATTCCATGATGTTCAGGCCGCGCTGACCGAGAGCGGGACCGATGGGCGGGGCGGGGTTAGCGGCCCCGGCCGGCACCTGCAGCTTGATGAATCCGACGATTTTCTTCGCCATGATGTCCTCCTGACGCGCCCTGTCGGGCGGCCGGTTGGGTTTCGTGGTCGGGTTCGAGACGGTTGGCGAACCGCCGTCCCTCGCCTCCCACGGGTGAAGGAGAGACGGCTTCCCGCCTCCCCGCCGCCGGCCGCAAGGCCGCCGGTTGCCGCCGGCGCGAGGCCGGTGGCGCTATCGGGTCAGAGCTTGTCGACCTGACCGAATTCCAGTTCCACCGGCGTCGGCCGGCCGAAGATCGAGACGGCGACCTTGACGCGGGCACGGCCGTCGTCGACCTCCTCGATGAAGCCCTCGAAGGAGGCGAAGGGACCGTCGTTGACGCGCACCTTCTCGCCGACCTCGAAGGTGATCGTCGTCTTGGGACGGTCGACACCCTCCTGGACCTGCTGGGCGATGCGCATCGCCTCGGCCTCGGGGATCGGCATCGGCTTCTTGTCGGCGCCGAGGAAGCCCGTGACTTTCGGGGTGTTCTTGATGAGGTGGTAGGCCTGATCGGTCATGTCCATCTTCACGAGGACATAGCCGGGGAAGAACTTGCGCTCGGTGTCGATCTTGCGGCCGCGACGCACCTCGGTGACGCGCTCCTTCGGCACGAGGATGTCCTCGAACAGCTCCGACAGGCCGCGCTGGGCCGCGCCCTCACGGATGGCCTCGGCCACCTTGTTCTCGAAGTTCGAATAGGCGTGGACCACGTACCACTGCTTCGCCACGGACGGGCTCCCTCAGCTGCCGAGCGACAGGAGCGCCTGGACGCCCCAGCGGATCACCGAATCGGCGACGAAAAAGAAGATCGCCGAAACGATCATGAAGATGACGACCATCAGCGAGGAGATGCCGACTTCCTTGCGCGTCGGCCAGGTGACCTTGTTGGCCTCCTGGCGGACCTGCTGCATGAACTCGACAGGGTTGGGTTTCGCCATGGTGAGAATCCGGACAGGGCCGCACACCGCTCCCACCCTCGGGGTGAAAGCCGGCGCGTCGGCCCGGAAAAAGGAAACGCGTCCCGCCGGATGTCCGTCACCGGGCCGGCAGGGAGTGCGGTCTGCTAACTGATCGGGGCCGGCACGTCAAGAAAATGTGGTGCAGCCGGGCCCCGGGCACAGCGTCACCGGCTCTCGCTCCAGGCCAGCCGGAGCGCCAGTGCTGCGAACACACTGCCCAGCAAGTATTGCGGTAGGCGAGCGAAGCGACCGCTGGAGGCGAACCGGCGTCGCAGGCTGCCGGCCGTCAGGATCACCGCGCCGTTCACGACCAGACCGACAGTGTTGAGGATGGTGGCGAGAAGCAGCGCCTGGATGACGATCGAGCCGGATTCCGGCCGGAAGAACTGCGGAAACAGTGCCAGCACGAACAGAACCATCTTCGGATTGAGCAGGTTGGTCAGAAGCCCCTGCCGGAAAATGAGGCCCAACGGCACGGCTGTTAGCCCCTCCGAGGGCGCGAACCTGGCTCCGTCGGCGCGAAGGCTCGCCCAAGCGAGCGCAAGCAGATAGGCCGCCCCGGCCCAGCGCACCACGTCATAGGCCATGGGCACCGCGACAAGGAGCTGGGACAGGCCCAGGGCGGCAGCGAGGGCATGGGCGTAGGTGCCGGCCTGGATGCCTGCGAGGGTGGCGAAGCCCGCCGTGCGCCCTTGGCTGATGCTGCGTGAGGCGATCAACAGCATGTCCGGGCCGGGCGTCATCGTAAGCACGAGACAGGCCAGGGCAAACACTGCGATCGTCGACAGTTCCAGCATATCAGGCGCGGCTCCCGGATAATGAAAAACCCCGGCGATCGGATCGCCGAGGCTTTTCGAAATTGGCAGGGGCTGGGGGATTCGAACCCACGACCTGCGGTTTTGGAGACCGCCGCTCTACCAGCTGAGCTAAACCCCTAGAGGAGAGCCGAGGATATAGTCCGCCCCGGCGCTCCGATCAATCACCGATCACGCGATGATGGCGACGACGATGCCGGCGCCCGCATCAGGAATGCGGTGGACCGCATTCCATCGTCCTCCGATCACTCGATGATGGTGGCGACGACGCCGGCGCCGACGGTGCGGCCGCCCTCACGGATGGCGAAGCGCAGCTTCTCCTCCATGGCGATCGGCACGATCAGGCTCACCGTCATGGCGATGTTGTCGCCCGGCATCACCATCT
>NZ_JBQVQL010000088.1:0-18188 GCF_052440005.1 Phreatobacter sp.
CCACCTCGCCCGCCGCGGCGATCGCAGCCCGGCCCGCCATGGTGGCGGCGAGCGGCAGCGGCAGGGCGTGGCGCCCGGCCGCGAGCAGGACCGGCAGCGTCTCGGCGGCGGAAAGGCCGGCGCCGCCATGGGCCTCGGCCACGAGCGCGTCGAGGAAGCCGGATTCGGCGAGGAGGCTCCACACCGGTGCGGCGGCGGCGCGATCCTTCAGGCCGCGCACGGCGGCGGGGGGCACGACCTCCGCCATCAGGCGGTCGGCGGTGTCTGCAATCAGGGTATCGGTCATGGACGGGTTCTACCTGAGGCCGATGCCGCGGGCGATCATGCCGCGCAGGATCTCGCGCGTGCCGCCGCGCAGGGAGAAGGAGGGTGCCATGCTGACCGTGTAGGCGAGCGTGCGCATGAGGGCCTCGGGCGGGTTCTCACCGGGATCGCCGGCAATCGCCGCGGAGATCGCCCGGGGGATCATCTGCTCGTAGGTCGTGCCGAGATCCTTGACGAGGGCCGCGTGCACCACCGGGCTGTCGCCGGCGACGAGGCGCGCCGTGACGCCGATCGACAGGGCCCGCAACGCGGCGAGTTGGGCCGCCAGCCGGCCGACGAGCACCAGGTCGTCGCTGCTCGGCGAGGGCAGGCTCTTCAGCCAGGCGAGCCAGGTGTCGACCAGCACCATGGAGGAGAGGATGCGCTCCGGCCCCGACCGCTCGAAGGCAAGCTCGGCATTGACCTGCTCCCAACCCGCACCTTCCTCGCCGATCAGGGCGTCCGACGGCAGGATGACGTCGTCGAAGGTCACCTCGGCGAAATGGGCGTCGCCCGACAGGTCGCGGATGGGCCGGATGGTGATGCCCGGCTGCTTCAGGTCGATGATGACCTGTGACAGGCCCTTCTGTCGGTCCTCGGGCGTGCCCGAGGTGCGCACCAGGGCGATCATGTAGTGGCAGATGGCCGCATTGCTGGTCCAGATCTTCCGCCCGTTGAGACGATAGCCGCCGCCCGCCAGCGGCTCGGCGCGGGTGCGCACGCTGGCGAGGTCGGAGCCGGAATTGGGTTCGCTCATGCCGATGCAGAAGAAGATCTCGCCGGCCGAAATCTTCGGCAGGTAGAAGGTCCGCTGCGCCTCCGTGCCGTAGCGCAGGATGAGCGGGCCTGACTGCCGGTCGGTGATCCAGTGTGCCGCCACCGGCGCGCCCGCAGCCAGCAGCTCCTCGGCGATGACGAAGCGGGCGAAGAAGCCGCGCTCCGCGCCGCCATAGCGCTTCGGCAGGCTGAGGCCGAGCCAGCCTCGCCGGCCCAGCGCCCGGCTGAAGGAGGGGTCGGCGCCCATCCACGAACGCGCCCGCTTCTCCGGCGGCATGCCGGCGAGCGTTTCCGCCAGGAAGGCCTTGACCTCCCCGCGCAGCGCCTCGTCCTCGGCCGGGATGGTCGCATGGGGAAGGGGCTGGAAGCTCGTCATGGCGGGCGGACATCCTCGACTCGGGGCCGGCGGGTGATGCCCCGGCCCTTCATTTCATAGAATGAAATGGATTTTCAGGAATGATAGTGCGGCCACGCGCGTCGTCAAGGACGCGCACGCAGGCCATGCCTGCGACGAGGGATATGCGGAAAAGAGAAGGCGCCGGCCTACTGGACGACCTGTAGCGGCTTTTCGAGGACGGCGAGGACGCGCCGGAGATCGTGGCCACGCTTCAGCACGAGGCCCGCCGTGTTGATCACGGCATAGGGCCCCTGCTTGGCCTCGGGGTTCTTCTCCACCCGGTAGAGGGGCATTTCCGAGGCCCGGCGGAAGATGGCGAACACCGCCTTGCCCTTCAGGAAGTCGATGGCGTAGTCGCGCCATTCCCCCGCTGCGACCATGCGACCGTAGAGCTGGAGGATGGCCTGCAACTCGCGCCGATCGAAGGAGACCCGCGGGGGGGAGGCACCGGCATTGAGAGGAATGACGGTGCCGGGGCTGCGCGAATCCATGTCGGACATGAGGCTCCTACCGGCGCTCCGGCTCGTGTCACGGTCGTTTCATGATCGGCCGGAGCGGTCGGAATGGCAACCCACCGTGCGGGTGGATCAGACCGGCTTCGCCGTCCGCTCGAACAGCGGCAGGGTCTTGTACTGATCCTTGGGCGTCAGCAGGCCCTCCTCGACCATCTTGTCGTGTTGCACCTTGGCGATGTCGTAGGCGTAGGAGCCGGCATAGAAGGCGACCGTGCCGCCGGGCTTCGTCTGGCCGACGAGGAGCTTCACCATCTGGTAGTCGGTCAGGCCGCCATAGGCGTCGTTGGCCTCGGTGCGGAACTCGCCGACATGGAACAGCGTCACCACGTCGAACATCGGCAGCAGCCGCGCGTCGAGCTGGTAGATGTCGCCGAACAGGGCCTTGTAGCCCCAGCCGAGTTCCGGGTTCTCGACGATCATCGTCTCGTAGGTGCGGATCTCGCCCGGCGATGCGGTGATGCCGAGGATGACGTTCTTGCGGTCCTTCTCGACGTTGTGCAGGCCGAGGATGTGGTGGCCGCCGGTGCCGAAATGGAAGATTGCCTTCTCCGACACCTCGTTCTCGTCGAGCCAGTCGCAGAAATGGACGTCGCAGGGGCATTCCTTGACCCGGAGGTCCCAGAAGTGATCCCAGATGTGGAGAGCCATGGCTTTAGGTCCTTGTGAATCGGCCGCGTGCGGCCTGGATCAGGATGTGGTGAGCGCCGCTGCCATCGGCCGCAGCGCCACAGAGGTGAGGCGGGCGCCGCGCTCGCCGCGCGAGAGCAGCAGCTTGCGGTCGTGCAGCGCCTCTAGGCCGGGCCTGAGGCCGACGCTGATCAGCGTCGAGCCCTCGAGGGCGGCGACGAGCGTCGCCATCAGCCGCGCCTCGCCGCCTTCGTCGAGGGCGCTGGTGGCCCCGTCCAGGATGACGAGGTCCGGCCGCTGGACGAGCAGGCGGGCGATGGCGAGGCGCTGGCGTTCGCCGTTGGAGAGCGTCTGGTCCCAGCGGTCGATCTCGTCGAGGCGCTGGGCGAGATAGCCGAGGCCGGCCTCGGTCAGCGCCTCGCTCAGGACCGCGTCGGCGACGGCGAGGCTCTGCGCGGGATAGAGCAGCGCGCCGCGCAGCGTCCCCGCCGGCAGATAGGCCCGTTCGGGCACGAAGGCGATCGTGCCGCCTGCGGGCAGGGCGATGGCGCCGCTCCCCCAGGGCCAGAGGCCGGCGAGGGCGCGCACGAGGGTCGACTTGCCCGTGCCGCTCTCGCCCGAGACCATGACCTTCTCGCCGGCCTCGATGCGGGCATGGGCGTGGTCGATCAGCGCCCGGCCGGAGCGATCGGAAATGGTGAGGTTGTCGAGCCGCACCGCGCCGGTCCCCGAGGGTTCGAGCACCACTCCGCCTGTCTGGCCATGCTCGAAGTCGCCGTCGATGTCGTCGATGGCGTTGGTCAGCTCCGTGACGCGCTGCATAGAGGCATAGCACTGGGCGAGCGCGCGGAAATTGTCGACCAGCCAGGCGATGGCCACCTGGACCTGCAGGAAGGCACCCGCGAGCTGCGTCACCTGTCCGAGGGTGAACTCGCCCGACAGATATTTCGGCGCCGCCAGCAAGAGCGGCAGCACCGGCACGAAGACGCCGCTGCCGTTCGTCAGCCAGGTGATGTGACCATGGCGGCGCACCACGCCGAGCCAGCGCTGGACGAGGTCCTGGTAGGTCGTGCCGAGCGCCCGCCGCTCGTCCGCCTCGCCGCGGATCAGCGCGACGCTCTCGGCATTCTCCCGCAGCCGCGTCAGCTCGAAGCGCAGCTTCGCCTCAGCCTCGTTGCGGCGGGCCACGGCCCCCGGCAGGCGGCGGCCGACCCACAGCATCAGCGCCGACATGGCGATGCCGTAGAACAGCGCCGCCAGCACCATGTAACCGGGGATCCACAGGCTCGTCCCGCCGACCTGAACGGTGAGCGCACCGCCCACCACCCAGAGGACGCCGACGAGGGTCAGGGCTGAGACGATGGAGGAGAGGAGCCCGATGGCGAAGTCGACGATCGGCTCGGTCGCCAGCCGGGTGTCGTCGGCGATGCGGTACTCGGGATTGGCCGGCTCGGTGCGCGCAAGACCCATGCGGTAGTAGCGCTGGCCGCCGATCCAGCGGTCCACGAGGGACCCGATCAGCCATTCGCGCCAGCGCACCTGCAGTGTCTCGCGCGACAGCACGATGCCGACCCCGACGCCGGCGGCGCAGACGACGAGCCCCAGGAAGACGATGACCGCCCAGAACACCGTGGGGGTGTCTGTGTTTTCCAGCGCGTCGAAGAACCGGCGGTTCCAGGTGTTGACGGCGAAGTTGATGCCGACGTTGACGATGAGGCAGGCAGCGAGGGCGGCTGTGAGAAACCAGGCCCGGCGCGCGGTCGCCCCCGTCCACCAGCCCGCGGCCAGCACGAAGAAGTCACGGAAGACCTTGCGGTCGAGACCATCGGCTGCGGAGGCGGGTGGGGATGTCAACGCTTGGGCACCCGCGGGCGGCTGAACACGACTTCGTGAGCGTCACAATCCACCATTCGGGGATCATACGCAATTGTCCCCATTTCGCGCCGGTACGGATGAACCGGCGATGAACTGCGCTCAGCCGATTCCCAGGACGCGCAGCCACAGGATGGAGGAGGCGACCGCCAGCAGCGTGGAGAGGGCCACCGCCGTGGAGGCGATGCCCACGCCCTGCCCGTAGCGTGCGGCGAAGAGATAGGCGTTGATGCCCGCAGGCATGGCCGCGAACAGAACGACCGTGCCGGTCCACGCCGGCGGCAGAGCAAAGACGTGGTGAGCGATGACATAGGCGATCGCGGGATGCACCAGCAGCCGCAGGGCGCAGATCATCAGCGCCACGGGCACGTCCTCGCGACGGCCATAGGTCTTCAGCGACAGGCCGAGGGCGATGAGCGACAGCGGGATGGTGGTGCCCGCCACCATGTCGAGCATCGTCGCCGCGACGCCCGAAGGCCGGATGCCCATCGCCTGGAAGGCGACGCCCGCCGCCATGGCGAGGATCAGCGGATGGGTTGCAAGGCCGCGTCCGAGCTTGACGAAAAGGGTGCCGCCGGTCGCGGCGCGCGTTCCCTCCAGCATCAGCGTTGCCAGCGTCATGGTGATGGGCAGGTTCACCGCCAGCAGCATGGCGATGGGAAAGGCCGCCTCCTCGCCATAGGCCTTGAGGATGATCGGAATGCCGATGAGCACGGTGTTGGCCTGGCCGGTCGAGAGCCCGGCGATGACCGCGTCGCCGCGGTTGCGCCGGAACAGCCGGGCCGCGAGCAGCGTCGCCAGGACCCAGACGACGGCCATGCCGACATAGTAGGCGATCCAGTAGCCCCACGGGAACACGCCGGGAAAGACCGCGGCGGTGAGCAGCTTGAACATCAGCGCGGGGGCACCGATGACGAAGAGGTAGGCGGTGAGCCCCTCGCCCGCGCGCTCCCCGATCAGCCCCGCCAGAGCCGCCGCATAGCCGAGGGCGACGAGCCCGAAGACAGGGGCGACGAGACCGAGGAGCTCGACCATGGGGATGCGCAACTCCGTGAACGGAAACGGCGCAATAAACCATTTCTTCGTCATTCGGCGTTAGGCCTGTCGCATGCCCGCCATGCCCACCGGAAGAACCGCCACACCCGCCCGGGGACCCTCCCTGAGGGTGCTGATCGCCGACGATCACGCCATTTCGCGCGAAGTCGTCGCGCGGATCGCCAGCGCGCTCGGCCATCAGGTCACGTCCGTCGAGGGCGGCCACGCGGCGCTCGAGGCCGCGGCCACCCACGACTTCGACGTCGCCGTCATCGATCGGCGCATGCCGGACATGGACGGCGCCGCCGTCGCCATCGCCATGAAGTCCCATCCCCGCCACCCGCGCCTCGTGGCGCTCTCGGGCGACGATCCCGCCGACATGCTGCCCGGCCTGTTCGACGTGGTGCTGCAGAAGCCGGTGGAGGCTTCGGTCCTGGCGCGGGCTCTCGCCGGCTGAGCGTGCCGTCTTGTGACAGTTGTGCAACGCACACCTGCCATTTGTTCAGCCATCTTTAAGCAAGCTCATTCTTTGATCACACTCATGGCCAGCGAACCGGCCCCGAGGTGATTCACCGCCATGTCCGTGCGTCCACTGTTGCGACCCGACGCGACGATATCCGGACCGGTGATCCCGGTGGTGCGGCGCAGGCAGTCCCCTAAGGCTGATCGTCCCCGCGACGTCCTCATCGTGCTGCACCAGGAGCATTCGACGCCGGGCCGCGTCGGCCACCTGCTTCAGGAACGCGGCTTCAGGCTCGACATTCGCCGCCCCCGCTTCGGCGACCCGCTGCCGACCGACACCCGAAGCCTGGCCGGCGCCGTCATTTTCGGCGGGCCGATGAGCGCGAATGACCCCGACGATTTCGTCAAGGCGGAGACCGATTGGATCGGCCTCGCCCTGAAGGACGAACTGCCCTTCCTCGGCATCTGCCTCGGCGCGCAGATGCTGGCCCGCCATCTCGGCGCCAAGGTCGGCTTCCATCCCGAGGGCCACGTCGAGGTCGGCTACTATCCGCTCCACCCCACAGAGGCGGCACTGCGCGAGTTGCCCTGGCCCGACCACGTCTACCAGTGGCACCGCGAGGGCTTCGAGGTGCCGACGGGCGCCGAGCTCCTCGCCACCGGCGATTGCTTCGCCAACCAGGCGATCCGCGTCGGCAAGGCGGCCTACGGCATCCAGTTCCACCCCGAGGTGACGCACTGGATGATGAACCGCTGGACCACGCGCGCACACGAGCGCATGGCCTCGCCCAACGCCCGCCCGCGCCAGGACCATTTCGACGGCCGCTACCTGCACGATCCCGGCGTGCGCCTGTGGCTGGACGCCTTCCTCGACCACTGGACGGCGCTCAAGGTCGCCTGACCTCGCAGCCGCCGTCATGGTCATGACATCGGGCGCGGCGAGCGTCACACTCGAACCGTCCCGCGGTCGATTCGCCGGGTTCCTCGCCGACGGGAACCACCGGCGGCCGGCCGGGAGTTGATGGGAGCGACGTCCGCACGAGGGCGTCGGCGTGCAGCGCAGGGAGGTCGCCATGCCCCGCATCTTCACCGGTCTCGAGGTTCCCGAGGCTCTGCGCGAGGATCTGGCGAGGCTGCGCGGCGGCCTGATGAGCGCCCGCTGGATCGAGCCCGATGACTACCACCTGACCCTGCGCTTCGTCGGCGACGTCGACGAGCGCACCGCCAACGAGATCGCCGACCTGCTCTTTGCCGTCCGCAAGCGCTCCATCGAGGTGACGCTGACCGGGCTCGGCGCCTTCGGCGGCGACCGCCCCCGCTCCATCGTCGTCCAGGTGCGCCAGACCCAGCCGCTGATGGAGCTGCAGGCCGAGCACGAGCGCATCATGCGCCGCGTCGGCCTCTCGCCCGAGCCCCGCAAGTTCGTGCCGCACATCACCCTGGCGCGCCTGTCGCGCGACGCCACGGCGCGGTCGGTGGCCGACTGGCTGGCGCTGCGCGGCCTCTTCATGAGCCGCACCTTCATCGTGCCGAGCTTCGTACTGTTCTCGTCGAAGGAATCGGTCGGCGGCGGGCCGTACCTGGTCGAGGAGACCTATCCGCTCGCGGCCTGACGCAAAAAGCGCCCCGCAGGGCGCTTTCCGAGATGTCCGGACCGGCTCGAGCCGATTAGTTCCGTGCAGCGCCCTGGTTGGCCACCTGCGGAGCCGTTTCCTGGACGGCTGCCGGCTCGGCGTTGCCGCCGACGCCCAGCCTGCCGACAGCGCGGGAGAGCCAGTTGCCCTGCGGCTGAGCCGCGGGAGCCGCCGGCTGGACCGGCGCGAAGGCCGTGCCGGGAAGCGCCTGTGATACCTCGCCGCCGCTCTGGCGCTGGGCGATGGTGGTGCGCATCGGCGAGGGCTGCGGCACGGGAGCGCTCATCATCGTGGTCGCGATGGAGGCCTCCAGCGTCACCGGCGTGGAGCTCGCCGAGGCGAGCGACGGAGCCGCGGCGGGTGCTGCGGCCGGAGCGGCTTCCGGGGTCACCGCCGGAGAGCGGGCCGAGACGAGCGTCACCGGCTGGCTCTGCTGGCTCGCCAGCGAGAAGGAGGGCTCGGACGAACCGACGCGGATCTGGCGATGGGCGAAGCGGTCGGCGAAGGTGCGGTGCGTGCCGCCGTCGATGCCGGAGCGGGCCGGAGCGGCGGTGATCTCGCGCGACAGGGCCGCGACCTGCGCCATGTCGCGGGCGTTCTTGGCCGCAACCGCCTGGCGGATCGCCGGCGGCACGACATAGGCAGGGCAGCGCGCGGCAGCCTGGAAGGAGGGACGCGGCGCCGAGGTGTCGTCGCCGATGGCGGTGAAGCGGGTGCGGATCGAGCGGGCCGAGGCCGGAGCCTCGCGGGTCACCGGCGCCATGGTGGTGACGGGCTGGTTGAGCGAGGTCGGCACCGGGGTGCGCGGGGCCGGTGCGGTGGTGACGTTGCCGCGGGCGGCGCCCGTGCGGCGGGTACCGGCCCAGGGATCGCTCGCCGCGATCATCTCGCGGGTCTCGCCCGTGCCGCCGGCCTGCGCCAGGACCGACTGCGGCGACACCGCGTTGAACACGTAGCGGCGCTCGCAGACGTCGACCTGCGGCTCCTGGCGCGTCACTTCGAAATGGTCATGCCCTTCCTTCAGGTTCTTCCAGAAGGCCATGTGCGGGTTGTTGCGGTGGCGCGCCATGTTGCGCGGCGTCATGCGGAACGGATAGGCCTGGACCTGGAAGCTCTCCTGGCCCGCCTGAAGCGCCTCGCGCGCCAGGGCGTAGACCTCGGCGATGGCCTCGTCCGTCATGGCGTAGCAGCCCCGCGACGAGCAGTCGCCGTGCACCATCAGATGCGAACCGGTGCGGCCGTAGGAGCGGTCGAACTGGTTGGGGAAGCCCATGTTGAAGGCGAGGTAATAGGACGAGCGCGGATTCATCAGACCCATGTTGATCTGGTAGAATCCTTCCGGCGACTGCCGGTCGCCTTCCCGCACCTTCGGCCCGAGATCGCCCGAATAGTTGCAGATCGGATAGGTCTTGAAGAGGGCATAGCGGCCTGTCGCGTCGCGCTTCCAGACCTCGAGCTCGGCCTCTTCCTTGAAGATGCGCATCAGCACCGGCGAGGCGCGCGTCATCCCCTTGACGTTCAGCTCCTCGACGACCGCCTGTGCCAGCGGCGCATTGCCGCGGTTGGGATCGTTGCGCGACAGGCTCTGGCCCTGGCAGCCCGCCAGAAGCACGGCGCAGGCCGCCGCGGACAGCGCCAGCCGCCAGCCGCCGAGACGGTTGGACCGCGAGATTGCCACCTGGGGAATGCCGGCCGTCTGCTGCAATGCTCTGCTCCGGAACGGGGCGAGGAAGGCCCTACGAACGGTGTCAGCTTGGCGCTGATGATCCTTAACGGACCCTTGAAAACGACCGATAGCGTCAACCCGAGGTTACTGCAACCCGCCGAAAATCCGACCGAGGGTTAATGATTTCCACCGGATGGTCACAGATGGGTGATGGTGCGGTCAGGAAGACGGCGGAACCATGGCAGTGCGCCGTGGGCGCAGGCTCAGACCGCCCGTCCGATGGCGAGAAACTTGTCGCGCCGGAGCCGCCGGATGTCCTCGGCCGGCAGGCCGGCCATGCCCTGCAGCGCCGTCTCGATGGCGTCGCCCACCCGCTGCACCGCAAGGTCGGGATCGCGGTGGGCGCCGCCGAGCGGCTCCTGCACGATCTGGTCGATCACGCCGAACCGCATGAGGTCCTGGGCGGTGATCTTCATGTTGGTCGCCGCCTCCTGCGCCTTCGTGGTGTCGCGCCACAGGATCGAGGCGGCCCCTTCCGGCGAGATGACGCTGTAGATGGCGTGTTCGAGCATCATCACCTTGTTGGCGGTGGCGATGGCGATGGCCCCGCCCGAGCCGCCCTCGCCGATGATGACGGCAATGTTGGGCACGCCGAGCCCGAGGCTGCAGTCGGTGGAGCGGGCGATGGCCTCGGCCTGACCCCGCTCCTCGGCGCCGATGCCGGGATAGGCGCCGGCCGTGTCGACCAGCGACACCACGGGAATGTCGAAGCGCTGGGCGGTCTCCATCAGCCGCACCGCCTTGCGGTAGCCCTCCGGGCGGGCCATGCCGAAATTGTGCCGGATGCGCGTCTCGGTGGTGTCGCCGCGCTCGTGGCCCATGATGCAGAGGCTCTGGCCGCGGAACCGGCCGAAGCCGCCGATGATCGCCTCGTCCTCGCCGAACGCGCGGTCGCCGGCGAGCGGGGTGAAGTCCTCGACGAGCTTGGCGATGTAGTCGAGCGTGTGAGGGCGGCCGGGATGGCGGGCGACCAGCGTCTTCTGCCACGGCGTGAGGGCCTGGTAGAGGTCCTTCAGCGCCTGACCGGCCTTCTGCTCGAGCTTGGCCACCTCGTCGGTGATGGAGACGCCGCCGTCACGTGCGGCCACCTCCCGCAGCTCCTCGACCTTGGATTCGAGTTCGGCGATCGGCTTTTCGAAATCGAGGTAGCTGCGCATCGGCAAGGTGCGGCCCGGAACCTGTGAGCATCGGCCCGTGGGGGCCGGGGGGACGGCCCCCCGAGGAGCCCGATGAAGCGCGAGCACATGCCCCTCGGGACAGGGCAAGTCAAGGACGGACCTGTCCTAGTCCTCGTTGCCGAGGGGGTGCAGGTCGCGCACGAGGCTTTTCAGCCGCTCGTCCAGCACATGGGTATAGATCTGTGTCGTCGCAATGTCGGCATGGCCGAGCAACTGTTGCACGGCGCGCAGGTCCGCCCCGTTCTGCAGGAGGTGACTGGCGAAGGCGTGGCGCAGCACGTGCGGCGAGACCTTGGCCGCCGACAGCCCGGCAGCACCCGCCACGGCCTTCAGTTCGCGCCCCACATGCTGGCGCGTTAGATGGCCGCTCTCGCCCGACGACGGAAAGAGCCATTTCGACGGACCGAGCCCGGCCTCCTCGCGCAGGGCGAGATAGGAGGCCATGGCGTCCTTGGCAGGGGCATTGAGCGGAACGATGCGCTCCTTGTTCCCCTTGCCGCGCACCACGAGGAAGCGCTGGTCGCGCCGCGCCGCGCCGACTGGCAGGGCGATGAGCTCCGACACGCGCATGCCCGTCGCATAGAGGAGTTCGAGGAGGCAGGTGAGCCGCGCCGCCCTCAGCCGCTCGCCGACCGGCCGCGCCGCGTCGTCGAGCCCCTCGCGGGCGGTGGCGAGCAGGCGGTCGACCTCGGCGAGGCCGAGCGTCTTCGGCAGCGGCCGCCCGCGCTTCGGCCCTTCCAGCACTGCCGCGGGATCCTCGCCGCTCAGCCCCTCGCCGTAGAGAAAGCGATGGAGCTGGCGCACCGCCGACAACCGGCGGGCGACGGAGGCGGTCTTCAGGCCCCGCCCCTGGCAATCGGCGAGGTAGTCGCGGATCGTCGCCGTCGTCGCCGCCTTCGGGCCGCTTCCCGTGGTGGCGAGAAAGGACGCGTAGTCGTCGAGGTCGCGGCGATAGGCTTCCAGGGTATTGCGGGCAGCGCCCCGCTCCGCCGCCATCATGTCGAGGAAGAGGTCGATCTCGCCGGCCATCGCCCCTACCGGCGCGGCTGCAGACGGGCGGGCGGCACCTGCACGTTCATCTCGCGCGGCTCGGGTTCGACGAGATAGGCGAGCGCCAGCATGCCCGAGAAGCCAAGGCCGGCGAGCACGATCAGGATCGTCAGGAAGCGGAACAGCGTCGGCATGAAGGCAGGCGTCCTCGTCCGAATCGGTTTGGACCATCAAAGCCGCTCGCGGGCAAGGTGCAAGCATCCGGCGACCGGCTGCCGGCGCCTCCCGCCGCCGTTGCAAGCGGTGGACAGCCGGCTGCTGCCGCTTTCCGCCGCGCCGCCCGCCTTCTATGGTCCGCCGCGCGAGGACCCATGACGCTGAAGATCGCCACCTGGAACATCAATTCCGTCCGCCTGCGCATCGAGACGGTCGCCCGTTTCGTCGCAGAGCACCAGCCCGACGTGCTCTGCCTGCAGGAGACCAAATGCATGGACGGCCAGTTCCCCCTCGCCGACGTGCGCCGCATGGGCTTCGAGCACATCGCGATCCACGGCCAGAAGGGCTATCACGGCGTCGCCGTCTTCTCCCGTCACGGCCTCGCCGACATCGACCGCCGCGCCTTCTGCGGCAAGAACGACGCCCGCCACATCGCCGTGACCCTCGCCGACGGCCCGGGCGCGGGCGTGCGCATCCATAATTTCTACGTGCCCGCCGGCGGCGACGAGCCGGATCCCGCCATCAACGAGAAATTCGCCCATAAGCTCGGCTTCCTCGACGAGATGGAGGCCTGGGACGCCCTCCGGGTCGGGAGAGGCACGGAGAAGACGGTTCTCGTCGGCGATCTCAACATCGCCCCGCTCGAGCACGACGTGTGGAGTTCGAAGCAGCTCACCAAGGTCGTCTCGCACACACCACTGGAGCGGCGTCGGCTCACCGAGGTCGCGACCGCCGGTGGCTGGGTCGACATGATGCGCGCACTCACGCCCGAGCCGCAGAAGCTCTACACCTGGTGGAGCTATCGCTCGGCGGACTGGGCCGCCGCCGACAAGGGCCGCCGCCTCGATCACGTCTGGCTGAGCCCGGCCCTCGCACCCGCCATGCGGCAGGTGGAGATCCTGCGCGAGGCCCGCGGCTGGGACCGCCCCTCCGACCACGTCCCGGTGATCGCAACGCTGTCCCCGTGACGATGCAGCGCCATTTTTGTTGCGCTGCATCACCCGAAGGCCCTATGGCGGCGCCGGGGTGGTTTCGTTGACACCCTGCGGGGCCGCTTCTAGGGTGCGCGCCCGGTCGAAATGACTTTCAAATCCGATTATCCGAGCGAAAAATCACCCGCTCGGGGAGGGACACGATGAAGATCCTTGTGCCCGTGAAGCGGGTCGTCGATTACAATGTGAAGATCCGCGTGAAGCCCGACGGCTCCGGGGTCGAACTCGCCAACGTGAAGATGTCGATGAACCCCTTCGACGAGATCGCCGTCGAGGAAGCCATCCGTCTGAAGGAAAAGGGCGCGGCGACGGAGATCGTCATCGTCTCCATCGGCGCCCAGGGCGCCGCCGAGACCATCCGCACCGCCCTCGCCATGGGCGCCGACCGCGGCATCCATGTGAAGACCGACGCCATCGTCGAGCCGCTCGCCGTCGCCAAGATCCTCAAGGGCGTTGTGGGCGAAGAGCAGCCCGGCCTCGTCATCCTCGGCAAGCAGGCCATCGACGACGACGCCAACCAGACCGGCCAGATGCTGGCCGCCCACCTCGGCTGGCCCCCGTGCACCTTCGCCACGAAGGTCGAGCTCGCCGCCGATTCCGTCTCCGTCACCCGCGAGGTCGACGGCGGCCTGCAGACGGTGAAGCTCAAGACCCCCGCCATCGTCACCACCGACCTGCGCCTCAACGAGCCGCGCTACGCCTCGCTGCCGAACATCATGAAGGCGAAGAAGAAGCCGATCGACGAGAAGGCGCCCGACGCCTATGGCGTCGACGTCGCGCCCCGCCTGAAGGTGCTCAAGACCGCCGAACCGGGCGGCCGCCAGGCGGGCGTGAAGGTCGCCTCCGTCGCCGAACTCGTCGGCAAGCTCAAGAACGAAGCCGGGGTGCTCTGATGGCCACGCTCCTTCTCGCCGAACACGACAACGCCTCGCTGAAGGACCCGACGCTGAAGGCGCTCACCGCCGCCGTCGCCCTCGGCGCGCCGGTCACGGTGCTCGTCGCCGGCTCCGGCTGCCAGGGCGCCGCGGAGGCCGCCTCCAAGCTCGCCGGCGTCGCCAAGGTGCTGGTGGCCGACGACGCCGCCTATGCCAACCTGCTCGCCGAGCCGACCGCCGACCTGATCGTGTCGCTCGCCGGCGGCTATGACGCGCTCGTCGCGCCGTCAACCGCCAACGGCAAGAACATCATGCCGCGCGTGGCGGCCCTCCTCGACGTGATGCAGATCTCCGACATCATCAAGGTCGTCTCGCCCGACACGTTCGAGCGGCCGATCTATGCCGGCAACGCCATCCAGACCGTGCAGTCGACCGACGCCAAGAAGGTCATCACGGTGCGCACCGCCTCCTTCCAGGCGGCGGGAGCCGGCGGCTCGGCCCCGATCGAGGCGGCCGCTGCCGCCGCCGATCCGGGCCTGTCGACCTTCGCCGGCGAGGAGATCGCCAAGTCCGACCGTCCCGAGCTCGGCGCCGCCAAGATCATCATCTCCGGCGGCCGCGCGCTCGGCTCCAAGGAGAACTTCGCCAAGGTGATCGAGCCCGTCGCCGACAAGCTCGGCGCCGCCATGGGCGCCTCGCGCGCCGCGGTGGACGCGGGCTACGCGCCGAACGACTGGCAGGTCGGCCAGACCGGCAAGGTCGTGGCGCCGGAGCTCTACATCGCCGTCGGCATTTCGGGGGCCATCCAGCACCTCGCCGGCATGAAGGACTCCAAGGTGATCGTCGCCATCAACAAGGACGAGGAGGCGCCGATCTTCCAGGTGGCCGACTACGGCCTCGTCGGCGATCTCTTCACCATCCTGCCCGAGCTCGAGAAAGAGCTCGGCAAGTAAGTTCGACATCCGGCGGGCGGAGAGCCATCTCCGCCCGCCGTCTTGTTCGCGGTCGGGATGGCGTCGGCGGCAGGACCGTCGTAGAGATGTCCGCCAGTTCGTTTTGATCGCACCGCCGCCCGGACGAGGCGCCGGGCCGTGCACCGGGTGGAACCATGGACATTCGCAAGATCGGCGTGATCGGCGCCGGGCAGATGGGCAACGGCATCGCGCATGTGGCGGCTCTCGCCGGCATCGACGTGTCCCTGCACGACATTTCCGAGGATCGCATCAAGTCGGGCCTTGCGACCATCAACGGCAACATGAGCCGTCAGCTGTCGAAGAGCCTCATTTCCGAGGAGGACCGCCAGAAGGCGCTGCTCCGGATCGAGGGCGCGCCGAAGGTCGACGACCTCGCCGACTGCGACCTCGTCATCGAGGCCGCCACCGAGAACGAGCAGGTCAAGGTCAAGATCTTCCAGTCCGTCTGCCCGGTCCTCAGGCCCGACGCGATCCTGGCCACCAACACCTCGTCGATCTCGATCACGCGCCTCGCCTCGACCACCGACCGCCCCGAGCGCTTCATCGGCATCCACTTCATGAACCCGGTGCCGGTCATGCAGCTCGTCGAGCTGATCCGCGGCATCGCCACCGAGGACGAGACCTTCGAGGCCTCCCGGGCGCTCTGCACCAAGCTCGGCAAGACCATCGCGGTCGCCGAGGACTTCCCCGCCTTCATCGTCAATCGCATCCTGCTGCCGATGATCAACGAGGCGATCTACACGCTCTACGAGGGCGTCGGATCGGTCGAGGCCATCGACACCGCCATGCGGCTCGGCGCCAACCACCCCATGGGCCCGCTCCAGCTCGCCGACTTCATCGGCCTCGACACCTGCCTGTCGGTCATGCAGGTGCTCTACGAAGGCCTCGCCGATTCCAAGTACCGGCCCTGCCCGCTGCTGGTGAAATATGTCGAAGCCGGCTGGCTCGGCCGCAAGTCCCAGCGCGGCTTCTACGACTATCGCGGCGAGCGGCCCGTTCCCACCCGCTGACGGGCCTTACCGGCCGACCGTCTCCGGCACTTTCGGATCGTCCCCGTCGCCGTGGCAGACGACGCGGTTGCGCCCCGAGCGCTTGGCCGCATAGAGCGCCCGGTCCGCCGCGTTGACGATGTCGGCCGCGCCCGCCGTCCCGCGCGCCGTCGCCACGCCGATGCTGACGGTCAGCGGCGAGCCACAGGGCGCTTGCCGCACCGAGGCGAGGATCCGCCCCGCCAGGGCGCGCGCCGCAGCCTCGTCGGTGCCGCCGGCGAGGACGGCGAATTCCTCACCGCCGAAACGGGTCACGACCTCCTCAGGTCCACCGGCGATCGCCTTCAGCCGTTCCGCCACGTGGCGCAGCGCGTCGTCGCCGGCGACATGGCCGTGCTTGTCGTTGAAGCGCTTGAAATGGTCGACGTCGATGAGGAGCAGCGACATCGGCCGCTCCTGACGCGCTGCGGCGCGGCCCATCGTCGCCAGCGCCTCCTCGAAGCGGCGGCGATTGCCCACCCCGGTCAGCGGATCGCTGAGAGCGGAATCGGAGAGCCGGAGGTTGGCCCGGGTGAGTTCGGCATTGATCGTCTGGAGCTCGCCGAGCAGCCGGCGCGTTTCCCGCTCCGCCGCCATCTGGCGGATCCGCACCTTGCCGAGCGCAACGATGCAGATGCCCTGGAAGACGGTGTAGACCATGCAGACCGGAATCAGGACGTAGAGCCCGTCATAGGCGATGGCGATCGCATGGAAGCCGATGAGGATCGCCACCTGCGCCATGGTGGGTCCGGGCGCCATGTAGCTGCGGAAGGTCACGGCCTGCACGAGGACGCAGCCGAGGGCGAGCACGGCCAGCCGCATGCTGTCGTCCGCCGCGCGGTAGAGGATGGCGCCCGTCACGCCCCAGAGCAGCGCCACGCCGACGCAGGTCACCCCGAAGACGACGGCCCAGTTGCTGCCCGGCTCCCGGTGGCTCCTTGCGCGGTAGACCCGATCGACGAGGAAGCGCAGCATCACGCCGAGCGCCACGAGCACCACGCAGATCAGCGCCTCACTCCGCGCGCCCGAGAGAAAAACCTGGAGAATGAGCAGCGCCATCGCCCCGCTGGCGAGGAGATAGGGTCTGTAGTCGAAAAGTTCGTCGAGAACTTCCCGTCTCTGCCGCGCATCCAGAGCGTCGGCTCCCAGCAAGAGCGAAAACCTGTCGGGCAAGGTCTGACCATACGCTACGGAAAGGAAAGATCGGCCGTCCGATCCCCGAGGTCAGACTACGTATCGCTTCGTAGCCCGGCCACAGTTTTATGCGCGCCGTGGGTGGTATCCACATCTTCGGGTCGTGCCCGCAGAAGGCTTCGTTAAGCCTGTCGGGCGCAGGATGGGTCCGGGCACGAGGAGACGGTGGATGTCGACAGCGGGAATTGCGGGCACGATGATCGCCATGCAGAGCGAACAGACCCGCATGGGCATCCAGACGGCCATGGTGAAACAGCAGCTGAAAGCCGACCAGGGCGTCATCGACCTGCTGGCCTCGGCCGCCCAGTCGAGCCCGGCCCCGGGCACCGGCCTGACCGTCGACAAGACAGTCTGAGCGGGCCCGCCGCTATCTGAACTTCAGGACGAAGCGCTCCACCAGCGGCCCCCAGATGGGCATGCCGCCGGGATTGGGAAGCAGCGCATGGCCGTCGCGCCCGAAGGGCGGCAGCAACTGGAAGTCCAGCGTACCGCCGGCCGAGCGATAGGCCTCCGCCATGCGCCGCGTCAGGTCGGCCGGGAAGGACTGGTCGTTCTCCGTATAGAGCCAGAGCGCCGGCGTGCGTGCCCGCCGGCCCATGATCCGCGCGTCGCGCACCAGTTCGTCGAGGGCGCAGGTCTGGCCGGTCTCGCCGGAGCGGCCGCGACGTCCGCCGCCGAAATTGATCGTGCCGGCCACGGCCGGATGGTTCTCCGCCGCCATCGCCGCCGCCGCCCAGCCGCCGGTGGACTGGCCGACGACGATGACGCCGTCCTTCCGCACGAAGGGAAGGCCGGTCAGCCCGTCCACGGCGGCCGCGAGGTCGGCGGCATCCGCGCGTCCGGCGGCGAAGTGGTTGGGTCTCCGGCAGGCGAAACGCTCGGCTCTCTCGCCGCCGGTGAGGCCGTAGCCGCGCCGGTGCACCACGGCCACCACGTAGCCGCGCTCGACGAACCAGGCGACGACGTGGGGATAGACGCCGTGGCGCGGCTCGCCGTTGCGCGCGGCGTCGGCGGAGGTGTGGTGGGTCATCACCACCAGCGGCCGCGGCGTGTCGCCGGGCGGACGAAAGACGATGACTGCAATCTCGCGCCCCTCGTCGGCCGTGTGCGGCAGGCGCCAGACCTGTTCGCGATGGACGGCGCCCTCGCTGCCCTCGGCGCGCGGGCTCTGTGCCGCGGCGGGGACGGTCCCGGCCAGCACAAGGGCGAGGAGAAGGGCGCCGAGCCGTCTCATCCGCGCACGAGGTCCCCGAGGAGGCTTGCGGCGACGGTCGCCTTGGAGACCGTCAGGCCCGAGCCGGCGATCTCCGCCACCGCCGTCCGGATGCGCTCCGCCCGCCCGCCGTGCACCGCCATCCAGGCGTCCACCGCCGCGGCGCCGGCGGCCGGGCCG
>NZ_JBQVQL010000089.1:0-18094 GCF_052440005.1 Phreatobacter sp.
CCGCGCCATCGCCTGGACCTCTCGTCATGAGCGCCGGCGAGGCTCCGCCCCGCCCCACCGTCGCGGTGGCGCTGGAATACGACATGGGCAAGGACGCGGCGCCCCGGGTCACGGCCTCCGGCCGCGGCCTCATCGCCGAGAAGATCATCGCCACGGCCCGCGAGCACGGTGTCGCCGTCGAGGGCAATCCGCTGCTGGCCGAGGCCCTTTCGGGGGTCGCCATCGACGACCATATTCCCGAAGAGCTCTACCGGGCCGTGGCCGAGGTCATCGGCTTCGTGCTGCGCGCCGCCGGAAAGCTGCGCTAGTCCGGCCGCAGGCGGCCCCTCCCCGGCGTGGCATTAAGCCGGCTGGCGGGCCCAGCGCCGTTGGATTATAGGCTGAGACCAAAGACGATACGGGGAGGATGGCATGACACACGTCGACAGCGCGCCCGCGAGGCCGTGGACGAAGTTCTATTCGGTCGGCATGCGTCACACGATCGACGAGGCCCCCCATCCGAACCTCGCCGCGATGGTCCGCTCCGTCGCGCGCACCTACGGCGCCAAGACCGCCTTCTCCCTCTGCCTGCCCAACGGCATGGGCGGCTCGCTCAGCTACGCCGACATCGACCGGCTGTCGGACGACTTCGCCGTCTACCTCCGCGAGGTCCTGAAGCTCGAGGCCGGCGCCCGCGTCGCCCTGCAGACGCCCAATGCCCTCGCCTTCCCGATCGTCGCCTTCGGCGTGTTCAAGGCCGGCTGCGTCCTCATCAACATCAACCCGCTCTACACGGCGGAGGAGATGGGCAACGTCTTCGCCGACGGCGATCCGGACCTGCTCGTCATCATCGACATGTTCGCCGACAAGCTCCCGGCAGCCTTCTCGCGGCACAAGGTGCGCAACGTCGTCGTCTCCTCAATCACCGACTTCATGCCCTGGCTGCAGGGAACGCTGGTTGGCCTCGTGCAGAAGTACAAGGACAAGTCGGTGAAGCCGGTTCCGGTGGAGCACACCACCTTCCGCGCAGCTCTCGCGGCCGGCGAGGCCCGCAAGAGCGGGGTCAAGGTCTCCGCCTATGCCGAGACGGTCGGGCTCGATACGCTCGCCGTCCTGCAATACACGGGTGGCACGACCGGCGTCTCCAAGGGCGCCATGCTGACCCACGGCAACCTCGTCATGAACATGGCGCAGTCGCTGGAGATGGTCGCGTCGAACATGGTCCGGGGCGAGGAGACCATCCTCACCGCGCTTCCGCTCTACCACATCTTCGCCTTCACGGTGAACATGCTGGGCTACTGGGTGCTCGGCGCCCACAACGTGCTGGTGCCCAATCCGCGGCCGCTGACCAACCTGCAGAAGGCCTTCGAGAAGTACCCGATCTCGACGCTGACGGGCGTCAACACCCTGTTCAACGGCCTCAACAACGAGCCCTGGTTCCGCGACAACCCGCCCAAGGCCCTGAAGAGCTCCTGCGCCGGCGGCATGGCCCTGCAGGACGCCGTCGCCAAGCGCTGGCGCGAGGTCACCGGCACGCCCGTGATCGAGGGCTACGGCCTGACGGAATCCTCCCCCGTCCTCACCTTCAATCCGCTGGACGCGGTGAAGGAAGGAACGATCGGCGTGCCCGTCCCGTCCACCGACATCAAGTGCGTGGACGACGAGGGCAAGGAAGTCCCGCATGGCCAGCCCGGCGAGCTCATCGCCCGCGGCCCACAGATCATGGCCGGCTACTGGCGCAAGCCCGACGAGACCGCCCGCACGGTGCGCGACGGCTGGCTCTACACCGGCGACATCGCGGTCCAGGACGAGGACGGCTATTTCAGCATCGTCGACCGCAAGAAGGACATGGTGCTGGTCTCCGGCTTCAACGTCTTCCCCAACGAGGTCGAGGACACGCTGGCCAAGCACCCCGCCATCCTCGAGGTCGCCGTGGTCGGTGTGCCTGACGGGGCTGCCGGCGAGGCGGTGAAGGCCTTCGTGGTCAAGAAGCCCGACGTCGACGTCACGGTCGAGGAGATCCGCGCCTTCTGCAAGGAGCACCTGACCGGCTACAAGGTGCCCAAGCTCGTCGAGTTCCGCACAGAACTGCCGAAGTCCAACGTCGGCAAGATCCTGCGCAAGGACCTGCGGGCCGAGGAAATCGCCCGGGCCCCGAAGGCCTGACGCGCAACGTCGTGCGGCGGCGGTCGCGAGTGAGCGGCCGACTTTTTCTGACGCCGGAGCCGCGCTAGCCTCCGGCGGGTTGAGAGGCGCGTCATGAGCGATCACGATCACCACGACCATCACCATCACGACCATCACCACGACCACGATCACGACCACAGCGAACTCTCCGCCATGGACGCCAGGGTCAGGGCGCTGGAGACGATCCTGGTCGAGAAGGGCTACGTCGATCCGGCCGCCCTCGACGTGCTGATCGAGACCTACGAGACGAAGGTCGGGCCGCACAACGGCGCCCGCGTCGTGGCGAAGAGCTGGGTCGACCCGGGCTACCGCGCCCGCCTCCTCGCCGACGCGACCGCAGCCGTCGCCGAACTCGGCTATGCCGGCCGCCAGGGCGAGCATCTGGTGGCGGTGGAGAACACCGCGGACACCCACAACATGGTCGTCTGCACCCTGTGCTCCTGCTACCCCTGGCCGGTGCTCGGCCTGCCGCCGGTCTGGTACAAGTCGGCGCCCTACCGCGCCAAGGCGGTGCGCGACCCGCGCGGCGTGCTCGCCGATTTCGGCGTGACGCTGCCCACGGCCAAGGCGATCAAGGTCTGGGATTCCACCGCCGAGATCCGCTACCTCGTGGTCCCCGAGCGCCCCCCCGGCACCGAGGGCTGGGACGAGGCCCGTCTCGCCGACCTCGTCACCCGCGATTCGATGATCGGCACCGGCCTGCCGCGGGCTCCGGGAGCCGCCGCATGACCTACGTGACCCATGCCGATCTCGGCGGCCGTCTCGGCCTCGGCCCCGTCGTGCCGGAACGCGACGAGCCGCTGTTCCACGCCCCCTGGGAGGCGCGGGCCCTGGCTCTGACCCTCGCCATGGGCGCCACCGGCTCCTGGAACATCGACCAGTCGCGCGCCGCCCGCGAGCAGCAGCCCGGCTATCTCGGCATGAGCTATTACGAGGTCTGGACCGGCGGTCTGGAGCGCCTGATGGCCGACCGCGGTCTCGTCACCGCGGCCGACCTCGCCGCCGGACGCGCCGTCGATCCGGCGAGGCCGGTGACGCGGGTCCTGACCGCTGACAACGTCCCCGCCGTGCTGGCGCGCGGCGGCCCGACCGAGCGCCCGTCCGCCGTCCCCGCCCGCTTCGCCGTCGGCGAGCGCGTCAGGACCGCCACCATGCCCGAACCGAAGGGCCACACCCGCCTGCCGCGCTACGTCCAGGGCAAGACGGGCACGGTGACCCATCTCCACGGCGTCCATGTCTTCGCCGACTCCAATGCCACCGGCACGGGCGAGGCGCCGGAATGGCTCTACACCGTCCGCTTCGACGGGCAGGAGCTCTTCGGCGCCGAGGCCGATCCCGCCTCCAGCGTCTCGGTCGACGCCTGGGACAGCTACCTGAGCCCGGCATGACGACCCTCCCCGCGCCGGACCTCGCCGCCCTCCCCCACATCCCCTGCGACGCCGAGGGCCCGGTCTTCCGCGAACCCTGGGAGGCCCACGCCTTCGCCCTCGCCGTGACCCTGCACCAGAAGGGCCTGTTCACCTGGGGTGAGTGGGCGGAAACGCTGTCGGCGGAGATCCGCGCCGCCCAAGCGGCCGGCGATCCCGACACCGGCGAGACCTACTACAGCCACTGGATTCGGGCGCTCGAACGGCTGGTGATCGCCCGCGGGGTCACCACGGGTCCGGCCATCGACGACACCACTGCAGCCTGGCACAGGGCCGCCGAGGCGACCCCGCACGGACAGCCCATCGTGCTGCCGTCCCGCCCCTGAGGCCCTGCCGGTATCCTGGAACGAGGCGCGATGGCCTAGGCCATCGGCAGGCCGCTGCGACCGATTGACCCTGGGTGAGCCTGCTGTGCAGGGTGCGCGCCGGTGCACCCCTGTTCACCTCCGCACCCCTTGTTCTTGCACCAGCGGAGGGCACGAGACATCCACATGCGCGCTTTCCTCATCGCGGCCCTGGCCGCCATCACCCTGCTCGTCGCCGGCGACGTCCACGCCCAGTCCCGCCAGGACTTCGTCCTGATCAACCGCACCGGCTACACGATCGAGGAGGTCTATGTCAGTCCTTCCCGCGTCACCGCCTGGGGCAACGACGTTCTCGGCGCCGACACGCTGGGCAATGCGCGGCAGGTCACGGTCCGCTTCAACGGCAGCACCACCGAGTGCAGCTTCGACATCAAGGTCGTCTATGACGACAAGGAGACCGCGGAGTTCCGCGGCGTCGACCTCTGCACCGTCAGCAAGGTGACGCTGTTCTACAACCGGTCGGCCGGCACCACCCGCTTCACTGCCGAGTGATCTTTCGGGGCGGGCTCGCGAGAGCCCGCCCCGCTTTCCTCACTTCACCGAGGAAAAGGCCGTCGGCGCCAGGAACGAGCTCTCGACATTGGCGATGATCGGCCCGTCGGCCTCGCTCTCGTTGCGCGCCGCGATCCAGGCCGGATCCTGCTGGAAAGCGCCCCACTTGGCCTCGCGCTCGGCCATGGATTCCCATGCCACCAGGTAGGTCAGGTCGTTGTTCGACGGACCGATGACGGTGGTGAAGAAGCCCGCCTGGCGGATGCCGTGCTTCTCCCAGAGCTTCAGCGTGTGGTTCTGGAAACGGGCGAGCAGCTTCGGCAGCCGGCCCGGCAGGCAGTTGTAGATTCGCAGTTCGTAGATCATCGGCGTTCCTTCCCTGATGGGAGGCACACCATGCCGCGCAGCCGCCGCCTTGGCCATCGGCGCCGGCGAATGGCCGGCCCCCGTTCGCGCTCAGCCGATGAGATCCGTCACCGCCTGCCGCAGCATGGCCTCGTCCTCGGGGTTCAGCGAGGGATTGCCGGCCCGGTGGCCCCAGATGGAAGGGATCGGCCTGAGCTCCGCATTCGGCATCTGCGCCGTCTCGATGGCGCCGTCCTCCACCGGGAAATAGAGGTCCGTCTCCGACGGCATGATGATCGAGGGCGCCGTGATGGCGCCGAGCGCGCGCTTCAGGTCGCCGCCGAACACCGCATTGTCGGAGATGTCGGAGGCCATCCAGGTCTCGATCATCGACAGGAGGTCGGCCGCATCGCGCCTCAGGAAATTCGCCTCCCAGCTGCGCACGAGGAAGTCCTCCAGCGACGAGAAGCCGACGGTCCGCCACACCTCCTGCCGGTAGAAGGCCTGGCTCATCGCCCAGCCGGCATAGACGCGGGCGAAGGCGCGCAGGCCCTTCACCGGGCGCTCGGTGAACCGTCCGTCGCGATAGGTACCGTCGGTTTTCAGCGTTGCCCGGATGCCCTCGAGAAAGACCTTGTTGTGCGGGCTGGTGCGCGCCGAGGTGCAGACCGCGCAGATGGCGCCGACCCGGTCGGGATGCAGCGCGCCCCAGTGCAGCGCCTGCTGGCCGCCCATCGACCAGCCGTAGACGAGGGCGAGGCGCTCGATGCCGAAGACCTCGCGGAGCAGGCGCTCCTGCGCGGCGACATTGTCGACATGGGTGAAGACCGGGTCGCGGCCGAGACCGAAGGGCTCGGGAAGGTTGCTCGGCGAGGAGGAGAGCCCGTTGCCGAACTGGTTGGGGATGATGATGAACCAGCGCTCCGGATCGAGCACCCGGCCGGGCCCGATCAGCCAGTCGACGTCGCTGTGATGGGCGCCGTAGGAGGTTGGGTAGAGGATGGCGTTGCTACGCGCGGCGTTCAGCGTGCCGTAGGTCTTGTAGGCGAGGCGCGCCAGGGGCAGCGTCAGCCCGCACTGCAGCGCGAAGGACTTCAGTTCGAAGATTTCGTGATCGGCCATTCCGTCCCCCTGCGGCGTATCCCCGACCTTAGGCGGGTGGCCGGGGAAAAGGGAGGCTGCCCGGGCCAGGGCAGCCTCCCGCGCGGGCCGGGGGGAGCGGCACGCGCATTCTCAGCCATGGGGGCTGGCTGGCGGGACCGGCACGCCGTGCGCGCCCGAACCTACGTGTTCTACGGAAGGGAGCCGGCGACGGATCAGCTGCGCAGGCCCGGCGCTTCCTGGCCGGTGCGGGCGACATAGTCGGTATAGCCGCCGCCATAGGCGTGGATGCCCTCCGGCGTCAGTTCCAGCACCCGGTTGGAGAGGGCGGCGAGGAAGTGCCGGTCGTGCGAGACGAAGAGCATGGTGCCCTCGTAGCCGGCCAGCGCCTTGATCAGCATCTCCTTGGTGGCCATGTCGAGGTGGTTGGTCGGCTCGTCCAGGACCAGGAAGTTCGGCGGATCGTAGAGCATGCGGGCCATCACCAGCCGCGCCTTCTCGCCGCCCGAGAGCACCCGGCAGCGCTTTTCCACGTCGTCGCCGGAGAAGCCGAAGCAGCCCGCCAGCGCCCTGAGCGAGCCCTGGCCCGCCTGGGGGAAGGCCTCCTCCAGCCACTGGAACACGGTCTGCTCGCCGTCCAGCAATTCCATGGCGTGCTGGGCGAAATAGCCCATCTTGATGCTCGCCCCGAGCGCCACCTGGCCGCTGTCCGGCTCGGTCGCACCGGTGACGAGCTTCAAGAGCGTCGACTTGCCCGCCCCGTTGACGCCCATGATCGCCCAGCGCTCGCGGCGGCGCACCTGGAAGTCGAGCCCCTCGTAGATCGTGCGGCTGCCGTAGCGCTTGTGGACGCCCTTCAGGCTGACCACGTCCTCGCCCGAGCGGGGCGCCGGCTGGAACTCGAACATCACCGTCTGGCGGCGGCGCGGCGGCTCGACGCGGTCGATCTTGTCCAGCTTCTTCACCCGGCTCTGCACCTGCGCGGCATGGGAGGCCCGGGCCTTGAACCGCTCGATGAAGGCGATCTCCTTGGCGAGCATCGCCTGCTGGCGCTCGAACTGCGCCTGCTGCTGCTTCTCGGCGAGCGCGCGCTGCTGCTCGTAGAAGCCGTAGTCGCCCGAATAGGTGGTGAGTGAACCGCCATCGATCTCGATGATCTTGCCGACGATGCGGTTCATGAACTCGCGATCGTGCGAGGTCATCATCAGCGCGCCCTCGAAACCCTTGAGGAAGGCTTCCAGCCAGATCAGGCTCTCGATGTCGAGGTGGTTGGACGGCTCGTCGAGCAGCATCACGTCGGGACGCATCAACAGGATCCGGGCGAGCGCCACGCGCATCTTCCAGCCGCCCGAGAGCTTGCCGACGTCGCCTTCCATCATCTCTTCGGAGAAGCCGAGGCCGGCGAGGACCTCGCGCGCCCGCCCGTCCAGCGCATAGCCGTCGAGCTCCTCGAAACGACCCTGCACCTCACCGTAGCGGGTGATGATCTCGTCCATGCGGTCCGCCTGCTCGGGGTCGGCCATGGCCGCCTCCAGCGCCTTCAGCTCGGCGGCGACCTCGCTCACCGGGCCGGCCCCGTTCATCACCTCGGCCACGGCGCTCCGCCCGGCCATGTCGCCGACGTCCTGGCTGAAATAGCCGATGGTGACGCCGCGGTCGGTGGAGACCTGGCCCTCGTCGGGCGGCTCCTCGCCGGTGATCATGCGGAACAGTGTCGTCTTGCCGGCGCCGTTGGGGCCGACGAGGCCGATCTTCTCGCCCCGCTGCAGGGCGGCAGAGGCCTCAATGAAGACGATCTGCTTGCCGTTCTGCTTTCCGATGCTCTCGAGTCGAATCATACGCGTGGACTGCCCGGTGACTGGTGTTGCCGGGGGCCATACGCCATGCGGCCGCGGTGAGGAAGGGCGGCAGAGCGCGAAATCACGCAGTTGCGTGAACCATACGGGCTCCCTGCGCGTGCCGGCCCTCAGCGGCGCGGCGGCGGGGAGGCGGCGGCGCCGAGGCTGAGGATGTTGACCTTCTGGCCGCCCGTCTGGATGTCCCCCGGCACGAGGCCCCCCGAGCAGGTCGCCCCGCGCCAGCGGGCGTTCTGCACGATCATGGTCTGCTGCTGCGGCTGGCCGGGCATGGTGACGGTGCCCTCGATCCTGATGGAATAGGCGGTCTGGAAGTCGCCGCTCATCACCGAGCGCGAGACGGTGCGCATCGGGCCCATCTGGCAGTCGACGTCGACGTGATACTCCTGGCCGACCCGGCGCACCTGGTAACGCTGGCAGGTGCCGCCGGCGACGCCCAGCGCGAACTGCATCATCTGCCGCTCGGTCGCCGCGTCCGTACAGCTCTCCGCCTTGATTTCCGGCCCGCCCGCGCGGCCCTCGAGCAGCATGGTGAGCTCCCAATGGCCCGGACGGCGGTCCGGCAGGCTGTCGCCGGTCGGTTGCGCCATGGCTGGAGAGCACAGGACCAGCAGGAGGCAGAGGCTGGGGCGGATGGACATGGGGATCTCCGGCGGACAACCGGCTCGACGGCCGGCGCGCTGGATGTTCGGGACGCAGCATTTCAGAACGACGTCAGGCGCCGCGCTCCTCCGCTTCATGCTGCCCACCGAACGCCCTGCGAAGAGGCGCAACATCCGCCGTCCCCCGATGTACCCCCGCAGCAGCAAAAGGAACGAAACCGGCAGGACTGGATTTTTCCTTTCCACCGCAATGCGATGGGACTTTGTATGACGAATCTGTAACAGAATACCGAAACGGCGCCTTGAGCCGGCCATGTAGGTCTGCGATCTGTGGCCCGTGCCGCCGAGGGGCGTCTGGAAAGGCCATTCACATGCAGGCGGCGGACCGCAGGGAGACCACGGCGATGGATGAGGAGCCGGACGCCGGACCGGCCGGCGTCGACCGCGCAACTCCCGACGAGCGCAACCGCCTCCAGTTCGCGGCCCTGCCCTATCGCGTTGCCGCGGAGGGCGGCCTCGAAATCCTGCTCATCACCTCCCGCAGCACGCGTCGCTGGATCATTCCCAAGGGCTGGCCCATGGGCAAGCGACCAGCCCACAAGGTCGCGGCGCAGGAAGCGGCCGAGGAGGCCGGCGTCGAGGGCAAGATCGGCAAGCGGGCGATCGGGTCCTACCACTATGACAAGGTGCTCTCGACCGGCGCCGTCGCGCGCTGCCGGGTCGAGGTCTACGCGCTCGAGGTACGGCGGCAGAACTCGGCCTGGCCGGAGCGCAAGCGCCGCGAGCGCCGCTGGATGGATGTCGCCGAGGCAGCCGCCCTGATCGACGACGTCGAACTGGCGCCGCTCATCCGCGGCTTTGCGCCCCCCGGCGGATAGGGACTGGCCGCGCCCGCCGGAAATCGCTAAGGGCGAGGGGAGAGGCGGCGGTAACCGCCCTGACGTTTCTTCTGTCCCTGCGAGCCGAGTTGCCATGACCGACCCATCCGTCATCATCGCCGGCGGCGGCATCGGCGGCCTCGTCACGGCGCTGACGCTCCACCAGATCGGCGTGCCCTGCACCGTGTATGAAAGCGTGCGCGAGATGCGCCCGCTCGGCGTCGGCATCAACCTGCAACCCAACGCCGTGCGCGAACTCGGCGACCTCGGCATCGGCGATGGCGATCTCGACCGGGTGGGCCTGCCTGCGAAGGAATGGGCGCTGGTGGGCCTCAACGGCAACGACATCTATGCCGAACCGCGCGGGCTCCTCGCCGGCTACAACTGGCCGCAATATGCCGTGCATCGCGGCCTTCTGCACATGCTGCTGCACGACAAGGTGGTGGAGCGGCTCGGGCCGGATGCCGTCAGGCTCGGCCGGCAGGTCAAGGGCTATCGCAGGCAGGACGACGGCGTCACCGCCTTCGTCGAGGCGGCGGACGGCAGCCGCTCGGAGGAGCACGGCACGCTGCTGATCGGCGCCGACGGCATCCACTCTGCCGTCCGCGCGCAGATGCACCCCGACCAGCCGCCGATCCACTGGGGCGGCGCGCTGATGTGGCGCGGCACCAGCCGGGGCCGGCCGATCCGCACCGGCGCCTCCTTCATCGGCCTCGGCACCCACCGCCACCGCGTCGTCGTCTATCCGATCTCGCCTCCCGGCGCCGACGGCCTCGCCACCATCAACTGGATCGCCGAGGTGGTGGTCGACAATTCCGAGGGCTGGAAGCAGCGCGGCTGGTTCCGCGAGGTCGGCATCGACGAATTCGCCCACCACTTCGCCGACTGGCGCTGGGACTGGCTCGACGTCCCCGCCCTGATCCGCGGCGCCGACAAGGTCTACGAGAACCCGATGATCGACCGCGACCCCGTGCCGACCTGGCAGGACGGGCCGGTGGCGCTGCTCGGCGACGCGGCCCACGCCATGTATCCGACGGGCTCCAACGGCGCGAGCCAGGCCATCGTCGACGCCCGCGTCCTCGGCGCGGCCATCGTCGCGCACGGGGTCAACGCCGAGGCGCTTGCCGCCTATGATCAGAAGCTCTGCGCGCCGATCTCGCAGGTGGTGCTGCGCAACCGCGGCGCCGGCCCCTTCGGCCTCCTCAACCTCGTCGACGAGCGTTGCGGCGGCACCTTCGACGACATCGACGCCGTCGTTCCCGCCGCCGAGCGCACCGCCTTCATGGCGGGCTACAAGGCCGCCGCGGGCTTTGCCGTCGAGCAGCTCAACGCAGCGGCGCCGACGATCCCGCCGGGCGCACGGGCCCGCCTCGCCTAGCCGTTCTGGCTGCGCCTGAGCGTCGGCAGGCCGATGCCGGCGGCGTCGAACCCGCCGTCCACGGCCAGCGTCTGGCCGGTGATGTAGCTCGCACCCGGGCCGCAGAGATAGACGATGGCGTCCGCCAGTTCCTCCGGCAGGCCGTAGCGGTTCAGCGGGATGGCGTCGTGGTAGTCGGCGCGGATCTCCGGCGAGTGGACCTTCTTCGCCATGGCCGTGTCGACCGGGCCCGGCGCCACCGCGTTGACGCGAATGCCGTAGCTGGCGAGCTCCACCGCCATCTGCTTCGTCAGGTGGCCGAGCCCCGCCTTCGACGTGCCGTAGGCGATGCGAAGCGTCGAGGCGCGGAGCGAGGAAATGGACGTGATGTTGACGATGGCGCCGCCCGTCTCGCGCATCAGCGGCACCGCCGCCTTGGTCATGATGAAGGGCCCCGTGAGGTTCACCGCCATCACCTCGTTCCAGGCCTCGAGCGGGGTATCCATCAGCGGACCGAAATGCGCGATGCCGGCATTGTTGACGAGGGCGTCGAGCCGCCCGAACCGGGCCGCGACGGCGGCGAGTGCCGCGTCGACATCGGCCGGTTTCGACACGTCCGCCGTCAGGGCGAGAATGCGGTCGGCGGCGCCGAGGCCGGCCGCTGACGCCGCGAGCACCGCACCGTTGACGTCGAGCATGGCGACCGACCACCCGTCGGCGAGGAAGCGGGTGGCCGTGGCGAGGCCGATGCCCTGCGCCGCGCCTGTGACGAGCGCGACGCGCTGATGGTCCTCACTCATGGGTCCTGTCCGTCCTGCTGCGATGGCTGGGGCGAGGAGACCTAGCACGCCACCCCGCCACCGGTCGCCCCGGCCGTCCGTCCGAGGCCGGAGGCGGGCCTATTCGGCAGGCTGGACCGCGCCCTCCGCCGGTGCGGGCGCCGCATGGCTGCGCGACAGGAGGCTGTAGGCGACCGGCACCACGTAGAGCGTGAGCAGCGTGCCGAAGGTCATGCCGCCGACGATGACCCAGCCGATCTGCGAGCGGCTCTCGGCACCCGCCCCCGTCGCGAGCGCCAGAGGCACCGCGCCGAGCACCATGGCTCCCGTCGTCATCAGGATGGGCCGCAGCCTGAGGATCGCCGCCTCCACCAGGGCCTCGCCCTTCTCGCGGCCCTCCTCGCGCAGCTGGTTGGCGAATTCCACGATGAGGATGCCGTGCTTGGTGATGAGCCCGATCAGCGTGATCAGTCCGATCTGGCTGTAGATGTTGAGCGAGCCTCCGGTCAGGGCGAGGGTCGCCAGTGCCCCGGTGATCGACAGGGGCACCGAGACCATGATGACGAAGGGATCAACGAAGCTCTCGAACTGGGCCGCCAGCACCAGGTAGATGAAGCCGAGCGCCAGCAGGAAGACCAGCACGATACTGGCGCCGGTCTGGCGGAATTCGCGGCTCTGCCCGCCATAATCGATCTGAACGGTGGGCGGCAGCACCTCGGCCGCCGCCGTCTCCAGCGCGGCGAGCGCGTCGCCCAGCGTATAGCCGGGCGCCGGGGTCGCCGTGATGGTGGCGGCGCGCAACTGGTTGAAGCGGTTGAGTTCGCGCGGGGCGATGGTCTCGGTCGCGGTCACCACGCTGGAGAGCTGCACCATATCGCCGCGTGAGGAGCGCACGTAGATCGCGCTGAGCACGTCGGGCGTCGCGCGTTCGGCATCCGCCACCTGGACCATCACATCGTACTGCTCGCCGTTCTGGGTGAAGCGGGTCACCTGCCGTCCGCCGAGGAGCGATTCCAGCGTCCGTCCGATCACCTCGATGGAAAGGCCGAGGTCGGCGACCCGTTGCCGGTCGATGTCGACGCGGATCTGCGGCTTGTTGAGGATGAGGTCGCTGTCGAGATTGGCCAGCGCCGGCGAGGCCGCCGCGGCTTCCAGCAGCCGGTCGGAATAGTCCTTGAGCTTCGCGTAGGGCTCCGAGGTGCGGATGACGAACTCGACCGGGCTGCCCTGCCGGCCGCCGCCCAGCGCCGGCGGATTGGCCGCGAACATGCGCACGCCCGGGATCTTCGCCAGCTCGCGGTTGATCTCTGTGACGATGTCCTGCTGGGAGCGGTCGCGCTCCTCCCAGGGCTTCAGCCGGGCGATGACGATGGCGCGGGTCACGTCGGGAAAGCCGACGATGGTGAAATAGGCCTGCACGTCCGGATGGGCCGCGAGCACCGGCTCGATGCGCCGCGCCTGGTCGGCGGTGAAGCTCAGCGTCGCGCCTTCCGGCGCCGTGCCCTGGGCGCGGATCGAACCCTGGTCCTCGACGGGAGAGAGTTCCGAGCGCAGCAGCGTGAAGGACCAGGCGCCGACACCGGCGGAACCCAGCGCGATCAGGATGACGAGCCAGCGGACGGAGAGGGCCGCCTCGAGCGAGCGCCGATAGCCGTTGGTCATGGCGACGAAGCCACGCTCCAGGATCATGTAGATGCGTCCGTGGGTCTCCTGCCGGCGCAGCAGCTTGGCGCACATGACCGGGGTCAGCGTCAGGGCGACGAAGCCGGAGACGACGACGGCACCGGCCAGCGTCAGGGCGAACTCGATGAAGAGCTTGCCGATGCGCCCCGTCGCGAAGGCCATGGGCGCATAGACCGCCACCAGCGTCAGCGTCATGGCGACGACGGCGAAGGCGATCTCGCGGATGCCGCGCATGGCGGCTGCGACCGGCTCCATGCCGTCCTCGATGTGGCGGTAGATGTTCTCCAGCACCACGATCGCGTCATCCACCACCATGCCGATCGCCAGCACCAGGGACAGAAGCGTCAGCGTGTTCACCGAGAAGCCGAAGACCAGCATCAGCGCGAAGGCGCCGATCAGCGAGATCGGGATGGTGACCAGCGGGATCAGCGTCGCCCGGAACGAGCGCAGGAAGAGGAGGATGATGAGAACGACCAGCACCACCGCCTCGGCGATGGTGACATAGACAGCGCTGATCGAGCGGGCGATGAAGACCGAGGAATCGAAGGAGAAGGCGAGCCGCATCGACGGCGGCAGGTCGTCGGAGATGGCCGGCAGCGCGCGCGTGACGCCCGCCGACACGTCCAGCGGATTGGCGGTGGCCTGCTTCACGATGCCGAGCGTCACCGACGGCACGCCGCCGAACCAGGCCGAACTGCGCTGGTCGCGCGGGCCGATCTCCACCTTCGCCACGTCGCCGAGCCGCACGGTCGCGCCGTTCTGCTCGCGCAGCACGATGGCGCGGAACTGTTGCGGCGTCGTCAGGCCCGTCTGCGTCAGCACCGTGAACTCCCGCGACTGGCTCTCGATCAGGCCGGCGGGGATTTCCACGTTCTGGGCGCGCAGCGCAGCCTCCACCTCCTGCACGGTGAGCTGGTAGGAAGCGAGCCGCGCGCGGTCGATCCAGATCCGCATGGCGAAGGTGCGCTGACCGAGGATGCGAACCTCGGAAACGCCCGTGACCGTCTGCAGGCGGTCGACGATGAAGCGGCTGGCGAAGTCGGTGAGCTCCAGCGCGCTCAGCCCCTGGCCGGTCAGCGACAGATAGATGACCGGCTGGGCATCGGCCTCCACCTTGGCGATGATCGGCTCCTCGATCTCGTCGGGCAGGCGCCCGCGCACCCGCGACACGCGGTCCCGGACGTCCGAGGCGGCGACATCCGGATTGATCTCGGGGCGGAAGCGCACGGAGATGTTGCTGGTCTGCTGGCGGCTCGCCGAGGTGATGATCTCGATGCCCTCGATGCCGGCGATCGAATCCTCCAGCACCTGGGTGACCTGCGTTTCCATGATCTCCGCGCTCGCCCCCTGGTAGGTGGTGCGCACCGAGACGATGGGCTCGTCGATATTGGGGAACTGCCGCACCGCGAGGCGCGAATAGGAGACCGCACCGATCAGCACCACGAGAATGCTGAGGACGGTGGAGAAGACGGGTCGCTGGACGAAGACCGCGAAGGGGTTCATCGCCGGCGCTCCGGCCGCACGGACGCGGTCGGTCCGGCGCTCGCCGGCGGCGCCGTGGACGGTGCCGGGGGCGGTTCGATGACGTTCACCGCCGCGCCGTCGCGCAGGCGGATCTGGCCGGCGGTGACCACCATATCTCCCGCCGCGATGCCCTGCGTAACCTCCACCTTGCCGTCGAACCGGCGGCCGGCGCTGATCGTCACCATGGACGCCCGGCCCTCGCGGACCACGTAGACCGCGAGATCCCGGCCCGACGCCGAGGCGACGAGCGCCGCTTCGGGAATGACCACGGCATCCTCGCGGACGGCGGTGGTGAGCGAGACACGGGCGAAAAGACCGGGCCGCAGCGCCCCGTCGGCATTGGGAATGGTCGCCCGCAGCCGCAGCGCCCGGCCCGAGGCGTCGATCACGGGGTCGATGGCATAGACCGCGCCGCTGTAGCGCTGGTCGGGGAAGGCGTCGACGCGCACGTCCACCGTCTGGCCGGCAGTGGCGGCACCGATGAACAGTTCGGGGATCGAGAAGTCGAGCTTGATCGGGTCGAGCTGGGTCAGTGTGGTGATCGCCTGCCCGGCCGGCACGATGTTGCCGACGCTGATGCTGCGCAGGCCGACCACGCCCGAGAAGGGCGCGGTGAGGGTCAGCTGCCGCAGCTTCGACTCGGCCGCCGCCACGTTGGCGCGCGCGACGGCGAGCTGCGCCGTCGCCTGTTCGAGGGCGACCTGCGTGCCGGCGCCGCGCTGGACGAGTGTCTGGCTGCGGTCATAGACGTCCTGCGCCAGGGAGAGGTTCGCCTCGGCCTGCCGCAGCTCCGCGGCGGCGATGGTCGCGTCGAGATCGACGAGCTTCGCGCCCTCCTCCACCCGCTGGCCCTCGCGGAAATGGAAGGCGACGATGCGCCCGGCGACCTCCGGAGCGATGTTGACCTGCTCGTTGGCCGCCAGCGTGCCGATGGCGTCGACCTGGTCGGCCACGCGCTCGCGCGCCGCCCGCGCCACCTCGACCGGCATGGCTCCGCCGGTGGGACGGCCCGGCCGCGCCGTCTCGGCAGCTCCGCCAGGCAGACCGAGACGGGAGAGGAAGGCGGGCTGCGTCCACCACAGGCCGGCCGCGACGGCGGCGAGGACGAACAGGGCGAGAGCGGATCGCCGCAAGGTCGATACGGTCATGAAGTCCTCTCGGTGGGGAAGCTGCTGCGCGACCGCATCGGGCGGAAGGGGTCGCGCCGGCAACGGTCTCGGACCGTCGGCGAGCAGGGGCGTCGGAGCCCGGCGCCGGGCAGTCCGACCCTCTCCAACAGGTGACGGGCGGATGTGTTCCCCCCATGGCGCAGGCCGGCGACATTGCGCCGCAGGCCTATCCGCGCCTTCGGCAGGCCCGCCGCCTGCGCTGTTGAGCAGCCCCGCGCAAAGGGGCAAGGTCGGGGGCCGATTCCGCGCCGGCCCGAGGATAGACCGCCTTGCCATTCCGCTTCGTCCACACCGCGGACATCCACCTGGATTCACCCCTGCGGTCGCTGGCGCTGCGCAATCCGGCGCTCGCCACCCTGATCGGCGATTCCACGCGGCAGGCCCTCGTCGCCATCGTCGACCTGTGCCTCGACCAGAAGGTGGATGCCCTGGTGATCGCCGGCGATCTCTACGACGGCGACCAGACCTCGATGAAGACGGCGCGTTTCCTCGCAACCCAGCTCGGGCGGCTCCACGAGGCTGGCATCGCCGTGTTCAAGGTGCGCGGCAACCACGACGCCCTGTCGAAGATCACGCAGGAGCTGATCCTGCCGCCCAGCGTGAAAGTCTTCGGCGGCCGCGGGGAGACGGTGGAGATCGCCGGCAAGGGTGTCGGCATCGCCGTCCACGGCATCAGCTTCTCGCGGCCCCATGCGCCCGAAAGCCTGGTGCCGAAGTTCCGCCAGCCGGTGGCCGATGCGGTGAACGTCGCCGTGATGCACACCAGCCTCGCCGGCGCGCCGGGCCACGACGTCTATGCGCCCTGCTCCCCCAGTGACCTTCACGGCTCGGGTTTCGACTACTGGGCGCTCGGCCATGTCCACGTGCGCAGCCACCATGCCGGCGCGCGCACCGTCGTCATGCCCGGCATGCCGCAGGGCCGCGACATCAACGAGGCCGGCCTGAAAACGGTCTCGCTCGTCACCGTCGGCGACGACCGCCGCATCACGGTCGAGGAATGGCCGACCAGCATCGCGCAGTTCGAGCGCATTCCCGTCGACCTCACGGGCATCGCCTCCTGGCGGGAGGCGGTGGACGCCATCGAGCAGGCCATCGGCCGCCAGCGCGACCGCACCGAGGCGCCACATCTCGTCGGCCGTCTGATGCTCTCGGGCGCAACGCCGCTCGCCTGGCGGCTCCGGCGCGACCGCGACCTGCTCACCACCGAGATCGAGCACCGCATCGAGGCCGGCGGTCGGACCTGGATCGACAAGATAGAGCTCGCGGTGGAGACGCCCGCCGCGCCGCGCGACACCGGCGCCGCCGATCCGGTCCGCGAGCTCGCCGACTTGCTGCGCGCCGGAGCGGCCGGCCAGCACGGCGTGCGCGAGGCGGTGCGCGACCTCGTCCGCGAGCTGCGCGACGACCTGCCGGGCGATGCCGGCGCCTTCTCCGGCGGCTCGGAGGAGGAATTCGAGGCTTTCGTCGAGACGCTGCTGGCGGAAGCGGGGGAGGACGTCCTCGCCCGGCTCGAGGCCGACGCCGGCGGAGAGCGCTGATGCGATTGCAGCGCCTCGACCTCGTCCGCTACGGCCGGTTCACCGACCGGGTCCTCGACTTCGGCGCTAAGCCGGCGGAGGGGCTCGATCTCCACGTCGTCTACGGCCCGAACGAGGCGGGCAAGTCCACCTCGCTCAACGGCTATCTCGACGTGCTCTTCGGCATCCAGGAGCAGAGCCGCTACGCCTTCCTCCATCCCTACGCATCGATGGAGGTGGGCGCGGCGCTGGAGTTCGACGGCGCCGTCCACGAGGTCCGCCGGATCAAACAGCGCACCCATTCCCTGCGCAACGCCAGGGGCGAGGTGCTGGCCCCCGCGCTGCTGGCGGGCCCGCTCGGCGGCCTCACCCGGGACAGCTACCGGATGATGTTCTCGCTCGACGACGAGACACTGGAGCTCGGCGGCGACGCCATCCTCGACAGCCAGGGCGACATCGGCGAGCTGCTCTTTTCCGCCAGCAGCGGCCTTGCTGAGCTGTCGCGCAAGCTCGACGAGGTCACCGATGAGGCGGACAAAATCTTCCGCAAGCGGGCGAGTTCCACGCACATCGCCGTTCTGAAGCGGCGGCACACCGACCTGAAGACAAAGCGCGACGAGGTCGACGTCCAGGCCTCCGAACATGCCCGGCTGGCGGAGAGCCTCGCGCGCGCGGAGGCGTCCTATGCCGGCGCGGCGAGGGACCTCGGCGTCGCACGCGCCCGCGCGGACGAGCTCAGGCGCATCCTCCGCGCGCTGCCCCTGCGCGCGCAGCGGGAAGGGCTCCTCGCCGACTTGGGGCCGCTGCGCGACCTGCCGCGCCCGCCCGCGCAC
>NZ_JBQVQL010000090.1:0-17986 GCF_052440005.1 Phreatobacter sp.
GCCATGGACCGCGGCGGCCCGCGCGATCTCGCGGCCATCGGCCAGGGCCTCGTCGCCGCAGCGAGCCTCGCCGATCTCGTCGCGGACACGGGCGCCGGCGAACTCACCGCCGCGGCGGAAGGCCTCGCCCGTCCCGATCAGGTGCTGGCCGCCCACCTCGCCGCAGCGCTCGCCGAGGACCTGCCGCTGCTCAAGCGCGACGGCGGCTTCGTCAGGCCCGGCTACCGCGACAGCCTCGACGAGACCCGGGCCCTGCGCGACGAGAGCCGCCGCGTCATCGCCTCGCTGCAGACCCGCTACGCCGAGGAGACCGGCATCCGCGCCCTCAAGGTCAAGCACAACAATGTGCTCGGCTATTTCGTCGAGGTCGCCCAGCAGCACGGCGAGACCTTCCTGAAGGCCCCGTTGAACGAGACCTTCATCCATCGCCAGACCATGGCGGGCGCGATGCGCTTCTCCACCACGGAGCTCGGCCAGCTGGAGGCGAAGATCGCCGGTGCCGCCGACCGGGCGCTGGGCATTGAGCTCGACGTCTTCGCCGAGCTGGTGCGCGCCATACTCGACCGCTCCGACGCCATCCGCGCGGCCGCGAGCGCCATCGCCGTCCTCGACGTCGCCGCCTCCAACGCCACGCTCGCGGCCGAGGAGGCCTGGTGCCGGCCGCTGGTGGACAATTCCCTCGCCTTCGCGGTGAAGCAGGCGCGCCATCCCGTCGTCGAGCAGGCGATCCGCGGCCGCGCCCCCTTCGTCGCCAACGACTGCGACCTCTCCGGGAGCGACGGCAAGAGCCACGAGCCCCGCGGCCGCATCTGGCTGATCACCGGTCCCAACATGGCGGGCAAGTCGACCTTCCTCCGGCAGAACGCCCTCGTGGCGGTGCTCGCCCAGGCCGGCGCCTTCGTGCCGGCGGCCTCGGCCCATATCGGCATCGTCGACCGTCTCTTCTCCCGCGTCGGCGCCGCCGACGATCTCGCCCGCGGCCGCTCCACCTTCATGGTCGAGATGGTCGAGACGGCGGCGATCCTCAACCAGTCGGGCCCGCGCGCCCTCGTCATCCTCGACGAGATCGGCCGCGGCACGGCGACCTTCGACGGCCTCTCCATCGCCTGGGCGGCGGTGGAGCACCTGCACGAGACGAACCGCTGCCGGGCGCTCTTCGCCACCCACTTCCACGAGCTGACCGTGCTGTCGCGGAGGCTGGACCGGCTCTCCAACGCCACCATGCGCGTGAAGGAATGGCGCGGCGACGTGATCTTCCTGCACGAGGTGACGGAAGGGGCCGCCGACCGCTCCTACGGCATCCAGGTGGCGAAGCTCGCGGGCCTGCCATCCACTGTGGTCGAGCGCGCGCGGCAGGTGCTGGCCGAGCTGGAGGCGACCGACCGGTCCGCGCCGACGCGGCGGATGGTGGACGACCTCCCGCTCTTCGCCGCGGCGCCCCGGCCCGTGGCGGCACCACAGGCCGACCCCGTCCTCGATCTTCTCGACGGCATGGACCCCGACGACATGACGCCGCGCGAGGCCCACGAGGCGCTCTATGCGCTGAAGGCGCGACGCGTCAGGACGCCCTGACCCGGTTCAGCACCAGCAGGATTGCCGACCAGGCGAGCGGGATGCAGAGGCCGATGGCCATGCCGGTCCACACCTCGCCGCGTAGCGCGAAGAGGTGCATGACCAGCAGGTAGCCGGTGAAGCCGAAGATCATCGTCATGCCGTTGACGAAGGCGGCGGCCACCGCCGGGCCGCCGAGGCGGCGGTGCATCAGCAGGATGAAACTCGAAAAGCTCGCCGGAAACAGCGCCGCCATGCCGGTCGCCGCGGGACCGACCCGCTCCGACACGAGGATCACGCCGACCACCACCGAGACGACGATGGTCGCGCGCAGGGGAATGTCGAACCAGCGCCGGCGCATGGGCGGCGGCTTCTCCCCGCCCCGCCACGACCAGGTGATGGCCGCGGCCGCGGCAAACACGACGAGGTTGAGGATCAGCGCCGAGCCGATGGTCCAGTCGAAGGCCTTCACCGCGAGCACCCCCGCGAGCCAGGCGGCGACCATGCCGGCAAAGGCGATGGCGAGGCCCGCTCCGCGCCGGGCGAGAAAGGCATAGGCGAGCGCCGCGGGGACGATGGCGACATTGCCGGCAAGGCTCGACAGCGCCGCGCGGGCGATGAAGGCGGCGTCATGGTCGAGCGCCAGCAGCACATAGGCCGGCCCGGTCGAGACCGGCAACGCCAGCACGAGGGCGGCGATGAAGGGGCGCGACCGCTCGGCGACGAGCGATGCCGCGACGACGATGAACGCCGTGGTCGCAGCCTTCAGGAGGAGGGAGAGGAGGAACACGGGATCAGCACGCCGGGCGGAGGGACCCGAGGCTTATCCGCTTCGCGCCGCCGCGGGCAGCCGTCTCAGTGCAGGACGCGCCCGCCATTGGCGTGCATCTCGGCGACGAGGGCCGCAACCCCCTCGAGATGCGGGTTCACCGCCAGCGCCGCCTCGAAGGCGATGAGGGCCTCGGTCTCGCGGCCGTGGCGCAGGCAGATCTGCGCGAAGCCCGACAGCGCGCCGAAATGGCGCGGCTCGCGCTTCAGCGCCTCCATCACGTCACGCACCGCATAGGCGTCGTCGCCGCGGATGAAGTTGAGCGTGGCCCGCTTGTTCCAGGCCTCCGACCATTCCGGGCGGGCATCCACCAGGGCGTCGAGGACCAGCTGGGCGACGTCGTAGTCCTTCAGCGCGATGGCGTTGATCGCCTGTTCCATCGCCTCGTCGGCATAGTCGTCCTCGTGATTGGTCCAGATCGCCCAGATCAGGTCCTGCAGCTCATAGGCCGGCTGGTGCGGCTTGAACCGCGCGAGGTCGCGGAACAGTGCGTCGAGCCGCCTCGGCTGGCCCTCGGCCGGCTTCATGGCGTCGAGCTTCAGCACGAGCTGCAGGCATTCGTCGAAGGCAATCCTGTCGGACACGCTGGCTCCGCTCTGGCATCGGATGAGGACCGTGCGGTCCCGGCGAGTTTATCTGGGCATCCGCAGCGGACAAGCCAAGACCTGGACAAGGCTGGCCGGCAATTGCGGCGGTTCGGTGCCCGGCCTCAGGGCGAAAGGCCGGAATGCGCCTGCCTGAGCAGCCGGAGGGCGGCGACGAATCCTGGGCCGGGGCAGAGGGTCAGCGCGTCCGGCACCACCACGCGCTTGCTCGGTGGATAGAGCCGGGCGAGCGCCGGATGGGCGAGCATGGCCGCGCCCTGGTCGGCAGCGCCCGGCGCTCCTTCGCCGAGGATCAGCACGTCGGGCCGGCGCGCCACCACCGTTTCGAGGCTCACGAACCCGCCGAGGCCGGTTCCGGGAGCTGCATGACGGAAGCCGGCGCGCGCGGCGAGTTCGCCGAGGATCGAGTGCGGTCCCGCCGCATAGCCGCGCCGCTCGTAGGGCAGGGCCGACACCCACCGCTCGTCCTGCGAGGGGGGCAGGTCCAGCTGGCGGGCGAGGGCTTCGCCCCGCTCGGGGTGGCCGAGCAGCGCGGCCGTGTGCCGCACCAGTGCGGCGGCTTCGGCGAGCGAAGCGGGCAGGGGGAGCCGTTCTACCCTGAGGCCGCGGGCGGCGAGGACGCGGCCCGTGCCGAGCCTGTCGAGCGGACCGAGGAGGACGAGGTCGGGCGCGAGCGCCAGGGCCTCCTCGGCGCTGCCTCCGGTCTGGGGGATACCGCGGGCGGCCTCGGCTGCCGCCGACACGCGGGCGTCGCGGGCAAGCGACGACAGGGCGGCGATCTGGCTGCGGTCGGCCAACGCCAGCACGAGCTGGTCGGCGCACAGGTTGAGGGAGACGATGCGCCGGGGGGTCGCCTCGGCGGCGGAGATGCCCGCCGCCACCAGGCAGGCGGCGAGGACGAGGCCTCTCACGCCGCGTGTGTTTCCGGGGGGCTCGCGAGAAGGGCGCGCAGGCTCGCTTCGTCGCGGGCGTTGCGCAGCTTCTGCACGTTGCCGGGATCGCGGGTGAGCCGGGCGATTCGCGACAGCGCCTTCAGGTGGTCTGCCCCGGCGCCCTCGGGCGCCAGCAGCGTGAAGACGAGGTCCACCGGCTGGCCGTCGATGGCGTCGAAGTCCACCGGCCGCTCCAGCCGCGCGAACAGGCCAAACACCCGCTCGAGCTTCGGCAGCTTGCCGTGCGGAATGGCAATTCCGCTCCCTGCACCGGTGGAGCCCAGGGTCTCGCGCTCGCTCAGCGTGTCGAAGATGTCCTGCGCCGGCCTGCCGGTCAGGGCCGCCGCACGGGCGGCGAGTTCCTGGAGCAGATGCTTCTTCGAGGTCGCCCTGAGGGCGGGAATGATCGCGCCTTCGGCAATGATGTCTGGAAGCGGCATGGCTGCCTTCTCGGATAGGACGCGGACCGATTCGTCAGGCCCGCCATTAATCTCCATGCAATGACGGTGCCATGACGCGCTCAGGCGGAGCCGTTCGCCATGGCCGGCGGATCGATCCAACCCACGTGGCCATCTGCGCGCCTGTAAACCACATTCACGCGGCCGTGAACAGCGTGATGGAAGACGAGCGCGGCCGCACCGGTCAGGTCGAGTTCCATCACCGCATCCGCCACCGTCATGCGCCGCATGGACGAGGTCTGCTCGGCGATGATGACCGGCTCGAAGGCACCGTTGGCGCCCTCGTCCTCCTCGGTCTCCTCCTTCGGAGCCTCGATGACGACATAGGGCATCTCGATGCCGGCCGGCTGGGCCTGGTGCCCGGCGCGGTCCTTCAGCCGGCGCGCATAGCGCCTGAGCCGCTTCTCGATGCGCTCGACGCCGAGGTCGCAGGCGGCATAGGCGTCCGCCGCGAAGGCCTCGGCCTGCAATGACATGCCGGTGGGCAGGTGGAGCGCGGCGATGGTGCGAAAGCCGTGGGCCTCTTTCTCGACGGTGACGTGGCCCGTGACCCGGCCGTCGATGTAGCGCTGCGCGGCCTCGCCGACCCGCCCTGCGATCCTCTCGCGGAGCGCCTCGCCGATATCGAGATTCTTGCCGGAAATGCGCAGAGCCATGGGGCTCCTCCGATGTTCTGTTCGATCCGGCGCCGCCGCACGACGACGCCCCGAAGCCTTCTTCTTATGGTCCCAAGGGGTAAGGACTGCCTTGGGACAAGTCAATGCGACCACCCGCCCGCAACGCCGGGGAATGCCCTCGGGCATGGCTCTGGCGCATCCGTTAAACCCTTGAAATGAGTGCGGGTTTCTAATGGTGTCCGACGCCGGTGTCGCGGCGGTCGGACAGCCTGTGCACCGGATCAGCGGTCGGGGACGAAGGGCGTTCCAAGGGCGGCAGGCGCCTGCGCCTCGCCGCGCCGCCGGAGGCTGATGACGACGAGAACGACGATGGTCGCGAGATAGGGCAACGCCGACATGGCCTGACTTGGAATGCCCCAGCCGCGCGCCTGGGCATGGAGCTGCAGCACCGTGACGCCGCCGAAGAGATAGGCTCCCAGAACCGCCCGCAACGGCAGCCATCCCGCGAAGACGACGATGGCGAGGGCGATCCAGCCGCGCCCCGCCGTCATGCCGGGAGACCAGAAGGGCGTGTAGGCGAGCGAGAGATAGGCACCGGCGAGGCCCGCGCAGCCGCCGCCGAACAGCACGGCGAGGAAGCGGATGCGGAGCACCGGATAGCCGAGCGCATGGGCGGCGCCGTGGCTCTCCCCCACCGCCCTGAGCACGAGGCCCGCCCGCGTCTTCCACAGGAACCACCAGACGCCCACCGCCAATAGCGCGGAGGCATAGACGATCGGGTCCTGCGTGAAGAGCACCTTGCCGACCACCGGCAGGTCGGAGAGCCATGGGACCGCGATCTTGGCGAGCGGATCGCGTCGCGCACCGACGAAGTCGCGGCCGATGAGGCCCGACAGGCCGATGCCGAGGATGGTGAGGGCGAGGCCCGTCGCCACCTGGTTCGCCGCAAGGCCTAGGGCGAGCGCGGCGAAGACCGCGGCGAGGATCATGCCAGCCGCAATCCCCGCAAGGATGCCGACGAGGGTCGAACCCGTCAGGATGGCGGCGGCGAAGCCGGTGGCGGCCCCGACGATCATCATCCCCTCGACGCCGAGGTTGAGCACGCCCGAGCGTTCCACCACCAGCTCGCCGAGCGCGGCGATGAGCAGCGGCGTCGCGGCAGTGATGATGGTGAGGAGGATGGCCTCGGTCATGCCCATCAGGCGGCCCTCGCCGGTTCGACCAGCCGCAGCCGGTAGAGCAGGAACGTGTCGCAGCCGAGCACGAAGAACAGGAGCAGGCCCTGGAAGACGCGCGTCACGTCGAGGGGGATTCGCATCGCGATCTGCGCATTCTCGCCACCGATGAAGGTGAGGGCGAGGAACAGGCCTGCGATCAGCGCGCCGATCGGGTTCAGCCGTCCGAGGAAGGCGACGATGATGGCGGTGAAGCCGTATCCGGGCGAGATGGAGGGCTGGAGCTGGCCGATCGGCCCCGCCACCTCGATGATGCCGGCGAGGCCCGCCAGCGCGCCGGAGACGGCGAAGACGAAGAGAGTGGTGCGGGCCGTGCCGAAGCCGGCGAACCGGGCAGCGCGCGGCGCCTCCCCGGCGAGGCGGATCTCGAAGCCCTTGAGGCTGCGCCCCATCATCAGCGCTGCGGCGAGCGCCACGACGATGGCGATGAGGAAGCCGGCATGCAGGCGGCCCGCCTCGAAGAGCAGCGGCATGGTCGCCTCAGGCTCGAAATTCACCGACTGCGGGAAATTGAAGCCCTTGGGGTCGCGCCAGCGCCCGCGGACGAGGTAGTCGAGGATGAGCTCGGCGACATAGACCAGCATCAGGCTGGTCAGGATCTCGTTGACCCCGAGCCGCGCCTTGAGCAGGGCCGGGATCAGCGCCCAGAGCAGGCCGCCGAGAATGCCGAGCGCCAGCATGGCCGGCCAGACCCAGGGCCCGTTCGGCGTGCCGTGGGTTGCGAGCGCCAGCCAGGAGCCGAAGACCGCGCCCATGACGAGCTGGCCCTCTGCGCCGATGTTCCAGACATTGGCGCGGTAGCAGAGCGTCAGGCCGACGGCGATGAGGATCAGCGGCGTCGCCTTGACCGCGAGCTCCTGCAGCGCCCAGCCGTCGCTCAGGGGATCGACGAAGAACACCTTCAGCGCCGCGAGCGGAGCCTTGCCGAGCAGGGCGAAGAGGATGGCGCCGGCGACGAGAGTAAGCGCCACGGCGGCCAGCGGCGAGGCGAGCGCAATCCACGCCGGGCGGTCGTCGCGGCGTTCCAGGATCAGGCGCATGGTGGCCTCGTGGAGATGGCGGGCCTGAAGGCCGCCCCCGCACCCTCCCCGCGCTCCGCGCGGGGAGGGGGACCATGACGTCCCGGTTCGTCCTTCCCGGTCGCGCCTGGCACGACCGCGAAAACGGGGTGCGACGCCGTAGTCCCCCTCCCCGGGCGGAGCGCGGGGAGGGCGCGGGTGGGGCTCTTGTGCGGCGTCACCCCAAGGGCTTGGGCGGCAGTCGTCCTCATGCCGCGACTCCGTGGATGCCGCCCATCATCAGCCCGACGGTCTCGCGGTCGAGGCCCGCCGTCGGCGTCGCCGCGCTGAGCCGCCCCTCCGAGATGACCGCGAGGCGGTCGGCGAGGGCGAAGAGCTCGTCGAGGTCCTGGCTGACGACGAGCACGGCCGCGCCGCGCGCTGCGAGGTCCACCAGCGCCTGGCGGATGGTGGTGGCCGCGGCCGCGTCGACGCCCCAGGTCGGCTGCGCCACGACCAGGAGCTTCGGCTCGCGCAGGATCTCGCGGCCGACGACGAATTTCTGCAGGTTGCCGCCGGAGAGCGCCCGGGCCTGCGGGTTCGGCCCGCTGGTCCTGACGTCGAAGGCGCGGACCACCCGGGCGACCCAGTCTGTCAGCGCACCGCCGTCGACGAGGCCCCGCCGGACGAATCCGTTGGTGGCATGGCCGGAGAGGAGCGCGTTTTCCGTGAGGGTGAAGCCGGGCGCTGCCGCATGGCCGAGCCGCTCCTCCGGTACGAAGGCGGCACCGAGCCGGCGGCGGGCGCTGACGCCGAGCCCGCCGATCGCCCGCCCGTCCAGGCTGATGCTCTCCGCCGGGCTCGTCCTCTCGCCCGACAGCGCGGCGAAGAACTCGTCCTGGCCATTGCCGGCGATTCCCGCGATCCCCACGATCTCGCCGGCGCGCACCGTCAGGTCGATGTCCTTCAGGCGCGTGCCGTGGGTGTCGGCTGCCGGCAGCGACAGGCCCTTGACCACCAGACGGTCGGCTCCCGCCGCATGCGGCGCGGTGCGCACCTCGCCGACCTCCGTGCCGACCATCAGGCGGGCGAGGCTCGCCGCCGTCTCCTCCCGCGGCGTCGCCGTCGCCACGACCCTGCCGAGGCGCAGCACGGTCGCCCGGTCGCAGAGCCGGCGCACCTCGTCGAGCTTGTGGGAGATGTAGAGGATGCTCCGCCCCTCGGCCTTCAGGGTCTCCAGCGTGACGAAGAGCTGGTCGGCCTCCTGCGGGGTGAGCACCGAGGTCGGCTCGTCGAGGATGAGGAGCTTCGGGTCCTGCAGCAGGGCGCGGACGATCTCGATGCGCTGCCGCTCGCCGACCGACAGGCGCCAGACCTCGCGCTTCGGCTCCAGCGGCAGGCCGTAGGCCCGCGACAGCCGCGCCACCTCCGCCTCGATCGTCGCGATGGGCGTGGTGGCCGGCAGGGAAAGTGCGACGTTCTCGGCGACGGTGAGCGCCTCGAACAGCGAGAAATGCTGGAACACCATGCCAATGCCGAGCCGGCGCGCCGCAGCCGGGCTGGCGATGGTCACCGGCCGGCCCTCCCAGGCGATGGTGCCTTCCGAGGGCTGCAACAGGCCGTAGAGGATCTTCACCAGCGTCGACTTGCCGGCGCCGTTCTCGCCGAGCAGGGCGTGGATCTCGGAGGGCGCCACGGCGAGGTCGACATGGTCGTTGGCGACGAGGGCGCCGAACCTGCGGACGACGCCCCTGGCTTCCAGCAGCGGCGCCATCAATAGGCAACCTTGTCGGGTTTCGCCGCCCATTCGAGGAAGACGCCGCGCGCCTCTGCCGAGGGTCGGTGGTCCATGCGCGCCATGGTGATGTCCGGTGCGCGCGTCACCTCCGCATAGAAGGGCGCGTCGTCGAAGCCGATGGCGGCGGCGTCCTCGCGGGTGTTGCCGTAGACGATGCGGTCGACGCGCGCCCACAGCGCCGCGGCGAGGCACATGGGGCAGGGCTCGCAGCTCGAATAGAGGGTGGCGCCCTTGAGGTCGAAGCGGTTCAGCGCGGTGCAGGCGCGCCGGATGGCGACGACCTCGGCATGGGCGGTGGGGTCGTTGGTCGAGGTGACCTGGTTCCAGCCCTCGGCCACCACCTTGCCCTCCATCACCACGACGGCGCCGAAGGGCCCGCCATGGCCGGCCTGCATGTGCTCGCGCGACAGGGCGACGGTGCGGGCCATGAACAGGGCGTCGAGATCGGTTCTCATCGGCCGATCTCACGCGGGCGGGGGGCGTAAGTCAATTCGGGGCTGCGGGGAACTTTGAAGGCTGGAACCTTCTGGCGCCTTGCCCGATGCAGAACGCCCCGCGCCGCAGCCGAACTCTACTTCTCAGAGCACTCCGCCCGTCCGCATTGCCGCGATCTCTTCCGCCGAATAGCCCGCCGCCGCCAGCACCGCGTCGGTATGTTCGCCGAGCCGCGCGCCGGTCCAGCGGATGGCGCCGGGGGTGCGGGTCAGCTTCGGCACGATGCCCTGCATCAGCATACGGCCGAGGCCCTGCGCCTCCACCTCGACGATCATGTCGCGGGCGCGGAAATGCGGGTCTGTCGCCACCGCCGCCGCGTCGTTGACCCCGCCCGCCGGCACCGATGCGCCGTCGAGCAGCGCCAGCAGCTCGTCGCGCGGCTTGGTGCGCGTCCAGTCGCCGATGATGCGGTCGATCTCCGCCTGGTTGTCCGGCTGTCCGCGCGCCCCGTGCGTGGCAAAGCGCGGATCCTCCATCAGGAAATCCATGCCCATGACGGTGAAGAGCCGCTTGCAGATCGTGTCGGCATTGGCGCCGATGACGATGTGGTGGCCGTCCAGCGTCGGGTAGATGTTGGAGGGCGCGAAACCGGGCGAGGTCAGGCCGGTGCGCCCGCGCACGTGCCCCGTGACCGAATACTCCGCCACGATCCCCTCGATCGAGGCGAGGATGGCGTCGGTGAGGCCGACGTCGATGACCTGGCCCTTGCCATCTAGGGAGCGCTGGTGGAGCGCCGAGACGATGCCGAAGGCGGTGTAGATGCCGGCCAGCGTGTCGCCGATCGACAGGCCCGTGCGCGTCGGCAGCCGGTCGGGGTAACCGTTGATGGTGCGCATGCCGCCCATGGCCTCGGCGACGGCGGCAAAGCCGGCCTTCTCCGCATAGGGGCCGTACTGGCCGTAGCCGGAGACGCGGGCAATGATGAGCTTCGGATTGAGCGCGTGCAGGGCCTCGACCGTGAGGCCCCACTTCTCCAGCGTGCCCGGCCGGAAGTTCTCCAGCAGCACGTCGGCGTCCGTCAGGAGCCGGCGCAGGATGTCCTGCCCCCGGCTCTTCCTGAGGTCGATCGTGACGCTCTTCTTGTTGCGGCCGATGACCGGCCACCAGACGGAGGCGCCGTCCTTCTTGGCGAATCCCCACTGGCGCATCGGGTCGCCCTTGCCCGGGTCCTCGAATTTGACGAGGTCGGCGCCCATGTCGGCGAGGAGCTGGCCGCAATAGGGTCCGGCGATGAAGGAGCCGAGCTCGATCACCTTGATGTCGGAGAGGGGACCGGTGGCGGGGGCGGTCATGGCGGGGCTCCTTCGCGTGCGGACGGCAGACCTAGCCGCGACGCGCGGGGGCGGCAAGGACGCGCGGGCAGGGCACCCGTGCCGTCAGTGCGTCGTCTTGCGGGAGGTCTCGAGGTGCCGCGACCAGCGCGACAGGCCGAAGCAGATGAGCCAGTAGACCGTGCCGGCGAAGGCATAGGCCTCCATGTTCATGCCCACCCAGGCGGGATCGGCGAGCGAGGCCTGGGCGATGCCGAGGAGGTCGAAGATCGAGACGATGGAGACCAGCGAGGTGTTCTTCACCAGGGCGATGAACTCGTTGGTCATGGCCGGCATGGAGATGCGCAGCGCCTGCGGCAGGACAATGAGCCCCGTCGTCTGCCAGTAGCCGAGCCCCTGGGCGCTCGCCGCCTCCCACTGCCCCTTCGGCACCGCCTGCAGCCCGCCGCGCACCGCCTCCGCCATGTAGGCGGCGATGACGAAGGCGAGGCCGACGAGGGCGCGGATGAGGCGGTCGATGTCCCAGCCTGCCGGCATGACGAGCGGGAGCAGCAGCGAGGCGAGGAAGATCACGGTGATGATCGGCACGCCGCGCCAGAACTCGATGAAGATGGTCGCCACAAGCCGGATCACCGGCAGTTCTGACTGGCGGCCGAGGGCGAGCAGGATGCCGAGCGGCACGGCGAGCGCCCCGGCATAGACCGACAGGAAGACGGTGAGCATCAGCCCGCCCCACTGGCGCGTCTCCACCCGCGGCAGGCCGGCGCCGCCGGCGAGGAGCCAGGCCGCGACGACGAGGAACGCGGCCCAGAGCAGCGGCACGGCGAGCGCCCGCCGCGGCAGGCCCGGCCAGAAGGACAGCGCCGTCGCGCCGATCATCAGGAGCGCCGCGAGATTGACCCGCCACCGCTCGGAGGGCGGATAGAACCCGTACATGAACTGGCCGAAGCGCGCCTTGACGAAGACCCAGCAGGCGCCGCCGCCGGTGCAGTCGGCCCGCGTCGAGCCGGCGAAATGCGCGTCGATGAGCGCCCACCTGACGATGGGCACCACGATGGCGACGATGGCCGCAAGGCAGAGCAAAGACACGACGGTGTTGAGCGGCGTCGAGAAATAGTCGGCCTTGAGCCGGCGCACGAGCGAGGCGCGGACCGGCCGGACGCCGAGGGTGCTGGCGGCGGTCATCGGGTCACCAGCCGCGTCCGGGCGTTGTACCAGTTCATGAAGGCCGAGACGGCGAGGCCGAGGGCGAGATAGATCGCCAGCGTGATGGCGATGATCTCGATGGCCTGACCGGTATTGGTCAGCGCCGAGCCGACGAAGACGCTGACGAGCTCGGGAAAGGCGATGGCGGCACCGAAGGACGAGTTCTTCAGCACGTTGAGATACTGGCTGGTCAGCGGCGGGATCATCACCCGCATCGCCTGGGGAATGACGATGAGGCTCAGCGCCCGGTTCGGCCTGAGGCCGAGCGCATAGGCGGCCTCCCACTGGCCCTTGACGACGGACTGGATGCCGCCGCGCACGATCTCGGCGATGAAGCCTGCCGTGTAGGTCGCGAGCGCCGCGAACAGTGCCACGAACTCCGGCACCAGCACGAAACCGCCGCGGAAATTGAAGCCGCGCAGCGCCGGCACGTCCCAGGCGCTCACCACCGAGGCGATGCCGAAGGCGACCGCCGGCACGCCGAGGAACAGCGCGAGGCCCGTTGCCCAGACCGGGAAGATGGCGCCGGTGGCGTCGCGCCGACGCTTGGCCCAGATCGCGATGGCCGCCTGCGCGACGAAGCCGGCGAAGACGACGAGGGCGGCGATGCGGAAGGCGGTGCCGTCCGTCGGGATCGGGATGGTCAGGCCGCGGTTGTTGAGGAAGGCGACGGCGAAGAGGCCGATGGACTGGCGCGGGCCCGGCAGGGCTGCGATGACGCCGAAATACCAGAACAGGACGAAGAACAGCAGCGGGATGTTGCGGACGAACTCGATATAGGCGCCGGCAAGGCCCGAGAGCAGCTTGTTCGCCGAGAGCCGCGCGACGCCGATGACGAAGCCGAGCAGGGTCGCCGCGATCGCCGCGACGAAGGTGATGACCAGCGTGTTGGCGACACCCACCCAGAGCAGCGCGAGGATGTTGGCGTCCGGCGTGTAGTTCGTCAGCACGAAGGAGACGTCGATGCCCGACGTGCGCCACAGGAAGTCGAAGCCGGAGGCCATGCCGGCATTGACCATGTTCTGCGAGGCGTTGCGCACGACGACGACGATCGTGCCGGCGAGGCCGGCCAGAAGGGCCACCTGCCAGAAGATCTCGCGCACGCGCTTGTCGTAGAAATAGCGGGTCACGTCACCAGCCGGTTGGGACGAAAGAAGGCCCCCCGCCCGTGGCGGGAGGCCCATGGCGTCGCGGATCAGGAGTTCCGGTTCACTGGAAGGGCGAGGTGAACAGGATGCCGCCGCGGGTCCACAGGGCGTTCTGGCCGCGCTCGAGGCCGAGCGGCGAGCCCTTGCCGACCGTCCGCTCGAAGCTCTCGGCATAGTTCCCGACCTGCTTGATGGCGTTGAACATCCACTCGTTCGGCAGGCCCAGCATGGCGCCGAAATTGCCGTCGGCGCCGAGCAGGCGGCGGATCTCGGCGTTCTTCGAGTTGGCGCGCATGTCGTCGACGTTCTTCGAGGTCACGCCGAGATATTCGGCGGCGATCATGCCGTTCAGCACCCAGCGCACCACGGCCTGCCAGCGCTCGTCGCCCCAGCGGGTGACCGGACCCTGGGGATCGTTGGAGATGGTCTCGGTCATGATGGTGTGCTCGCCCGGGGTCTTCAGCTTGATGCGCTGGCCGGCGAGCGCGCCGATGCCGGCGGTGTAGCTGTCGCAGCGCCCGGCGTCATAGGCGGCGATGGCGTCGTCGTTCTTCTGGAAGTTGATGATCGACACCTTGATGTTGCGCTCGCGGAAATAGTCCGCGGCCATGCGCTCTTCCGTCGATCCCGCGGCGACGCAGATCGAGGCGTTCTCGAGGTCGGTCGGCTTCTTGGCACCCGAAGCGGTGCGCACGATGAAGGTCTGGCCCTCGTAGAAGTTGATGCCCTGGAAGTTCACGCCGAGCGTGGCGTTGCGCGTGAAGGTGATGGTGGTGTTGCGCGACAGCAGGTCGACCTGGCCCGACTGCAGCACCGGCCACCGCTGCTGCACGGACGTCGGGGTGTAGCGCACCTTGTTGGCGTCGCCGAGCACGGCTGCAGCCACGGCGCGGCAGAAGTCGACGTCGAGGCCGGTCCACTCGCCCTTGTCGTTGGCGAAGGAGAAGCCCGGCAGGCCGAGGTGCACGCCGCATTCCAGATGGCCGCGGGCGCGGATGGCGTCGAGCGTCGGCGAGGGCGCCAGCTGCTGGGCGCTCGCAGCGCCTGCGCCGAGCGCGAGGATGGCGGCGCCGAGGGCGCCACGGGCGAAGAGGGTCATTGGACAGGCTCCCGGTAGGCTCCGGCGGAACGATCCGGCCGGAGAAAATCCCGCGCCACACTCGGAAGGCGCACGAAAAGAGTCAACTGTCCGACGCGCTGTCACGCCGGACGATTTTTCCTCAGCCCCTCACGAAGCCGACGATGTCCTTCACCTGGTCCATGACCGGCCGGGCGATGGCGCGGGCGCGGGAGGCGCCGTCGGCCAGGATGCGGTCGATCTCGCCGGGATCGGCGAGGAGGCGCTTCATCTCCGAGGTGATGGGCGAGAGCTTGGCCACCGACAGGTCGGCCAGCGCCGTCTTGAAGCCGGAGAACTGGCCGCCCCCGAACTCGGCGAGGACGTCGGCCTTGGTGCGCCCGGCCAGCGCCGCGAAGATGCCGACGAGGTTGTCGGCCTCCGCTCGGCCCTTGAGGCCCGCTTCCTCCGACGGCAGCGCTTCCGGGTCCGTGCGCGCCTTGCGGATCTTCTGGGCGATGGTGTCGGCGTCGTCGGTCAGCGCGATGCGCGAATAGTCCGAGGGGTCCGACTTCGACATCTTCTTCGTGCCGTCGCGCAGGCTCATGACGCGCGTCGCCGGCCCCATGATCACCGGCTCGGTGACGGGGAAGAAGGCATCGCCCAGGCCGAGTTCGGCGATCCGCTCGGCATAGTCGTTGTTGAACTTGATCGCGATGTCGCGGGTCAGTTCCAGATGCTGCTTCTGGTCCTCGCCCACCGGCACGTGGGTGGCGCGATAGGCGAGGATGTCGGCGGCCATCAGGCTCGGATAGGCGAAGAGGCCGAGGGAGGCGTTCTCCCGGTCCTTGCCGGCCTTGTCCTTGAACTGGGTCATCCGGCTCATCCAGCCGATGCGCGCGATGCAGTTGAACACCCAGGCGAGCTCGGCGTGCTCGTGCACCTGGCTCTGGTTGAACAGGGTGGAGCGCTTCGGGTCGATCCCGGCCGCGATATAGGCGGCGGTCACCTCGCGGATGGCCTTCTGCAGCGCCTTGGGGTCCTGCCAGACGGTGATGGCGTGCATGTCCACGACGCAATAGATGCAGTCGTGCGTCTCCTGCATCGCCACCCAGTTCACCAGGGCGCCGAGATAGTTGCCGAGGTGCAGGTCGCCGGAAGGCTGCATGCCCGAGAAGACGAGCGGCTTGAAGGTCGCCATGGTGGTGGAATCCCAGAGCAGGGGCGGCCATCTGCCGTCCCGGAGGCCGGCTTCCTCGCATGCGGCGCGAGGCGTTTCAAGGCTCGCCGGGGGCGACCCCGCAGCCATGCGTGGCAGGACGGCTCCCGGCGTGGTAATACTTGGGCTCCCACGGGTAAGACTGGAGCTTCGCCATGGCGACGACAGTGACGACGAAGGGCCAGGTGACGATTCCGAAAAGGGTGCGGGATGCACTCGGCATCGTGCCGGGCAGCAAGGTCGAGTTCAGGCCCGGAGTGGATGGGCAGATCGTGCTGACCAAGGCCGAGGGAGAGGGCGCGGGCGATCGGCCGAGCCGGTTCGCGCGGATCCGCGGCAGCGCCGGACCTGGCATGACGACGGACGAGATCATGGCCCTCACCCGCGGCGATCTGAACGAATGATCCTGGCCGACACCAACGTTCTGCTCGACATCTTTACCGATGATCCGGTCTGGGCAGACTGGTCGGCCGCCAGGTTGGACGCTGCCCTGATCCTCGGGCCGGTCGTCATCAACGACGTCGTCTTTGCCGAGTTGTCGGTCCGCTTTGAGCGGATCGACGACGTTGACGCGGCCCTAGCCGGCGCGGGGATAGCCGTCGACCCCGTCCCGCGCGAAGCCCTGTTTCTCGCCGGCAAGGTTTTCCTCGCCTATCGTCGCGCCGGTGGCCCTCGCACCGGCGTGCTGCCCGATTTCTTCATCGGCGCCCACGCGGCCGTCCGCGGCTGGCCGCTCCTGACGCGCGATGCCCGCCGCTACCGCACCTGGTTTCCGGGCCTGGAGCTGATAGCTCCGGTCTGAGCCCTACTCCGCCAGCACGCGCGTCGGCGGGAAGACCACCTCCACCAGCGTGCCCTGGTTCGGCGCCGAGGAGATGCCGAAGCTCGCCCGGTTCGCCTCCACCAGCGCCTTGGTCAGCGGCAGGCCGAGGCCGGTGCCCTTGGCGGCGCGCGGGCTGGACGTGGCCACCTGGCGGAACGGCTCCATGGCGGCCTTGAGCTCGGTCTCGGTCATGCCGACACCGGTGTCGCGCACGCGCAGCACAGCCTCGCCCGCATCCGACAGGCCGGTGGAGACGATGATCTGGCCGCCGGCCGGCGTGAACTTCACCGAGTTGGACAGGAGGTTCAGCACGATCTGCCGCAGCGAGCGGGAATCGGCGACCACGTTCGGCAGGCGCGGCTGCAGGGAGGAGCGGATGATGACGCGCTCGCGGTTCGCCTGCGGCTGCATGATCGCCACCGTCGACTGCACCATGTCGTTGAGGTCGACGCTGGTGAAGGCGAGCTCCAGCTTGCCGGCCTCGATCTTGGAGAGGTCGAGGAGGTCGTTGATCAGCGACAGGACATGGCCGCCGGAGGCGTGGATGTCCTTCAGGTAGTCGCGGTAGCGCTCGTTTCCGATGGCGCCGAAGCGCTCCTCCATCATCACCTCGGAGAAGCCGATGATGGCGTTGAGCGGGGTGCGGATCTCGTGGCTGATCTTGGCGAGGAAGTCGGACTTCTGCGACGAGGCCTGCTCGGCCTGCCGCTTGGCGGCCAGGAGGTCCTCCTCGGCCTTCTTCCAGTGCGTCATGTCGCGGAACACGGCGGCGAGCTTCGGGCGCGCCGCGGGGCCGGTGCGGCCCATGGTCATGTAGAGCGGGATGAGGCCGCCCTGCTTGACCCGGCCGATGATCTGGCGGCCGTCGTTGAGCACGCTGGCAACGCCGTTGGAGAGCAGCCCGTCGCAATAGTCGAGGGCCGAGCGATGGCTCTCGGGCGCGAAGAGCGTCGTCACCGACAGGCCCTTCACCTCGGCCGATTCATAGCCGAACAGCGCTTCTGCCGACCGGTTCATGCTCTCGATCGCACCGTCCGACGTGACGATGACGATGCCATCGGTGGCGGTGTCGAGGATCTGCTCGACTTCGTCCAGCCGGCCGCGCAATTCGCTGAGCGTCGCCGATTCCTGGTCGGCGGCGGCCTCCGACACGGATGCGCGGGTCAGGGTGAAGAGGAAGGCCGACTGCCCGGCCCAGGTGACGCGCGACAGATGCGCCTCCACCGGAATGTCGACACCGCCGGCGGTGGTCAGCGTCACCGCCTCGCCGCTCTCGGTCCCGCCGGCGAAAAGGCGCGAGACGCCGCCCGCCTCCTCCAGAGCCGCGGCGTCGGCGAAGCCGATCCAGTCGAGCAGCGTCCGGTTGGCGAAGAGCACGGCATTGCCGCGATGGACGATCAGGCCCGTCGGCACCTTGTCGAGGAGGGCGGCGAGATCGGCGTCCTGGCCGGGCTCGGCCGTCGTTCCCTCCGTGCCGAAGGCGCTCGGCAGCGGGCCGAACGGCGTGCCGGACTCGACGAAGGACGGGGCGGGAGCCTCACCCGCCGTCGCGGGAGACGCCGTCTGCGGCAGTTCGGGTGCGGTCGGGGCGGCGGGCTCGTCCAGGGGCGCCGGAGGGGCGTTCTGCTCGGCCGGCGGCGGCAGCGGGTCGGGCGTGCGGGTGGCTGCCGGATCGGTCGGCACGGCGTCGTCCGTGCGGGCGCCGAGGGCGCGGGCGATCTCGCGGAAGGCGTTGCGCTCGCCC
>NZ_JBQVQL010000091.1:0-17646 GCF_052440005.1 Phreatobacter sp.
GACAAGCCTGCGGAGGCAACCTCCGCGCCGAAGGAGCCCGTCGCGGAGACTCAGGCCGCTTCCGCGCGCCCGGCAGCCGACAAGGCGGCGGTGGCGTCGGCCGAAAAGCCGGCGGACACGGCGAAGGTCGATGCGGCGCCCGCCCAGGCTCCCGAGACGCCCGCGGTCGCCGCGGCCGGTGTCGACGCCGCCGCGCAGGACACCCTGCCCCAGGGTACGCTGCAGGCGCCCGCCAGTCCTTCCGCCTTCGGCACCGAGGTGGCGCAGAAGACTGCCGCGCAGGCACCGGCGCCCGGCTCCCCGGTGCCCGTGCATGCGCTGGCCGTGACCATCGCGGCCCGGGCCAGTGCCGGGACGACCCGCTTCGACATCCGCCTCGACCCCGCCGAACTCGGCCGCATCGACGTGCAGCTCACCGTCGACCGCGAGGGCAGCGTCAAGTCCAAGCTGGTCGTCGAGAAGCAGGAGACGCTGGACCTGCTGCAGCGCGACCAGCGCAATCTCGAGCGCGCTCTGGCCCAGGCCGGCGTGCAGACGAGCGAGGGAAGCCTCGAATTCTCCCTGAAGGACCAGGGCGGACAGAACGCGCGCGAGCGCCAGCCGGAACAGCAGGCCTCGCGCCACCAGGTGGTGATCGAGGATCCCGAGACCGTGGCGGCCCTGCAGGCCAGCGCGGCCACCTATGCCCGTGCCGCCGCCATGCGTGGCGGCGTCGACATCCGAATCTGAAAGGACGGCGCGATGACCACCACCTCCTCGGTCTCGACGACATCGACCAGCACGGCGGGCGCGGCCTCGACGCGGCTGTCGAACAATTTCGACACGTTCCTGCAGCTGCTGACCACGCAGCTGAAGAACCAGGATCCCACCCAGCCGATGGACGCCAACCAGTTCACCCAGCAGCTGGTGCAATACTCCCAGGTCGAGCAGCAGATCGCCACGAACTCCAAGCTCGACAACATGATCTCGGCCTTCACCGGCAACCAGACGACGACCTCGCTCGGCTATCTCGGCAAGACCGTCACCTACGACGCCAGCACGGTGTCGCCGAGCGCCAGCGGGGCGACCTGGACCTTCACGCCGACGCAGGGCGGCGAGTACACGGTGCGCATCCGCGACAGCAACGGCGTGGTGGTGCAGGAGAAGAAGGTCTCGCTGACGGCCAACCAGTCCAGCGAGTATCGCTGGGACGGGAAGCGATCCGACGGCCAGACCATGGGCAGCCAGCCCTATACGATGGAGCTCTACAGCGGCACCGGGACCGCGACGACCCAGGTGGCGGTCAGCCACAAGGGTCAGGTCACCGCAGTCGACATGTCGACGGGCACGCCCCGGGTGACGGTCGGAGCCCTCAACATTCCGCTCGCGCGCATTCTCGGCATCGCCCTCTGACCCGCCTGCGGAGCGGCCTATGCGCTCGCCTCGTCATTCACGCCGGACGGCGCCGCCAACCCTTTCCCGGGGTCGGTCGAACGACGGAAATATTGGGTTTCATTGTCATTTCTCATTTAGGCCAAATTTAACGTCCTGCCGGTATTCTCATCCCATGACGTGGTCAGTCGCGTGCGTTGTGTGAGAGTAAGTATGACCGAGCCCATGCGTCCAAGGGTGAAATATGTGATCGGGCCGGACGGCAGTCCGCTGACGATCGCTGATCTCCCTCCGCCCGACACCCACCGCTGGGTGATCCGGCGCAAAGCCGAAGTGGTCGCCGCCGTGCGCGGTGGGCTCCTCAGCCTCGAAGAGGCCTGCAAGCGCTACACCCTGACCGTCGAGGAATTCCTCAACTGGCAGGCCTCGATCGACCGGCACGGTCTCGCCGGTCTGCGCACCACCCGAATCCAGCAGTACCGCCAGTAAGCGCCTGCCACCCCAAGCAAAAGCCGGCCCCCGAGGGAGCCGGCTTTTTCGTCGTGGGCGCGGTGGATCAGCGACGGAGCGGCGCGCGGCGCAGCGTGAGGTTGCCGACGCCGAGGGCGAGGTTGAGGCCCGTCTGGGCCTGGACCGACAGGGGCTGCAGCGCGACCGTGTCACGCGAGCCGCCGACCAGGGCGTTGGCACCGAGACCCACGGCGACCGTTGCCTGGGCACTGGCGCCCGAATAGCTGCCGGCGAGCTGATCGGGCGAAAAACGGCGCGTGGGCGCGAAGACCGTCCAGGCGAGGACGCCGCGGCCGGTCACGCCGATATCGAGACCGACGCGGTTGAAGGTGCCGACATAGCCCTCGCGGCGGCCGCGACGGTCGGGCTGGAACACGCAGCTCATGTCACGGCGCGATCCGACGATCAGGCCGACGGCAGGGGCGACGTTGCAGGTGAGGACGCCGACGCGGGTCGGCCTCTGCTGCGCCTCGGCGACCGTCGGAACGGCGAGGCCGGCGGCGAGAAGGGTTGCGCCTGCGAGCGCGAGCGGGCGGTTCATCATCGGAATCTCCGGGCTTTTGTGCGGTTTCGGATGTCCAACGCTCCACGTCCGGAAAGGTTGCCCTTCGAGAGAGCCGGCTGCGGTCCGCCGCGGATCCGTTCATCATGTGGACGGCGCGCGCGGGGCTCGCATGCCGGGCGGTTGGACGGGACGTCGCTGCTACTATATAACTTCTCACTCAACGAGACCGGATCCGTCACGCCCTTGGCCGCCCCCCCTTCCATCGCCAGCGCCCACGCGGCTCATGCCGAAGGGCACCACCACGGGCAGGGCGCCGGTCACGACCATGCCGCTCACGCTCATGATCATTCCCACGTCCATCGGCCTGAGCCCCTCCCGCAGAGGCCCGCGGCTGGCGCCGGCCTCAGGGTGGTCTCGGCCCTCACCCTGTCGGCCACCGGGCGTCTCCTTGCCGCCGGCGTCATGGCGACGACCCTGTGGCTGCTCGCCTACTGGGCGATGAGGTAGCGCCGCCGATGTCTACCGTCACCATCCGCAACCTCACGCTCGGCTACGACCGCCACCCCGCCGTCCACCATCTCGACGGGCGGATCGAGGCGGGCGCCATGCTCGCCGTCGTCGGCCCGAACGGGGCCGGCAAGTCGACGCTCCTCAAGGGCCTCGCCGGCGCGATCAGCCCGCTGAGCGGGGCGGTGGAAATGACCCGCTCGGACCGGCACGCCATCGCCTACCTGCCGCAGGCGGCGGAGATCGACAGGACGTTCCCGATCACCGTGTTCGAGCTGGTCGCCATGGGGCTCTGGCGCCGCACCGGCCTGTTTGGTGGCCTGTCGAAGGCCGATCGCCTCGCGATCGAACAGGCGCTGGCCGCGGTGGGCCTCACCGGCTTCGAGGCCCGGACCATCGGCACGCTTTCTGGCGGCCAGCTGCAGCGCATGCTCTTCGCCCGCCTGCTGGTTCAGGACGCGCGACTGATCCTGCTCGACGAGCCCTTCACCGCCATCGACGCCAAGACCTGCGCCGACCTTCTCGATCTGGTGCGCCGGTGGAATGCCGAGCAGCGCACCGTCGTCGCCGTGCTCCACGACATGGAGACCGTGCGACAGGCCTTTCCGCAATCGCTGCTGCTGGCGCGCCGGGCCATCGCCTGGGGGCCGACCGACGAGGTGCTGACGCCGGAGAACCTCCTCGCCGCCCGGCGCATGACGGAGGCCTTCGACGACCACGCCGGCATCTGCACCGAGGCGGCGTGACCGTGAGCCACCTCTGCGAGCCGGCCGGAGCCCGTGCCCGGCATGTATGACGTCTTCATCGGCCCCTTCGTGGAATTCGAGTTCATGCGCCGCGCCCTTGTCGGCGCCATCGCACTGTCCCTGGGCGGCGCGCCCGTCGGCGTCTTCCTCATGCTGCGGCGGATGTCGCTGATGGGCGACGCCATGGCGCACGCCATCCTGCCCGGGGCCGCGGCGGGCTATCTCCTCTTCGGTCTCGCGCTGGTCCCGATGACGGCGGGCGGCATCGCCGCGGGCTTCGCGGTGGCGCTCACGGCGGGGCTGGTGGCGCGCTTCACCATGCTGAAGGAGGACGCCTCGCTCGCGGCCTTCTATCTCATCTCGCTGGCGCTCGGCGTCATCATCGTCTCCATGCGCGGCTCCAACGTCGACCTCTTCCGCGTGCTCTTCGGCTCGGTGCTGGCGCTCGACGATCCGACGCTCGTCCTCCTCGCCGGCATCACCACCGTGACGCTGGTGGCGCTGGCGCTGCTGTGGCGGCCCCTGGTGCTGGATTCCGTCGACCCGGGCTTCCTGCGCTCGGTGTCGCGCTCGGGTGCGCCGTCCCACCTGGTCTTCCTCGGCCTGGTCGTGCTGAACCTGGTGGCCGGCTTCCATGCGCTCGGCACGCTGCTGGCGGTCGGACTGATGATGCTGCCGGCCATCGCGGCGCGCTTCTGGGGCCGGGACGTCACGAGCCTCGCGGCGATCGCGGTCGGTTTCGGCATCGCATCGGGCTATGCAGGCTTGGTGTTATCTTATAACATGGAGACACCTTCGGGCCCTTCGATCGTCCTCATGGCGGGGGTGGTCTACCTGGTGTCGCTCGTTTTCGGTCCCCATGGTGGCCTGGTGCCCACCTACTGGCCGGCCCGGCACCGCGAGGCCTGAAGTCCCGATCAGAGGACGCTTCGCATGGTCACCCGTCGTCAAGCCGTTTCGCTCTTTCTCGCCGCGCCCTTCTGCGCCGGCCCGGCCCTGGCCCAGGGCACCACGCCCCTGCCGGTGATGGCGAGCTTCTCGATCCTCGCCGACATGGTGCGGCAGGTCGGTGGCGAGCATGTCGCGGTGACGAGCCTGGTCGGCCCGGACGGCGACGCCCACTCCTATGCCCCGAGCCCCGCGGACGCGCGGGCCCTGGCCGCCGCCAAGGTCATCGTCGTCAACGGGCTCGGCTTCGAGGGCTGGATGACGCGGCTGGTGCGCTCGTCCGGCACGCGCGCCAAGGTCATCACCGCCGCCAGCGGCGTGACGCCCCTGAAGGCAGAGGAGGCCCACGGGCATGGGCACTCCCACGGCCATTCCCACGGCGCGAACGACCCCCACGCCTGGCAGAATGTCGCCAATGCGCGGCTCTATGTGAAGGCCATCGCCGCGGGCCTCGCGGAGGCGGACGGCGCCCGCGCCGAGGCCTATCAGCGCAATGCGGCGGCCTATGATGCGACGCTGGCGGCGCTCGACGCCGAGATCCGGGCGGCCGTCGGAGCGATCCCGCGTGCCCAGCGCCGACTGCTGACGACCCACGACGCCTTCCGCTACTTCGCCAAAGCTTACGAGGTGGACGTGCTGGCGGTGCGTGGCGTCTCGTCGGATTCCGAACCCTCGGCGCGGCAGATCGCCGGGCTGATCCGGCAGATCCGCGACGGCAAGGTCTCGGCTCTGTTCATGGAGAACATCTCCGATCCCCGCTCCATCCAGCGCATCGCGGCCGAGACCGGAGCGAAGATCGGCGGCAAACTCTATTCCGACGCCCTGTCGGAAGCGGGCGGTCCGGCGGCGACCTATGTCGACATGATGCGGCACAACGCACGCCAGATCGCCGGTGCCATGACGCAGGGCTGATCGCCCATTCCGCAGCGCCCGCCGCTCGCCTATATGAGCGCTGATCCCTTCAGGCCGATGGAACGACCATGACCGACGCGTCCCCCACCACCGCTGCCCTCCAGAAGATCCCGGTGACCGTGCTGACCGGCTATCTCGGTGCCGGCAAGACGACGCTGCTCAACCGCATCCTCACCGAGAACCACGGCAAGCGCTTCGCCGTCATCGTCAACGAGTTCGGCGAGATCGGCATCGACAACGACCTCGTCGTCGGCGCCGACGAGGAAGTGTTCGAGATGAACAACGGCTGCATCTGCTGCACCGTGCGCGGCGATCTCATCCGCATCATCGAGGGGCTGATGCGGCGCAAGGGCAAGTTCGACGCGATCATCGTGGAGACCACCGGCCTCGCCGATCCCGCGCCGGTGGCCCAGACCTTCTTCGTCGACGAGGAGGTGGGCGCCCGCACCGCGCTCGATGCCGTGGTGACGGTCGCCGATGCCAAGTGGCTGATCGACCGGCTGAAGGACGCGCCGGAGGCGAAGAACCAGATCGCCTTCGCCGACGTGATCCTCCTCAACAAGACCGATCTCGTGACGCCCGCCCAGCTGCGCGAGGTGGAGGCCCGCATCCGCGCCATCAACCCCTATGCCGTTCTGCACAAGACGCAGAAGTGCGCCGTGCCGCTGGACGCCGTCCTCTCGCGCGGGGCCTTCGACCTCGAGCGCATCCTGGAGATCGAGCCGGCCTTCCTGCAGACCGGCGACGGCCATGACCACCATCACGGTCACGACCACGGCCACGATCATCATCACGGCCACGACCATGGCCATGATCACCACCATCACGACCACGACCATACCGGCCCGGATTGCGACCATCCGAGCCACGGCCTGAAGCACTATCACGACGAGCACATGCAGTCGGTGTCGCTGCGCACCGACAAGCAGCTCGACCCCGACATGTTCTTCCCCTGGATCCAGGACCTCACCCAGGTCGAGGGTGCGAAGATCCTGCGCTGCAAGGGCATCGTCGCCTTCAAGGACGATCCGCAGCGCTTCGTCTTCCAGGGCGTGCACATGATCCTCGACGGCGATCACCAGCGCGACTGGAAGGCCGACGAGAAGCGCGAGAGCCGCCTCGTCTTCATCGGTCGTGATCTCCCGATCGATAAGATCCGCAAGGGCTTCGAGAAGATCTCCGCCTGAGGGCCACTCGCGCAATCACGCGCACCGGGGAGGGCCGAGAGGCATCGGCACTTCCCCCCGGCCTATCGGCACGGTCGGGTGGTATCGCGCCTCCATATGGTCACAGTTGAAGCCGGAACAGCGTCCGCGTCTCCACGTTGTTTCCTCGACGGCACCCTGGCAATCGAAAGAGCTGCCGCGGTCCGCATAACCCACTGTGGTCGCAAGCGTTTCAGCTCGCAGGCCCAGCCAATGGAGACGCTTCCATGAAGAAACTGATCATGGCGACCGCCATCGTCCTCGCCGCCAGCACCGCCGCCTATGCCCAGACCGGCGGCAGCGCCCCCGGCGGCCGCCCGGACGCCAACGCGCCGCGCAACACCGGCAACATCAACGCTCCGAACCAGGAGCAGCAGCGCATGATCCGCTCCTACTGGCAGTCGCAGCGTCCGGCCGCCACGACGCTTCCGAGCGGCGTCACGGTCAGCCGCGGCACCGTCCTGCCCAGCACGGTCGAGCTGCGCTCGTTCCCGGCTGACGTCGGCATGACCGAGTACCGCTACGTGGTGGTCGGCGAGAACCTGTACCTCGTCAACCCGTCGGACCGCACCGTGGTCCACGTGATCCAGTAACGGCTTTCCCCGCGAACTGCATCGAGCGCCCGGCCATCGTGCCGGGCGTTTTCGTTGGGGTTCAGTCCACCTTCCAGGGGAAGGTCCAGGTCTCGGTCAGGGCCCGGTTGCCGGCGCGCAGGAAGGCCCTGAGATCCGCGGTCTGGCCGGGGTCGCCGACCACGTCGATGCCGGCGCGGAAGCCGCGGGTCTGCGGATTGGGGATGAGGAAAGTGCGGGTGATCCGCGCGTTGCTGGCGGAGGGCACGACCTGCACGGCGTCCGGCTGGCTCAGGTGATATTCGAGGTCGCCACCGGCGAAGTCGACGATGAACCGCGCAGCGTTGGGCGGCGCCTGCTCGCCAGAGCCCAGCGCGACGGGTCGGGTGCGGAACGTGTTCAGCGCGAAGCCGCCCGGATGCAGCCGGGCTTCGTTCATGGTCGACACCAGGCGATAGGAGAAGACCAGCGTCTGGCCCGCTTCGACCGGCCGGTTCGGCACCCAGTAGGCGACGATGTTGTCGTTGGTCTCGTCGGTCGTGGGGATCTCGACCAGCTCGACGCGGCCCTCGCTGAAGCCCTCCCGCGGCTCCACCCAATAGCTCGGCCGGAGTTCGTAGTTCAGGTCGAGGTCCTGGTAGTGCTCGAAGGTGCGGTCGCGCTGCATCAGGCCGAAGCCGCGCACCTGGCGGTCGACGAACTGCGAGACCTCGACCTGGCGCGGGTTGCGCAGCGGGCGCCAGATCCACTCGCCGGTGTCGGAGTGGATCAGCAGGCCGTCGGAATCGTGCAGCTCCGGGCGGAAGTCGTCGAAGGAGCGCCGGTCGTTCTCCGCATAGAAGAACATGGAGGTGAGCGGCGCGACGCCGAGTTTGGGGATCGGCCGCCGCGGAAACAGCGTGCAGCGGATGTCGAGCACGGTCTCCTGCGCCGGGAAGACGGTGAAGCGGAAGGCACCGGTGAGGCTCTCGCCGTCGAGCAGCGCGTAGATGTGGCAGGCCTGCGCCTCGGCCGGCGGCGTGTCGACCCAGAACTCGCGGAAGATCGGGAACTCCTCCTGGCCGGGGCCCGCCGTGTTGACGGCGATGCCACGGGCCGAGAGACCGTATTTCTGGCCGCGCCCGAGGAAGCGGAAATAGCTCGCGCCGAGGAACGAGATGAGCTCGTCGTGGACGCGCGGATCGTTGAGCGGGTGATGGATGCGGAAGCCGGCGAAGCCGAGGTCGATGGGCAGCGGCCGCTCGAAGCGGTTGCGGCCGTAGTCGAAGAGGGCGGCGGCATAGGGAACGGGGGTCGAGATGCCATCCCGGATGATGTTCACCACCACCGGCGTGCGGTAGATGAAGCCGAGGTGGAACATCTGCATGCGGAAGGCGCCGCCGCCCTGCTGCAGAAGCGAGCGCTCGGGGCGGAAGCGCAGGTCGCGGTACTGGTCGAAGTTCATGCCCGTCAGCGACTGGGGCAGGTCCGGACGCGGTGCCTCGTAGGGGAGGGCGGCGAGGTCGCGGGCACGGCGCTCCACCTCCTCGAAGCCGAAGCGGGCCTGCGGCTGGGGCGAGGCGGCCGGCGGCTGGGGGGCGGGGGGCTGCTGCGCCTGTGCCAGCGACGGCCAGGCAACCCCGGCTGCGGCGATGAGCTTGAGTGCGTCACGGCGGGCGAAAGTCGGCAGTCGCATGAGGCCTCGGGTACCTGGATACTCATTGTCGCAGAGCGGCATCGGCGACATGCGGCTTTCACGCGCGCGGCGTCAAGTGGCTCGCCCTGCGGCCTGGAGTCCGTGCATCGCTGTCCTCCGCGCGGCCGGCTTGCGGGCGCTGCCCGGCCTTGCCAGTGTGCGCGCCGTCGACGGGAGGCGGGCGAATGGCGCCGAGAGATATTCTGGACATGAGCGGCCGCGTCGCCCTCGTCACCGGTGCCGGTACGGGGCTCGGGGCGCGGTTCTGCATGGCGCTCGCCGAACACGGCGCGGCGGTCGTCGCCGTCGCCCGCCGGGCAGACAAGGTGGAGGGCGTCGCCGAGGCCATCCGCAAGGCCGGCGGCCGGGCGATCGCCGTGTCCGGCGACGTCACCGACACCGCATCCATCGCAGGCGCCTTCGATGCCGCCGAGAAGGCTTTCGGCACGGTCGACGCCGTCGTCGCCAATGCCGGCATCGCGGTGCCTGGCCGTGCCTCGGACATTTCCGACGAGGACTGGCGCCGCACCATGGCGACGAACCTCGACGGTGTGTTCTTCACGGCGCGCGAGGCGGCCCAGCGCCTGCTCAAGGCCGGCAAACACGGCGCCATCGTCAACATCGCGTCGATCCTCGGCTACGGGGTCGGCAAGGGCAACGCCTCCTATGCTGTTTCCAAGGCGGCGGTGATCCAGATGACCCAGGCGCTGGCCCTCGAATGGGCCTTCAAGGGCATCCGCGTGAACGCCATCGCGCCCGGCTACGTCGTCACCGACATCAACCGCGACTACCTGACCTCCGGCAAGGGCGCGGAGATGACCAAGGAGATTCCCGTCGGCCGTTTCGGCCGCGAGGAGGATCTCGACGGTGCACTGCTGCTGCTGCTGTCGGACGCCGGTGCCTTCATGACCGGCACGACCGTGACGGTCGACGGCGGCCAGCGCATCGGCCTGCGCGGGTCCTGACACATTCCGGGGGAGAAACGTCCATGATCATCGACGAGCGCACCTACACGACGCATCCGGGCAAGGTGAAGGCCTTCCTCGAGGTCTACGAGCGCCTGGCGAAGCCGATCCAGTGGCCGATCCTCGGCGACCCCGTCGGCTTCTTCGTGACCGAGATCGGCACGCTCAACCAGGTCGTTCACCTGTGGAAATACGACAGCATGGCCGACCGCGAGCAGCGGCGGGCCAAGCTGGCGGTCGCCCCGAACTGGGGCGACTATCTCGACGCGGCGACCCCGCTGCTCCTGCGGATGGAGAACCGGATCCTGGTCCCCACCGCCTTCTCTCCGATGAAGTGAACCAAGACCCATGACCAAGTCGATGAACGGGGCCGAGAGCCTCGTGCGCACCCTCGTTGCCGGTGACGTGACGGTGGCCTTCACCAATCCCGGCACGTCGGAGATGCACTTCGTCGCCGCCCTCGACCGCGTCGACGGCATGCGCTGCGTTCTCTGCCTGCACGAGACGGTGACGACGGGCGCCGCCGACGGCTACTGGCGCATGACGGGCAAGCCCGCCTCGACGCTGCTGCACCTCGGCCCCGGCCTCGGCAACGCGCTGGCCAACCTCCACAACCTGAAGCGCGCGCGCTCGGGCGTGGTCAACATCGTCGGCGAGCACGCAACCTATCACCGCGAGTTCGACGCGCCGCTGACGTCCGACATCGAGGGCATCGCCGGCACGATGTCGCACTGGGTGAAGACCTCCATGTCGGCCAAGGACGTGGCGGCCGACGGCGCCGAGGCGATCAACGTCGCCATGCAGGCGCCCGGCCAGATCGCCACCCTCATCCTGCCTGCCGACACCGCCTGGACCGAGGGCACCGGCCCGGCCAAGACCGCGCCCGTCGCCGCGCCCGCCAAGGTGTCCGAGGACGCCGTCGAGGCCGCTGCCCGCGCCATCGAGGCCGGCGGCAAGCCGCTCATCGTCATGGGCACCTGGGCCGTGCGCGAGAAGCCGATGGTCCATGCGGCGACGATCGTCGCCAAGACCGGTGCGCAGATCCGCGCCGAGGGCTCGAACGGACGCATCGAGCGCGGCGTCGGCCGCATGGCGCTGGAGCGCGTGCCCTATCCGGTGGACGTGGCGCTGGCCGCCACCAAGGGCGTCACGCACCTGATCCTGGTCGGCGCCAAGGCGCCCGTCGCCTTCTTCGCCTATCCGAACAAGCCGTCGATCCTCTATCCGCCCGAGGCGGAGGTGGTGACGCTGGCAACCCCGGGCGAGGACGCAGAGGACGCGCTCGCCCGCCTCGCCGAGCGCCTCGGCGCCGACAAGGCGACGCCGGTGCTCAACACGCCGAAGCGGCCGGACCTGCCGACCGGCGCGCTCAACCAGGATTCGATCGCGGCGATCATCGGCCATCTCTTGCCGGAGAACGCCATCGTCACCGACGAATCGGTGACCACCGGGCGCAACTTCTTCAAGGACACCCACGGCGCCGCACCGCACGACTGGCTGTCGCTGACCGGTGGCGCCATCGGCGAGGGCCTGCCGCTCGCCGTCGGCGCGGCGGTGGCCTGCCCCGACCGCAAGGTCGTCGCCCTGCAGGCGGACGGCTCGGGCATGTACTCGCTCCAGGCGCTGTGGACGATGGCCCGCGAACGCCTCGACGTCACGGTCTGCATCTGGGCCAACCGGACCTACGCGATCCTCAAGGGTGAACTCGCCAATGTCGGCGCCGAGAATCCGGGCCGCAAGGCGCACGACATGCTCTCGCTCGGCGATCCCAACCTCGACTGGGTGAAGCTCGCCGCCGGCATGGGCGTTGAAGGCACGCGCGTCGACACGGCCGAGGGCTTCGCCGACGCCTTCGCCGCCGCCAACCGCCGCAAGGGGCCGTTCCTCATCGAGGTGCTGCTCTGAACGCCTCGCAAGTCGGGGCCGTCTCGGGCATGATGACGGCGTGACCGGGACCGCCGCCGCTCCGTCCTTCGCCGCCCGCTTTCTCCGCCTGACGGGGGATGCGGGCTGGCGCGTCGCGCTCCACGCGCTGCCCTATGCCCTGGCCTGCGGCGTGATCACCGAGGGCGCCGTGCAGCTGCGCCTCGCGGTGCTGTGGAAACTGCCGATGGTGGCGCTCGTGCTGGCGAGTCTCTATCTCGCCGTGCTGCTTGGCAGCCATGTCTCGACGCTCCGGCTCGCCGGCCGCAGCGGCCGGGCCCTCGCCCCGCTCCGGCACCTCCTCGCCATGACCGCGCGGATCAGCGCCGAGAGCGCCGTCATGGCCCTGGTCGGCCTGCTCGTGGCGCTCGCCCTGGTCGGCGCCCTCGACATCGGCATCGCGACTGTCGAGCCGGCGAGCGGCGCCCGATGGCCGTCGACGGTGCTGCGCGCCATCGCCACGCTGGCAGCACTCACCGCGCTCGTGGTCATGCTGGCGGCGGGGACGGCATTGTCGGGCTCGGCGCTTGGCGGCGCCGTGGGGTTTTCCACAGCCGGCCGCGAGCTGTTCCGCCGGTCGGAGCGGACCACGGCCGTCATCTGTACGGCCATCTTCCTCGGGACCGCGGTCGCCATCGGCGCGACGCGGCTCCTAGGGATGGCCGATCTTGGTCCGCCGATCCTCGCCGCGGCGCTGGCCAAGGCCGCGGGCTTCCTCGCGCTGACGGTTCCACTCTCGGTCGGCGCGGCGGTCATGGCCGCCGACGCCTGAGACGCGGACGCGAAAAGGGTCACGCGCCCGTCAGGCGGTGGCCCTGTCGGCATAGCCTGAACGGTGATTCAGCTGTCCTGGCCGTCCTTGCGACGCAGACGCACCACCACGTCGACGCGTGCCACCTCGTAGCCCTCGGGGGCCTGGGGCAGCTTGTCCACAGCCACGTGCGGGCCGGGAATGTCGAAGACCGTCGTCTCGCCTTCCACGATGAAGTGGTGGTGATCGGACAGGTTGGTGTCGAAATAGGCCTTCGATCCGTCCACCGCGATCTCGCGCAGCAGGCCGGCCTCGGTGAACTGGTGAAGCGTGTTGTAGACGGTGGCCAGCGACACGGGCACGCGCGCCTTGGTCGCCTCGTCGTAGAGCATCTCGGCGGTGACGTGCCGGTCGCCCTTGGCGAAGAGGATCCAGCCGAGCGCCATGCGCTGGCGGGTCGGGCGCAGGCCCACCTCGCGCAGCATGGTGCGCACGTCATGGATCGGGCAGCCCGTCTTCTGCAGCAGGCTGACGCGGTCGTGCGCCGACAGCTTGCCGTCCGCGGGCGGCGCGGCGTCGTGATAGGTCACGTCGATGAGGGTCCGGACAGTCATGAGCCTATTCTAGGAACATTGCGACCTGTTCGCAAGACGCCCGCACGGGACCGCCCGCGGCGAACGCGTGCGCGGACGGGACCCTCCGCCGGCCGGACGGCAGGCCAGCCTTTTGCCCCTCCGGAACCCCTGTGATAGACAGCAGCCCGATCGACGCCGGGAGACCGGCCGACCCAAGGCGGATCCTGCACGCAATGACCGAACGCAAGTCGAGTTTCACCTATGAAGAGCTTCTGGCCTGCGGCCGGGGCGAACTCTTCGGTCCCGGAAACGCCCAGCTGCCCTTGCCGCCCATGCTGATGTTCGACCGCATCACCTCGATCGGCGAGACCGGCGGCGCCAACAACAAGGGCCATGTGGTCGCCGAATTCGACATCAGGCCGGACCTCTGGTTCTTTCCCTGCCATTTCAAGGGCGATCCGGTGATGCCGGGCTGCCTCGGCCTCGACGCGCTGTGGCAGCTCACCGGCTTTCACCTCGGCTGGCTCGGCCTGCCGGGCCGCGGCCGTGCGCTCGGTGTCGGCGAGGTGAAGTTCTCCGAACAGGTCCTGCCGACCACGAAGAAAGTGGTCTACGGCGTCGACTTCAAGCGCATCTTCAAGTCGAAGCTCGTGCTCGGCATCGCCGACGGGTGGTTGGAGGCGGACGGCAAGCGCATATATGAGGTCAAGGACATGCGGGTCGGCCTCTTCGGCACGGCCGCCTGATCGCCCGCACCGAGATTCCAGGGCCGCCCGCCGGCCCGCAACGCAAAGAGGCCCCCATGCGCCGCGTCGTCGTCACCGGAATGGGCATCGTGTCGTCCATCGGCAACAACACCAACGAGGTCTTGGCCTCGCTCCGCGAGGCCAAGAGCGGCATCGCGCTCGACCCCGCCTTCGTCGAACACGGTTTCCGCTCCCAGGTCTCCGGCGCGCCGACCCTCGACCCCGCCTCGATTCTCGACCGGCGCGCCATGCGCTTCCACGGCGGCGGCTCGGGCTGGAACCACGTCGCCATGGATCAGGCGATCCTGGACGCGGGCCTCGAGCAATCCGACATCTCCAACGAGCGCACAGGCATCATCATGGGCTCCGGCGGCCCGTCCACCCGCGCCCTGATCGACGCCTACGAGAAGGCCAAGGAGAGTGGCAATTCCAAGCGCGTGGGCCCCTTCGCCGTGCCGAAGGCCATGTCGTCGACGGCGTCCGCGACGCTCGCCACCTGGTTCAAGATCAAGGGCGTGAACTATTCCATCTCGTCGGCCTGCGCGACGTCGAATCACTGCATCGGCAACGCCTACGAGATGATCCAGTGGGGCAAGCAGGACGTCGTCTTCGCCGGCGGCTGCGAGGAGCTGGACTGGACGCTGTCCGTGCTGTTCGACGCCATGGGCGCCATGTCGTCCAAGTACAACGACCGCCCCTCGACCGCCTCGCGCGCCTATGACGCCAACCGCGACGGCTTCGTCATCGCCGGCGGCGCCGGCGTCGTGGTGCTGGAGGAGTATGAGCACGCCAAGGCGCGCGGCGCCAAGATCTACGCCGAGATCGCCGGCTACGGCGCCACCTCGGACGGCTACGACATGGTCGCCCCCTCGGGCGAGGGTGCGGTGCGCTGCATGAAGATGGCGCTGGCCGGCGTCGGTCCGAAGGTCGACTACATCAACCCGCACGGCACCTCGACCCCCGTCGGTGACCTCAAGGAGATCGAGGCGATCCGCGAGGTCTTCGGCGGCGCCGACAAGAGTCCGCCGATCTCGGCCACCAAGTCGCTGACCGGCCACTCGCTGGGTGCCACCGGCGTGCAGGAGGCGATCTACTCGCTGCTGATGATGAACAACGGCTTCATCTGCGAGAGCGCCCACATCGAGGAGATCGATCCGGACGTCGCGGACATGAACATCGTGCGCAAGCGCATCGACGATGCGAAGCTCGGCGTCGTCCTGTCCAACTCCTTCGGTTTCGGCGGCACCAACGCGACGATCGTGCTCAAGCACGTGGACGCATGAGCGCGCCGTCACCGGGCGGTCGCAGAAGAATGGCAAGCCTCGTGGACCCGTCACCTCGCAAGGGACGCCCATGTGGACAGACCGTTTCGCGCATCCCCATCTGCGGGTCGTCGCTCACGGCCCGGACGCCGACATTGAAGCGAGGAGGTCACGCGTGACCGCATTGATGAAGGGCCGACGCGGCCTGATCATGGGAGTGGCGAACGACCATTCCATCGCCTGGGGAATTGCGCGCACGCTCGCGGCGCACGGCGCCGAACTCGCCTTCACCTACCAGGGAGAGGCGCTCGGCAAGCGCGTCCGGCCGCTGGCGGAGAGCCTGGGGACGCCGCTGGTGATTCCCTGCGACGTGGAGGACATCGCCAGCGTCGACGCCACCTTCGCGCGCCTCGCGGAGACCTGGGGCGGTCTCGACTTCGTCGTCCACGCCATCGGCTTCTCCGACAAGAACGAGCTAAAGGGCCGCTATGCCGACACCACGCGCGAGAACTTCTCGCGCACCATGGTGATCTCCTGCTTCTCGTTCACCGAGATCGCCAAGCGGGCGGCGGCGCTGATGCAGCCCGGCGGCACCATGCTGACCCTGACCTATGGCGGGTCGACGCGGGTGATGCCCAACTACAACGTCATGGGTGTGGCGAAGGCCGGGCTCGAGGCCTCGGTGCGCTATCTCGCCGCCGACTACGGCCCGCTCGGCATCCGCGTCAATGCGCTGTCGCCAGGCCCCGTCCGGACGCTGGCGGGCGCCGGCATTTCCGACGCGCGCCTGATGTTCAACTTCCAGAAGCGCCATGCGCCGCTGCGCAAGACGGTGTCGCTGGACGACATCGGCGGCTCGGCGCTCTACCTGCTGTCCGATCTCTCCGGCGGCGTGACCGGCGAGATCCACCACGTCGATTCGGGCTACAACATCATCTCCATGCCGCGCCCCGAAGCGCTGAAGACGCTGGATGCCGCCGAGCAGGCGGTGGAGGACGCGGCCGGCCGCCGCTCGGGTGAAGCCGCCGAATAGCCCGCCCTATCCCTGTTCGACCCGTCCGGGCCCGCTGCGCGAAAAAATCGCGGCGGGCCCGAACCTTTTTTCGGCAGGCCGCGACCCATGGATATCGGGGCGCAACGAGCCCCACACCGAACCCAAGGGGACCTGCCATGAACCGCTTCAAGACCCTCGCCATCGCCGCCCTCGCTGTCGCCACCATGTCGGTCGGCGTCGCTTCCCAGGCCGAAGCCGGCCCGTTCCACCGCCGCCACATCGGCTGGGGCGTCGGGGCGCTCGCCACCGGCCTGATCGTCGGCGGCGCCATCGCCGCCAGCCGCTCCAACGCCTACGCTTCCGACTGCTACCTGACCCGCCGCTGGGTCGACGGCCCCTACGGACCGGAGCGCCGCACCATCCGCGTCTGCGAGTGATCGCAGACCCCGATCTGCGGGGCGCCTCCAGGCCTCGTCAGATGAAAGCCCCGGCCATGCACCGGGGCTTTCGTGCGTCCGGGCGTCAGCGGGGAATGGCGAACAGGTCCTCGTGGCCGACATGGCAGGTGACGCCGGCCAGGCGGGCGGTGAGCCAGGCGTCGATCTCTGCGCCTGAGACCCGGCCGGTCTCCCTGACGGCGCCGGCGAAGCCGGTCACCAGTTCGCGCGCGAGATCGGCGAAGGCGGGGCCGAGCACCCAGGGGCTCGGCGCGCGCTCGACGTCGTAGCCGGCGGCGGCGAAGGTCTTCGCCATGGCCCCGGTGGCCTTCGGGCCGGCAGCGGGGCCGAAGCCCTTGTCGGTGGACTGATGGGCGTGGAAGGCGGCCAGCATGGCGGCGTCCGCCGGGTGGGGCGGGTCCCAGCGCTCGGTGCCGTCATAGGTCAGCACCGTGTAGAGCGGCAGGCCGCGCGCGGCGAGAACCGCGACGAATCCGTCGATCCAGGCGGGCGAGACGAGGTCGAAGAGCGCGGCGGCAGTGACCAGGTCGGCGCCTTCGGGCAGCGCCGCCTGGAGGTCGCGGTTGAGATCGGCCTGGTGGAAGGCGACGGAGAGGGACTTGCCGTCCTTGCGCAGCAGCAGGCGGTCACCCTCCGCCCTCGCGTCGTCGGCCCATGCGGCGAGGCGCTCGCGCGCCGCCGCCAGAAGCGCGGGATCGTAGTCGACCAGGCGCCAGTCCTGTGCGTCCGGAAGGGCCGCGAAGGTCCCGCGGAGGTTCGAGCCGGCGCCGCAGCCGAGGTCGACGACGCTGATGGGCTCCCGCCCGGCGAAATGCCGGCCGAGGCGGGCCATCAGACCTGCTGAGCGGGCGGCGTGGTCCGCCGGCTCGCGCAGCGCCAGCCATTCGGGGGAGAAGCTCATGGGCAGGGTCCCTCATGGGTCGCGGGATGGCTCGGGCCGGCGCTGGCGCGGGCGACGACGCCGGCGACGATGCGGGCGGTGTCGTCCCAGCCCGGCAGGGCCTGGCCCGCCGCGTGGGCC
>NZ_JBQVQL010000092.1:0-17206 GCF_052440005.1 Phreatobacter sp.
GCTGCCTGCGGCGCCGGGGTGGCGACGACGGTCACGCTCGGCGCGGCTGCGACCTGGGAGACCTGGGCGGTGGCGCCGGAGCGGGCGACGGTCGTGGTGGCGACCGGCTCGCGCATGCCGGGACGCTCGGGCGGCAGCGGCGCCGATGCCATGGTGACCGGCGATTCGGATGCGGCCTGGGGCGCGGCGGCCTGGATGACCGGCGCGACGCTGGGCGAGGGGTCGGGCTGGCGCATGTCCGGGCTCCCGGCCGGCTGGGCCTGCGTCTCCTGCCGGAAGAAACCGAAGGTCTGCGCGGGAGCGGGTGCCGGGGCCGCCGCCACCTGAACGGCGGGAGCTGCGGTGCGCGAGGCCGGATCCGGCACGGTCTGGGGTGCCGCCGAGGCGATCATGGTCTCGTTGACCTGCTGCGGGCGCGGCGCCGGACGCCCATCGGTGCGCAGGGTGGCGAGGAGGACGCGGTCGTCGGAGCCTTCCAGCGAGGCCCGGCCGAGATACTCCACCTTGACGCGAGCGAGGCCCTGGCCGCGGAAGTTCAGCATGTTGGAGGCCCGGTGCGACAGGTCGATCACCCGGTTGCCGTGGAACGGCCCGCGATCGTTGACGCGCACCACCAGGGAATGGCCGTTGGACATGTTGGTGACGCGGGCATAGCTCGGCATCGGCATGGTGCGGTGGGCCGCCGAGAGCATGTTCATGTCGTAGACTTCGCCATTGGCTGTCAGGCGGCCATGGAACTGGCGCCCGTACCAGGAGGCGATGCCGGTCTCGGTGTGGCCGTCGCGCTTCTCGAAAGGCGTGTAGACGCGGCCTGCGACCCGGTAGGGCCGGCCGACGCGGTAGACGCCGCCGCCGCGCGGAACGGGACGCCCCTCGGCCACAACGCGCGGGCTGGAGCTGACGCCGTAGCGGGAGTTGAACCGGTCGACGGGACCGTCGCCGGTCGATGCCGTCTGGCTGTTGCAGCCGCCGAGCGCGATGCCGAGGCCGCAAAGGGCGGAACAGGCGAGAAGGCGCTTCAGGGTGGCCTTGCGGACAGCCGTCGGACGCGATCCCTCGCTCGTCGCTGAATGGGTCAAGCCGGTCGCTCCATGCCGCATGCCGCGGGCCTTACAGCCCACATCCCGCCGGTTGTCATAGCCGATGGAGATGAAGGGTGCCAGTGTCGGTGAAAATGAGACGAATTCGTGACGCCTGCCGCATTCTGGCCCGGGGATGGTTGAGGCGGGATTAAGGATGGCATCGGCGCAATGGGCTGTGCCGGGCTTGCCGAGCGGGTCCATGGCATGCGCATTCTCCAGGGGCATGGGCTGCCCGGCCTGGTCGGGACCTGCCCTGCCCGCCCCAGGATCCTCGCATGTTCGGCATCATGGCCCTGCTCGCCCTCATCCTTCCCTGGGTGCTGCTGCCCGCGATGACCGTCCTGATCTGGCGGTTGCGCACGCGCCGTCCGCGCGCCGTGCTGGCTATGGCGGCGGCGATTCTCGCGGCACTGCCGCACCTGCGCGAGCTTCTCTATGCGGTCGGCCTCGGGCTGCCCTATCCGGACGAGGAATCGACGAGGCTGGCTGCGAGCTTTCGCGCGCTGCTTGGCGCAACGGAGGGATATGGCTGGCACCTTCTCGGCCTTGCGGCCCTGTCGGCGGCCTGGCTGTGCTGGCCCTTGCCTGAAAGCCGTGGCACGCGTGTGCTGGCCGCTCTGGTGGTGTTCGGCTTGGCCGGTTCGGCTGCCCTCGTCTGGTCGTTTACCGGGTTGCGGTTCAGCTGACGGCGTTCGCAGCGCGACCGCAGGCCGTTCAGACGCTTCCCGGGGGGCCTGGCGGAGAGGGTGAGATTCGAACTCACGGTGGGCTTGCACCCACGGCGGTTTTCAAGACCGCTGCCTTAAACCACTCGGCCACCTCTCCGGGGCGTTGCCGCCGGTCCTGCTGTCTAGGGCGAGGCGGCCCGCGCCGTCAACGATGGCCGCACGGACGAAAAAGCCCCGCCGCCCGGAGGCGACGGGGCTGGTCTCAGCGAGACGGAGCCGATCAGAACCGGCAGACGCGCTCGCCCCACCGGTTGATCCAGCAGCGGCGCACCGGACGGAACGGGCGCGGGCCGTAGAATCCATAGGGGCGGTAGGGACGATAGGGGCGGAAATGGCGGCGGCGGCCGTAGCCACCGTAGCCCCACTGCATTTCCAGCGGCGCGCCGGCGACCGGAGCGGCCGGAGCGGCGGCGGGGGCCGCCGTGGCGGCGGTCGTGCCGAGAGCGCCGACGGCGACCGCGCCGCCTGCGAGCGTGAGGAAGAACGAACGACGATCCATGTGATACCTCCTTGGGACTTCACTGCCGCGATGCTGCCCCGACGCAGTTGAACGGACAATGAACCGGCCGGGTGGCATTTGGTTCATTCGGTTCATGGTGCGCGGAGAGGTCCGCCCCGACGTCGCGACTTGCTTGTCCCGACCCGCAGTTTCGCCTATTGGCGGGCCTTGTTCCCGCGACGAGCGCCGATGACCGACACCACCACCCTCCCCCCGCCCTCCGACCGGGCCGCGCCGAAGATCTCCTTCGTCTCGCTCGGCTGTCCCAAGGCGCTGGTCGATTCGGAGCGGATCATCACGCGCCTGCGCGCCGAGGGCTACGAGCTGTCGCGCAGCCACCAGGGCGCCGACCTCGTGCTGGTGAACACCTGCGGATTCCTCGATTCGGCCAAGGCCGAGAGCCTCGCCGCCATCGGCGACGCGCTGAAGGAGAACGGCCGCGTCATCGTCACGGGGTGCATGGGCGCCGAGCCCGAGCAGATCCGGGCGGCCCACCCCTCCGTGCTCGCCATCACCGGCCCGCAGCAATACGAAAGCGTGCTGGCCGCCGTGCACGAGGCGGCCCCGCCGAAGCACGATCCCTTCCTCGACCTGGTGCCGCCGCAGGGCATCAAGCTGACCCCGCGCCACTACGCCTACCTGAAGATTTCCGAGGGCTGCAACAACCGCTGCACCTTCTGCATCATCCCCAAGCTGCGCGGCGACCTCGTCTCGCGTCCGCTGGGCGAGGTCATGCGCGAGGCGGAGAAACTCGTCGCCGCCGGGGTGAAGGAGCTTCTCGTCGTCAGCCAGGACACGTCGGCCTATGGCATCGACGTGAAATATGCCGAGAGCCAGTGGCGGGACCGCACCTGGCGGACGAAGTTCCTCGACCTGTCTCAGGCGCTCGGCGAGCTCGGGGTGTGGGTGCGGATGCAATACGTCTACCCCTATCCGCACGTGGACGAGGTCATCCCACTGATGGCCGAGGGCAAGATCCTCCCCTACATCGACATTCCCTTCCAGCACGCCCACCCCGACGTGCTGCGCCGCATGAAGCGCCCGGCTCACCAGGAGAAGACCGTCGAGCGGATCCGCCGCTGGCGCAAGATCTGCCCGGATCTCACCATCCGCTCCACCTTCATCGTCGGCTTTCCCGGCGAGACGGACGAGGAGTTCGACTTCCTGCTCGACTGGCTGGACGAGGTCGGCCTCGACCGGGTCGGCTGCTTCAAGTACGAGCCGGTGGCGGGCGCCACCTCCAACGCGCTCGAGGGCCAGGTGCCGCCCGAGGTGATGGAGCGGCGCTGGCACCGCTTCATGAAGAAGCAGGCGGAGATCTCCGCCCGTCGGCTGAAGCGCAAGGTCGGCACGCGCCAGCAGGTGCTGATCGACGAGGTGGGGCCGACCGTGGTGAAGGCCCGCTCCAAAGGCGACGCGCCGGAAATCGACGGCTCCGTGTTCATCCATACGAAGCGCAAGCTGTCCGTGGGCGAACTCGTCACGGTGAAGATCGACCGCGCCGGCGACTACGACCTGTTCGCGAGCTTGTGATCGCGCGCGGTGACGCGGTGATTGCCAAGGATTAACCGTTTTCAGGCCACGATCCCTCCGCAGGTGGCGTGAAGGCGTGGGTGCCGACGAGCCCGGTGGTGCAGTGCGGCAACAGTGACGCCGTGTTTCTCCCGGCCTCACGGTTTCGTCATGTTTGACGCCCACCGCCGGTGTTACGAGCCGCCCCCTGTTCACGAAGACGTCGCGTCAACAATTCCTCCGCGGGGCGGGGAACCTTGTTCGCGGCGTCAGGTTCTGAGGCTTATGATGACGATCGATCGACGTTTCCTTGTACTTGGCGCCCCGTTCATCCTCGGCGCATGCACCACCCGCCGCGAGGAACTGGTGATCGAGACGCCCCGTTTCGATCCCTATTACGTCGCCATGTACGGCGAGGTTCAGGGTGAGCCCCATCCGGTTCCGGCCATCGACCTGAGCCAGGTGAACGAGCGCTTCTGGCGCCGCGAGGTCGCCTATCGCGGCCGCGAGAATCCCGGCACGATCGTCGTCGATCCCTCCGCCCGCTACGCCTATCTCGTCATGGAGAACGGGCGCGCCATGCGCTACGGCGTCGGCGTCGGCAAGGAGGAGGGCTTCAACCTCACCGGCATCGCCTCCATCGGCCGCAAGGCTGCCTGGCCGCGCTGGACGCCGACCCAGGACATGATCCGCCGCGAGCCGGAGCGCTACGGCCCCGTCGCCGGCGGCCTGCCCGGCGGCCCTGAGAACCCGCTCGGCCCCCGCGCCCTCTACCTCTATCGCGGCAATCGCGACACGCTCTATCGTCTGCATGGCACCACCGAGCCCTGGACGATCGGCACGCAGGTGTCGTCGGGCTGCATCCGCTTCCTGAACCAGGACATCATCGACCTCTACGGTCGCGTGCCCGTGGGCGCGACGGCCATCGTGCTGCCGTCGGGAGAAAGCGTCACCAGCTGACGCGTCACCGCAGACCATCAACTGACGGAAGGCCGGCCTCGCGCCGGCCTTTTTGTTTGTGCGGGTGAACCCGCCCTCCCCCTGACTGCGCGCCCTGCCCTGGCCCCGTACAGCGGACGCCCACAGCTGATCGACCCATGACGAAGAGTGATAGGACCTTATTCCGCGAGGACTACGATCCTATTCACGATGCTGATGAATGGGCGACGGGTCGGTTCCCGGGCACGAAACCCGCGAAATCGCCGTCAGCGAGGACCCTAGCGGGCCATTCCGGCGAGGGCGCGGACGGATGGTCCGGCGACCCCGCCGAAGCCGTGGCCACCCGCGACGATTTCGACGCGTGCGTTTCGGCCGGCCGCGCGGGCGCGCGCCACATAGGCCTCGGCGAGCGCCGGCCGCGTGTTGTCGTCGGACGCGCCCGTCGCCGCGACGATGGCGGTGGAGGGCGGCACGCCGCCGACATAGTCGACCGGGGACAGGGACGAGAAGGCGCGCCTGCCGCCCCGCGACGCGCGCCAGGCCGGCACGTCGCAGGGACAGGACACCAGGACGACGCCGTCGAGGAGGCCGCCGGAATTGCCCGCGATGACACCGAGGGCCCCTGCCCCGGCGGAGTGACCGAGCGCGATCACGCGGCGCGCGCCGTACTTCGCCTTCAGTTCGCGGATGGCGCCGGCGATCGTGCGGATCGATCCGGCATCGAAGGTGTCGCTGCGCCCATTGTCCGAGCCACTGGAGCGGCTACCCGCCCGGTCGTAGTAGCCGGGACGCAGGAGGGCGACCGCCGCCACGTCGCGGCGCCCCGCAGCGAAGGACTGCGCATAGCGGTACATGTAGTCCGCCGGACCGCCGGAGGAGACGTCGCCGTGGACGAAGACGGCCAGGATGCGGGCCTGGCCGGGGCCATAGGTCTGGTAGGCGAGGCCGTTGGCGCAGGTGGGCGCCGAACAGGCCCGGACGAGACCTGTCGTGGCGAGCAGCAACACCACCAGGCCTGCCGCCGCGCGCGCGATCATCGTCAGCATCACGGGACCCCATGCCACGAGGACCGGACGAGACTAGACGCTCGCGCCGGACCGCGTCGCGTCCGGTGCCATCCGGACCCCCAGGCGGTCAGGTGTGGACGACCCGGCCGTAAGCGTCGAGGACGCTCTCGTGCATCATTTCCGACAGGGTCGGGTGCGGGAAGACCGTGTGGATCAGCTCCTCCTCCGTCGTCTCGCAGTTCATGGCGACGACGAAGCCCTGGATCAGCTCGGTGACCTCCGCGCCGACCATGTGGGCGCCGAGGAGCTTGCCGGTCTTGGCGTCGAAGATCGTCTTGACGAGGCCCTCCGGCTCGCCGAGCGCGATGGCCTTGCCGTTGCCCATGAAGGGGAAGCGGCCGACCTTGACCGTGTAACCGGCGTCCTTGGCCTTCGCCTCGGTGAGGCCGACGGAGGCGACCTGGGGATGGCAGTAGGTGCAGCCGGGGATCATCGCCTTGTCCATGGCGTGGGTGTGCAGGCCCTTGATGGTCTCGACGCAGATGACGCCCTCGTGCTCTGCCTTGTGGGCGAGCATGGGGGGGCCTGCGACGTCGCCGATGGCGTAGATGCCGGCGACATTGGTGCGGCCGAGCCCGTCGGTCTTCACCGTGCCGCGGTCCATGGTGACGCCGAGCGCCTCGAGACCGAGACCTTCAACGTTGCCGACGACGCCCACGGCGGAGATCATGCGTTCGGCCGTGATGGTGCGCTTCGCGCCCTTCTCGTCCTCGACGGTCGCCGTGACGGCGTTGGCGCCCTTCTCGACCTTCGTCACCTTGGTGGAGGTGAGGATGGTCATGCCCTGCTTCTCGAAGCGCTTGCGGGCATGGGCGGAGATCTCGGCGTCCTCCACCGGCATGACCTGCGGCAGGACCTCGACCACGGTCACCTCGGCACCCATGGTCCGGTAGAAGGACGCGAATTCGATGCCGATGGCGCCCGAGCCCATGACGATCAGGCTCTTCGGCATGGCCTCGGGCTTCATGGCCTCGAAATAGGTCCAGATCAGCTTGCCGTCGGGCTCGATGCCGGGAAGGACGCGCGGGCGGGCGCCTGTCGCGACGATGATGTGCTTGGCGGCATAGGTGCCGGGCCCGAGCGTGCCCTTCGGCGGCGGCACCTGCGGCTGCACGGCGGGTTTCGACGGCGCCGAGACCACTACCTCGCCTGCCCTGGCGATCTTCGCCTCGCCCCAGATGACGTCAATCTTGTTCTTCTTCATCAGGAAGCCGATGCCGCCGTTGAGCTGGGCGGAGACGCCGCGTGAGCGCTTCACCACCGCGCCCATGTCGACGCTCATCGTGCCGTTCAGCGTCAGGCCATAATCCTTCGCGTGCGTCGCGTAGTGGTAGATCTCGGCCGAGCGCAGCAGCGCCTTGGTGGGGATGCAGCCCCAGTTGAGGCAGATGCCGCCGAGATGTTCGCGCTCGACCACGGCCGTCTTGAATCCGAGCTGTGCCGCGCGGATGGCCGCGACATAGCCGCCGGGGCCGCCGCCGATGACGATGATGTCGTAGCTGGACATGCGTGAGGCCTTTCGTGGGTCGCGTTACAGGAACGACAGGCGCGCCGTCCGGGCGCAGTCCTCGTTCATCTCTCCGAACAGGGTATCGGCCTCGCCATAGGCCCTGTCGAAGGCCTCGCGGGGCTGCTTGTGGGTGTCGCGGGCGATCGCCAGCAGCTTCCAGGAGAGCTGCGTGTAGCGCTCGCGGATGGCGTCGTCGCGGAAGTTGGCGAGGAAGGTGCCGAGCGCGCCGAACCGGAAGACGCCCGCCTCAAGCTCGCGCTGGGCCAGAGGGTCCGCCGCTTCGGCACCGCGGCCCGGAGCGTTCGCCGCCTCATGCATGGCGTAGGTCCGCATCTTGATCTGGAAATAGGCGTCGATGATGTCGCGGCAGGTGCGCAGGTACTCGCCGCGAATGACGTTGCGCTGAACCACGTCGAGGTTTCGCGAATAGTTGTAGCTCTGGAAGAACGACGAGGCCATGGCGAGTGTCGCCACCACGATCGACACCAGGGTCCATCGGGTGCCGCTCATGGCCGGCTCACACCAGCATGCCGATCGGGTTCTCGATATAGCCCTTGAAGGCGGCCATCAGTTCGGCGCCCAGCGCACCGTCCACGGCACGGTGGTCGGTGGACAGCGTCACGCTCATGACGGTCGCCACCGCCGGCGCGTCGTTCTTCACCACCACGCGCTTCTCGCCGGCGCCCACAGCCAGGATCGTCGCGTGAGGCGGGTTGATGACGGCAGCGAAATCCTTGATGCCGAACATGCCGAGGTTGGACACCGCCGAGGAGCCACCCTGGTATTCCTCGGGCTTCAGCTTGCGGTTGCGGGCGCGCGCCGCCAGGTCCTTCATCTCGTTGGAGATGACCGAGACCGGCTTGTGGCAGGCGTCGCGGATCACCGGCGTGATGAGGCCGCCGGGAATGGAGACGGCGACGCCGATGTCGGCATGCTGGTGCTTCAGCATGGCGCCGTCGGTCCAGGTGACGTTGGCGTCCGGCACGGCGCGCAGCGACAGCGCCAGCGCCTTGATGACGAGGTCGTTGACCGAGAGCTTGTAGGCCGGCTTTCCGTCGCGGACAGGGGCGGCCTTGTTGATCTGCTCGCGCAGCGCCAGAAGCGCGTCCAGCTCGCAATCGATCGTCAGATAGAAGTGCGGGATCGTCGTCTTCGCTTCCGTCAGGCGGCGGGCGATGACCTTGCGCATGTTGTCGTGCGGGATCTCCTCATAGGAGCCCGGCGCAAAGAGCTTCTTCACCTGCTCGTCCGACGGGCCGGCGACCGGTGCAGGCTTCGGCGCCGCTGCGGCGGGAGCCGCAGCGGGAGCCGGTGCCGCCTTCGCGGTGCCACCCGTGGCGGCGGCCTTGACGTCGCGCTCGACGATGCGGCCGTGCGGACCGGTGCCGGCCACCTTCGACAGGTCGATCCCCTCGAGCTTGGCGATGCGCTTGGCCAGCGGCGAGGCGAAGAGGCGAATGCCCGACGCGGCCTCCGCGATGCTGGCGGGAACGGGCGAAGCGGTCGCTGCCTTCGCCGGAGCCGGAGCGGGCTCGGCCTTGGGCGCGGGAGCTGCCTCCGCCTTCGGCGCAGGAGCCGCGGCAGGCTTGGCGCCTGCCCCGCCGGCCGCCGCCTTCACGTCCTCGCCCTCGGCGGCGATCACCGCGATGAGCTGGTTCACCGGCACGTCCTGCGAACCCTCGGCGACGATGATCTTCGCAAGGATGCCCTCGTCGACCGCCTCGACCTCCATGGTCGCCTTGTCGGTCTCGATCTCGGCGATGACGTCACCGGCCTTGATGGCGTCGCCTTCCTTCTTCAGCCACTTCGCGAGGTTCCCCTTCTCCATGGTCGGGGACAGCGCGGGCATCAGGATGTCGATGGGCATGGCGGCCTCGGTGTCAGGCGGCGGAAAGGGTGAAGGCAACACGATCGAACCGCGTCATGGCCGGGCTTGTCCCGGCCATCCACGACTTGAACACGTCGCCAAAAATCAATTCGTGGATGCCCGGGCCAGGCCCGGGCATGACGGATAGCGTCTCGCGAACATCGGCCAAGGTCTCCTCCTCAACTGATGGCGGTGGTGGTGCCCGGATCGGTCGGGCTGTCGAGTTCGGCGTCCAGCATGTTGCGGATGCGGTCGAGGGTCAGGTCCTCGGAGGCGCCGGTCTCCATGGCGTGGATGCGGGCGACGTGGCGGGCGATGTCGGCGAGGACCATGCCCCAGGCCTGGGCGTCGTCGAAGGCGCGGCGCACCGAGATGTTCAGGCCTCCCTCAACGATGGCGGCGCGCACGATCTCGACACCGCCCTTTTCAAGGGCCGCCGGAGGAATGGCGAGGGCGTCGAACGGGAGCGTCATCGCCGCCTCGCCCTCACTTGTACGTCACGGCCTTGACGGCCTCGATCACGTCGGCGACCGAGGGCAGCGCGAGCTTTTCAAGGTTTGCCGCATAGGGCATGGGAACGTCCTTGCCGGAGACGCGGGCGGGCGGCGCGTCGAGATAGTCAAAGGCCTGTTCCACCACCCGCGCCGAGATCTCGGCGCCGACGCCCGACTGCTGCCAGCCCTCCTCCACCGTGACGATGCGGCCCGTCTTCATCACCGAGGCGATGATGGTCTCGGTGTCGAGCGGGCGCAGCGACCTGAGGTCGATCACCTCGGCGTCGATGCCGAGCTTCTCCAGCTCCGCCGCCGCCTTGGTGGCGTAGGTCATGCCGATCGACCAGGCGACAATGGTCACGTCCTTGCCGGGGCGGTGGATGCGCGCCTTGCCGATGGGCAGGACGAAATCGTCGAGCTTCGGCACCTCGAAGCTCTGGCCGTAGAGGATTTCGTTCTCGAGGAAGATGACCGGGTTGGGGTCGCGGATCGCCGCCTTGAGCAGGCCCTTGGCGTCGGCCGCCGTATAGGGCGCGACGACCTTCAGGCCGGGAATGTGCGAGTACCAGGCCGAATAGTCCTGGCTGTGCTGGGCGGCGACGCGGGCGGCGGCGCCGTTGGGGCCGCGGAACACGATGGGGCAGCCCATCTGGCCGCCGGACATGTAGAGCGTCTTGGCCGCCGAATTGATGATCTGGTCGATCGCCTGCATGGCGAAGTTGAAGGTCATGAACTCGACGATGGGTTTCAGGCCCGTGAAGGCCGCGCCGACGCCGATGCCGGCGAAGCCGTGCTCGGTGATCGGCGTGTCGATGACGCGGCGGGCGCCGAACTCCTGCAGCAGCCCCTGGGTGATCTTGTAGGCGCCCTGGTACTCGGCGACCTCCTCGCCCATGACGAAGACCGCCTCGTCCTTGCGCATTTCCTCGGCCATGGCGTCGCGCAGGGCCTCGCGGACGGTCATGGTGACCATTTCCGTGCCTTCGGGCACGTCCGGATCGGCGGCGATCGTCGGCTGCGGCGCGGCGGAGGGGGGTGTCGTCACGACGGCGGGGGCGGCGGGCGGAGCCGACTGGTCGGCGCGCATGGCGGCAGCCTCCGGCGTCGGCTCCTGCGGCTTCGCCACGGGGGCCGGGGCGGAGGCCGAGGACGCGTCCTCGCCGTCCTGGGCGAGGACTGCGATGATCTCGTTCACCGCCACGTCCTGGGTGCCTTCGGCGACGAGGATCTTCGCAAGGATCCCCTCGTCGACGGCCTCCACCTCCATGGTCGCCTTGTCGGTCTCGATCTCGGCGATGACGTCGCCGGGCTTGACCTTGTCGCCTTCCTTCTTGGTCCACTTGGCAAGGTTGCCCTTCTCCATCGTGGGCGACAGCGCCGGCATCAGGATGTTGACAGGCATGGACGGATTCCGGTCAGGAGGTCAGGTACGGCGGATGCAACTGCGACGGCGCGGGCGACGAAGAGTGCCCGCGGGCCGGACTCACTTCAGGATGTCGGTCCAGAGCTCGGACGGATCCGGCTCGGGATCGTTGGTGGCGAACTCGGCGCTCTCCGCGACGATGTCGCGCACGCCGGCATCGATCTTCTTCAGCTCGTCCTCGGAGACCTGCCACTGCTTCAGCAGGCGCTCGCGTACCTGTTCGATGGGATCGTGCTCGGTGCGCATCTTCTGCACCTCGTCCTTCGAGCGGTACTTGGCCGGGTCCGACATGGAATGGCCACGGTAGCGATAGGTCTGCATCTCCAGGATGTAGGGCCCCTTGCCCGCCCGGCACCATTCCATGGCGCGCAGGCCCGCGGCATAGGTCTCGCGGATATCCATCCCGTCGACCTGCTCTCCGGGGATGTTGAAGGAGAGGCCGCGGCGCGAGAAGTCCGTCTGCGCCGAGGCGCGGGTCACGGCGGTGCCCATGGCGTAGCGGTTGTTCTCGATGATGTAGATGACCGGCAGCTTCCAGAGCGCGGCCATGTTGAAGCTCTCGTAGACCTGGCCCTGGTTCGCCGCGCCATCGCCGAAATAGGTCAGCGAGACGTTGTCGTTGCCGCGATAGCGGTTGGCGAAGGCGAGGCCGGTGCCGAGCGAGACCTGGGCGCCGACGATGCCGTGGCCGCCGTAGAAGTGCTTCTCGGCGGAGAACATGTGCATGGACCCGCCCTTGCCGCGGGAATAGCCACCGCGCCGCCCGGTGAGCTCGGCCATGACGCCGTTGGCGTTCATTCCGGTGGCGAGCATGTGGCCGTGGTCGCGGTAGCCGGTGATCACCTGGTCGCCGGGCTTGGAGGCCATCTGCATGCCGACCACCACCGCCTCCTGGCCGATGTAGAGGTGGCAGAAGCCGCCGATGAGGCCCATGCCGTACATCTGGCCGGCCTTCTCCTCGAAGCGGCGGATGAGAAGCATCTCGCGATAGGCGGAGATCTCCTGGTCTTTCGTCAGCACCGGCGTCTTCGCGGCCGCCGACTTGGTCGAGGGCGCGCGGCCCGCCGCCTTGGCCGACGCCGGCCGCTGCCCTCTCGCCGGACCGTCCGACGTCTTGCTGGCCGATTTCACATCGGCGGGCGCGGCCTTGGTCCGGGTTGCAGCCATCGGTGTCCCCTGGGCATTGGATGCTCCTCCAACATGTAGCCTCTCACCCGGTTCCTGGGAAGGGCGCGCGCCCCGGCTTTGTGCACCGCACAAACCATTGGCATTGCAGCGCAATCATGGACTTAACCGGATTTTGGTTCAGCGTTCTGCGTCAACCGATATTCGGTTCAGACGACCGGGGGGCTCAGCGGCGACCCAGGATCAGCACGAGGTCCCGCTGATCGACGAAATTCAGGATCTCACGGGCGCGCTCGTCCAGCATGTCGGGATCGATGGCGTCCGACTGCAGGAGCGCGACCCTGCGGGCGACCTCCGTGCGCTCCTTGCGCAGGGTGGCGAGCTGGCCGTTGAGGTCGTCGATCTGGGCGATGAACTGTTGCTTGGCGTGGATGCCACGCTCGCCGTGATAGGCGTGGAAGCCGAAATAGGCGATCAGCGCGGCGGCGGCTGCATAGAGCCCCATCGCCTGGAGAATCCGCTGACGTCTCGTGCGCACGACCATGGGGGCGATCATGCGCGATCGGCGGTTTCGGGAGCGTTAACGCTTGCTGAAGGGCGGGCGCGCCCGGTGCCCGCCGCGGCGGCGACCAGCAGTCCGACGACGATCGCGGCGACGCCGAACCCGGCGAGCGGCGTCGGAATCTCGCCGAGGGCCGGAATGCCGATGAGGGTGCCGAGGACCGGGATCATCGGCGGGAACCGGGCGGCCAGCGCGACGCCGAGGGTGCGCGTGCCGTAGGTCCAGAGCAGCAGGCCGATGGCGATGTTGAGGACGCCCTGGTTGACGCCATGGAAGAGCAGGATGGGCCAGGAGACGGCCGAGAGGCCGGGCTCGAGGAAGGCCACGTAGACCGGCAAAAAGGCGACCGCGGACAGGGTCGAGACGATGGAGGCTCCCACCACCGAGGGCACCTGCCAGCGGCCGCAGAGCCAGGTGAAGATCCCCCAGCCGACCCCGCAGAACACGAAGAGGAGGTCGCCGACCACGGTGAGCGGCCCCTCTCGGCCGGAGGATCCGGCGATGGCGATGGCGGTGAGCCCCGACAGGACGATGGCGAAGCCGATCATGGCGCCGAAGGGCACGCGGGCGCGCATGCCGAGATAGGCGAGCGTCGTCGCCGTGACCGCAACCATGCCGGGCTGGATGGCGGAGGCGTGGGCGGCGGGCGCGTAGTTGAGGCCGATGTTGGAGAGCACCGTCAGCGGCACGCCGCCGGTGAGCGCGAGGGCGAGGCCCTTGCCCCAGCCGAGACCGGCGCAGTCGATGACGCCCGCTCTTACGAAGAACGGGGCCATCACCGCCGCGGCGAAGATGAAGCGCAGCGCCGCCATGTCGTAGGCCGAGAGGCCGGACTGCAGGCCCCAGCGCACCGAGACGAACTGGCCGCCATAGATGGAGACGGCCGCGAACATGGCGAGGAGGGCGAGGCGGCGGGGGGCGATGACGGGCACAGCCCACCCTGTGTCGATCCTCCGCACCGCCGCAATGGTCGCGTGTGCATCGCAACCATGTGTCACGGCCGGCAACGGGCATTGCAGGGTCCCGCCGGGCCGCTTCCCGTCGCGCCCGCGCGGACGCAACATGGGCCCCGCCGAAGCGCCACGGCCCGGAAACGCGGGCCGTACACCCTGAACCCCGCCGCCCGAGGGCCGCCACCCGTGCAGGAGCCGACAATGACCCTTCGCAAGTCCCGCCTCGCTCTCGTGGCGGCCGCCGCCCTCATCGTCGCGTCCGCCGGGGCGCAACCGGCCGCGGCACAGAAGCGCATGCCGCGCTCGGAGACGCAGGAAGGGACGCTCGCGCGCATCCACCCCGCCCAAATGGCATCGGTGCTGCGCGCCCGCGGTCTCGAGGCGGAGGTGATCACCGAGAACAACCGCACGCGCATCCGCACCGAGATCGGCAGCCGCCGCACCACGATCCACTTCTACGCGTGCAACGACGACGGCTGCCAGTCGATCCAGTACCGCACGCTGTTCCGCCGGAACGAGCGGTTCACCCTCGGCTTCGTCAACGCCTGGAACTACGAGAAGCGCTTCGCCAAGACCTATCTCGACCGCGACGGCGACCTGGTGCTGGAATGGGACGTCGATCTCGACGGCGGCGTCACCGTCGGCTTCGTCACCGAATCCGTCGCGACGTTCCAGACCATGCTGACGGCCTTCGACCGGTTCACGCCGCGCGAGGACAGCCCCGCCACGCCTGATCCGGGCAATGCCGGCCGCTCACTGACCCCCGGCGCGCCCGGCGGCGGCCGCTCGACCGCCCCTGGAAGGCCGCCCGGGGCGCCGGGCCCGCAGCCGAGCGGCAAGGGCTCGACGGGGGATGCGCCGGGCGAGCGCCGGATCTGACCCTGCCGAAACGACAACGGCGGGCCGAGGGGCCCGCCGTGTTCATGTCCGAAGTCGGTGGGCCTTCGTTCAGCCCTTGACCTTCAGCGCGCCGCGACCGGCATAGCGCGCCTGCGGGCCGAGCTCCTCCTCGATGCGGATGAGCTGGTTGTACTTGGCGGTCCGATCCGAGCGGGCGAGCGAGCCGGTCTTGATCTGCCCGCAATTGGTCGCGACCGCGAGGTCGGCAATGGTGGAATCCTCGGTCTCGCCGGAGCGGTGCGACATAACGGCGGTGTAGCCGGCATTGTGCGCCATGGAGACTGCCGCCAGGGTTTCGGTCAGCGTGCCGATCTGGTTGACCTTCACCAGGATCGAGTTGCCGAGGCCCTTGTCGATGCCCATGGACAGGCGCTTCGTGTTGGTGACGAAGAGGTCGTCGCCGACGAGCTGGCACTTGCCGCCGACGAGGTCGGTCAGGATCTTCCAGCCCTCGAGGTCGTCCTCCGACATGCCGTCCTCGATGGAGAGGATCGGATAGTCGGCGACGAGCTTGGCGAGGTACTTGGCCTGGGCCTTGGGGTCGCGGGTCTTGCGCTCGCCCTCATAGGCATAGGCGCCGTCCTTGAAGAACTCGGTGGCGGCGCAGTCGAGGGCAATCACGATGTCGTCGCCCGCCTTGTAGCCGGCCTTGTCGATGGCGGTCATGACGAAGTCGAGCGCGGCCTGGGCCGACTTCAGGTTCGGCGCGAAGCCGCCCTCGTCGCCGACATTGGTGTTGTGGCCGTCGGCCTTCAGCGCGGCCTTCAGCGTGTGGAAGACCTCCGAGCCCATGCGCACCGCCTCGGCGAAGGTCCTGGCCCCCACCGGCATGACCATGAACTCCTGGAAGTCGATCGGATTGTCGGCATGGGCGCCGCCGTTGACGATGTTCATCATCGGCACCGGCAGGACGTGGGAGAAGGCGCCGCCGACATACTTGTAGAGCGGCAGGTCGCGGGAGATGGCGGCCGCCTTGGCGGTGGCGAGCGAGACGCCGAGGATGGCGTTGGCGCCCAGTCGCGACTTGTTCTCGGTGCCGTCGAGGGCGATCATGGTCTGGTCGACCTGCACCTGGTTGGTGGCGTCGAGGCCCGAGAGCGCGTCGAACAGCTCGCCGTTGACGGCGTCGATCGCCTTGGTGACGCCCTTGCCGAGATAGCGCTTCGTGTCGCCGTCGCGCAGTTCCACCGCCTCGTGTGCGCCGGTGGAGGCGCCCGAGGGCACGGCGGCACGGCCCTTCGACCCGTCGTCGAGCAGCACGTCCACCTCCACCGTCGGGTTGCCGCGGCTGTCGAGGATTTCGCGGGCGATGATATCGACGATGGCGGTCATGGCGGCCTCTCTGGCAAGCGGCGGTGGGAATGCCGGCCTTCTACAGCATGGCGCGCCGGGTTCAAGCAGGCTCGGCGGGCATGGCTGCCGGGCGCGGCGTGCGGGCGGTTTTCCTTCCGGGCCGGCGATCTGCTACACGCCTGGCCGACGAGGCTCCGCGTCCCGCCCAGGCGGAACCGACCGGGGCCGGAACAGGACGACGACCATGGCCGAACTGATGCTGGGCAAGACCGTCGGAATCCCCGCCTCGCCAGAGGCGGCGGAGCTCGACCGGGTGCCGAACCCTCACCCCGACACGAACTACGTGGCGCGCTTCGTGGCGCCGGAATTCACCTCGCTCTGCCCGGTGACCGGTCAGCCGGACTTCGCCCATCTCGTCATCGACTACGTGCCGGGCGACTGGCTGGTGGAGTCGAAATCGCTGAAGCTCTACCTGACCTCGTTCCGCAACCACGGCGCCTTCCACGAGGATTGCACGGTGGCGGTGGGCAAGCGCCTGCGCGATCTGCTCGGCCCCCGCTGGCTCCGGATCGGCGGCTACTGGTATCCGCGCGGAGGCATCCCGATCGACGTCTTCTGGCAGACCGGCGCGCCGCCGGAGGGCGTCTGGATTCCCGACCAGGGCGTCGCGCCCTACCGCGGCCGTGGCTGATCAGCACGCGAGCGACCGTGACCTCCCGCTAGGGAATTGACTTTTCACGACGATTTTCGGTAGTGGCGAGGCTGACGGTCCCGCGGATCGGTGGACGCGCCCCGTGCGAATCTGCGAAAGCTGGCGCGCCATGCTGAAGGCGAAACGCGACCAGGATGCTCCCGATGTTCCGGTGAAGCTCGACGGGTTGACCGACGAGCCGCCACCGCGCAGCATCGCGCGGCTCATGACCTGGGCCGGCATCACCCTCCTTGCGGTCAGTTCCGCGCTGCTGGCGGCGCGCAGCGAGGCCGGTGGCCAGCGCTTTGCCCGCCTGTGGACGCCCTCCCCGCCGGTCCAGCCACAGACCCGCGCCGAGGCGCCGCGGCCAGCCGCATCCGACCCCCTGCTCGTGTACGAGACCCGCCGCCTCGCCGACCAGATCCGCGTCCTCGCCGCCGACCGGGAGGCCCTTATGGAGCGCCTCGCCACGGTCGAGCGGACGGTGGGCGACGTAACAGCCTCCATCCCCCGCGGCGAGACCGCGGGTGCACCCCGGCCGCCCGTGCGGGTGGTCGCGCC
>NZ_JBQVQL010000093.1:0-17072 GCF_052440005.1 Phreatobacter sp.
CCACCGCCCCAGGAGCCGCCGCCGCCCCACGCGCCGCCGCCGCCACCGCCCCAGGAGCCCTGGTCGGAGCGGCTGCTGCGCCGGCCCTGTTCCATGCGCGACCAGTAGTCGGCACCGGTGATGACGCCGGTGACGAGGCCGCGCAGCAGCGCGCCGACCACGTCGTTGGAGAAGACCGAGCCGTCGGCGTCGTAGCGGCGCTGGCGGAAGCCCGACGCCACCTGCGACACCTCGGACCGGCGGCGCGAGAGCTCCGCCAGCTCGCCGCGCAGGCGGCGCATGTCGATATCCGCGCGCTCCTGTGTGTCCCGCAGTGAGCGGATGCGGCCGACGATGGCCTCGTCGTCCGGAGCGGGGGTCTTCAGCGCCTCGGCATAGAGGCGGTCGATGTCCTCGCGCCGCAGGGTTTCGGCGAGCAGGGCGACCGCCTGGGCGTAGCGGCCGTCCTCGCCGCGGGCGAAGGCGGCGGCACGCTGGTCGAGCTCCTTGTGGCGTTCCTCGGCGGCGGCACGGGCCGCGTCGAGCTCGGCGAGCCGCTCGCGGTGCCCGGCGATCTCGGCCTCCGCGCTATCCCCGCCGGTCCCCAGGAAGGCGCCCTTCTCCAGCGCCTTGACCTTCTCCACCGCATCCACCGCCAGCGCGGCACTGCGGTTGGCGTGCTCGCGCAGGCGCTTGGGGATCTCCGTCAGGCGCGCGTAATTCGGCCGGGCGTCGGCATAGCGGACGATTCGGGCCACCCAGCCGTCGAGGAGACGGGCGACATTGCCGGCCTCGTAGGCCTGGGTCGCATAGCCGCGGGTCCACAGATACATGAACAGGGCATCGTCCTCGTAGGGCTTGCGCTTCTCCTCGAGCTCCTGCTCCCCCAGAGCCGCCTTCTTCTCCGATTCCTGCGCCACGCGGACCGCGTCGTCCGCAGCGGAGCGGGCGGCGACATAGTCGGGCCGGGCGGCGAGGCCGATCTGCGCCTCGTTGGCGACCGCGTCGCGGCGCTCCTCGGCTTCGTCCAGGCGCCGGGCGAAATCCTGCCGCTCGGCGGCGACGCGGGTGATCTCGGCCTCGACGGTGGCGATCTCCTCGTCGAGCCGGTTGCGGTCGTTGAGGCGGAGCGCCAGCAGGGCGCGCACCTCGGTCGCCACCTGGGTCAGCCGACCGCCGAGGCCGGTCTCTGACTTCAGGCGGAAGGCGGCGAGGTCGCGGAAGGCCTCGGCCTCGCCGGCGCGGGCCTCCGCCTGGCTGCGGTTGGCCTGGTCGAGCCGGCGGTTGACCTCGTTCTCCGCCTGGCGGATCTCGGCGAGGGCACCTTCGATGCCTCCGAGGGCGGAATGTCCGGGGATCATGCGGGATGCTCCTACCAGCTCGTGATGGCGCCGCCCGGCAGAGCCTCGCGCCAGGTCGGGTCGAGCTGGCCGCGCTGCTTGCGGCCGAGGATGGCGTTCTGGACGATGCCGTCGTCGCGCTTGTCGGCCTCGACGACCCGGTAGAGGCTCTCGGGGACGCGGATGCCCCACTTGGTGACGACCCGCGTCGTGCCATCCTCTTCCGACGTCACGGAGCGCGACAGCGGCCGCCCGTCGCGGCCGATGGCCTCGACGATGAGGTAGTAGTTCATGGCATTGGGGTTGCGCCGCGGGCGACGCCAGACGCCGGTGGACTCGCCGGGCCGCGAGACGATGCGCACGTCGTATTCGGTGCGGATGTCGTCGCGCAGCCGCTCGCGGTCGGCGACCGCGGCGCGCGCCGCCTCGGCCTTGCCGTCGCGAGCGGCGATCCGCCCGTCGGAGGCGAGGGCGGCGACGCGGGTCCGCACGGCGTCGGCGGTGGCCTCGCGTGTGATGTCGCCGGAAAGGCGCTCGATGGCGGCGGGAATGGTCTGCGTCAGCTCGACCTGGCGGGAATAGCCTTGCCAGGCGAGAGTGCCGGCGCCGATGGCGAGCGCCGCGACGGCGGCCAGCGCCCATTTACCCCAGCGGCCGCGGGTGACGTAGAGCCGCGCCAGCTTCACCGACAGGCTCTCGCGCGGCGGCTTGTAGACGAAGCGCTCCTCGCGCATGGCCTTGACGCCCTGGCGCAAGATCTCGTCGGGCACGTCGATACCCTGGTTGCGGTAGATGACCCGCAGCCGCTCGATCAGGTCCTCCTCGCGGTCGCCCTCGGCGAGTTCGCGCTCGGTGATCTTGCGGTCGTGCCGAAGGGTATCGACGACATCCATGGCGAGCATGATGTCGTCGAGCTTGGCGGACTGCGCCACGGCGGGGGGAGCGGCCGGAGGGGCGGCGACGGCGATATCGGTCATCGGATGACCCTCCGGTCAGGATGCAGGAGGCGCGCGGTGGTCACGGGGGGCGGAGCCCTCACATGCCGAGGGCGGCACCCTTCTCGGCCAGGGCGGCGAGGCGCTTCTTGCCGTCCTCCACCGCGTCGCGGATCTCCTTGGAGTTCTGCGTCGAGAGCTTGCGCATCTCGTAGATGATCTCGCCCGACTTCTCCTGGAAGGAGACGACGCTCTCGACCAGCTTCTTCACGGCGTCGGCGCGGATGGTCGGGCCGTAGCCGGCGCGCAGCGCCTCCTCCTGCACCTTGTCGCCGATCTCCGAGAGGGTCTCGAGGGACTTCGACACGCCCTCCTTCATCTCGTTGAGCGTGCGGGTCGACTCGTGCAGGCCCTGCAGGCCGGTGAAGGAGGCCTTCAGCGCCGTCAGCACGGCGTCGTTGGTGGAGAAGAACGAGATCGCCTGCGCATAGACCCGCTCCTTGGCGTTGGTCGTCTGCATCAGGCGGGCCATGATGACCTCGGACGTGTTGTAGCCGATGGTCAGGTTGTCGGAGAGGTCCTTGGCGATCTGGAAGCGCTTCTCCTCGTCCTGCATCTCGCGCAGCTTGGTGTCGCGGATGAGTTCGAGATTGGCGCGCTCCGCCGGCACCGTGCCGGTGTAGGCGGCGACCGCCTCCGAGGACGCCTTCAGCTCGGCCTGCTTGGCCTGCAGCTTGTCGTTCGCCTTCTCCAGCACCTCAAGCGCCTGGACCTCGGCCTGCTTCAGCGCGCCGCGGAAGTCGCGGTAGGCGTCGAGGATGGTGACCTCGCGCTGGATCTGGTCCTTGGTGGCGCGGGCCACGTCGAGATAGGTGGTGCGGATGGCGTCGAAGCGGGTGGCGATGTCGCCGCGGCGCACCTTGGTCCAGACGTTCTCCAGCCGCTCGAAGGTGGAGAGCTTGCCGTCGGAGAGCTGCTCGACCATGCGTTTGGCGTCGTCGCGGATGGAGTTGAAGCCCTGGGTGATCAGCTCGTAGCGCTCACCCACCTCCATGCCGGCGACCTGGTTGCGCACCACCTCGTTGAAAACGCCGACCTGGTTCAGGGTGCGGGCGATCATCGTCACGCGGTCCTGGTCGAGGTCGGAAATCTTCTGCAGCAGCGGAATGATCGGCTGCTCCTCGATCTTGGCCGGCATGAGCCCGAGGTCCCTGAGCACGCCGGTGGCGCGGTCGAGATACTGCATCGGGGAGGGCACGACGGTGGTGGTGGTCGTCGGCGTGGTGGTGGTGTTCATCGCTACGCTCTTGTGGCCAGAACCGGCCCGCCGCCGGCGCCGTCAATGTGGTGGCCACCTGCCGCAAAGGCAAGACGGTCGGCAGGCCGTCAGCGACGGGCGGTGCGCAGGATCGTGCCTGCCACCTGCTGGGCCATGCAGTCGTGGCCGGCGGAGGTCAGGTGCAGGCCATCGAAGGAAATGAGGCCGTTGAAGGCGGTGCGGTTGGAATTGGCGAGCTGGAACATGGCCTGGTAGCGACGGACCACGGGAACGCCGGCCCGGGCGCCCTCGCTGGCGATGATGCCGGCAAACTCGGCGGTGCGCGTCCCGCCTTCGGCCCAGCGCGAATATTGCGGGTCGACCAGCATGGCGTCGGCGCCGGCGGCGCGGATGGCGCCAAGGCCCGCGGCGACCGTCGCGCGGAAGGATTCGGCGGAGACGCCGAAATTGGCGTCGTTGGTGCCGAGCTGCCAGACCACCAGGGTCGGCTTGTGCTGGGCGAGCTCGCGGGCGAGGCGCCCGGCGGCGCCCGAGGCGGTTTCGCCGGAGACGCCGGAGACCACGACCTCGATGACCTTGTCCGGCCAGCGCTCCTTGATCATCGGGCCGAGGCGATGGGCGAAGCCCGAGCCGCCGGCGCCGACGCCCGCGGTGGTCGAGGAACCGATGGCGAGGATGCGGACCGCTTCACGGGTCTTCAGCCGCGCCGAGGTGCGCGGGAGAGCCCCGCCGGCCGTCGCTTCGGCGACCGAGGGCACCGTGCAGCGGGCGTGGGCCTGCGAGGGAAAGGGGGACAGCGCGAGCATCGCTCCGAGGACGACGGCTGCGGCAAACGGAAGGCGAGGCAGGACCATGCGCGGACCTCAAGGATCGCTGATCGCCTATCGATAGCGGAAGAAAATGGCTTTTTGCAACGTCCTTGCGTCCGTCAACCGCCGCGATCGGGACCGAGAACGAGGCGTGCCGCCAGCGGCAGCAGCAGCGCGATACCGACGAAGCGGACAATGTGGTGGGCGCCGACGAAGGCGGGATCCATGTCGAGGACGAAGGCGAGGATGGCCATGGCCTCGATGCCCCCAGGGGCATAGGCGAGAATGACCTTGCCGAGCGGCAGGCCGGCGATGAAGGCCACCGCCGCGGCGACCACGAGCGTCACCGCGATGCCGGCGATGAAGGCGCCGACGGAGGCGCGCAGGAGACGCCGCAGCTCGGAGAGCGAGGTTCCGGCGAACCGGGCGGCGATGAGGACGCCGATGACGATGAAGCCGACGATCATCACCGCTTCCGGCACGAGGGCGGTCACCATGCCGGTGGCGTGGAGCACCGCACTCGCGAGCATGGCGCCGACGGTGGCGCCGCCCGGCACCTTCAGCCGCTCCATGGCGAGGCCGAAGCCAGAGGAGACGACGAGCAGCAGGAGAAGTTCCGGCCAGGGGCCGAGCCCGGCCACGGCCGCAGGCGGAGCTTGCGTGCCGCCGATGCGGGCGAGCGACAAAAGCCCCGGCAGGGCGGCGACCAGCAGGACGAGGCGGAAGCTCTGGATGACGGCGACGCTGCGGGCATCGGCGCGCGAGGACAGCGTCATGGCCATGACGTAGCTGAGCGCGCCGGGGATGGAGGCGAAGAAGGCCGTCTGGCGGTCGAGCCGCTCGACGCGGACGAGATAGACGGTGATGGCGGCGACGATGGCGGGCACCAGCACCGCGAGGCCGGCCATGGAGATTGGCCAGGACATCATCAGGCGCAGCGTCTGCGGCGTCACCGCCGAACCCATGACCGTGCCCAGCAGCAGGAACGTGGCGGTCGCCACCGGCTCGGGCACCATCACCCTGACGCCGCCGAGGGCGAGGAGGGTGGCCACCACCAGGGAGCCCGACATCCAGGCGGCCGGCATGCCGAGGAGGTGGAAGACATAGCCGCCGGCTCCGCCGACGAGGCAGGGCAGAACGAAACGCTTCAGGAGGTCGGGCAGGAAGGCGGCAGCGGGCATGGCGCCCCGCTTCGCATGAAGCGCCGGCTCTGGCAAAGCCGCCCGGGCATGCCTGCCGAGACGGGATCGCCGGGCAGCGCCTCACCCTTTCAGCCGCGCCTCCAGCGCCTCGATCCGGTCCGCCTCGGCCGGCGGCTTGTCCCAGCGGATGCGGGCGATGCGGGGAAAGCGCATGGCGATTCCGGACTTGTGGCGGGTCGAGCGCTGCAGACCCTCGAAGGCGATCTCCAGCACCAGCCCCTCGCGCGCCGTATGCGTCACCTCGCGGACCGGGCCGAAGCGGTTGGTCGTGTGGTTGCGCACGAAGCGGTCGAGCTGGCCGAGCTCCTCGTCGGTGAAGCCGAAATAGGCCTTGCCGACGGGCACCAGTTCGTCGCCGGCGGGGCTGTCGCGCCAGACGCCGAAGGTGAAGTCGGAATAGAAGCTCGACCGCTTGCCGTGGCCGCGCTGGGCGTACATCAGCACGCAGTCCACCACCATCGGGTCGCGCTTCCACTTCCACCACGGCCCCTTCGGCCGGCCGGGCAGGTAGGGCGACTGGCGATGCTTGATCATCAGCCCCTCGATGGCGTCCGCATCCTCGCCGGCGTCCGCGGACGCGGGGTCGAGGCGGATGGCGGCGAGGCCATCCCAGGTCTCGAAAGGCACGAGGGGGGAGATGTCGATGCGCGGGTTCGCCATGGCCGCGACCATCTCCTCGAGGATCGCCCGCCGAGCGGCGAATGGCCGCTCGCGCAAATCTTCCCCTCCGGCGAAGAGCAGGTCGTAGGCGCGGATATGGGCCGGGAACTCGGCGAGCAGCGGCACCGTCACCTGCTTGCGGTTCAGACGCTGCTGCAGGACGTTGAAGCTCTGCACACGGCTCTCGCGCAGCACCAGCAACTCGCCGTCGATCGCGCCATCGAAGGCGAGGGTCGCGACGAGGTCGGGGAAGGCGGCGGAAATGTCCTCACCCGTGCGCGAATAGAGCCGCGCCACGCGCCGTCCGTCGGGCAGCGTGCCGGCCGCCGCCTGGACGCGGATGCCGTCCCATTTCCACTCGGCGGCGAAATCGGCGGGGTCGAGCTTGCCGAAATCGGCCTCCTCGATGCCGTGGGCGAGCATGGGCGGGCGAAAGGGCGCGGGGTCGACGCTCTCCGGGCGCTCGCCGCGCCCCTCGACCCAGGCGAAGAGGGATTCATAGGGCGGCGTCAGGCCCGGCCAGACCAGCTCGATCTCGTCGGGGTCGCGGGGGCCGAGGGCGGCGACGGCGGTCTTGGCGAGGCGCGCCGAGACGCCGATGCGCAGGGAGCCGGTGATCAGCTTGAGCAGGGCCCAGCGGCCGGTTTCGTCGAGATGGTCGAGCCAGCCAGCGAGGACCTTCGGCAGCGCGGTCTTCGACGTGGTGCCGAGGGTCGCGACGACCTCGGACAGGGCCGGCGGCGGCGGGCGGTTGTGGCCGATGGTCGCCTCGGCCGGCGTCGGCCACATCAGCGCCACCGTCTCCGAGAGGTCGCCGACATAGTCGTAGGAGAGCGCGAAGAGCACGGGGTCGGTGCGCTCGGCGATGAGGCCGCGGATGAGCCCCGCCTTGGCGTTACGGAATGTGAGCGCTCCGGTCATGGCGGCGAGCGCCCAGCCGCGCTCGGGATCGGCGGTGGTGCGGAAATAGTCGGTGATGAGCGCCAGCTTGGCGTTGCGCCGCGGCTCGTAGGCCAGGCGATCGAGGAGAGCGGCGAAGCGGTTCATGCGACGGCCTCGGCGGCAGCCGTCTCGCCCTCGCCCTCGTCGCCATAGCCGACCAGCCGCAGCGGCCGCGCCTTCAGCCCCTGCGTGCCGCACCAGTGGACGAGGGCGTCCTCCTGGCCGTGGGTGACCCAGATCTCGCCGGCGCCGGTGTCGCGGATGGTCTGCTGCAACTCGTCCCAGTCGGAATGGTCGGAAACGATGAGCGGCAGTTCGATGCCGCCCTGCTTGGCGCGGGCGCGGATGCGCATCCAGCCCGAGGCGAAGGCGGTGACCGGATCGGGGAAGCGCCGCGCCCAGAGGTCCTTCATGGCCCCCGGCGGGCAGATGATGACGGCGCCGCCGAGCGTCTTCTTGTCAGCCTCCTTCGCCAGACGCACGTCGCCGAGGTCGAAGCCCTCGGCTTGATAGAACCGCGTCAGCTTCTCCACCGCGCCATGCAGGTAGATCGGCGCGTCCCAGCCGGCGGCGCGGATCAGCGCCATGACGCGCTGGGCCTTGCCGAGGGAATAGGCGCCGACGAGATGGGCCCGGTCGGGAAAGAGGCGGACGGAAGCGAGGAGCTTGGCCACCTCGCCGGCCGTGTCGGGGTGGCGGAAGACCGGGAGGCCGAAGGTCGCCTCGGTGATGAAGACGTCGCAGGGCACCACCGCGAAGCGCTCGGCGGTGGGGTCGGAGGCGCGCTTGTAGTCGCCCGAGGCGACGATGGTGAGGCCGCGATGGCTCACCGCGATCTGCGCCGAGCCGAGGATGTGGCCGGCGGGATGGAAGGTGAAGGTGACGCCGTTGATGGCGACCGGCTCGCCCCAGGCAGCGACCTGCGTGGCGCCGGCGAAATCCTCGCCATAGCGGATCGCCATGATCTTCAGCGTCGCTGCCGTCGCCAGCACATGGTCGTGGCCGGCGCGGGCATGGTCGGAATGGCCGTGGGTGATCAGCGCCCGCGGCACAGGCCTGACGGGATCGATGTAGACGTCCGCCGGCGGGCAGTAGAGGCCCCGCGGGGTGGGCTGGAGAAGGTCGTCTGGACGCATCGGAACCCTGTCGGCATCGGCCGTCTTCACGAAAAGGGGATGGGGCCGTCCGCTCACCGCTTTTGCCTCTGGCCCCATCTTGGACTACATAAACGCCATGTCGACCGAGACGGTTCAGCAGCCTTCGTCCGAAACGCCGCGCCTGGCGCGCTGGGCGGCGGGGCTCGGCGTCGCCGCGCTGATGGCGGCCTCCGGCGTGCTGTGGTGGACGCAGGGCTCGAAGGTCTTCCTCGACACGCTCGCCGCAGGCCTCGCCTGGTGCTTCTGAGACTGACATGACCCAGACCAACAAGCCTGCATCCCCGCGCAAGGGCCAGCGCTCCGTGGCGCTCATCCTGTCGCTCGCCCTGCTGGTCGGCGGGCTCGGCGTTCTTGCGGCCGTCGTTCACTTCACAATGCCGCGCGGCGGCCAGCTCGCCTCCAGCGCCTCGGCGATCGGCGGCGCCTTCAGCCTCGTAGACCAGACCGGCAAGCCCTTCACCGAGAAGGACCTGCAGGGCAAGCCCAGCCTCGTCTTCTTCGGCTTCACCCACTGCCCGGACATCTGCCCCACCAAGCTCTTCGAGATCACCCAGCTCCTCGACGCGATGGGGACGGATGCGGCGAAGGTGAACGTCGTCTTCGTCACGGTCGATCCCGCCCGCGACACGACGGAACTGCTGTCGACCTATCTGGGAAGCTTCCACGCCTCCATCCGCGGCCTCACGGGGACCGAGGAGCAGGTGACGCAGGCGATGCGCGCCTACCGCGCCTATGGCCGCAAGGTGCCGCTGGACGGCGGCGGCTACACCATGGACCACACCACCTTCGTCTACCTGATGGACCGCCAGGGCCAGTTCGTCTCGACCTTCGACGTCGCCCGCGAGCCCGCGAAGGCTGTCGCGGACCTGCGCCGCTTCCTTTGACGTCGGCCCCTGTTACCGTTCCCCCTTCGTTCGGCGCAGACGCGCGAATCGCCTAAACTCGCCGCATGTCCGATATCGTCCTCGTCATCGGCGGCCGTGCGGTCACGGCCGGCGAACTCACCCTCTCCCTCATCGGGGTCGCCGTCCTGATGCTCGTCGTGCTGTTCGTCGCGCTGCGCCGGCAGTCGGGCGCCCGCGCCCTCGAGGCCGAGCGCGCCGTGCTGCACGCCCAGGAGATCGAGGAGCGGATTGGCGAGATGGCGCGCATCCAGTCCGAACTGACCGGCCGCCTCCAGGCCATGGCGGAAGGGCTCGGCTCGCGCCAGAACGACCTCGCCCGCCAGCTCGGTGATCGGCTCGACGGCATGTCGACCCGCATCGGCCAGTCGCTGGAGGGGCAGACGAAGACCACGATGGAGAATCTCGGCAAGCTGAACGAGCGCCTCGCCGTCATCGACAGTGCCCAGAAGAACCTCACCGACCTGGCGGGTCAGGTGGTGACGCTGAAGGACGTGCTGGCCAACAAGCAGGCGCGCGGCGCCTTCGGCCAGGGGCGGATGGAGGCGATCCTGTCGGACGGCCTGCCGCGGACCGGCTTCACCTTCCAGCCGACCCTCACCAACGGCAAGCGGCCGGACGCCGTCATCCGTCTCGCCGGCGACAGCCGCGGCCTCGTGGTCGACGCCAAGTTCCCGCTGGAGGCGGTCACGGTGTGGCGCGAGGCGCATGCCGAGGAGGTCAAGCGCCTCGCGGCGCAGAGGCTCCGGCAGGACATCGCCGTCCACATCAAGGATATCGCCGACAAATACCTGATCCCTGGCGAGACTCAGGACATGGCCCTGCTCTTCGTGCCGTCGGAAGGCATCTATGCCGACCTCAACGAGCATTTCGACGACATCGTGCAGAAGGCGTTCCGGGCGCGCGTCATCATCGTCTCACCCTCGCTGCTGATGCTCGCGGTTCAGGTGGTGCAGGGGCTCCTGAAGGACGAGCGGATGCGCGAGGAGGCTCGCGTCATCCAGAAGGAGGTTTCCCACCTCCTCGACGACGTTTCGCGGCTGACCGACCGGGTGCTCGCCCTGCAGAAGCATTTCGGCCAGGCGAACGAGGATCTGGGCCAGATCCTCACCTCGGCGGAGAAGATCGCCAAGCGCGGCGGGCGGATCGAGGCGCTGGAGTTCGACGAGGCGACCGCGCCACCGCCGCTCGCCAAGCTGCCCCTGAAGGGCGCGTCGCTGGCGGCGGAGTGAGACGGCCGCCTAGCCCCAGATGAGGTTTGCCGCCAGCAGCGCGGCGATGATCCAGAGCGCGACGGTGGAGGAGCGGTTGCGACGTGCCTCGGCCTCGCCGATGCCCTTCAGCGATTCCGGCGCCAGCACGAACCCGTCCTTCGTCAGGTCGTCGATGCGCTCCGACAGCATGGCGGCGCGGCCGAGCAGGGCCGGGGCCTCGCCGACGATGCGCCCGACGAGTTTTGCTCCGGCGCCCACCTCCTCGATGCGGCCGACGGGGCCGAGATTGCGGGTGATCCACTCCCGCACCACCGGCTCGGAGCTCGTCCAGATGTCGAGGCGCGGGTCGAGCGAGCGGGCGACGCCCTCCACCACGACCATGGTCTTCTGCAGGAGGATCAGCTCGGTGCGCGTCTTCATGTCGAAGATGGCGGTGACCTCGAAGAGCAGCGAGAGGAGCTTCGCCATCGAGATCTGGTCGGCGGTGCGCGAATGGATCGGCTCGCCGATGGCGCGGATGGCCTGGGCGAACTCGTCGACGGAATGGTGCGCCGGAACGTAGCCGGCCTCGAAATGGACCTCGGCGACGCGGCGGTAATGCTTGGTGATGAAGCCGAGCAGGATTTCAGCGAGGAAGCGGCGCTCCTTCGGGCCGATGCGGCCCATGATGCCGAAGTCGACGGCGACCAGATTGCCGGCCCGGTCGGCGAAGAGGTTCCCCTGGTGCATGTCGGCGTGGAAGAAGCCGTCGCGCAGGGCATGGCGCAGGAAGCTCTGGATGACGATCTGGCCGAGCGCGCGCGGGTCGATGCCGGCGGCATCCAGCCCGGCACGGTCGCCGAGCTTCAGGCCGTCGATCCATTCGGTGGTGAGAACGTTGCGCCCGGTGCGGTTCCAGTCGACCGAGGGGACGCGGAAGCCGGGATCGTCGCGGGTCCGTTCCGCCATTTCGGAGGCGGCGGCGGCCTCGAGCCTGAGGTCGAGCTCGATCGCCATGGAGCGGGCGAGCGTGTCGACGATGCCGATCGGCTTCAGCCGGCGGGAATCCGGCACCAGCTTTTCAGCCAGCCGCGCGGCGAAATAGTAGTCGGAGAGATCGGCGCGGAAACGGTCGGCGACATGGGGCCGGAGGATCTTCACGGCGACATCGCGCAGCACCTCGCCGTCGCGGACGGTGGCCTTGTGCACCTGGGCGATGGACGCGGCGGCAATCGGCGGGCCAAAGCTCGCATAGGCCTCGGCGATCGGCATGCCGAGCGTCTCCACGACGATCTGCTCGGCGAGCTTCTGGTCGAAGGGCGGGACCTTGTCCTGCAGGCTTTCGAGATCGCGCGCGATGGTGGCGCCGACAACGTCCGGCCGCGTGGAGAGAAACTGGCCGAGCTTCACATAGGTGGGCCCGAGGCGGGTGAGGGCGGCGGTCAGCCTGTCGGAGCGCGTGCCGGTGCCGCGGCGCTCGATGAAGCGGGCGAGGCGCAGGCCGAGGCGCGCCGGCGGCGGCAGGGCCTGGGGGTCGACGAGACCCAGGACGCCCTCGCGGGCGAAGACGAAGCCCGCCCGCCCGAGGCGGAGGATGTGGATGGCGCCGGCGATCACGGGGTCAGATCTTCCAGCCGCCGGAGAGGCAGGCGATGCCGCCGGTCATGGGCGTGACCTCGACGCGGGAGAAGCCGGCCTTGGCGATCATGCCGGCGAAGACCTCGTCGCGGGGGAACTTGCGGATGGATTCGACCAGGTACTGGTAGGGCTCGGCGTCGCCGGTGACCATGCGGCCCAGAGGCGGGATCACCGAGAAGGAATAGGCGTCGTAGATGCGGTCGAGGCCGGGGACGACGTCGGGCGAAAATTCGAGCACGAGCAGCCGGCCACCGGGGCGCAGCACCCGGTAAGCCTCCTCCAGCGCCACCTGAATGCGCGGCACATTGCGGATGCCGAAGGCGATCGTGTAGCCGTCGAAATGCGAAGAGGGGAAGGGCAGGGCCTCGGCATTGCCCTGGACGAACTCGACGCGGCCCGACAGGCCGCGCTGGTCGGCGCGCGAACGGCCGACCTTCAGCATCTCGCCGTTGATGTCGCAGACGGTCGCCTCGGCGGAAGCGCCGGCGCCCACCACCTTGAAGGCCACGTCGCCCGTGCCGCCGGCGACGTCGAGGTGGCGGAAGGGTCGCGCCTTGGGCACGCCGAGCCGCGTCACCATGACGTCCTTCCAGACCCGGTGCAGGCCCGCCGACATGAGGTCGTTCATCAGGTCATAGCGACCCGCCACCTTGTGGAAGACGTCGTCCACCAGGTTCTGCTTGGCGTCGAGGTCGACGCGGCGGAAGCCGAAATCGGTCTGGGCGGTGGCTGCTGACATGGCGGGTCCCGGGAATTTGGCCGGACCATAGCGGAACGATCCGGTGGGCGCTATGTGGGGTGCGATCCCCCTGACCCAAGGCCCTGGTGCCATGCCCGAACTGCCCGAGGTCGAGACCGTTCGTCGCGGGTTGCAGCCCGTGATGGAGGGCTGGACCATCCTCTCCGCCGAGATCCGGCGGGCCGACCTGCGCTTTCCCTTTCCCGAGGGTTTCGCCGCCCGCCTCGCCGGCCGCACCGTGACGAGCCTCGGGCGGCGGGCCAAATATCTCCTCGTCGACCTCGACGACGGCGCCGTCGTCATCATGCATCTCGGCATGTCCGGCTCTTTCCGGATCGCCCGCGAGGCCCCGGCCGGTGACATGGTCGGCGCGTTCCACCACGAGCGTTCGCGCGATGCGGCCCACGACCACGTGGTCCTCACGCTCTCCTCGGGCGCGACTGTGACGTACAACGATCCCCGCCGCTTCGGCTTCATGCTGATGACGCCGCGCGGAGAACTGGCCGAGCATCCCTTCTTCGCCCGGCTCGGCGTCGAGCCGACCGGCAACGACCTCTCCGCCGCCCATCTGGCGCAGGCCTTCCGGGGCAAGGCGGCGCCGCTGAAGGCTGCGCTCCTCGACCAGTCCATCGTCGCCGGCCTCGGCAACATCTATGTGTGCGAGGCGTTGCACCGGGCAGGGCTTTCGCCGCAGCGGGCGGCGGGAACCCTCGTCACCAAGGGCGGTGAGCCGACCGTCAGGCTCGAACGGCTGGTGCCGGTGATCCGCGAGGTCATCGCCGAGGCCATCGCGGCGGGCGGCTCGTCGCTACGCGATCACGCCCAGCCGTCCGGCGAGCTCGGCTATTTCCAGCACAGCTTCCATGTCTACGATCGCGAAGGCGAGGCTTGCCGGCGGTGCGGCGAACAGCACAAAGTGCGGCGCATCGTGCAATCCGGCCGCTCCACCTTCTACTGCGCGGCCTGCCAGCGTTGAGGAACGAGACGAATGCTGAAGGTCTGGGGACGGAACAACTCCTCCAACGTGCAGAAGGTGATGTGGTGCATCGGCGAGCTGGGGCTTCCGCACGAGCGGATCGACGCCGGCCGCCAGTTCGGCATCGTCAACGAGCCCGCCTACAAGGCGAAGAACCCCAACGCCAAGGTTCCCACGGTGGAGGACGACGGCGTGGTGCTGTGGGAGTCCAATGCCATCTGCCGCCACCTCGCCCGCAAGCACGGACGGCTGATGCCGCGCGGCGAGGCCGACCAGGCGCGCGTCGACATGTGGATGGACTGGCAGCAGACCGAACTCGGCCAGGGCGTCGGGCCGGTGTTCATCGGCATGGTGCGCACGCCGGCCGAGCAGCGTGACATGGCGGCCATCGACAAGGCGAAGCAGGCTGCCATCGCCTCCATGGCGATTCTCGACGCCGAGCTGGAGAAGCACCTCTATGTGGTCGGCAACACCTTTACGGTGGCGGACATTCCCATCGGGATCATGGTGTTCCGCTACAAGGAACTGATCCCCGAGAGCCCCGCCTATGCCCATGTCGACCGCTGGTACCGGTCGATGCAGGATCGCCCGGCCTTCGCCTCGCACGTCTCCAGCATCCCGCTGACCTGAGCGGGGGGAGGTCAGCGCCCGACATGGCCCCATCGGGTCATGTCGGCGACCGTGTCGACGATCGACTGGCGGATGTCGCGGAACGACAGGCCGAGGTCCCTGCGGATCTTGGTCGTGTCGTAGCGCGGCGCACGGCCGACATGGCTGCGCAGGTAGGATCCGACCCCTCCCGGCTGCGTGTAGGACATCAGCCTGACGAGCAGGCTGCCGACCGCATTGTCCATGCCGAGCGAGGGAAGCCGCTGCCCCGGGACATCGAGCCCGCGCAGGATGCCAACGACCTCGCGCATGGTGACGGTGTCGCCGGCGCAGAGATAGCGGCCGGATGCCCCGGGCGTCTCCGCGGCGCGGACATGGGCGAGGGCCACGTCGCGGACGTCCACCATGCCCCAGGTCAGGTCGATGATCCCGGGATACTTGCCGGACAGCAGGTCGGCGATGATGGCGTTCGAGGTGTTGAGCTGCGGCGTGAGGCTGGGCCCGATGACGACGAAGGGATTGATGGTCACCAGGTCGAAGGCGGGCTTCTCGCCTTCCACGAAAGACCATGCGGCGCGCTCGGCTTCGGCCTTCGAGAAATAGTAGGGATTGCGGGTGAGGGACGACGTGGTGTTCCAGTTCGCCTCGGTCAGCAGCACGGACTTGTCCGGCTCGTCCGTCACGGCCGCCATGGACGAGGTGACGACCACCCGGCGCACCGAAGGAGCTCGCGCGCAGGCGCGGAGCACATTCAGCGTCCCCTGGACCGCCGGGTCCACGAGGTCGCGCTGGGCGTCGGCGACCGTCATGACATAGGGGCTCGCCATGTGGAGCACTGTGTCGCAGCCGGCGACGGCGGCGTCGAACGAGGAAGGGGCCAGCAGGTCGGCCTCGACCAGCGTCAGCCGCTCTGCGGCCCCGGGGAGACCGGTCAGGAAGGCGTGGGCGTCCGGCCGCGCCAGGGAGCGGACCGTGCCGCACACATGATGGCCAGCCTCCAGCAGAAGGGCGATGGTATGGGATGCAATGAAGCCGGTCGCACCGGTGACGGCGATGGTCCGCATGGGAGTCCTCACAAAAATACCCTTCAGTATTTGAATACTGTTCGGTATCTCAGAAGGCAAGGAGACCGTGATTGACCCGCGTGCCGCGCGCCGAGCAGAAGATCCGCACCCGGTCGCGCCTGGTCGAGGCGGCGGGCCGCCTGTTCCTTTCCCATGGGATCGACGGCGTTTCGCTGGATGCGGTGGCCGAGGCCGCCGGGTTCTCAAAAGGGGCCGTCTACGCCAATTTCACCGGTAAGGAAGACCTGTTGCTCGCCATCTGGCGTGAGCATTTCGCCGCCAAGCGGCTGCGCCTTGCCGATGCGGTCACCGGCGCCGACGAAGCCACGGCGGTGCTGCGCGCGATCCACGGGGCGATGGCGACGTTCTTTGCCGCGGGCCCCTGGGCGCTGCTCCAGGCCGAGGTCCGCCGGCGATCCGCCGACTGGCCTCGCCTGGCGGACGAACTCGCCGCGCTCGAGGCCGAGGAGCTGACGGAGATGAATGCGCTGGTCGCCGGGTTCCTGCAGCGCTTCGCCGCCCCGCCCGGTCCCGATCCCGCAGAGATGACCCAAACCCTCGCGGCGCTGTTCGACGGGCTGGTGCTTCGCGCCGCGGTCGCGCCGGTCGACCCGGAGCGGCTCGCCGACCGGTTCATGAGCGTGGTGGTTGCCCTGTCCGGGCTGGACCGGCCGGCAGCGGGCGCGCCGCGTTGACTTTTGCCGGCCCACCTGCCTATAACCCGCCCCGACTTGGGAGCGGCTTGCGCCCGAGCGCTCGGCCCGTTCATCGGATCAGCGCCTTTGCGAGCCGGTCCAATCCCCATTCGATCGTTTGAACCCGACCCGCGCGGAGACGTCCCGTGAAACGCACCTACCAGCCCTCGAAGCTCGTCCGCAAGCGCCGCCACGGCTTCCGTGCCCGCATGGCCACCAAGGGCGGCCAGCGCGTCCTCGCCGCCCGCCGCGCCCGCGGCCGCAAGCGCCTGTCCGCCTGATCTGCCACGGCCGGGATTTCGGCTGAGCCGAACGACGGGAGGGCGCGAATGACGAGTTCGACACCGCCCACCCGTCTCGTTCGCCGGGCCGACTTCATCGCCTGCTCCAAGGGCCGCCGTGTCACAACGGCGGCTTTCGTGTTGCAGGAGCGGGTGCGCGGCGACGAGGCTCCGCCGCGCTTTGGCTTCACGGTCACCAACAAGACCGGCGGCGCCGTGGAGCGAAACCGCATGCGCCGCCGCCTGCGCGAGGTGGTGCGGCTCGGTTCCCATGACGGGGCGAGGCCCGGGTCGGACTACGTGCTGGTGCTGAACCGCGCCGCGCTGGACCGGCCGTTCGACGTGCTGAAGACCGATCTCGCCGAGGCGCTCCGGCGCTCCGCCGCCCCCCGCCCCGCCCGCTCCACGGGCCGCCCCACTCCCTGATCACCGACGGACCGATGGCCGACAACCGCAACTACATTCTCGCGATCGTTCTCTCGATCCTCGTGCTGGTCGGGTGGCAGTACTTCGTCGGCATGCCGCAGGTCGAGCGCCAGCGGGAGGCGCAGCGCCAGCAGCAGCTCCAGCAGCAGGCCGCTGGACAGGCTCCGTCCACGACGCCCGCTCCGGGCGCGACGCCCGCTCCCGGCGCGCCGCCTGTTCCGGGCCAGCCCGGGGCAACCCCCGGCT
>NZ_JBQVQL010000094.1:0-16901 GCF_052440005.1 Phreatobacter sp.
GCCGGCGCGGTCGGCGGCGCCACGGGCGTGGTGCTGGCCTGAACCTCCGCGACGGGCTGGGGCTGGGCATCGACCGCGACGGCGTCCTGCTTCTCCCCCTCAGCCTCGCCCTTGCCCTCGGCGGAGGTCTTGTCCTCGCCCGCCACGGGCTTCGAGGCCTCCCGCACGATGGTCGCCGCGGCAGCGGCGTCCGGCGTTGTCGGGGCCGCCTGCGGCTCGCCCTGTGGGGCGGCCTGGGGCGTTGCCTGCTCGATGGCGGGAGCGCCTTCGACAGCAGCCGGCTTCGTCGCCTGATGACGCGCCGGACGGTTGGCGCGAACCGGCTCGCCGAGCTGGCGCTCCATCGCATCCAGCGCCTCGGCAAAGGAGCTGGACGCGCCGGATGAGCGCGACGCCTGGCTCGGGCGCGCGACCGCGGGCGCCTGCTGCGCGCTGCTGATGGAAGAGGAAGCCGACGAGCTTGCCACGAATTGCCTCATGCGATCGAAAACGACCTGTCGATGACGTCAGCAAGCGGCGGGCCACCGCCCCCGGCGGCGAAAGACGTGCGATTCCAACGACCCTCGCCGGTGCGCAGGTGCCACCTGCGGGGAAAACCCTGCCCTGCACGGCAAGATTTGCCGGGGTGGAGCCAAACCGCTAGACCTTGGTTCAAGGACAAGAAATCAGGGCGGACCCATGCTTCTCGGCTGCATCGCTGACGACTTTACCGGCGCGAGCGACCTCGCCAACACGCTCGCCAAGGGCGGCATGGCGACCATGCAGTTCGTCGGCATCCCCGACGGCGCTGCGCCGGCCGAATGCGAGGCCGGTGTCGTCGCCCTGAAGAGCCGCACCATCCCCGTCGCCCAGGGCGTCGCCCAGTCGCTCGCCGCCTGCGAATGGTTGCTGGCACAGGGCTGCACCCAGATCCTGTTCAAGTACTGCTCGACCTTCGACTCCACGAAGGAGGGCAATATCGGCCCTGTCGCCGAGGCTCTGGTCGAGCGGCTCGGAGCCGACGTGGCGGTCGTCTGCCCGGTCTTCCCGGCCACCGGACGGACGCTGTTCAACGGCCATCTGTTCGTCGGCGGGGTCCTGCTCTCCGAGAGCGGCATGCAGAACCATCCGCTCACCCCGATGACCGATCCCGACATCCGGCGCTGGCTCTCGCACCAGACGAAGGGCGAGGTCGGGCTGGTGCCCTTCTCGGTCGTCCGCCAGGGCTTCGACGCGATCCAGATCGCCCTTGCGGAAGAGGCGAAGGCGGGCCGTCGCCTCGCCGTGGTCGACGCGGTGGCCGACGACGACCTCCTCGCCATCGGCGGCGCCATCGGCGGGGCGAAACTCGTCACCGGCGGCTCGGGCATCGCCCTCGGCCTGCCCGAGAACTTCCGCAAGAAGGGCCTGCTCTCCGGCCGGGGAACGAGCTTCACGGCGGGGCGGGGAGCGGCCGCCGTCATCTCCGGCTCCTGCTCGACCCAGTCGCGCGCGCAGGTGAAGGCCTACACCGCCCGCCATCCAGGCCTCGCCGTCATGCCGGACGAGGTCATGAGCGGAGCCATGACCGCGCGGAAGGCATTCGACCACGTCATGGAGCGCATCGGCCACGCCCCCATGGTCTATTCCTCCGCCGATCCGTCCGAGGTGAAGGCCGCGCAGGAGCGCTACGGCAAGGACGAGGTCGCCGGGGCCATCGAGGGCTTCTTCGGCGATCTCGCCGTGATGCTGGCAGACGCCGGCGTCGCCCGACTGGTGGTCGGCGGCGGCGAGACCTCGGGCGCCGTCGTCACCGCGCTGGAGGTCGACCGCTTCCACATCGGCCCGGAGATCGATCCCGGCGTCCCGGCGCTCGCGGCCGAGGGCCCGCGACCCATCCGCCTTGCGCTCAAGAGCGGCAATTTCGGCGCCCTCGACTTCTACGACAAGGCGCTCGCCGCCCTCGGTGACGCATGACCGGCGAGGAAAAGGCGGCGCGTGAGGGCCTGGTGCGCTGGGGCAAGTCGCTGTTCGACCGCGGGCTGACGCCGGGCTCCTCCGGCAATCTCAGCGTCCGCCTCGACGACGGCTATCTCTTCACGCCCACCAATTCCTGCCTCGGCTTCCTCGACGCCGACCGGCTGTCGAAGCTCGACGGCGAGGGCCGGCTCGTCGCCGGCGATCCGCCCACCAAGGAACTTCCGCTGCACTTCGCCTTCTACCAGGCGCGCGCCCACGCGCGCGCGGTGGTTCATCTCCACTCCACCCACGCCACCGCCCTCTCCTGCCTCGCCGACACCGACCCGAACGACGCCATCCCGCCGATCACGCCCTATGTGGTCATGCGCGTCGGCAAGGTGCCGGTCGTGCCCTATACGCGGCCCGGTTCGGCCGACGTCGCCCCGCTGATCCGCGAGAAGGCGCCGGACCATCCCGCCATCCTGCTCGGCAACCACGGGCCCGTGGTGGCCGGCACGAGCCTCGAGGCGGCGGTCTTCGCCATGGAGGAACTGGAGGAGACCGCGCGTCTCGTCCTCCTCACCCGCGGCATGAGGGTTCGCCACCTCGCATCACAAGAGATCGCCGACCTCGAGGCGACGTTCAAGCTCAGGGGATAGGACACCCATGCCGCGCTTTTCCGCCAATCTCGGCTTCCTGTGGCAGGGCATGCCGCTTCTCGACCAGATCGAGGCTGCGGCCAGGGCCGGCTTCCGCGCCGTCGAGATGCACTGGCCCTACGACACCGATCCGAAGGCCGTGCGCGCCGCCTGCGAGCGCCTCGGCCTCACCATGCTCGGCGTCAACACGGTGAAGGGCGACACGGCGAAGGGCGAGAACGGCCTCGGCGCCCTCCCCGGCCGCGAGGCGGAGTTCCAGGACGCCGTCGACCAGGCCATCGCCTGGCAGGTCGCGGCCGGCGGCAAGGCCATCCACGCCATGGCCGGCATGGTGAAGCCCGCCGACCGGCCCGCGGCGACGAGCACGCTGGTGGAGAACCTGTCGGTCGCCGCCGACAAGGCCGCCGCCCACGGCATCACGCTGCTGCTCGAGCCGCTGAGCCCGCGGGCCGCGCCCGGCTATTTCTATTCGACCCTGCGCGGCGCCGGCGAGATCATCGCCCGCGTCGGCAAGCCCAACGTCAAGATCATGTTCGACGTCTTCCATGTCGGCTGCGCCGAGGGCGACGTCCTCACCAACCTCTCCACCTGGTGGCCTCATATCGGCCATGTCCAGATCGCCGCCGTGCCGAGCCGGGCCGAGCCCGACGAGGGCGAGATCCACTTCCCCGCCATCTTCAAGGCCCTGGACGAAAAGGGCTATGCCGGCTGGGTCGGGGCGGAATACCGGCCGCGCGGCGACACCGACGCCGGGCTCACCTGGGTGAAGGCGCTCGGCGTCAGCCTCGGCTGACGCCGCCTCTTGCGCAGGCGCGGACACTTTGTGTGCAGCGCAGCAAAATTGCCTTTGGCGTCAAGCTGTTGCGCAATCTCGTTGCGCCCGCCCTGCCGAGAACGAAATCGACAGAACGATTCCAATGTGACAGCGTTCTTGACCTAAGGACGGTGATCCAAGGCCGTCCTCCACATCCCGATGGCGTGGCTTCGGCCCCGCCGATCCAGAGGAGCGCGCGATGGCGAAGGTTCCCCCCGCATCCGCCGATCTCGCCAATTTCATCCGTTTCGACGACGTCTCGCTCGACGACAAGTATGATCTCGCCAAGGAGCGCGTCTTTCTCACCGGCGTGCAGGCGCTCGTCCGCCTGACGTTGATGCAGAAGGAGCGCGACCGGCGCGCCGGGCTCAACACCGCCGGTTTCGTCTCCGGCTATCGCGGCTCGCCGTTGGGCGGCCTCGACCAGGCCTTCTTCAAGGCCCAGCGCAACCTCCTTGCCAGCGACGTCATCTTCACGCCGGGCCTCAACGAGGATCTCGCCGCCACCGCCGTCTGGGGCACGCAGCAGGCGGAGATGCGCGGCGAAGGCCGCTTCGACGGTGTCTTCGGCGTCTGGTACGGCAAGGGGCCGGGCGTCGACCGTTCCGGCGACGTCTTCCGCCACGCCAATCTCGCGGGCACCTCTCCGAACGGCGGCGTCCTCGCCCTCATGGGCGACGACCACACGGCGGAATCCTCCACCGTCGCCCACCAGTCTGAGTTCCACTTCGTCGACGTGATGATGCCGATCCTGAATCCCGCCGGGGCGCAGGAGATCCTCGACTACGGCCTCTACGGCTGGGCCATGTCGCGCTATGCCGGCGTCTGGACGGCGCTGAAATGCATGAAGGACACGGTGGAATCCACCGGCGTCGTGGACGGTGCCGTCGACCGCATCAACATTGTCCTGCCGGGCGACGAGGACTTCGTCATGCCGCCGGGCGGCGTCTCCATCCGGCCGAACGACGACCGGCACGAGCAGGAGATGCGCCTGCACATGTACAAGCGGGCTGCCGCCCTCGCCTTCATCAAGGCGAACAAGCTCAACCGCATCATCACCTCCGGCGGCCGCCAGCCGAAGATCGGCATCATCACCACCGGCAAGAGCTATCTCGACGTCCGCCAGGCCTTCGACGAGCTCGGCATCGACGAAGTGAAGGCCAACGACCTCGGCATCCGCCTGTTCAAGATCGCCTGCCCCTGGCCGCTCGACCCGGCGGAGCTGCGCGCCTTCGTCACCGGCCTCGACCTCGTCATCGTCGTCGAGGAGAAGCGCTCGCTCATCGAGGTGCAGGTCCGCGAGGAGCTCTACGGCCACGTCCACCAGCCGATCGTCATCGGCAAGAAGGACGAAAAGGGCGAGTGGCTCTTCCCCGTCCACGGAGCACTCGATTCCAACGACGTCGCCATCTGCATCGGCGACCGCGTTCTGAAGCATGTCGGCCACAACGACCAGGTCGCCGCCAATGTCGCCCGCCTGAAGGGCGCACAGGAGGTCCTGAAGACGACGCCGATCATCGCCACGCGCATTCCCTATTTCTGCTCGGGCTGCCCGCACAACACCTCCACCGTCGTGCCCGAGGGCATGCGCGCCTACGCCGGCATCGGCTGCCACTACATGGCGCTGTGGATGGACCGGAACACGGAAGGGTTCACCCAGATGGGCGGCGAGGGCGCCAACTGGGTCGGCGAGGCGCCGTTCTCCAGGCGCGGCCACGTCTTCCAGAACCTCGGCGACGGCACCTACAACCATTCGGGTTCGCTGGCGATCCGCTTCGCCGTCGCCTCGAAGGTCAACATTACCTACAAGATCCTCTTCAACGACGCCGTTGCCATGACCGGGGGCCAGCGCCACGAGGGCGGCCTCACCATGCCGATGATCGCCGCGCAGATGCGCGCCGAGGGCGTCGAGCGCATCGCCATCGTCACCGATGAGCCCGGCAAATATGCCGGCCACGGCGTCGCCTTCCCGACCGGCACCTCCATAGACCACCGCGACGACCTCGACCAGATCCAGCGCGAACTGTCGGAGGTTCCGGGCGTCTCGGTCCTCATCTACGACCAGACCTGCGCCGCCGAGAAGCGCCGCCGCCGCAAGCGCGGCACGTTCCCCGATCCGGTGAAGCGCGTCATCATCAACGAAGCCGTCTGCGAGGGCTGCGGCGATTGCGGCGTCGTCTCCAACTGCGTCTCGGTCCAGCCGCTGGAGACCGAGTTCGGCCGCAAGCGCACCATCGACCAGTCGTCCTGCAACAAGGACTTTTCCTGCGTGAAGGGCTTCTGCCCGAGCTTCGTCACCGTCCACGGCGCCGAGCCTAAGAAGGGCCAGGCCATGGCGGTTGATGCCGACATTTCAGGCCTTCCCGAGCCTGTCCTGCCCACCATCGAGCACACCTACAACGTGCTGATCGAGGGCGTCGGCGGCACGGGTATCGTCACGGTCGGCGCCATTCTCGGGATGGCCTGCCACCTGGAGAAGAAGGGCGTCGGCCTCATCGATATGGCGGGCCTCGCCCAGAAGGGCGGCGAGGTCTTCTCCCACATGCGCATCGCACGCGTGCCGGAGGACATCCATTCCATCCGCGTCCATGCCGGCTCGGCCGATCTCGTTCTCTCCGGCGACATCGTCATCGCCGGCGGCAAGAAGTCGCTCGCCGGCATGAAGCCGACCACCAAGGTGGTGGTGAACACGGTGGAGAGCATGCCGGGCCAGTTCACCCGCGACGCCAATTTCTCGCTGCCCTCGGAGCGGCTGAAGCGGGCCATCATCTCCCACGCCAGCCGCGAGACCACCCACCTCGTCGACGCCCAGCGCCTCGCCACGGCGCTGATGGGCAATTCCATCGCCACCAACCTCTTCCTCGTCGGCTACGCCTTCCAGATCGGCGGCCTGCCGCTGACCGCCGCCGCCATCGAGCGGGCGATCGAGCTCAACGGCGAGGCGGTGAAGATGAACATCACCGCCTTCCGATGGGGCCGGCTCTGCGCCCATGACCGGGCCGCTGTCGAGGCTCTCGTTGCCCCGGTGACGGCCCCGAGCGGCGTGGAGAAGCTGTCCTCCTCGCTCGAGGAGATCATCGCCCGCCGCGTGGACCAGCTCACCCGCTACCAGAACGCCGCCTATGCGGCGCGCTACCAGGGCCTGGTCGACACCGTCCGCAAGGCGGAGGCCGAAAAGGCGCCCGGCCGCCAGGGCCTTACGGAGGCGGTGGCGCGCTATCTCTACAAGCTGATGGCCTACAAGGACGAGTACGAGGTCGCCCGTCTCTACACCGACGGCAATTTCCTCAAGCAGGTGGCCAAGGCCTTCGACGGCAAGGACCTCACCTTCGAGTTCCACCTCGCCCCGCCGCTTCTCGCCAAGGCCGACCCGCAGACCGGCGTGCCGCGCAAGATGAGCTTCGGTCCCTGGATGATGACCGCCTACCGCGTGCTCGCATCCCTCAAGGGCCTGCGCGGCACCGCCTTCGACGTCTTCGGCTACACCCACGAGCGGCGCACGGAGCGGCAGCTGATCAAGGATTACGAGGCACTGGTGGCCGAGATCGTCGCGAAACTGACGCCCGACAACCACGCCCTCGCGGTCGGCCTCGCCTCGATCCCGGAGAAGATCCGCGGTTTCGGCCATGTGAAGGCGCGCCATCTCGACGTGGCGAAGAAGGAGGAGGCGGCGCTCCTCGCCGACTTCCGCGCCGGTCCCAAGCCGGAGGTCAAGCTGGCGGCGGAGTGAAACCCGGCCGGCTGACGACCTGCACGACGCCAGTGCGTCCTTCGAGGCTCACCATAGCCTCGAGCGGACGCGAGATGCGTCCGCCTCTCGCTATGCGCTCGCACCTCAGGATGAGGGCGGTTGGGCGCTGCACCGCGCCCAAGGGCGGGACCCTTCCGTCACCCCCGGCGAGCGAAGCGAGGGAAGGGGGTCCAGGGGCCAACCGAAATCGGAGGGCCCGGCGGATAGCGAAATCGAGTTGACGAGGAGCCCTATCCCTCCTGGATCCCCTTCCCTCGCTTCGCTCGCCGGGGATGACGGCGGGAGCGATCCCTGCAGCGCCCCCCTTCATCCTGAGAAACCAACCCCCGGCGATGCGCCAGCGTCCGGAACGAGCCTCAAGGACGCAGTGCCCGTCCTGCTGCAACCGCTACCGTCTAGCCCCCTCCCGCCGCATTGCCCAACCCCATCGGCCGCCTACCCACCGCCCCTGTTTCATGGCAGAGACAAACTCCCGATCGCCAGACCCGGACGCGCCATGACCTCGACCTTCATCCCCTCGCCCGTCGCCGCCGGCTGGGAGACCGCCGCGCCCTCCGAGAGCGGTTTCGATGCGGCCAAGCTGAAGGCCGCCACCGCTTTCGCCGAACAGGCCGAGAGCCCCTGGCCGATGAGCCTCTACTACCCCGACGGGCGCTATGTCGGCATCGTCGAGTGGAACGAGACGGGCCCCTGGAGCGCCATCGTCGGACCGGTGATCCCGCGCGGCAAGCCGGCCGGCGTTGTCGTGCGCGGCGGCAAGGTCGCGGCGACCTGGGGAGACGTCGCCCGGGTCGACATGACCTTCTCCATCGCCAAGAGCTATCTCGCCATCCTCGCCGGCATCGCCTGCGACGACGGCCTCTTCGCCATCGACGATCCCGTCTCGAAGACTCTCGACGACCCGCATTTTTCCAGCGACCGCAATTCCCGGATCACCTGGCGGCACCTCCTCCACCAGTCGAGCGAGTGGGAGGGCGTCATCTTCGAGAAGTCCGACCAGGTCGACCACAACCGCCAGATCGGTGCCGGGGCCGACAACAGCCGCAAGGGCGAGAAGCGTGCCCTGAAGACGCCCGGCACCCATTACGAATACAACGACGTGCGCGTGAACGTCCTCTCCTACGCCCTGCTGCGCCGCTTCGGCCGCGCCCTGCCGGAGGTGTTGAAGGAGCGGATCATGGACAGCATCGGCGCCTCTGACACCTGGAAGTGGCACGGTTACGAGACCTCCTGGGTCGAAATCGACGGCCGCAAGGTGCAGTCAGTGCCCGGCGGTGCCCATTGGGGCGGCGGCATCTTCATCTCCGCCCTCGACCATGCCCGCCTCGGCCTGCTCATCGGCCGCAACGGCGAATGGAACGGCCGCCAGCTTCTGTCGAAGGGGTGGATCGCCGACATGCTGACCCCCTCCCCCACCAACCGCGACTACGGCTATCTCTGGTGGCTGAACCGCGGCCGCAGCCGATTCTCCAACGCGTCCGAGTCCAGCGTCTTCGCGCTCGGTGCCGGCTCCAACATCATCTGGGTCGATCCAGAGAACGACATGGTGGTGGTCGCGCGATGGATGGACCAGACGAAGTTCAACGCCTTCTTCGGCCATGTGACGGCCGCACGCACCTGAGCGCGGCCACGCCGCGGCGTCCGCAGGGCTTGCCGAGGCTTGATCGGCGCCCCATTTCACGCCACAACATGCGTCGAATGCACGCGCGTCGATAGGACACCCGATGGCCGCAGCCGGAACCACCAACTGGACCAATGTCGTCAACGTGCTCGGCGCGACCGCCATCGTCGGGTCGGAAGCCGTCGGTGCCGGCGGCGCCACCGGCTGGGCGCTGGCGAGCCTCATGAAGCTCGGCGACCAGGCCGTGCTCGTCGCGACGCTGGTCGGGGTCGCCATCGGCCTCGTGACGACCGTCGCGTTCCTGCGCTCGGCCTATCGCGCCGAGCCCTTCAACTGAGTCCCAGACCTCCGCCGACTCAGGCGTAATCCTTTCGCATATACTGGACCTTGCGGTCCTCCATCTCCTTCACCGATGTGCGCACGAAGCCCCTGCGCGCGTACCACTCGATCCGCTGCGTCAGCTTGAAGTTGGTGTATAGCGTGACGTAAGGCGCTCCCAGTTCGCGCAGCCGCCGCTCGGAAAAGCGCAGGATGGCGTCGCCGTAGCGCTTGCCGTGGTGGCGCGGATCAACCGCCAGCGAGACGATCACCGGCTCCTCCGCCATCTCGATGACGGCACAGGCGGCGAGTCCGCCGTCCTCCTCCGCCACCCAGATCTCCTGCGTCGCGATGGCTTCGGCATAGTCCACCATGCGTGGGAACGAGACGCTCCCGGTCAGCACTTCGTTCGGCACATAGGCCGCCTCCTTCAGTGCTGCGATGGCCGGCACGTCGCGCAGCGTCGCCCGGCGCAGGGCGAGGCCGCCCTCCTCCGCCAGCGTCTCGTTCATCACGGCGAGGCTGACCTTCTGCCGGCCGTCGGCATCGAAATTGTCGGGCGAGAGCCAGCGGGTGAAGGCGAGGCGCCGCTGCGGCCACTCGCAGTCCAGCATGGAGTACCAGGCGGTGTCGCGGTTGGCGCCCTTGGCGATCATGTGCTGGCGGAACAGGCCCTCGAACGTGAAGCCGAAGCGCACCGCGGCCTTTTTGGACGGGGCATTCAGGTCGTTGCACTTCCATTCGTAGCGACGGTAGCCGAGCGTCTCGAAGACGTGGCGCATCATCAGGAACTGCGCTTCCGTCGCCGCCGGCGTGCGCTGCAGGGCCGGCGTGTAGAGGATGGAGCCCACTTCGATGACGCGGTGGGTGGTGTCGATGCGCATCAGCGACAGCCAGCCGATGGCGCGGTCGTCCTTGTCGGCGATGGCCCAGTAGACAGGGTCCGCCGGACCGGCGGCGATTTTCGCGACGTGGGCGGCGAAGTCCGTCTTGTCGGCATAAGGACCGGAGAAGAGATAGGCCCACTGCCAGGCGGCCTCAGGGCCGTGGGACAGGGCGTAGAGGCCGTCAGTATCGCGGTCCGGATCGAGCGGGCGGAGACGGCAGTAGCGGCCTTCGAGGATGACGTGGGTCGGGCGGGGCGCCGGCGTCGTGTCGACGGCGAAGCCGAATTCAGGCGCGCTCAAGGGGGATGCTCCGGTCAGGACTGCGGATGATGGGTACGGAAGAAGCCGTTCAGCGCGCCGAAGGGCTCGGCCGCCGCCAGCGCCTCGAAACTGCCATCGGCGGCGAGCTCACGGGCAGCCTTGAGGAACCCGCCCCAGGCGGCCCGCGCCAGCGCCGAGCCGACGGAGATGCGGCGCACGCCGAGGGCGGCGGCATCCGCCACGGTGAGGCCGATGGGCGCGGAGATCAGGACGTTGACGGGCTTCGGTGCCACTGCCGCGACCACCTCGCGGATTTGCTCGTGGGTTCTCAGCCCCGGCGCATAGAGCACGTCTGCGCCCGCCTCCGCATAGGCGACGAGCCGCTTCAGCACCATTGCCTGCGCATCGGGCAACCCAAAGAGATGCGCCTCGCAGCGCGCCGTCAGCAGCACGCCGGTGCCCTTCAGCGCCTCCGCCGCGGCGCGGACGCGATCCACCGCGAGGTCGAAGGGATAAATCACCTCTTCCGCCGTATCGCCGTGGTCCTCGATGGAGAGGCCGGCGACACCGGTCGCGGCGCAGAGGCGACAGCTCTCGGCGACCCCATCAGGATCGCGCGCATAACCGGATTCGAAGTCGGCGTTCACCGGTAGGTCCGTCGCGCGCACGATCTCGGCGATATGGGCGAGCGCCATGTCGCGCGGCACCGCCCAGTCCGTGTCGGGGAGGCCGCGCGAGAAGGAGAAGCCGGAGGACGTGGTGGCGAGCGCCTTGAAGCCGAGATGCTTCAGCATCATCGCCGTGCCGATGTCCCAGGGATTGGGAATGACGAAGCAGCCGCTCTCGTGCAGGCGGCGGAAGACGGCGCGTTGCGGCGAGGCATCCATGGCTCGTCCCCCTTTAGGCCCCGAATGCAAAAGTCGCGCGGCCGGGACCGCGCGACAATCGTGTTTTGGTGATGGCAGGGATCGCCGGAGGCGATGGGACCTTAGTGGTTGTCCCGCGGGATGCCCCGCTTCTGCGCGATCTTCTGGTACTTCACCGCCGGCTTCAGGACCATGCCGTCGGAGAGCTGGCTCACCATCGAGCGCTGGATCTCCTGCCAGGGAGTCTGGCTCTTCGGCACCTTGTAGCCGCCATTGGCCTTGAGCTCGGCCATGCGGGCGGCGAACTCCTCCTCCGAGATGAGGATATTCGCCGAGCGCTTGTTGAGGTCGATGCGCACCCGGTCGCCTGTCTTCAGCACGGCGAGACCACCGTTGGCGCCCGCCTCCGGCGAGGCGTTGAGGATGGAGGGTGAGCCCGACGTGCCGGACTGGCGACCGTCGCCGATGCAGGGAAGGTCGCGGATACCCTTCTTGAGGAGCGCCGCCGGCGGCTGCATGTTCACCACCTCCGCCGAGCCCGGATAGCCGAGCGGGCCGACGCCGCGCACGAAGAGCACGCAGGTCTCGTCGATGGCAAGCGCCGGATCGTCGATCCGGTGGTGATAGTCCTCCGGTCCGTCGAAGACGATGGCGCGCCCCTCGAAGGCGTCCTTGTCCTTGGGGTTCGACAGGTAGCGCTTGCGGAAGTCGGCGGAGATGACGCTCGTCTTCATGATGGCGCTGTCGAACAGGTTGCCCTTCAGCACGATGAAGCCGGCATCCTTCACCAGCGGCTTGTCGTAGGGCCGGATGACGTCCTCGTCGGTGATCACCGCGCCCTGGACGTTCTCGCCCATGGTCTTGCCGTTGGCGGTGATCGCGTCACCGTGGATCTTGCCGGCCTTGAGGAGCTGGTTCATCACGGCGGGCAGGCCGCCGGCGCGGAAATACTCCTCGCCGAGATAGGCGCCGGCCGGCTGCATGTTGACCAGGAGGGGCACCTCGTGGCCGACCTTCTCCCAGTCGTCGATGTCGAGCTTCACGCCGATATGCTTGGCGATGGCGTTGATGTGGATCGGCGCATTGGTCGAGCCGCCGATGGCGGAATTCGCCACGATGCAGTTCTCGAAGGCCTTGCGGGTGAGGATGTCGGAGGGCTTCAGGTCCTCCCACACCATCTCGACGATCCGCCGGCCGGTCGCATAGGAGATCTGGCCGCGCTCACGGTAGGGGGCGGGGATCGCGGCGCAGGAGGGCAGAGACATGCCGAGCGCCTCGGCGAGCCCGTTCATCGTCGAGGCCGTGCCCATCGTGTTGCAATGGCCGATGGAGGGCGCCGACTTGGTGACGACGTCGATGAACTCCTCGTAGGTGATCGTGCCGTCGGCCTGCAGCTTGCGGGCCTCCCAGACGACGGTGCCGGATCCGGCGCGCTTGCCGTTCCACCAGCCGTTCAGCATCGGCCCGCCCGACAGGACGATGGCGGGGATGTTGACCGTCGCGGCGCCCATCACCATGGCAGGCATGGTCTTGTCGCAGCCGGTCATCAGCACGACGCCGTCCATCGGATAGCCGTAGAGGATCTCCACCAGCGACAGGTATTGCAGGTTGCGGTCGAGGGCGGCCGTCGGGCGCTTCAGCGTCTCCTGGATCTGGTGGACCGGGAACTCCAGGGGGATGCCGCCGGCATCGCGGATGCCGTCGCGCACGCGCTGGGCGAGCTCGATGTGGTGTCGGTTGCAGGGCGAGATGTCGGACCCGGTCTGGGCGATGCCGATGATCGGCTTGCCTGAGCGCAGCTCCTCGACGGTGAGGCCCCAGTTGACCGTACGTTCCAGATAGATCGCGGTCATGCCCGGGTTGTCCGGATTGTCGAACCACTGCCGCGAACGCAGGTTCTGGGGCTTCATCTTGCGGCGGGCCATGCCCTTCCTCCCATGTTGCGCTGCGAAGCGTTCAAATCGATTGAAGTGCCTGCCGCGTCGTCGTTTCCCGAATTTGAACGCGGCGCCGGGCGGATTGCAACGGCAAAAGCGGCGGATGGGACATGCGGCGAAGAACGACGTGTGATATGCTGCGGAAGCATATGCTTCCGGAGGAGCAGCTATGGCCATCACGTTGCGCAACAAGCCGCTGGAGGAAAGGATCAAGCGGATCGGGCGGCAGCGCGGGCTCGGCCCATCGGCAGTGATCGCCAAGGCCGTGGAAGCGCTTGAGCAGGCGCCCGCGGATGAAGTGCCTCCCGAGGAGCAGGCGCGCCGGCTCAGGGCACTCGATGAAATTCAGCGACGGATCGCCGAACGCATTACCGAGGCGGAACGAGCGGCAATGGCTGGTTTCGAGGCCGATATGTACGATGAAAACGGCCTGCCCAAATGATCCTTTGCGACACGTCCGCCTTGATCGCGATCCTGAAGAATGAACCGGACGCGAGGCGATACCGGGAGGCTATCGCCGGACCGCAATCCGCTTCTTTGCCCGCATCCTGCTACCTCGAAGCGGCGATGGTGGCGTCAAACATGATTGAGGGACGTCGGGACCTCGACCAACTGATCGAGGTTGCGAAGGTCACCTTGATCCCCCTCGACAAGCCCGTCGCCCGCCTCGCCGCCGATGCCTTCGTCCGCTACGGCCGCGGAACAGGTCACCCGGCGGCGCTCAACTTCGGCGACTGCATCAGCTATGCGACGGCGAAGCACCTCGATTGTCCTCTCCTGTTCAAGGGCGACGACTTCCGGCATACGGATGTGAAGGTCGCCCTCTAGCGCGGCCGTGACGCCATCCGGAAACGCTCCATGACCTTTCAGACCGTCGCCAATTTCGACCGCATCGGCGAGGAGAACGCCTTCGCCGTCCTCGCCCGCGCCACCGCGCTGATGCGCTCCGGCAAGGACGTCATCAATCTCGGCATCGGCCAGCCGGATTTCGCCACCCCCGAGAACATCACAGAGGCCGCCATCAAGGCGATCCGCGACGGCCATCACGGCTACACCCCGGCCAACGGCATCCTCCCCCTGCGCGAGGCGGTGGCGGCCGATCTCGACCGCCGCTTCAAGGTGTCGGTCTCGCCCGAAGAGGTGATGATCGTCCCCGGCGGCAAGGTCACCATGTTCATGGCGATCCTGATGTTCGGCGAGCCGGGCGCGGAGATCCTCTATCCCGATCCGGGCTTTCCGATCTACCGCTCGATGATCGAATATACCGGCGCGACCCCGATCCCGGTGCCGATCCGCGAGGAAAACGGCTTCGCCTTCTCCGCCGACGAGCTCCTCTCGCTCATCACGCCGAAGACCCGCCTGGTCATCGTCAACTCGCCGGCGAACCCGACCGGCGGCGTCACGCCCAAGACAGAGATCGACAAGCTCGTCGCCGGCATGGAGCGCTTCCCCGACGTCGCCATCATGTCGGACGAGATCTACGACCAGATGGTCTATGATGGCGAGGAGCACGTGTGCCTCCTCTCCTATCCCTCCATCCGCGACCGCACGATCCTGCTCAACGGCTGGTCCAAGACCTACGCCATGACCGGCTGGCGCCTCGGCTATTCCATCTGGCCGGGCAAGCTCTACGACTATGCCCGCAAGCTCGCGGTGAACTCCTTCTCCTGCGTCAACGCCCCCTCGCAATTCGCCGCGCTGGAGGCCCTCACCGGGCCGCAAGACGCGGTGGGCAGGATGGTCGCCGAGTTCGACGCCCGCCGGAAGCTGGTGGTCGAGGGGCTGAACAAGCTGCCCGGTGTCTCCTGCATCGTGCCGAAGGGCGCCTTCTATGCCTTCCCGAACATCAAGGAGACCGGCTGGAAGGCGAAGCCGCTGGCATCCGCCCTGCTGGAGGATGCGGGCGTCGCCACCATCGGCGGGCCGGATTTCGGCGTCCACGGCGAGGGCTACATCCGGCTGAGCTATGCCAACTCGTCGGAGAACATCCTCAAGGCCCTCGACCGCATGAAGGGGTTCCTCGAGCGGCGGAACAGCTGAGGCCGACAGTCGGCATTGAGGTTCCGCGAGACGCCCGCCGGGCGTCCACAGACCGATCCGTCGTGGATGCCCGGGCCAAGCCCGGGCACGACGAGACGTCTGGCGACGTCTGGCCCTACCCCCGCCCCGTCAGCAGCATGACGCCCAGCGCGGTGAGGATCGGCAGCGGCAGCGAGGCGGCGACGCGCAGCCAGACGACGCGTGTCGGCATGACCGGCAACTCCCAGACGATCAGCCGCTGGAACGCGAAGAGCGCCCAGGCGGTCACGTAGGTCATCACCGCGAGATAGCCGGCTCCGCTCTTCAGCGCGGAGGCGCCGATGGCGAAGCCGATCACCGGCCCGCCAGGGGTGATGGCGCCGGCCAGCGTCGCCAGAAACAGGCCGCTGATGCCTGACTCCGGCCCGAGCCAGGAGCGCACTACGTCCTGCGGCAACAGGGCGGCGAGGAAGCCCGCCCCGATCACGCCGATGGCGAGGCGCGGGATCAGGTAGAGGAAGTCGAGCAAGCCGCTGCGACTCGCCTCGCTCAGGACCGCCGTCCCCTGTCGCCAGGCGACCAGCGCCAGGATCGCGGCGATCACCCAGAGCGACAGGCTGACGGCGAGGGTGGCGCTCATCGCGGCCCTCCCGGAACCACCCGCGCCAGCCAGTGGGCGAGGAGGCCGGCGACGATAGGCAGCGGCAGCGAGACGAGCATGCGTGTCGTCACGAAATCGACGCCGAGGAAGGGCGCCTCCCAGATGATCGCGCGGTTGAGGCCGATCAGGGTCCAGCTCGTGACGAAGGCGACGGCCGGTCCGACGCCAGCGCCCACGGCGAGCAGCGCGCCGGCCAGCGGATAGATGGTGAAGGGGCCGCCCGGCATGATCGCACCGATAGCGGTGGCGATGACGAGGCCGGTGACGCCGGAATCGCCGCCGATCCATCGCGACACGAACTCGCGCGGCAGCACCGCCGCTACGAAGGCGCCGATCAGGCAGCCGGCCAGCACTTTCGGCAGGATGTCGAGGAAGAGCCAGGAATCCTCGGCGAGGATGTGCGTGACCCCCGGCCAGCCGTCGCGCATGAAGACCAAGCTGGCGCCGGCGAGGACGAGCGCCAGCACGAACAGCGTCGAGCCGTCGATGAGGGTGCGCGGCTTCTTCGGAGGGAGCTCAGGCTGCGATGACAAATGCGGTGCCGGGCACGGACGGTGACGGTCCGGGTGGAGGGACGATCACGCCACCATAGGGGCCGTCCCGATGCGCCGGAACCATCGCTCCGGCGCATCAGGCGTGCAGGGCCGCATCAGGCCGCGGAGGCGGCCTTGGCTTCGGCTGCGGCCTGGTCGAGATGGGCGACCAGCGAGGCCTCGAGGCCGAGGGCCTGGGCGAAGTCCTGCAGGAACTTCGCTTCCGCCGCCGTATCGACGTTCATGCCGAGATGGGCGGCGATATAGGCCTGCGCCTTCATCTCGTCGGTGGTGCAGGACGCGGCGAGAATCTTGATGCTCACCGGAGCGGCGAGGACCCCGTCGAGGAAGCTCTTCTCCGCCTGGCCGAGGCCCATGGAATCGAGCTGGCCGACGATCATCGCCCGCTCGTCCGGGCTCATCTCGCCGTCCGCATAGGCGGCCGCCACCATGGCCCGGAGCAGGATCTCGGCCGTGTCCTCGATGGTGCCGCCGGCCTCGGCGAAACCTTCCGGCGCCTTGCCCATGCCGAGCAGCGAGGACACGTCGTCGATCGTGCCCTGCACCACCGGCTTGCCCTGCTGGTAATTGCGCAGCGCCACATAGGCGAGGCCGCCGATGGCCGCGAGCCCACCGAGTCGCGCCGCCGTGCCGGCG
>NZ_JBQVQL010000095.1:0-16271 GCF_052440005.1 Phreatobacter sp.
CTCGGAGGCGGGCGACCTCGTGGCGCAGGTGCCGGCGGGCGAATTCGCCGACGCGGTGCTGGTGCCGTCCGAGGGCGGCGCGATGCTGCTCGCGGCCGGCATGGCGAGCCTCGAGCCCACGGGGGAGGGCACGGTCTGCCGGATGCGCTGGCGCGGCGCCAACGGCCCCGCGATCCCTGGCTTCGACCCGCTGCTCGCCGGTGCCCGCATCGAGGCGGCCGAGATGGCGGGGGCGATGGAGGCGATGTTCGCCACCACGCTGCGCTATGCCAACGACAGGTCGCAGTTCGGCAAGCCCATCGGCAAGTTCCAGGCCGTGCAGCAGCAGCTCGCGGTGATGACCGAACTCGTCCACGGGGCCCGCGCCGCCGCCGATCTCGCCGCCCTGGCGCCCGGGGCCATGGAGGCGGTGGCGACCGCCAAGATCACCATCGGCGAGGCGGCGGCCGAGGTCGTGGCCATCGCCCATGCTGTCCACGGCGCCATCGGCATGACCGAGGAGCTCGACCTCCATCTCCTGTCCGACAGGCTCCGGCGTGGCCGGCTGCGCTACGGGTCCGAACGCCATTGGGCCGAACGCCTGGGCACCGCGGTTTTCGCCGCGCCTGACGCTAGCCTTCTCGACTTCGTCCGGGGGCGGGTGTTTTCCTGAATCATTCCAGACTGTTGTCGTCGCAGCGCGGCCGCGTGCGAATGTGACCGCCCCGCGGCGAAACTATGTTGACACAGATAGTCAACATATCTAGTGACGCTCCCGGCCCCTCCGCTCGCGGTGCGTGGCCTTCGTGCCAGCCAGCTGAACGCCTTCGTCTCACGCCAGCCAGCCATCCTTCAGGTCGGTTTGGGGTGTGGGCTCATGTCTCGCAGGATGTTGGCGCCGTTCGGCGCATCGGTTTCGCTCGTCGCCATGCTGGCGGCGTTTCCAGCGGCGGGGCAGCAGGCGGCAGGCGGCGACGAGATCACCGTCACCGCCACCCGCGAGGAGCGCCAGCGTCTCGACGTGCCGGCCACCGTCGACGTCATCTCCCGCCGCCAGATGGAAGAGCGCCAGGTCCGCGACATCCAGGACGTGGTGCGCTACACGCCCGGCGTCTCGGTGGAGCGCGTCACCTCCTCCACCGACCCGTGGAAGAACCTCGGGGGCTTCACCGTGCGCGGCATGAGCGGCAATCGCGTCGCGGTCACGGTGGACGGCGCCCGTCTCATCGAGCGCATCACCGACGGCACGCGCGACCTCATCGACCTCCCCTACATGAAGTCGGTGGAGATCATGCGCGGGCCCGCCTCGGTGCTCTGGGGCGCCGACGCGCTGGGCGGCCTCGTCGCCTTCCGCACCCTCGACCCGCAGGACCTCATCCGCGGCAATCCGCGGGGCTGGGGCGCGCGCCTCTCCACCAGCTTCGACAGTTTCGACCGCTCCATCGCCAAGACCGGGACCGCCGGCTTCCAGATCACGCCGGTGCTGCAGGCCCTCGTCTCGCTCAGCCACACGACCTCGCTGCAGCCGACCTATTCCACCGCCCGCGCCGACGGCGGCATCTGGGGCTGCCCGGCGACCCGGTCCATCCCGTGCAACATCACCGATCCCTTCCGGTCCCATCGCTGGAACGGCTTCGGCAAGCTGGTCTGGAACCCGGTCGACGACCACGAATTCCGCCTCGCCTACGAGAACTACGCCAAGACGACGATCACCAACCAGATGTGGGATTTCGGCCAGACCTCCTCGGGCTGGGTGAACGGCAACTACCCCCGCCTGCAGCAGCTCGAGCGCCAGCGACTGACCTTCTCCCACGCCTGGACGCCGGGCTGGGGCTGGATCGACGCGGTGCGGTGGAACCTCACCTGGTCTCCGCAGCGACGTGATCTCGACAGCACGCGCACCCAGACGGGCGCGGCGGGCACCGCCAATGCCGGGCAGACGCGCACCGTCCGCGACATCCTCAACTATTCCGAGACCTTCTATCAGGGCGACGTGCAGCTCACCTCGCGCTTCGATCTCGGCCCGTCGGTCCATACGCTGACCTACGGCTTCCAGGGCGACGTCGCCCGCACGGACTATTACCGCCAGAGTACGACGACCAACCTGACGACGGGGGTGAGCACCACCACCATCGCCGGCGGCTTCAACTTCGCCAATGCCACCACCGTGCGCGCCGACGGTTACCTGCAGGACGAGATCAGGCTGCTCGACGGGCGCTGGACCGTGACGCCGGGCGGGCGTCTCGCCACCTACCGCATCACCCCGAGCCTCGGCGCAGGCTACGTGGTGACGCCCGGCGCCGAGCCGCGCGAACTGACCTCGACGCGGTTCATTCCGCAGGTCGGCACCATCTTCAAGCTGACGGACGTCTATTCCGTCTATGCCCGCTACGCCGAGGGCTTCAAGATGCCGACGGCGCAGCAGCTCTACATGTCGCTGCCGGGCACCTCGTTCAATCTCGTTCCCAACCCCAACCTGAAGCCCGAGAGTTCGCGCACCTGGGAGGCCGGCTTCCGCGGCCGCTTCGAGCGCGGCTGGTTCTCGCTCGGCGTGTTCCATTCCACCTACAAGGACTTCATCGTCAGCCTGCAGAACGTCGCCGGCACGGTCGACTACACCTCGCTCAACCTGTCGTCCGTGGTGCTCTGGGGCATCGAGGGATCGGCTGAATATCGCCTGCATGACGACCTGATCCTGAATGCCGGGTTCTCCTACCAGTTCGGCAACCAGCGGGCGACGCCGACCTCCGCCGTCACCGCCTTCGACGCCGCGAGCCCGTTCAACGGCATGGTCGGCCTGCGCTGGTTCAAGCGCGAGTGGAACCTCGACGGCGAGGTCATCGCCCGCTTCTCCGCCCCGGTCGAACGCGCCAGCGCCACGACGGTCTACAGGCCCGGCGGCTGGTTCACCCTCGACACCTTCGTCAACTGGAAGCCGCGCGAGAACGTGACGGTGCGGGCGGGCGTGCAGAACATCTTCGACGCCCGCTACTTCCAGAACCTCGGGACGGGGACGACCTATTCCATCGTGCCGACGACCGCGACGGCCCAGCAGAATCCGCTGGAGCTGCAGGTCGCCCCCGGCCGCACCTTCAAGACCACCCTCACCGTCGACTTCTGACGACGCTTCGCCCCCGTCGGTGCCCCGGCGGGTTGCAGCCGGCGGCCGGTCGCCCTTCCAGGACCGGCCGCCACCCCCTTCCATCGGACCTCCAGGGACTTCCGCCATGACCACCACCCGACCGATTCGCGAGCGCCTCGCCTGTTCCGTGCTTGAAGCCGCGCAAGCGACGCGCGCCATGGGCCGCGTGATGCTGTCGGCCGCCGCCAACGGGGCGACGCACGAGCGCATCGGGCCGGTGGGCGAGGTGCTGCTGGAGGACGGCCATGTGCGGCTCGCCGGCGGCGCCCATGACGCCAGCATCGACCTCGCCGTCGTCACCGGGGTCGTCGCCGACCGTTCGGGGCGCATGAAGGACCGGGTTCTGCCGCGCATCGAGTTCCAGAGCGCGGCCGGCGAGACGCTGTTCTCGATGATCGCGCTCGACGGCCTCGAACCGTTCGACGCCGCCGTCTCGGGCCTCGCCACCGGCGGCACTCTGCCGGAGAAGGAGCGGCCGGCGCCGTCGGGCGACAGGCCCGCCGAGATCACCGAGACCGACCCGGGCGCGGTGCCGCTCCATGCGGCGCGGGCGAGCGGCGAGGCCATCGGTGTGGTCTTCTCAGCCCCCGGCCTCGTGCAGCGCTGGACCGGCACGGTCGCCGACATCAAGCCGGCCATGGGCTTCATCAACATTATCCAGCCGGACTTCCACCTGCACCTGAAGGCGGAAGCCGTCAGCCGCTGGGCGCGCGCCGAGGCGGACGGCGCGGCGCGGCTCGAGGCCTTCGACGCCGGCGGCATGCCGCTGGGCCTGACCCTGTCCGGGCCGGCCTCGGTCCTCTGATCGGGCGGGCCGGAGCGTGCTCACGAGCCTGAGGCAGATCTGGCGGCTCACCGTCCTCTGCGCCTGGCGCCCGGGCGGCCGGTTCGGCATCGTGCTCTTCGCCACGATCTTCGCCCTCGGCCTTGTCGGCGTGCACATCACGGTCCGGCTGATCCGCTGGGCCAACGATTTCTACACGGCGCTGCAGAGGCTCGACGTGCCGGCGGCGACGCAGCAGATCGGCGTCTTCTTCGCGCTGGTGGCGGTGAGTGCGGCGCTCAATCTCTCGGCCGCCTGGTTGCGCAAGCTCCTGCAGATCCGCTGGCGCGAGGGGCTGACCGCCGTCGCCCTCGACGCCTGGCTGAAGGGCAAGGCCTATTGGCACCTGCGCGACCGCCAGGAGAACGGCCTCGACAATCCCGATCAGCGCATCGCCGACGACTGCCGCATCTTCGTCTACCGGCTGACGACGGAGGCGCTGGAGCTGATGACCAACCTCGTTGCGCTGGTCTCGTATGTCGCCATCCTCTGGTCGCTCTCCACCTTCCCGCTCGCCTTCAGCCTGTTCGGCACGGAGGTCTCCATCCCGCGCTACATGGTCTGGGCGGCACCGCTCTATGTGGCGATCTCCAGCGGGGTCACCCACTGGCTCGGCAAGCCGCTCATCCCGCTCACCATCGAACAGCAGAAGACCGAGGCGGATTTCCGCTTTGCGCTGGCGCGCCTGCGCGAGAACGGCGAACCCGTCGCCTTCGCCCGCGGGGAGCCGGCGGAGCGGCGGCTCTTCGACACGCGCTTCGCCGCGGTCGCCCAGAACTGGCGCCGGCTGATGAACCGCGAGCTGGTGCTCGGCCTCTTCACCCGGCCCTACATGCAGACGGTGCTGCGCATCCCGCTCTTTCTCGCCCTGCCGGCCTTCCTCGCGGGGCGGCTGACCTTCGGCGGCCTGATGCAGATCGCATCGGCCTTCCAGAATGTCGTGACCACCCTCTCCTGGTTCATCTTCTCCTATCGCGACCTCGCCGAACTCGTGGCTACCGCCCGCCGCCTCGACATCTTTCTCGCCGATTGCAGCGCGGCCGGGCAGGGGACCGGCGGCCTCGTCCGCACGCACGATGCGGGAGGGCGGATCCTCGTGCGCGACCTCACCCTGCATGCGCCGGACGGCCGGGCGATCGTCGCGATCGACGCTCTGGCGGTCGCACCCGGCGAGGTGGTCTGGCTGCAAGGCGCCTCGGGGCGCGGCAAGACGACCCTCGCCCGCACGCTTGCGGCGCTCTGGGTGCATGGCGAAGGCGACGTCGCCCTGCCGGTCGGGCCAGGTCTGTTCCTCGCACAGCAGAGCTACCTGCCGCTCGGCAGCCTCGCCGATGCCGTCGCCTATCCCAGCCACCGCGATGACGTCGGCGATGGGCCCATCCTGTCGGCGCTGCGGGCGGTCGGCCTCGACCGCCTCGCCACGCCCGCCGCGCTCGACGGCGCCGTCGCGGCGGCCGGGCTCTCGGGCGGCGAGCGGCAGCGGCTGATGGTGGCGCGGCTCATGGTCCACAGGCCGGCCTGGGCGGTGCTGGACGAGCCGACCAGCGCCCTCGACAGCGAGGCGGAGGCGGCCGTGTTCGCCGTCCTCCGCGCAGCGCTGCCGCAGACGGCCTTGCTCGTCATCGCGCATCGCGAGCCGCAGGGACTGGGGCCGTTGCGCCGGGTGGATCTCGACGCAGCCGGCGACGCCCAACCACCTGCGGAGCTGCGCGTCAGCGCGGCGTGAAGGCGAGGCTCATCCGCACGCTGTCCGTGGCGCCGGGGGTGAGGAGCCGCATCGAGGGCTTGTCCGCGAGTTCGCCGGAAAAGCCCACGGGATCGCCGTGCCCGGTCCAGGCCTCCAGGCAGACGAAGGGTGCGCCGGGCTTCGACCAGAGCGCGAGATGGGGAAACCCGTCCAGCGTCATCGTCAGCCGCGCACCGTCCGGCGCCTCCAGGGACCAGGAGCGGCTGCGCGCATCGAGGAAGCAGAGCGCTTCCGCCGCGAAGACCGCGTCGGAGAGGGCGATGCGCCTGCCGTCGAGCCGCACGGACCGGCGCTCGGGGGAAAAGAGGCCGCCGGGTGCGATCACCGGGACCGAGGGCTCTTCCGCTTCGGCGAAGACCACGGCATGGCCGTCCCGCCGATCTCCGCTGAGCGGCCAGCGGAAGCCGGGATGGAGGCCGAGCGCATAGGGCATGGGCCGGTCGCCGTCGTTCGTCACGGAAACGGTCGTGTCGAGGCCCCGATCGGTCAGGGCGTGGGTGACGGTGAGGCGGAAGGCGAAGGGGTAGATGGCCGCAGTGCCGGCGTCGGCGCCGAGCTCCAGCGTGCAGGTCGCTTCGTCGCCCGCCACCTGCCTGAAGCGGCTCGCGGCGGCAAAGCCATGCACGCCCATGGGGCGCGATACTCCGTCGACGCGGACCATGCCGTCCCGCGCCCATCCGACGATGGGAAAGAGCACCGGCGCGGTGCCGCTCCACCAGACGGCATCGCCCGGCCAGAGCAGGTCATGACCGCCGACCGACCAGGCCTTCAGCTCGGCGCCGGTGGGGGAGACGGTGGCGCACTGGCCGCTGCGGACGAGGGTGATCATCGAGCCTGATGGTCCTGGAGGTGGAAGGGAAGGTTGCGCACCTCGGTCCAGGGGATGTCGAAGCGCGTCTGGAACTTCAGGCGGAAGGTCATGCGGCTCATCAGCCAGCCTTCGGCGGTGCGGACATAGTCGTCGTCCTCGATGCCGGCCATCCAGCAGGGCGTGTCGCCTTCGGTCAGCGTGCAGGCCTGCCAGAGCATCCAGCGCGCGGTGGCGCGGTCACCGTCGACATCGATCTTCGGATTGAGGAAATAGTGCATGGCGAAGCTCCAGCCGCCCTTGCGGACGAAACCGAAGATTGCCTCGCGGCCCTGGTAGGTGCCGAAATGCTCGCCGCCGTCCCACACGGCATCCTCGGTGAAGAGCCCGGCCTGCAGCCGGCCGATGCGGTCGAGTTCGTCCTGCGGCTTGCGCCGGTGGTCGTCGGTGTATTTCTCGTCGGCATATTCGGCGTAGCGCGCCTTCAGGTGGCGGATCGCCTCGATGTCCTCGAGACGCCGGATGCGGCTGTCGAGATCGCTCATGGGGTGTCTCCTCGCGGTTGCGGCAGCTTAGGCCGGCGCCGGCGCGCGCCGCCATGGCGCCCGGGGCAGGGCGGCTCAGCCTCCGACGAGCGCCGCGGCAAGCCGCCGCCAGGCCTCCTCGTCGCCGGGAAGCCCGAAGCGCAGGAGATGTGGCCTCCCGGCGAAGCGGCGGACATAGATGCCGGCTGCGCCGAGACGGGAGAACCAGGCGGGCGCCTCGTTGGTTTCGACCAGCCGGTAGAGCGCCGTGCCGCCGACGATCGTGCCGATGCGCGCCAGCAGGGCGTCGAGGCGGGCGGCGTCGGCGGCGCGGTCCCGCGACGCTGCGGCGAGCCATGCGCTGTCGGCGAGGGCCATCGTTCCTACCGCCAGGGCGGGGCCTGCCACCGGCCAGCGGCCGAGGGCGGATGCCAGCCTGTCGGTCAGCGCCTTCGCGCCCACCGCGAAGCCGAGCCTCAAGCCCGCGAGGCCATAGGTCTTGCCGAAGGAGCGCAGCACCAGGGTTGCGGACGGCAGGGTGGGAATGACGCTGACGCCCGGCGTGAAGTCCGCGAAGGCCTCGTCCACCACCAGCAATCCCACACGTCCGGCGAGGGCGGCGAGGTCCTCCGGCGGCAGGATGCGGCCATCGGGATTGTTGGGGTTGACCAGAACGAGGACGTCGGCGCCCTGCGCCTCCGCCGTCGTCGCGACGTCACGGACCGCATGGCCGGCCCGCGCCCAGGCGGCGGCATGTTCGCCATAGGTCGGCCCGAGGACGGCCGTGGTGCCGCCAGGCATCAGGCGCGGCAGGAGGTCGATGAGGATCTGGGTCCCCGGCGCGGCGACGATGCCGGCGGGTTCGGGGATCCGATAGGCATCCCGGGCGGTCGCCAGCAGCGCCTCCTCGTCCGCCGCGGCGGGGAGGCGCTGCCAGAGGGTGGCAGGGAGGAACGGAAGCGGGTAGGGAACCGGATTGATCCCGGTCGAGAGGTCGATGAAGGGTTCGGGCGCGCCTGGAAACAGGCGCCGGGCCTCGCCGAGATCGCCGCCGTGCCACAGGGATTCCGGCTCGTTCATGTCGCCCGTCTCGCCTCTCGCCGTCCTCGCACTCGCCCTCGTCGTCGAGGCCGCAGCCGGCTATCCGCAGGGTATGTTCCGCCTGATCGGGCATCCCGTCACCTGGATCGGCCGCCTTATAGGCGCACTCGACCGCGGGATGAACAGGGAGGATCGGCCGGCCCCGGCCCGCCGCCGCGCCGGCGTGGCGGCGCTGGTCATCCTGCTGGCGGTGACGGGCGGTGCGGCGCTGCTGGTGGAGGGCCTGCTGGCACCGCTCGGCCTCGTCGGCGGTATTGCGATCGCGGTCCTCGCCTCAACCCTCCTCGCCCAGCGCAGCCTCCACGACCACGTGGCGGCGGTGGCGACGGCGCTGGAGACCGGGGGGCTGGAGGCCGGCCGGCGGGCCGTGTCGATGATCGTCGGGCGCGACCCCGACCGGCTGGACGAGGCCGGCGTCTCGCGCGCCGCCATCGAGAGCCTCGCCGAGAACTTCTCGGACGGCGTCACGGCGCCGGTCTTCTGGCTCGGTCTGCTCGGCCTGCCGGGCATCGTTCTCTACAAGGCGATCAACACCGCCGATTCCATGATCGGTCACCGCAATCCGCGCCACGAGGCCTTCGGCTGGGCGGCGGCGCGGCTCGACGACCTCGTCAACCTGCCGGCCTCCCGCCTCACCGCGGGCCTGATGGTCGCCGCGGCCGCGCTGGACGGGCTGGAGCCGGCGCGCCGGGCCCTTCGTTGCGTCCGCCGCGACGCGCGCCGCCACCGCTCCCCCAATGCCGGCTGGCCGGAGGCGGCCATGGCGGGTGCGCTCGGCCTGAGGCTCGCGGGTCCGCGCGTCTACGGGACGGTGCTGGTGGCGGATGCCTTCATGGGCGAGGGGCGGACCGAGGCCCATGCCGGCGACATCCGCGCGGCGCTGAGGCTCTACCGCCGGGCGCTGGCCATCGGCTGGGGGCTGGTCGGGGCGCTGGTGCTGCTGGCGCTCAGCCTGTGACGGGGGCCGACAAATCCCAGAGCCGGTCGACGGCGAGGTGCCGCTCCAGATGGGCGGCGAGGCCGTCGAGGACGCGCTCGACCATGGCCTCGTAGGCGAGGTCCGAGGCCGTGCCGCCGAGCCCTTCGATGAAGGCGCGGCGCATTCCGTCTTCTGCGAAAAGGCCGTGGACATAGGTGCCGGCAATGCGGCCGTCGGGCGAGACGGCGCCATCGGCCCGGTCTCCTGCGAGGGTAGCGAAGGGACGCGCCGTCGCCGGTCCCCGCGTCACGCCGACATGCATCTCGTAGCCGGCGAAAGAAGCACCCGACGCCATGCCGGTGACGGGGACGAGGCTCTTGTTCGCGGTCAGCACGGTCTCGACGTCGAGGTGGCCGAGCCCGGGAACGGTGCGCGGCTCGCCCTCGATGCCCTCGGGATCGGCGATGGTCCGGCCGAGCATCTGGTAGCCGCCGCAGATGCCCAGCACCCGCCCGCCGCGGCGAAGATGGGCGGCGATGTCGATGTCCCAGCCCTGCGCGCGCAGGAACGCGAGGTCGTCGATGGTCGCCTTGGAACCGGGGAGGAGGATGAGGGCCGCACCGGCGGGGAGTGGAGCGCCGGCCTCCACCAGCCGGACCTCGACGCCCGGCTCCGCCTTCAGCGGGTCGAGGTCGTCGAAATTGGCGATGCGCGGCAGGACCGGCACGGCGATGATGGGGCGCCCACCCTCACCCGGGCCGAGGCCCGCCTTCAGGCCCATGATGTCTTCGGCGGGCAAACGCGCCGCCTCGGCGAAGTACGGCACGAGTCCGATCGGCGCCCAGCCGGTGCGCTGGGCGATGGCGGTCATGCCCTCGGCGAAGAGGGTGGGGTCGCCGCGGAAGCGGTTGACGATGAAGCCGCGGATCATGGCGGCATCGGCCGGGTCGATCACGGCCTTCGTGCCGACGAGGCTGGCGATGACGCCGCCGCGTTCGATGTCGCCGACGAGGACGACAGGGGTTCCCGTCGCGCGGGCAAAGCCCATGTTGGCGATGTCGCCGGCCCGCAGGTTGATCTCCGAGGCGGAGCCTGCGCCCTCCACCAGCACGAGGTCGGCCTCCCGCGACAGGCGACTGAACGAATCGAGCACCGCTTCCATGAGCTGCGGCTTCCAGTCCTGAAACGCGCGGGCCCCCGCATTGCCGATCCGCCGGCCCTGGACGACGACCTGCGCGCCCGTCTCGCTCTGCGGCTTGAGGAGCACCGGGTTCATGTGGACGGAGGGGGCGACGAAGGCGGCGCGGGCCTGCAGCGCCTGGGCGCGGCCGATCTCGCCGCCGTCGGCGGTGACCGCGGCATTGTTGGACATGTTCTGCGGCTTGAAGGGGCGCACCGTCAGGCCGCGCCGCGCGAAGAGGCGGGCGAGGCCGGCCACCAGCAGCGACTTGCCCACGTCCGAGCCCGTGCCCTGGATCATCAGGGCGCGCGTCAAAACTCGATGCCCTTCTGCGCCTTCACGCCGGCGGCGAAATGGTGCTTCACCTGCCCCATCTCGGTGACGAGGTCGGCGGCGGCGATCATCTCGGGCCTGGCGTTGCGGCCGGTGACGACGACGTGCAGGCACTCGCGCCGGCCGGCCAGCGTGGCGACGACCTCGTCCAGCGGCAGGTAATCGTAGCGCAGGGCGATGTTGAGCTCGTCCAGTACGACGAGGCCGATTGTCGGATCGGCCATCAGCTCGCGCGCCTTGACGAAGGCGCGGGTCGCGGCGGCGATGTCGCGCGCCTTGTCCTGCGTCTCCCAGGTGAAGCCCTCGCCCATGGTGTGCCAGGCGACGCGGTCGCCGAAGGCCTCGAGCGCCCGGCGCTCGCCGGTGTCCCAGGCGCCCTTGATGAACTGCACCACGCCGACGCGCCAGCCGTGGCCGAGGGCGCGCAGGGCAAGGCCGAAGGCGGCGGTCGACTTGCCCTTGCCGGGGCCGGTGTTGACGATGAGCAGGCCCTTCTCGATGGTCTTGGAGGCCACCTCGGCGTCCTGCACCGCCTTGCGCTTTTCCATTTTGGCGCGATGGCGGGCGGCCTCGTCGGTCTCGGTCGACATTTGCGTCCTCACTTCACTGACATCGGCAGGCCGGCGACCATGAAGACCACGCGGTCGGCCGCGGCCGCAAGGTCCTGGTGCAGCCGCCCGGCCGCGTCGCGGAAGCGGCGGGCGAGGGCGTTGTCCGGCACGATGCCGAGGCCGACCTCGTTGCCGACGAGGACCAGCGGGCCCGGCGCCGCACGGCAGGCGGCGATCAGACGCTCCGATTCGGCGGCGACGTCGCGGTCGGCGAGCATGACGTTGGTCAGCCATAGGGTCAGGCAGTCGACGAGCACGGCGCCGCCCGGTCGCGCGGCGGCGATCGCCGCGGCGAGGTCGAAGGGGGCGTCCACCGTGAGCCAGCCGGCGCCACGCCTGTCGCGATGGAGGGCGATCCGCTGGCGCATCTCCTCGTCGAAGGCCTGGGCCGTGGCGACATAGGTCCAGGGCCCCGGCGTCGCCTCGACCAGCCGTTCGGCATGACGGCTCTTGCCGGAACGGGCGCCGCCGAGGACCAGTGTCAGGGGGGGAATCGTCATGACCGGGATATCGCCCAGCCCGGCGCTGCTTGCAAACCGGCTGCGCGGCGGGACACGTTCCGCGCGTGTCCGGACGGATTGCAAATGGCCCGGCGCCCCGATAGTCCTATGGGGGTGACGGTGCCTCCCCCGGGAGGTGAAAAGGGAACGCGGTGCAACGCCGCGGCTGCCCCCGCAACTGTAAGCGGCGATCCCTGCGCCGGGTGCCACTGGACCTCGCGGTCCGGGAAGGCGGTGCAGGGTTGGAGCCGTGAGCCAGGAGACCTGCCGTCACCCGTGCTTCTCATAGGCCCAACGGACGGGGTGTTCCGCTGGCGGCTGTGTCCGGACGTCGCTTGCGTCCGGCTCCGTCTGTGGGAGCTTTGCCGGATGCGTCCGGCCGCCTGACGGAGACTGCCACGATGTCGACCATCGTTCGTACCGCCCTGACCACCGCCCTCGCAGGGCTCGCCGCGACCGGCCCGGCCCTCGCCCATCACCCGATGGGCGGTGCGACGCCGACCACCTTCCTGCAGGGCCTGCTCTCCGGCTTCGGCCATCCCGTCCTCGGCCTCGACCACCTCGCCGCCCTCGTGGTGGTCGGCCTCCTCGCCTCCCGCGCCGCGCGCGGCTGGTTCGCGCTCCCGGCGCTGTGGATCGGCGCCATGGGCCTCGGCGTCGCCGCCCATCTCGGCAGCGTCGACCTGCCCGGAGCCGAATTCCTGGTGGCCGGCAGCCTCGTCGCCATCGCGCTGATCGCTGTCCTCAATCCCGCCCTGCCGCTCGCCGTCACGGGCCCGGCCTTCCTCATCGGCGGCTTCGCCCACGGTCATGCCCTCGCCGAGAGCGTGGTCGGCGCCGAGCCCATGCCGATCGCCGCCTATCTGATCGGCCTCGTCATCGTCCAGGCCGCCATCACCACGGCCATCGCGTTCGCCGCGCGCCGCCTCTTCCCGGCCGGCGCCGAGGCACCGGCGGGATATCGGGCGGCCGCGGGCGCCATGGGCGCCGTCGGCGTCGTCTTCCTGGTGATCGCCGCCCGCAGCCTCGCCTGACGCCAGAGGCCGCCATGACCTTCACCATCGAAAGTCCGGCTTCGGCCGGCAGCGAACCCGTACGCCTGATGGTCTGCACGACCTGCCGTGCAGCCGGTGCCGATGCCGATGCGCCGCGCCCGGGCGCCCAGCTCCTCGCCGCCCTCGGCGAGGCCCTCGCGGCGAATACCGATGCCGGCGTCCGCGTCGTCGTCGAGCCCGTCGAGTGCCTGTCGGTGTGCAAGCGCCCCTGCACGGTGTCGATCACGGCGCCGGGCCGCTGGACCTACGTCTATGGCGACGTGGACGCGGCCGCCCATGCCGGGCCGCTGATCGCCTTCGCCACCCAGTACGTGGCGACCGCAGACGGGCTCGTGCCCTGGCGCGAGCGCCCCGAGTTCATCCGCAAGGGCGTCGTCGCCCGCATTCCCCCGCTGGGCCGCGCCGCGCCATGACCCCCGCCAAGATTCCCTGCACCATCGTCACCGGCTTCCTCGGTGCCGGCAAGACGACGCTCGTCCGCCACTTGCTCGAGAACGCCGGCGGCCGGCGGCTCGCGGTGCTCGTCAACGAGTTCGGCGACCTCGGCTTCGACGGTTCCTTCCTCGCCGCCTGCGGCATCGCCGGTTGCACGGCGGAGGACATCGTCGAGCTTCCCAACGGCTGCATCTGCTGCACGGTGGCGGACGACTTCGTGCCGGCGCTGGAAAAGCTCCTCGGCCGGGCCGAGCCGCCCGACCACATCCTCATCGAGACCTCCGGCCTCGCCTTGCCGAAGCCGCTGGTCAGCGCCTTCAACTGGCCGGCGATCCGCTCACGCGTCACGGTGGACGGCGTCATCGCCGTCGTGGACGGACCGGCGGTCGCCGACGGGACCTTCGCCGACGACCCGCAGGCCCTGGCGGCGCAGCGCGCCGGAGACGGGGCGGTCGACCACGACAATCCGCTGGAGGAGGTCTTCGAGGACCAGATCCTCTGCGCCGACCTCATTCTCCTCAACAAGTGCGACGCCCTCGCTGAGGCCGATCGCGTCCGGGTCCGCGCGGAGATTTCCGCTCACCTGCCGAAGGCGATCAAGATCGTGGAGGCCGCCCACGGCCGGATCGAGCCGGCGCTGGTCATCGGCCTCGGAGCGGCGGCGGAGAGCGATCTGGCGGCCCGTCCCTCGCACCACGAGAGCGAGGCGGACCACGATCACGACGATTTCGACAGCGCCGCTTTCGCCCTGCCGAAGGTCGCGGCGCCGGAGGATCTCGCCGCCCGCGTCGCCAGGGCGGCCGAGGCCGACGGTGTGCTGCGGGTCAAGGGTTTCTCGGCGGTCGCCGACAAGCCGATGCGGCTCGTCATCCAGGGCGTCGGACGGAGGATCACCCACCATTACGACCGGCCCTTCGCGGCGGGGGAGCCGCGCGAGGGCAAGCTGGTGGTCATCGGCCTCAAGGGCTTCGACCGGGCGGCGGTCGCCGCGGCGCTGGCGGACTGAGGACGTCCGCATGCACCTCCTGCCCACCACGACGGTGATGCTGGACGAGGGCGGCTCGGCCGTCGACCTCGCCCTGCCGGCCGCCGACGTGGTGGTGCTCTCCTTCGCCGACAGCGACCTCTCGGCCCTCGCGGCGGCAGAGCGCGGCGCGCTGAGCCTGTCGTTCGCCAGCCTCCGGCGGCTGCGCCATCCGCTCTCGGTCGATCTCCTGGTGGAGAAGACCATCAGGGAGAGCCGGTTCGTGGTGATCCGCTGCCTCGGCGGCCTCGACTACTGGCGCTACGGCATCGAGCAGGTCCATGCCGCCTGCCGCGCCCGCGGCATCGCGCTGGCGGTGCTGCCCGGCGACGACCGGCCCGACGAGAGGCTCGCCGCCTTTCACACGGTTCCCTCCGCGCTGGCCGACCGGCTGCTCGGCTATTTCCATGCCGGCGGGGGCGCAGAGAACATGGGTCGCCTGCTGCGCGCGGCCGAAGCCCATCTCTCCGGCGCGGATGGTGGGGAGCCGCCCCTGCCGCTTCCGGCCCTGCTCGCCGTCGACGGCTCGGGAACCGCCGATCCGTCGGCGGCGCTCGCCGCTCTCGATACCGACCGGCCGCTGGCCCTCGTTCTCGTCTACCGCTCGGCGGTCGCCGCGGGCGATACGGCGCTGCCGGCGGCCCTCGCCGATGCGCTGGCGCAACGCGGACTGGCACCCCTCGTGCTGGCGCTGACCAGCCTCAAGGACCCCGCCGCCGCCTGGCCTCTCGCCGCACTGATGATGCGCCGCCGCCCTGTGGTGATCGTCACCACCACCGCCTTTTCGGCGCGCGAAGGCGAGGGTTTCGTCCTCGACCTGGCGGATTGCCCGGTGATCCAGGCCATCCCCGCCGGCAGCACGCGGGAGGGCTGGAGCGCCTCGCCGCGCGGCCTCTCGGCGGCCGACCTCGCCATGCAGCTCGCCCTGCCGGAGTTCGACGGCCGGCTCGCCGGCGCCCCCGTCGCCTTCAAGGAAGAGGTGGAGGAGGCGGGCTTCACCCGGCGTCGGTTCGCGCCGGATGCGGAGGGAATCGCCCATCTCGCCGATCTCGCAGCGGCCTGGGTGCGCCTCGCCGCCCGCCCCCGGGCCGGCCGGCGGCTGGCGCTGGTGATGACCGACTACCCGGCTCGCGGCGGCCGGGCGGGCTTCGCCGTGGGGCTCGACACGCCGGCGAGCGTCGTGGCTATCCACGCCCTGCTGGTGGAGGCAGGATATGGTCTCGCCGGCCTGCCCGATGCGACGGTCCTGATGCCGGCCCTCCTCGCCTCCGCGGAACATCTCGTCCTGCCGCTCGCCGACTACCGCGCCGTTCTCGACGGTCTGCCGGCAGATGCGCGTGCCGCCCTTCTCGCCGCCCATGGCGCGCCGGACACCGACTCCGCCTTCCGGGACGGGGCCTTCCGCTTCCCCGTCCTGCGCAGCGGCAACCTCCTCGTCGCGCTGCAGCCGCCGCGCGACGCGGCGCCGGACCGGAAGGCCGCCTATCACGATCCCGAGGTGCCGCCGGGCCACGGCCATCTCGCCTTCTACGCAGCGCTGCGGACGGGCGAGGCCGTCGACGCACTGATCCATCTCGGCACCCACGGCGTGAGCGAATGGCTGCCCGGAAAGGCGGTGGCCCTGTCGGCCGCCTGCTGGCCGCGGCTCGTCACCGGCGGGCTGCCTGTGGTCTACCCTTATGTGGTCGACGATCCCGGCGAGGCGGCGCCGGCCAAGCGGCGGCTTTCCGCCGTGACGCTCGGCCACCAGCCGCCGCCGCTGGCGGAGGGCGGTCTTGAAGGCGCCGGCGCGCTTTTGCGCGACCTCGTCGAGGACTACAGCGCCGCCCAGGTGCTCGACCCGCGCCGGGCGGCCATGGTGGCGGACGAGATCCGCGTCCAGGCACGGGCGAGCGGGCTCGCGGCCGCGGCCGGTCTCGACGACGCCATGCCGATGGACGAGGCGCTCTCCCGCCTCGACGCCCATCTCTGCGACCTCGCGGAGATGCCGTTCCGCGACGGGCTCCACGTCTTCGGGACGAGCGGCGATGCCGCCTCGGCGGCGGGCGAGCGTCACGGCCTCCTCGCCGCCCTCGAGGGGCGGTTCGTGC
>NZ_JBQVQL010000096.1:0-16176 GCF_052440005.1 Phreatobacter sp.
AGGCGGCGGCGCCCCGCAGGAAGGGCCGCGCCGCCTGCAGCGCCGCGTCGCAGTCCGGCGCGAGTTCGATCAGCAGCGTCTCGGGCTCGTCCATCCCCAGCCAGAAGCTGAACGCCGTCGAGACCGCCCACATCGGGTCTGACGTGACGCGGCCGGCGGCCGCCGGCACGGCCTGGCGGGTGCAGGCCGCCACCTGCTCGACGATGGCCTGCGGTGCCCGGACGCGGGCAAGTTCTTCGGTGATGGCCTGCTCGACGGGCTGGAGCAGGAAGAACGAGACGAGCGACATCAGGATGCTGGTCATGACGGCGGGTTCCTCGACAAGGGCGGGCGCGGACGGCGTGGATCAGTCGGTGCAGAGGGTCTGGACGAGCGCCTGGCGGTGGAAGGCGGCGAGACGCTGCCGCACGAGGCCTTCGGTCGTCTGAACCCCCGCGCGGCCGAGATCGCGCAGCAGCGCCGCAACGATGTCGGCATCGCCCGGCACCTCGAAGTCGGCCCTGTGCATGCCCGCGGCGTAGCGCGCGAGATCAGGACCCTCGAGGCCGAGGAGCCCGCCGGCCCACAGGCCGGCGAGGACGTTGCGGCGCGCAATGACGTGGTCGCGGGTGTCGGAGTCGGGACACCAGTCCGGCCGGGGGGCGGGGACAGGCGCGGCGCCGGCGGCGGCGGCCTGGGAAGGGCGGCTCGGCCGCGCCGCCATGGCGATCCAGGGCGTGGCGGCAGCGGCGACCGTTGACCACTGGCCCTCGTTGGCGGTTTCGGCGTCGCGTTGCATCGGGCATTTCTCCGGGCCGGCGGACGATGTCGACAAGGGGTCCGACATCGCGAGAGCGCCGGCTCAGCACTCGCCAGAGGGGCCCGGACCAGGGGGACGCGCCGGAGATGGGGGTTCCCAGGTACCGGGCAAGACCGCGCGACAAGCTGGCGCAGGCGCGGGCTCAGGCCCTGCCGGCGAGGAGAAGGCGCAGGAGTTCGTCCGTGTCGGCGACGAGCGCCGTGGGCTGGGCAGCAGTCAGCGCCGGCAGGGTGGCGAAGCCCCAGGTGACGGCGATGCTGGCGATGCCGGCCTGCGCAGCCGCCTCGACGTCGCGCTGTTCGTCGCCGATGGCGACGGTCTCGGAGGGCGCGGCGCCGAACTCCCGCATGAGCCGGCGGAACTTCGCCGCCTTGCCGAAGAGGGACGCGCCGCCCGCGACGGCGGAGACATGGGCGGCGGTCTCCGGCCCGAGGATGCGCAGGATCGTGTCGCGGTCATTTGAGCTCGCGATGACGACCTTCAGCCCGGCGGCGGAGAGATCGGCCAGGAGTTGCGGCGTCCGGGGAAAGAGCGGAATGCGCCCGGCGTTCTCGCGGACGAGGCCACGCATGTGCGTGGCGATCAGCGGCAGCTTCCAGGTGGGAACGCCGAGGGCGCGGATCACCTCGCGGTTCGGCCGGCCGCGCAGCGCCTCGCGCTCTTCCTCGCCGATCTCGCGGAAGCCGTAGCGACGGGCGACGTCGTTCATGATGCCGAAGAACCAGTCGGCGCTGTCGGCGAGGGTGCCGTCGAAGTCGAAGATGGCGAGCCTGTAGCCGGTCATGGCGACCGGCTAGCAGCACCCTCGCAGGCGGTCAAACTCACGCCGCCGCGGGTTTCGGCTTGGCCCAGGGGCCCATGCGCCAGAGCATGATGAGCCAGATGGCGATGGTGGCGACGCCGAGCATGCCGGCGATGGGCCGGGCGAAGAAGGCGAGGAACGAGCCGTCCGACTTGATCATCGATGTGATGAAGTTCTGCTCGAACATCTCGCCGAGCACCAGGCCGAGGATAATGGGGGCGATGGGAAAGCCGTTCTCCTCCAGCATGAAGGCGAAGACGCCGAGAACGAGCATGATGATGATGCCGTAAACGGAGTTGGTCATGGCGTAGGAGCCGACGACGCAGAAGATGAGGATCATCGGCAGGAGGATGTTCTTCGGCACGCGCAGGACCTGCTTCGCCGACTTGATGATGGCCCAGCCGAGGGGGAGCATCAGGAGGTTGGCGAGGACGAAGATCATGAACACCGCGTAGATCAGCTGCGGGTTCTGCAGGAACACGGTGGGACCGGGGTTCATGCCCTTCATGTAGAGGACGCCGATCACGATGGCGGTGATGGAATCGCCGGGGATGCCGAAGACGAGCGCGGGAATCCAGGCTGCGGCGAGAGCCGAGTTGTTGGCGGCGCCAGCGTCGACGATGCCCTCGACATGGCCGGTGCCGAACTTCTCCGGCTCCTTCGAGAAGCGCTTGGAGACGGCGTAGGAGATCCAGGCGGCGATGTCGGCGCCAGCACCCGGCAGCGCGCCGATGACGACGCCGATCCCGGACCCGCGCAGGAAATTGACCCAGTACTTCCGCAGCACCCCCCCGACGCCCTTGAAGACGTTGCCGACCTGCTGGAGTGCGGCCTCGCTGGCGCCGCCCATGCTGGTGACGCCGCGGAGCAGCTCGGAGATGGCGAACATGCCGATCATCGCGGGGATGAAGCTGATCCCCTGCATGAGCTCCACCGAGCCGAAGGTGAAGCGCGGGAAGCCCGCCGCCGGATCGATGCCGATGGTGCCGAGGCCGAGGCCGATGAAGAGCGATGCGAAGCCCTTGAGGGGATCGTTGGTGGCGAGGAAGACGGCGCAGGTCAGTCCGAGGGCGGCGAGCCAGAAATATTCGAAGCTCGAGAAGGCCAGCGCGAATTCGGCGAGGGCGGGCGCGGCGAGGACGAGGATGGCGACGCCGATGAGGCCGCCGAGCACCGAGGTGACGAGGTTGGTGCCGAGGTTGAGGTCGAGCTGACCCTTCCGGCCCATCAGGTAGCTCTCGTCGGTATAGGCGGCGGAGGCCGGCGTGCCCGGCATGCGCAGCATGGCGGCGGGGATGTCGCCGGCGAAGATCGCCATGGCCGTGGCGGTGACGATGGCGCCCAGCGCCGGCACCGGATCCATGAAGAAGGTGACCGGGATGAGCAGCGCCGTCGCCATGGTGGCGGTGAGGCCGGGCATGGCGCCGACGAACATGCCGAACATCCCCGAGGCGAGGATGATCAGGATGACGTCCCAGCGGAAGACGAGGGCGAAGGCCTGGAAGAGGATGTCGACGGTCATCGGGCGCTCCTCACAGGATCCAGTCCATCAGGCCGCGCGGCAGGGGCACGCGCATCAGGCTGGCGAAGAACCAGTTGACGCCGAAGGCCGCGACCAGCGCGGTGACGACCGCCACGGGCATGCGCACCCTGAACCAGAGGAACAGCACCAGAAGCACGACGATGGTGAGGGGCACGAAGCCGATGGCGTCGAGGACGAGGATGTAGGCGAGGGCCGAGCCGAGAACGAGAAGCGCCGAGACAACGTTGGCGGGATCGCGGGCCCAGGCGGGCATGTCGGCCAGCGGCTCGCCGGCGCGCCAGGCGGCGTACCCACGGACCATCATCAACACGCCGCAGAGGATGAGGAGGACCGCGAGAAGGCGCGGGAACACCGCCGGTCCGTAGTTCTGTCCCGGAAATTCCGGAAACCTCAGCGTCAGGATGATGACGAGAACAGCGGCGGCGATCAGCATCGCCCCGCTGACGAGATCGTTGAACCGCACCGGGATGCCCTCGCCGCAGAGATGAGCGGAGCGGCCCGGGGGCCGCTCCGATGGGGATCAGGATCAGGCCGAGCGGGCGAGGCCGGCGGCCTTCATGGCGACGCCCATGGCCGTGTTGCCCTCGTCCATGAACTTGGCGAACCCGGCCGCATCCGCCCACTTCACGCCGAAGCCGCGGGCCGACATGAAGTCGCGGAACTCCTTCGAGTCGTTGATCTTCTTCAGCACCGAGGTGTACCGCTCGGCGATCGGTGCCGGCAGGTTCTTCGGCGCTGCGATGCCGCGCCAGGCGCCGACCGTGTAGTCGACCCCGATGGCCTCCTTCAGCGTCGGCACGTCGGCGAACTGCGGGTTGCGCGCCGCCGCCATGATGGCGAGCGACTTGGCGCGGCCGGCGTCCAGCATGGCCTTGGCCTCGGGCACCGAGCAGGTGACGATGTCGATGCCACCGGCGGCGAGGTCCTGCATCGCCGGGGCGGCGCCGTTGGACGGAACCCACGGCACGGCATTGGCGGGCAGGCCCATGGCACCGAGCCAGCCGACGAGGGCGAGATGCCAGATGCCGCCCTGACCCGTTCCGGAGGCCTTGAGCTTGCCGGGGTTCGCCTTGATGAAGTCGGCGAGCGTCTTGAGATCCTTGTAGGGGCCGGAGGCGGAGACCTGCACGCCCGGCGGATCCTCGTTCATCAGCGCGAGGGGCGTGTAGCTGTCGGGCTTCAGCTGGGTGAGGCCCTGCCAGTGCATCATCGAGATCTCGACGGTGATCATGCCGATCGTGTAGCCGTCGGCGGCGGCGGTCGCGATGGCCGAGTGGCCGACGACGCCGGAGCCGCCCGTGCGGTTCACGACGTTCACCGGCTGGCCGAATTCCTTCTCCATCAGCGAGCCGACGATGCGGGCCGTGGCGTCGGTGCCGCCGCCGGCGCCCCACGGCACCACCAGCGTGATCGGGCGGGCCGGAAAGCTCTGGGCGAGGGCGGGGGCGGAGAGCTGCGAGGCGAGGCCGAGGCCGGCGGCGCCGGCCATGAGGTGACGACGCGTGAAGTCAGTCATGGTTATCCTCCCGAGATCGAATGAGGCCGGTTGATCCGGTCCTTGTCTGTGATCACGGAAAGCTGCACCGGAACGGCGGGCAGTTCAACCGTTTCGATTGACCGAATTTGCGGCGGCAAGGGAGGGTTGCGGGAGGCAAGCCCGCCGGCGGGTGCCCTACTCCGCCGCCTGCACGTAGCCGAGCTTGGCGTTGAGCTTGTCCATCAGGTCGATGGCGGCGTCGGCGATGGGCGTGCCGGGCGGGAAGATGGAGGAGGCGCCGGCCGCGTAGAGCGCGTCGAAGTCCTGCGGCGGGATGACGCCGCCGACGACGATCATGATGTCGTCGCGGCCCTGCTTCTCGAGCTCTGCTCTCAATTCCGGCACCAGCGTCAGGTGGCCGGCGGCGAGCGAGGAGACGCCGACGCAGTGGACGTCGTTCTCGATCGCCTGCTTGGCTGCTTCCGCCGGGGTGGCGAAGAGCGGCCCGATGTCGACGTCGAAGCCGAGGTCGGCGAAGGCGGAGGCGATGACCTTCTGGCCACGGTCGTGGCCGTCCTGGCCGACCTTGGCGACGAGGATGCGCGGGCGGCGGCCCTCGTTCTCGGCGAAGGCCTCGACCAGCGCCTGGACCTTCGAGACGTTCTCGTTCATGGCACCGACCTCGCGCTTGTAGACGCCGGAAATGGCCTTGATCTCGGCCTTGTGGCGGCCAAACACCTTCTCCATCGCGTCCGACATCTCGCCGACCGTGGCCTTGGCGCGGGCGGCGGCGATGGCGAGCGCCAGGAGATTGCCGTTGCCGGCCGCACCGGCCGTCAGGGCGTCGAGGGCGGCCTGAACTTCGGCCGGATTGCGCTCGGCGCGCAGGCGCTTCAGCTTCTCGATCTGGCTCGCCCGCACCGCGGAATTGTCGACCTTCAGCACGTCGATCGGCTTCTCGCCGTCGGGGCGGAACTTGTTGACGCCGATCACCGACTGGACGCCGGAATCGATGCGGGCCTGGGTCTTGGCGGCGGCCTCCTCGATGCGCAGCTTCGGGATGCCGGCATCAATGGCTTTCGCCATGCCGCCGAGGGCCTCGACCTCCTGGATGTGCTCGAAGGCTTTCGCCGCGAGATCGGCGGTCAGGCGCTCGACATAGAGCGAACCGCCCCAGGGGTCGATGATGCGGGTCGTGCCGCTCTCCTGCTGCAGGAAGAGCTGGGTGTTGCGGGCGATGCGGGCGGAGAAGTCGGTCGGCAGGGCCAGCGCCTCGTCGAGGGCGTTGGTGTGCAGCGACTGGGTGTGTCCCTGCGTCGCCGCCATGGCCTCGATCTGGGTGCGCACGACGTTGTTGAAGACGTCCTGCGCGGTCAGCGACCAGCCGGAGGTCTGCGAATGGGTGCGCAGGGCGAGGCTCTTGTCGCTCTTCGGGTCGAACTGCTTGACGAGTTTCGCCCAGAGGAGGCGCGCGGCGCGCAGCTTCGCCACCTCCATGAAGAAGTTCATGCCGATGGCCCAGAAGAAGGACAGGCGCGGCGCGAACTGGTCCACCGTCATGCCGGCGGCGATGCCGGCGCGGATATACTCGACGCCATCGGCGAGGGTGTAGGCGAGCTCGAGGTCCTGCGTCGCCCCGGCCTCCTGCATGTGATAGCCGGAGATCGAGATGGAATTGTACTTCGGCATCTCCTTCGCCGTGTGGGCGAAGATGTCCGAGATGATCCGCATCGAGGGCTTGGGCGGATAGATGTAGGTATTGCGGACCATGAACTCCTTGAGGATGTCGTTCTGGATGGTCCCGGAGAGCTTGGCCTGCGGCACGCCCTGCTCTTCCGCCGCGGCGATGTAGAGCGCCAGGATCGGCAGCACCGCGCCGTTCATGGTCATGGACACGCTCATCTGGTCCAGCGGGATGCCGGAGAACAGGGTGCGCATGTCGTAGATGCTGTCGATGGCGACACCCGCCATGCCGACGTCGCCCGAGACGCGGGGGTGGTCGCTGTCGTAGCCGCGGTGGGTGGCCAGATCGAAGGCCACCGACAGGCCCTTCTGACCGGCGGCGAGGTTGCGCCGGTAGAAGGCATTGGAGTCCTCGGCCGTGGAGAAGCCGGCATATTGCCGGATCGTCCAGGGCTGGTTGACGTACATGGTCGGATAGGGGCCGCGCAGGAACGGCTTGATGCCCGGATACGTGTCGAGGAAGTCGATGCCGGCAAGGTCCGCCTCGCCGTGGACCGGGCGCACGGCGATCTCCTCCGGCGTCAGCCAGGTGGCGCCCCCGGTGGCGGCCGGGGCTGCATCGGCGAAGGCGATGGTCGTGAAGTCGGGGATGCGGGTCATGGACCTCTCCCGGTCAAAAAGCGCGTTGGTGCGTCAGGGACGCGAAATCAGGGCGAAGCGCAAGCCGGCGAAACGGGTGAGTGTCACGCCGCCGGCTCGAAACGGATGACGAGCCGGGTGCCGGTCGCCTCCGCATATTTCTTCAACGTCCGCGTGGAAGGCATCGACTTGCCGCTCTCCAGCCGCGCCACCACGGACTGGGTGGTGCCCATGCGGCGGGCGATCTCCTCCTGGGTCAGGCCGGAATGGGCGCGCGCCTTGATCAGTTCCTCCACAAGGGCGAACTCGTCGGCAAGGGCGTCATATTCGGCGCGGTAGGCCGGATTTTCCGCCATCCAGCGTGCATGCAGGTCTCTCACAGCCGTCATCGCACTTCCTCCGCGCGGCGCCGCGCCAATTCAATCTCACCCCGGGGCGTCTTCTCGGTCTTCTTGACGAAGGCGCGGACCACGACGACCCTCTGCCCGCTGGCTGTCACGTAGATCGCCCGGGATATGCCGTCCCGGCCGCTCATCCGCATCTCCCAGAGCCGTCCCTCCAGATGCTTCACATAGGGCTCGCGGACTCTATCGAGACCGTGGCTGGCAATGAGGAGCGAAATGCGGGTGAAGCGCGCCCGCATGTCCAGCGGCAGCGCTTCAATCTCCGCATCCACCGTCGCGACCGACCAGGTCATGGACAGAGATCATCGCAAAAATGCGATCACCCGTCAAACGAGCGGGCGTGTCAGAGGGAGCCACGGGCCGCGCGCAGGACCTCCAGCACGTCTCCGCCGGCCTGGATGAAGCCGTCGACGCCCGCAGCCTTCAGGCTGTCCTCAAGATCGCCGGGGCGTCCGGCGAGCCAGAGCTGACGGGCGCCGGCGGCCTTCAGCGCGGTCGCGACGTCGGCAGCCTCGCTCGCGTAGAGCTCGTCGGTCGAGCAGAGGCAGGCGATCGCCGCCCCGCTCGCCCGGAAGGCGGCGACGATGGCGACAGTATCGGCGAAGGGCTCGGGGATCGGCGCGTCGAAGCCGCCGGCCTCGAAGAGGTTGCGGGCGAAGCCGGCGCGGGCCGTGAAGGCGGCGACCGGACCGATGACCGCCAGAAAGACCTTCGGGCGGGAGCCGGAGGTCGCCGCGAGCGCGTCGAGTTCGGAGCGCATCGCCTCGAAGGGCTCGGCGAGCCGGATCGGCGTCAGTGGATCGACGAAGACGGTATCGCTCTTCAACCGCGACAGGGCCGAACGGATGGCGCCGGCGCCAAAGGCCTTCACCTGTGCCTCGAAGCGCGCGCCGCCGGCCGCTTCGGGCAGGTCGATGGGGGCGACACCGCGCCGGGTCTCACGCTTCGGCGGGGCCAGCACCTCGGGAACGGCCTCGTGCACATTGGGGAATTCGGAGGCGCCGGTCAGCGGCTCGCGGCGCCTGGCGATGGCGGCCGCCCTGTCGGCCCGCACCCGGGCGACGGCGGCCTGCACGGTCCCGGCGGAGAGGGCGGCGACGATGCCCCCTGCCCCCTCCCACTCCTGGAACAGGCCCCAGGCCCGCTGGCAGAGTTCGTCGGTCAGCGCCTCAATGCCGCCGGAGCCGGCCGCGGCGTCGGCGACGCGGTGGAGATTGGATTCCTCGATGAGGATCAGCTGGGTGTTGCGGGCGATGCGCCGGGCGAAGGCGTCTGGCAGGCCGATAGCCGCCGTCCACGGCTCGACCACGACGTGGTCGGCCCCGCCGATGCCGGCCGCAAAGACCGCCGTCGTGGTGCGCAGCCAGTTCACCGCGGGATCGACCTTCGTCACCATGCGCCAGGCCGTCTCGGCGTGGAGGTCGAGGTGGGAGGGGGAGAGGCCACAGGCGGCCTCCAGCCGCGCCCAGAGCTTGCGCATGGCGCGGAGCTTGGCGGTGGAAAGGAACTGGTCGGCATCGACCGAGAGCACGACAGAGAGGGCACCCGCCGCTTCCGCCAGCGTCAGCCCTGCCGCCTCAAGCATGCGCCAATACTGCACGGCGGTGCCGAGCACATAGGCGAGTTCCTGCGCCTCGGAGCCGCCGGCGTCGTGGAGGACGCGGCCGTCGGCCACGAGCTGCGTCCCGGCGAAGCCGCGGGCGCGCAGGGCGAGGACCGCATCAGACGCCTTGGCGGCGGCGCCCTCCCAGGTCTCGAGGGTGCCGCGGCGGGCAAAGGCGCCGATCGGATCGATGCCGAAGGCGACCGTGAGGCTCTTCGGGTCGAGGCCGTCGCGCTCCGCCTTGGCCGCCAGCATGGCGGCGACGTGTCCGGCGGAGGTGCCTGCATCGAAGCGCAGGGGAATGAGATCCAGCATGACCCCGGCGAGGAGGGCGTCGAGATCGTCGAGGCCGTCGATCACCATGGCGTCGCCGCGCCGGTCGCCGATGGCGCCGCGAGTCACGACGACGAGGCCGGAGGCGCCGCCCGCGAGGTCTTCCAGCGCCTGCCCGTTGGCAGCGGCGGGATCGGGATGGTCTGCGCGCTGGGCGATGGTCCAGGCGATGCCGGGGGCCCTGCCCGCCAGCGGCGCGGCGCCGGCCTTGCGTGGATAGAGCGGCTGGACGGGAATGCCGTCGGCGGTGCGGCCGACCAGCACCTTGTCGAAGGGCTTGCCCTTGAGGACGGCATCGACGGCGGCGCGCCACTGGGCCTCGGTGGCGGGCGGAAATTCGGCGGCGAGCGCGAGCGGGGCGGCGGGCGTGGTCAAGGCTGTGGTCATGGCCCCTTCGATGCCACGACGGCGCGCCGACGGGAAGGCGTCCTTTGGGCGGAGCGCCCGTTCCGGCGCGCCGCCTTTACCGCCCATTAACCACGATCGCCGCAGAAAGGGAGCCGAACCAACAGGCTCCAGCGGGGTTTGCATGAAGGTGGTGATCCTCGCCGGCGGCGGCGGCACGCGCATGTCGGCCGACGGCGACCTCGCGCCGAAGCCCATGCTCGACATCGGCGGCCGCCCCATCCTCTGGCACATCATGCGGTCCTTCTGCCTGCAGGGCTTCGACGATTTCGTCGTCGCCGCGGGACAGCAGGCGGAGAAGATCAAGCGCTTCTTCCTCGACGAGGTGGACACCGCCGGCGACATCGCCATCGACGCCGGCAGCCGCCGGATCGACCGCACGGGCGGTTCGGACGACCACTGGCGCGTCCGCATCGTCGATACCGGCCTTCACACGGAGACGGGCGAGCGGGTGATGCGCCTGCGCGACCTGCTCCAGCGCGAGCCGTTCATCGTCACCTATGGCGACAGCGTCTCCGACGTGGACGTGAAGGCCGTCGTCGACCAGCACCGGCGCCGCGGCCACCTCGTGACGGTCACGGCGGTGCGCCCGCCCTCGCGCTTCGGCGGCATCCGCTTCGACGGTGACAAGGTGGCAGGCTTCGTCGAGAAGCCGCAGATCGGCGAGGGATGGATCAACGGCGGCTTTGCCGTCTTCGACCCCGCGGTGTTCGATCATCCGGCCCTCGCCGCGCGGGGAGCGACGCTCAACGGCCTGTTCGAGACGCTGGCGAGCGAGCGCCGGCTCGGCGCCTACCGGCACGAGGGTTTCTGGCTCGCCGCCGACACGCTGCGGGCGCTGAAACTGCTGGAAGGGCTGTGGGACAGCGGCGAGGCCCCCTGGATCAGGCCCGCCATGGCTCCGGCCACCGCCACCCACGGAATCGCCTGATGAAAGTCGTCGACTGCCACCGCGCCCGCCTCTACGACGTCGTCGCCAGCGCCTTCGCCACACTCGCCCGCCGCCCCTCCATGATCGAGCTCGGCGTCCACAAGGGCGACAACGCCACGCGGCTGATGGAGGTGCTTGGGACGCGCCACGCCGTCCTGGTCGATGCCTGGAGCGCCGAGGCGCTCGCCACCTATTCCCATTTCGACAAGCTGCCGCCCTGGATCCTGCCGCTGACCGCCTTCGAGCGCTATTTCGGCGGCAGCCTCTCCGACCAGGCGACCTTCGACCGGACCTACGAGGTGGCCCGGCAGCGTTTCGAGGGGCGCGACGACGTCGAGATCATCCGCGACGACACCATCTCCGCCTTCGCACGCATCCGCGACCGCCACGGCGACGGCGCCTTCGACTTCATCTATGTCGATGCCAACCACCAGTACGAATATGTGCTGCGCGACCTCCTCTACTACCAGCACCTGCTGGCCGAGGACGGCGTGATGATGCTCAACGACTGCTGCCACAGCCAGAAGGGCATGAACCAGAATCTCGGCGTGCTGGAGGCGGTAGGAAGCTTCATGAAGCGCGCGGATTTCGTGCCCGTCGCGCTCACCAGCACCGACATGAGCGACCTCGTCATCGCCCGTCGTGGCTCGGCCGTGGTCGCGGCCCTTGATGCGGCGCTGGACGCCACCGACATCTCCTTCGTCGAGGTCATGCCGCAGATGCTGCCGGCGGCGCATATCCGCGTCAGTCCGCAGGGGCGCGCGCGGGTGAGCTTCGCCTAGGGCCGGTCCGGCAGGCGCACCACCCCCACCGTGTCGATGCGGGCGGCGCGGTCGGCGACACGGACGCCGCCGACGACCCAGTCCGGCGCGATCTCGGCCAGCGGCACCAGCACGAAGGCCCGGTCCGTCATGCGCGGATGCGGCAGGTGCAGGTCCGGCTCGTCGAGGACCACGTCGCCATAGGCGAGGATGTCGATGTCGACCGGGCGCGGGCCCCAGCGGCGCCCGGAGGCGCGATCGCGGCCGAGGGAGGCTTCCACCGCCAGCGCGCGCTTCAGGAGATCGCGCGGGGACAGCTCCGTCGCCACCTTCAGGCAGAGATTGACGAAGGCCGGCTGGTCGGTGCCCCCCCAGGGCGGCGTCTCGTAGTCGGCGGAACGGGCGAGGAGCCGCACGGCGGCGCCGTCGCAGAAGGCCGCGACCGCACGGTCGAGTGTGTCCCGGACATCGCCGACATTGCCGCCGAGGCCGATGAGCGCTTCGGCCATCAGCCGGCGCGCCGGCGCGTCATCACCACCCCGACGTCATCGAAGATGGCGGCGATGGGCGCATGCGGCTTGTGCACCGTCACCGTCACCGCCGCGATGGGCGGGAAGGCGGAGAGGATCGCATCGGCGACGGCGCCGGCCGCCGCCTCCAGCAGCTTGAAGTTGCGCGCCTTGAAGGTGCGGACCGTGACCGCCGCGACGTCCGCATAGGAAACGGTATCGGCGAGGTGGTCGCTCGCCGCCGCCGGCGACAGGTCGAGCGCCATGTCGAGGTCGATGACGAAGCGCTGGCCGACCTCGCTCTCATGCGACAGGAGGCCGTGATGGGCGTGCACCAGCAGGCCCTTGAGAAAGATGCGGTCGGTCATGCGGCGTTCCTGATGGCGCTCGCCACCTTCAGCGCCTGCACCGTCTCGCGGACGTCGTGGGCACGAATGATGGCGGCTCCCGCCTGCATGGCGAGAAGGTGGGCGGCGAGCGAGCCGCCGATGCGCTCGTCGACCGTGGAGGGGTCGACGAGATCGATGAAGCGCTTGCGCGAGGCACCGACCAGCACGGGCAGGCCGAGGGCCTTCAGCCGGTCGAGCTTGGCCAGCGTCTCGATGCTCTGCTGCGGCGTCTTGCCGAAGCCGATGCCGGGGTCGACCGCGATGCGGTCGCGGGCGATGCCCGCGGCCTCCGCGATGGCCACCGAGCGGGCGAGGAAGGCCAGGACGTCGGCCATGATGTCGAGGTCCGGGTCGGCGCCGTCGCGGTTGTGCATGACGACGACGGGGACTTTGTTCTCGGCCACCAGCGGCGCCATAGCGGGGTCGCGCTGCAGGCCCCAGACGTCGTTGACGATGACGGCGCCCTGGTCGAGCGCCCATCGGGCGACCTCCGCCTTGATCGTGTCGATGGAGACGGGCAGGCCGAGCTTCACCACCTCCGGCAGGACCGGGGCGAGACGGGCAATCTCCTCGTCGCGGCCGACCGGCTCGGCGCCGCCATAGGGCCGCGTCGATTCTGCGCCGATGTCGAGGATGTCGGCGCCATCCCGCGCCATGCGCTCGGCATGGCGGATGGCGACGAGGGGGTCGAAAAAGCGCCCGGCGTCGGAGAAGGAATCCGGCGTGACGTTGAGGATGCCCATGACGGCGGGGCGGTCTCCCTTCAGGAAACGGCCGAGCGGCCCGCCGGACGGGATCGGGTCGGGGGAGTGCGATGGCGCCATGGCGCAGCCTTGGACGCCAAGCCCCCCGCGCTGTCAATACCGGGTGGGGTCTGGCGGCGCGCCGCTTCACCTCTCCCGGCGGGGAGAGGTCGCCGAGCGTGAGCGAGGCAGGTGACGGGAGAGTGGCAAACGATGGGGTCGGCCCCCTCACCCGGCCTTTGGCCGACCTCTCCCCGCCGGGGAGAGGTGAAGGGGCGGCGCATCTCTCGGCGTCTTCAAGTCGTGGATGGCCGGGCCAAGCCCAGCCATGACGTCGTGGCGCGGAGACCGCTGTCCTCAGACGAACTGCGACAGGCCCGGCGTGCCGGCGACGATGCGGCCCATGACGTCCTCGCCGGCATGCTCGCGGCCGAAGGCCATGAGTTCCTTGCCGACCGTCGAGATCTGGCCCATGTCGAGGCCCGCGCCCATCAGGTTGGCGCCGAGGCCCATGATGCCGCCGCCCATCAGGCCGCCGACCATGCCCATGAGGCCGCCACCGCCACCGCCCTCTTCGCCCTGGGCGATGAGGCCCTCGGCGCCCGGCAGGGCCGCCATCATCTGCTGCACTTCGGCCTGCGGGCCTTCCTTCTGGAGGAAGCCGAGGATCATGCCGACGGCCTTGGCGGCGAGCCCTTCGTCGAGGCCGGCAGCGGCCGCAACGCGGTTGATGAGCTCCTGAATCATGATCGTCTCCCGGCTTCGACGGCTTCGGCTGGCTGCCCCGTCGGTTGCGGCGCACTATGGCCAAGAGGCGGACGCGGGGCAAGCGACCGCCTGTTTCGCCGGGGCGCGGCCTGTGCTTTGCTCTCGCCCCGCACACCAGCCCGAGGAGGCGACCCATGACCGCCGTTCAAGCCCTGAAGCCGACGCCCGCCTACGACCGTTCCAGCGTCGAGGCGACGATCCAGCTCTATTTCGACGGGCTCTACGAATCGGACGTCGACAAGCTCGGCGCCGCCTTCCATCCGACCGCCGACCTGCGCTGGCAGGACAAGGGCGAGTTGCAGGTCCTTCCCTACCAGGACTGGCTCGACCGCGTCGCCAAGCGCCCCTCGGCCAAGGGCCAGGGCCATGCGCGCCACGACTTCGTGGTGACGGTGGACCGCTCGGACGAGAGCACCGCCTTCGTGAAGGTGCAGTGCGCGCTTCTGCCGCGCTTCTTCACCGACTATCTCGTGCTGATGAAGCTCACCGAGGGCTGGCGGATCGTGTCGAAGTCCTACCGCTTCGACGTCCGGGAGTAAGGGCCAGTGCCTCCTGCCCTTTCGGGCTGAACGAGAAAAGGGGACCCGCGGGTCCCCTTTTTTATCAGGTTGGCTTGAAAGGTCATGCGCGGGTCTGGCCCCGGACCGACGAGGAGAACGGCGCGTGTTCGCCGCCCTTGCGAGGCCGGGCCCCGCCTCAGCACATGTTCGGCTGGGCGGCGCAGGCGGTGCGAGCACGGGCGAGGTTCTCGCGCAGCTTCTCCAGTCCCACCGCGCCGACCACGACCTCGTCGCCCACCACGTAGGTCGGCGTGCCGTTGATGCGCAGCATCTCGGCGAGGCGCATGTTCTCGGCGAGCGTCGCCTGCACCTGCGGCGACTGCATGTCGCGCTGCAGGCGCGCCATGTCGGCGCCGACCTCGCGGGCGACCTCGATGGCGCGGGCACCATTGGCCTGGCCGCGGCCGCCGAGCAGCTTCTGGTGGAACTCGAGATATTTCGGCGGGGCGATCTGCATCTTCAGCGCCACGGCGACCTGCGCCGCCTCGACCGAGCCCTGGCCGAGGACTGGGAAGTCCTTCAGCACGATGCGCAGGCGCGAATCCGAGCGCAGCAGCTCCAGGGTCTCGGGCAGCGCCCTTTTGCAGAAGCCGCAGTTGTAGTCGAAGAACTCGACGAGGGTGACGTCACCCTGGGGGTTGCCGAGCACGACCTGGTTCGGCGAGCGGTAGAGCGCGTCGCGGTTGGCGGAGAAGGCGGCGGCGCGGGCGCGATCCTCGGCCTGCGCCTGGCGCTTCTCGAGCTCGACGAGCGCCTCCTGCAGAATCTCCGGGTTCTTCAGGAGGTACTCCCGGACGATGGTTTCGATGCGCGCGCGTTCCTCGGCCGTCGGCGGCGCCGACTGGGCGAGGACGGGCGCGGTCACGGCGAGAAGGGCCGCGAAGGCCGGCGCGATCAGACGCTTGAACATGGGTTGGTCCTCAGTTGCGCCGGGGGCGTTGATTGTAGATGTCTTCGGCGATCAGCCAGCCGGGCGAGCCGGTGGGCAGCGATCCCTGGGCGCGGCGGGCAAGGCCGCGCGCGGTCTGCAGGTCGCCGGAATAATAGGCGGCCTGGGCGGAAGCGAGGTCGGCCTGGCCGCGGTCGTTCTTGCGGCCGTAGGCGATGGCGAGCTGGCGATAGCCGTCGCCGGCCTCAGGCTCTCGCTGCAGGGCCAGGCGCAATTCGCGGATGGCCTCGTCGAGGGCCGCGTTGTTGCCCGAGGCCACCAGCGCGTGGCCGAGCATGATGCGGATGAGGCCGGCATTGGGCGCCAGCGACACGGCGCGCCGCAGGGACGGCAACGCCGCGGCTGGCTGGCCGGTCTCCAGCAGGATCTGCCCCTTGATCTCGTGGAAATAGGGGTTTCCGGGCTGGGAACGGATCAGATCGTCAGCCATGGCGGCGGCGCGGGTGCGGTCGCCGAAGCGGAACATCTGGATGGTGCGGGCATAGCGCGCCGGCAGCGAGGTATCCGATGGCGGATAGCGCCGGGTGATGGCGTCGGCACGGTCGAGGAAGCCGGCGAGCTTGGCGCGCGCCAGCTGGTGGCGGGCGTCCAGCGCGGGCGGGTCGGTCTTGCCGTAGTGGGGGCTGGCGCGCGCCAGCGGCTCGATGATGGCGATGCGGTCCGCCGGCATGGGGTGGCTGACCGCATAGGGATCGACGTGGCGGGCGACGAACATGGTCTCGTTCTGCAGGCGGCGGAACGTCTCGACCATGCCCTTGGCCGACTGGCCGGTGGCGTTGAGATAGTTGATGGCGGCGCGGTCGGCGGCCGCCTCCTCGCCCCGCTGGTAGGACAGGAGCGAGCGCATGCCCATGTGGGCGCCGGCGGTGATGGCGCCG
>NZ_JBQVQL010000097.1:0-15450 GCF_052440005.1 Phreatobacter sp.
GCCGGCCTCGACATCGAGCAGCTCGTCGACGTGATCTCCAAGGGCGCCGCCGGCTCGTGGCAGATGGAGAACCGCCACAAGACCATGAACCAGGACAAGTTCGACTACGGATTCGCCGTCGACTGGATGCGCAAGGATCTCTCGATCTGCCTCGCCGAGGCCCGCCGCAACGGCGCCACCCTGCCGGTGACGGCGCTGGTCGACCAGTTCTACGGCGAGGTCCAGACGATGGGCGGTGGCCGCTGGGACACGTCGAGCCTCTTCGCCCGCCTCGAGCGCAAGTGAGGGCGCGCGGCCTCAGAGCCGCGCCGCCACCTCGCCGCGCAGGACCGGCAGCAGCTCCGCGTCGAACCAGGGATGGCGCTTCAGCCATCCCGAGTTGCGCCATGACGGATGGGGCAACACGAATACCGCCGGCCGGTCACCAGCGGCCCTGATGGAGCGCCAGGCGGCCACGGTTTCCGTCAGCGTCCGTCCGGCGAGGTGGCCGAGCCCGAGCCGGCCCAGGTGATAGGCGTGCGCGGTCGCGCCGATGGCAAGAACCAGATCGACCGCGGGCATCGCCGCCATCAGTCGGTCGTGCCAGGCCTCGCGGCATTCGCGGCGGGGCGGCAGGTCGCTGCCCTTGGCGTCGAGGCCCGGAAAGCAGAAGCCCATCGGCACGATGGCGACGCGGGAGCGGTCGTAGAAGGTCGCCTCGTCGACGCCCATCCAGGAGCGCAGCCGGTCGCCGGACGGGTCCGTGAACGGCCGCCCGGAGGCATGGACGCGCGTGCCCGGCGCCTGCCCCGCGATGAGGATGCGCGCGGTGGCCGAGGGCCAGGCCACGGGGCGCGGCTCGTGGGGCAAGGGCGCGCCGCGCGGGCGCTCCACGCAGATCCGGCAGGCGGCGATGGCGCGGTCGAGGGCGTCGAGACTATCCACGCCCCGCCATTATCACGCCTTTGCCGAGGGACGGGCCGCCATGGCCGCATGCCAGCGCTTCAGCTCGACCAGTTCGTCAGGCACGGCGACGCGGGTCGGCTTGAGGAAGTCGACGCCGATCATGGCGGTGATGTCGGCATTGGTGAAGCGGTCGCAGCAGACGAAGTCGCGGCCCTTGAGCTGCCGGTCGAGGAAGGCCAGCTCGTCGACGATGCGGCCCTTGTTGACCTCGCCCCATTCCTTCACCTGCGGCACCTCCATGGCGGCCATGGCAGGATGGAGGTGGCGGAAGGCGGAGGCGATGGTGGAGAGGAGGTTCAGCTCCGCGCGGCGCGACCACATCTCGATCTCGCCGATTTCCTTCGGCGTCCGGCCAAACAGGTTCGGCTCGGGGTGGAGCGCCTCGATATAGCGGCAGATGGCGATGGACTCGCAGAGGACCGAGCCGTCATCCAGCTCCAGCGCGGGCGTCCGCTGGCGCGGATTGACGGCCGCGTAGCTCTCCGACTTCTGCTCCATCTTGCCGAGGTCGATGGTGACCTTGGGGATGTCGATCCCCTTCTCCGCCAGGAAGACCCGCACGCGGCGCGGGTTGGGAGCGAGAGGCGTGTCGTAGAGCTTCATGGCGGGCGTCCTCGGCCGTGCAGGCTTGTTATCGTGTAACTGCACATGCGAGGCGCGCGGGGGTCAACCCGGCGGGTCGGCGGATGGCGTCAGCGACGGGGACCGAACAGGGCGCGGCGCAGGGCGCCGATGTTCTGGGCCTCGGGCGGGGTCGGTGCCTCCACCTCCATCGGGATCGGGGCATGGACCGCGACCGACGGGCTGGCAATGGCCGGCAGGGCCTCCATCACGCGCTCCGCGGGGAAGGTCACGGTGACCTCCGTGCCGATGCGGACCGTGGACTTGAGGGTGAAGGTGCCGCCGTGCATCGACACCAGGCCCTGGACGATGGGGAGCCCGAGGCCGGTGCCCTGCTCGGCGTTCTTGATGGCGTTGGAGCCCTGGCCGAAATTCGACAGGACGATCGGGATCTCGTCCTCGGGAATACCGGCGCCGGTGTCCTTCACCGAGACGTACTGGCCGCCCGACGCCGTCCAGCCGACCTTCAGGGTGATCTCCCCACCCGTGGGCGTGAACTTGATGGCGTTGGACATGAGGTTGAGCACGATCTGCCGGATCGCGCGCTCGTCGGCCCAGAGCTTCGGCATGTCGGGCTCGAAGCGCTCGACGATGGTGACGCCCTTGTTCTTGGCGCGCACCTTGAGCAGGTGGTGGCAGTCCTCGACGACGTAGGCGAGGGTCAGCGCCTCCTCATTGAGGTCGTATCGGCCGGCCTCGATGCGGGAGAGATCGAGGATCTCGTTGATCAGCGAGAGCAGATGCTGGCCCGAGGAGTGGATGTCGCCGGCATATTCGGCATATTGCGGCGAGGAATGGGGGCCGAACATCTCGCCCTTCATCACCTCGGAGAAGCCGAGGATGGCGTTGAGCGGCGTGCGCAACTCGTGGCTCATCTGGGCGAGGAACTGCGACTTGGCGATATTGGCCATCTCGGCGTTGCGCCGGGCCTCGTCCGAGTTGGTCTTGGCCGTCTCGAGCTCGCCGATCAGAGCATCCTTCTCGGCGCGCGCCTCGATGGTGGCGAGGTTGGTCTGGTAGAGCCGGGCCGAGATGATGGCGAAGAACACGAGCGTACCCAGCGCCATGGCGGCGAGGACGGCGCCCTGCATGCCGTGCAGCAGCAGGAAATAGGCGATCACCGTGGCCGCGACCGGCAGCGAGGACGCGAAGATGGCGACCGGCAGGGTCGACCCGATCATCGCCGAAACGGCGACGACGATGAGCATGCCGACGAGCAGGAAGTTGCTGGCCTCGGCGACCTGGGTGCGCATGACCACGATGAAGGCCAGCACCCAGCCGATGCCCAGCATGATCTCGGCGATGACGAAGCGCAGGCGCCAGGAGGCGAGGTCCGCCTTGTCCGGCGCGACCTTGAGGAAGGACCGCGCCATCAGGATGCAGAAGCCGTGGGCGCCGAGGATGATCAGGCCCGCCGCGGCGCCGAGGCCCGGATTGGTGGCCCAGCCGGCGACCCAGCCTGTGGCGAGGGCGATGAGGGCGACGGCGATGCCGGCCGACTGCTTGTTCTGCGCGAAGACGCGCATCAGCTCGTATTCGAACGAGCGCTTCGTGCCGGTGGTCGAGGTGAGGCGGTCGCGGGCGTCCCGCACCTGGCGAACGACGCGCTTGCGGCTCTGGGCTTGCTCGCGCGCCCTCTCGGCCTGCCGGTCGTCCGGCCGTCCGTCTGCCGCCGTCACGCCCATCGCCGGGCACCTCTCCAACGCAACGCCACTTCCGGACCGAAATGTGGCAGAGCTTGATTAACGGCAGGTCGAGATCCATGGTAAACGAACCATGAACATCCTGTCCCGATCCTGATTCCTCCCTCCCCTTACGGCCAGTCCATGCTGCGCTTTTCCCGTTTCCGCAGCCTGCGGCCCAATACGGGTTTTCTCTGGCTGCTGATCGCCGTCGCGGCGGTGACGACGCTCGCGATCCGCCACGCCCTGCAGGGTCCACAGGCGCGCCGCACCTTCGGCGGCTATGCCCGGATCGTCGATGGCGACAGCCTGATCGTCGCCGGCATAGAGGTGCGTCTCCACGGCATCGATGCGCCGGAGCTGTTCCAGCGCTGCACGCGCGAGGGGCGCGAGGTCCGCTGCGGGCGGGAATCAGCCCGCGCCCTCATCGCCATGGTGGCGGGGCAGCCGCTGACCTGTGAGCAGCGCGACATCGACCGTTACGGCCGGACGGTGGCGATGTGCCGGGCCGACGAGGTCGATCTCGGGCGTGCCCAGGTGCTGGCCGGCCATGCGGTCGCCTATGGGGCCTACTACCAGGACGAGGTCTCCGCCAGGGCGGCCAAACGCGGCCTGTGGGCCGGCGAATTCATGCGTCCGCGCGAATGGCGCGACCGACAGCGCGCAGGCGCCCCACCGGAGAGCTGACCCCTCGGCTAAACGTTTCTGATCGTAATGGTTTCGGCCGCGGGTAACCTTGCGTTAACCATGTTGCCCGAGAGTGCTTCGGCGAGCGATGCGTCTCGTCACCGGTTTCCTGATGCCTTCGACGCCGCCCGACCTCCTGGCACCCGTCATCGTCGCGCTCTGCGTGTTCCTGGTTCTCGCCGGCCATGTGACGCTGGAGAGCGGGCTGGTCCGTGCCAAGCACAGCGTCAACGCTGCCGCCAAGCTGCTGGTGCAGGTGGGCATCACCATCCTCATCGTCTGGGCGGTCGGCTACGGCATCATGAATGCCGGGGGGCCCATCGCCGGCCGCGGCCCGTTCATGCCTGCCGACGGGGGAGCCGATCTCGTCTTCGCGCTGGCCATCGCCTGCGCCGCGGCGACGCTCCTGTCGGGCCCGCTGGCGGAGCGAACCACCCTGCGGGCCTATGCGGCCCTCGTCACAGTGTTCAGCCTCGCCATCCTGCCCTTCGTCATGCACTGGGCCTGGGCCGACGGCGAGACGGCCGGATGGCTCAGGGGGCTCGGCTATGTCGACCTCGCCGGCGGGGGCGTCATCCACGTGGCCGGCGCCACCGCCGCGCTGGTCGCGTCCTATGTCGTGGGGCCGCGCACGGGCCGCTTCAACGGCACGCGCCGCAGCCTCGTCGTGCAGAGCCAGAGCTTCCCCTTCGCAGCCCTCGGCGTGATGCTGCTGTGGCTCGGGTGGTTCGGCATCGCCATCGGCCAGGCGCTGTCCTCGGGATTTGCCGTGGCCCCGGTGGTGATCAACCTCATCCTGGCGGGGGCCGCGGCGATCACCGTGACGTTCCTCGCCAACCAGCTCCGCCCGTCACGGATCACCATCGTCCACATCATCCACGCGACGCTCGCCGGTGTGGTGGCGGCCTCCGCGGCGGCGCATCTCCTCCATCCGCTGGGCGCCGTCGCGCTGGGAGCTGCGGGCGCGGCCGTGGCGCTGGCGGGAGCGCGGCTGCTGGAGATGGCCGAGATCGACGACGCGCTCGGCATCGCCTCCGCTCACCTCTTTCCCGGGATGCTGGGCGTGCTCGCCGTCGCCTTCTGCCAGCCGGCGAACCTGATCGTCATCCTGGCGCTGCAGGCGGCCGGGCTGCTCGCCATCGTCTCCTGGGCGGCGGCGGTCATGGGAGCCGCGGCCTTCGCCCTGCGCTTCGTGATGCGGCTGCGCGTGGGCCAGGCGGAGGAGCGGATCGGGCTCAACGTCACCGAGCACGCCATGACCACGGACGTCGCCATGCTGGTGAGCCAGCTCGGCGCGCTCAATCTCAATGCCGGCGCCTTCGCCTATCTGGAGGCCGATTCCGACGGCGAGCTCGGGCAGATCGCCCGCGAGTACAATCGCGCCGTGGACATCTTCCAGGCGCAGATCAAGGGCGTGAAGGAGAAGCTCACCCTCGCCGAGGCTGCAGCCGAACAGGCGAGCGACCTGAACGAGCGCCTCGCCGGCGAGGTGCAGGAACGCGAGAATCGCCTGGACGCCGCGACCCGCGAGGTGGCCTTCCTCACTGACCAGGTGGCGCGCGCCCTCATCGCGGTGGAAACGCTGAAGGGCGTGCGCTCCGGACTCGTCCGGCTGATCGGCCGGACGTTCCGCCAGCCCATCGAACGCCTGCACCTGATGGCGCGACGGGCGGCCTCGAGCCGCCACCAGGACGACATCGACGCACTCATCGACGCCGCGCGGGAGGAATCGGCGAGACTCGCGCGGCGCCTCGCCGACGTCCTCGACTACGCGCAGGCCTCCGCCATCGAGAGCCCGCCCGCCGGCGACCAGGCGCCGATGGAGAAGCTGATCGGCGAGGTGAACCTGCTCTACAGGCCGCGGGCGGAATCGAAGGGCGTGAAGTTCCGCGTGGTCTGGACACCGGATGTCTCGTCCATGACCGCCAATGCGGTCGCCCTGCGCAAGATCATGGGCGAGCTCGTCAACCACGCCATCGCGAGCACGCCCCGCGGCGGCATCGTCAACGTCTCGGCCAAGCGCGGGCCGGGGGGCGAGCTCGTTCTCGACGTGGTCGATTCCGGCGCCGGCGTCTCGCCGGGCGAACTCGCCCAGGCGCTCGACCCGCTCGGCGAGGGCAACGGGAGCGGCGAGGCCGAGCTCGGCCTTGCCCTGGTCAAGAAGCTCATCGACCTGCACGGCGGCGCGCTGACCATCCGCTCCAAGCCCGGAGCCGGCACGCAGGTGCGCGCCACCATCCGCGCCGAGCATCTCGGCAAGCCGCTCGCGGCCGCGGGCTGAGCGATCGGTCCCCGCGGCCCTCTCGACCTGACCGGCCGGATGCGGCATGGTCCGCCCTCCCGCGTTCCCGACGGCGCCCCGCCGAGCACATCCCGCTGAGCCATGGCCAACCATCTCTTCGATCTCGTCCGCCTTTACGGCACCGATGCCTCCAAGACCTTCATCGAGACCGAGGACGGCACCCGCTTCACCTATGACGATCTCTTCGCCGCGACCGGCCGCTTCGCCAACGCCCTGGTGGCGGCGGGCGTGAAGCCGGGCGACCGGGTGGCGGTGCAGGTGGAGAAGTCGCCCGGGGCGATCTTCCTCTATCTCGCCTGCGTGCGCGCCGGCGCCGTCTTCCTGCCGCTCAACACCGGCTACACACTGGCCGAGATCGAGTATTTCCTCTCCGACGCCGAGCCGGCCATGGTCGTGTGCGACCCGGCACGGCGCGACGGCATCGCCGAGGTCGCGGCACGCACCGGCGTGCCCGCGGTGGAGACGCTGGGCCGGGCGAAGGATGGCTCGCTGTGGCAGAAGGCTAATGCCCAGGCGCCGGTCTTCGACTCGGTGGCGCGCGGGGCCGACGACCTTGCAGCGATCCTCTACACTTCGGGGACGACGGGGCGCTCCAAGGGCGCCATGCTGACCCACGACAACCTCGCCTCCAACGCGCTGACGCTGAAGGACTACTGGAAGTTCACGCGCGAGGACGTGCTGCTGCATGCCCTGCCGATCTTCCACACCCACGGGCTCTTCGTCGCCACCAACACCATCCTGATGGCGGGTGCGACCATGCTGTTCCTGCCGAAGTTCGATGCCGACAAGGTGTTCGAGCTGTTGCCGCGGGCGACCACGATGATGGGCGTGCCGACCTTCTACGTCCGCCTCGTGCAGGACGCGCGACTGACCCCCGGCGCGACGCGCCACATGCGCCTGTTCATCTCGGGCTCGGCGCCGCTGCTGGCCGAGACGCACCGGGCGTTCCGCGAGAAGACCGGTCAGGCCATTCTCGAGCGCTACGGCATGACCGAGACCAACATGAACACCTCGAACCCCTACGAGGGCGAGCGCATCGCCGGGACGGTCGGGTTCCCCCTGCCGGACGTCCAACTGCGCGTCACCGATCCGGAAACGGGCGCTCCCGTCGCCAAGGGCGAGATCGGCATGATCGAGGTGAAGGGCCCGAACGTCTTCAAGGGCTACTGGCGGATGCCGGAGAAGACCGCCGCCGAGTTCCGCGAGGACGGCTTCTTCATCACCGGCGACCTCGGCAAGATCGACGAGGGCGGCTATGTCCACATCGTCGGCCGCGGCAAGGACCTCGTGATCTCCGGCGGCTACAACGTCTATCCGAAGGAGGTCGAGACCGAGATCGACGGCATGGCCGGCGTCTTCGAGAGCGCCGTGATCGGCGTGCCGCATCCTGATTTCGGCGAGGGTGTGACCGCCGTGGTGGTGCCGACCCCCGGCGCAAAGCTCGACGAGGGTGCCATCCTCTCCGCGCTGGAGACCCGCCTCGCGAAGTTCAAGCTGCCGAAGCGCGTGATCGTGGTCGAGGACCTGCCGCGCAACACCATGGGCAAGGTGCAGAAGAACGTGCTGCGCGAGACCTACAAGGGCATCTACGGGGGCTGAGCCTCAGGCGCCGTTCCACCGCGCCAGCACCCGGTCCACGAAGATCCCCGCCGCGCCGAGGTAGCCGGCGGGATCGAGGAGTTCGGCAAGGCGCTCGCGCGGCGCATGAGCGGTGATCTCACCGTCCTCGGCGAGCACGTCGAGGAGGACCCTGCCCTCGCCGACGGCCCTGCGGCAGGCAGCCTCGATCCGGTCATGGGCGACGAGGCGGCCGAAGGCCGGCGTCAGCGCCATCTGCACGGCTTCCGCCATCAGCAGCCCGCCGGTGGCGTCGAGATTGGCGCGCATGCGCTCCGGCTTCACCTCCAGCCCCTCCAGCAGTTCGGCGAGGCGTGCCATGACCCCGCCGGTGAGGCGGGCGAGTTCGGGCAGCGCCAGCCATTCCGACTGCCAGCCCCCGGCGAAGCGCTCGTGCTCGCCGGCGCCGCCGGCCGCGATGGCCGCGAGCAGCTGGGGCGCGAGGCCGGCCGCGCCGAGGATGGTGGCGGAGAGCGCCGGGTTGCGCTTGTGCGGCATGGTGGAGGAGCCGCCGCGGCCCGGCGCCGCCGGCTCAGTCACCTCGCCGACCTCGGTCTGCATCATCAGGGCGACGTCCCGGGCGACCTTGGCAGCGGTGGCGACGAGGCCCGCCATGAGGCTGGCGGCTTCCAGGATGCGGTCGCGCTGGCCGTGCCAGGGCGTGTCGGGCAGCGACAGGTCGAGGCGCGCGGCGAGCAGGCGGGCAACCTCGGGCCCCTTGTCAGCGAGGGAAGCGAGCGTGCCGGCGGCACCGCCAAACTGAAGGGCGAGGATGCGCGGGCGGGCTTCGGCGAGGCGGTCGCGGTGACGCATCAGCGCGTCGAGCGTGCCCGCCATTTTCAGGCCAAAGGTGATGGGCAGAGCCTGTTGCAGCCAGGTGCGGCCTGCCATGGGCGTGTCGCGATGAGCCCTGGCGAGAACTGCGGCAGCAGCCATGGCGCGGGCGAGATCGGCCTCGACGACCCTGAAGGTCTCGCGGAGCTGCAGCACCAGGCCGCTGTCCATCACGTCCTGGCTGGTCGCCCCATAGTGCACCCATTTGGCGGCTTCGGGATCGGCCTCCCGCACCTTCGCCGTCAGCGCCTTGACCAGCGGGATGGCCGTGTTGCCGGCGATGCTGGCGGCGTCGGCCAGTGCTGTGGCGTCGATGTCGCGGCGCGCCACGGTCGCGGCGACGGGGGCAGCCGCCGCGGCGGGGATCACGCCCGCCTCGGCCTCGGCAGCGGCAAGTGCCTCCTCGAAGGCCAGCATGGCGACGACAGCCGCCTCGTCCGACCAGACCGCCTCCATGGCGGGCGAACCGAAGAGGGGCGCGAGAAGCGGCGACGGCATGGGGACCTCATTCCAGGCGGGCTCCAGCCTTACCAGAGCGCGGCGCCCGGGACCAAGCCACGGCAAGGGAACGCCGGCGGCCGTCGCGGGTTGGATGTTTCGAAGCGGTATGGCCATAGGAGGGAAACATGCCTGCGGATGTGAAAGCCGACGCGTTGCAGAAAGAGGGCACGCGCGAGTTCGAAGAGGCGATCGCGGGCAAGGGCCCGAAGATGCCGGCGAGTTCCACGACGAAGGCCGAGGAGGCCGAGCTGAACAAGGCGCTGGAGGACACGTTCCCGGCCAGCGATCCCGTCCAGCCCACGGCGCCGGAGAGCAGCGTCGGGGCACCCGCCGGCCGGAAGTCCGTCGACGGCAAGAAGGACGCCTGAGCCGGCTTGACACTCCGGCCGGGCTGTTTCACTTGAGCGCCGTCAGCCGGCCGGACGACCGCCGCCGCATCACCCGAAAGGGCGCGGGGGAGGAAAGTCCGGGCTCCACGGAAACACGGTGCCGGATAACGTCCGGCGGGGGCGACCCCAGGGACAGTGCCACAGAAAACAGACCGCCGGGGTTCGCCCCGGCAAGGGTGAAAAGGTGGGGTAAGAGCCCACCGCGCGACCGGCAACGGAAGCGGCACGGTAAACCCCACCGGGAGCAAAACCGAATAGGGACGACAGGGGGAAACCCCGGGCGTGGATCCGCGCCGTCGTCCGGGTAGGTTGCCAGAGCGTCCGAGCAATCGGCCGCCTAGAGGAATGGTCGTCGCGCGGGATTCGTCCCGCCCCACAAAACCCGGCTTACAGGCCGACTGACATGTTGAGAGGCCCCGGCGCGACAGCGACCGGGGCCTCGCCATGTCCGGGCGTCCGCCACATCGATCACGACTTCGTCAAGACGTAACGCCGCGGATGGTCCAGGCGAAACGGAGGCGTGCCGCGCCCTGACAGCCGGCCGGTCCTTAGAGGGGAAACCATGATTCATCGCCGCACCTTCATCCTCGCCTCGGCCGCGATCGCCGCCGCCGCTCCCTCGCTTCCCGCGGGTGCCGCCGCGCAGCGCTTCACCCAGGCCGCATTCGCGGCCGCCCAGGCCGCGGGCAAGCCGATCCTCGTCGAGGTGACGGCGCCCTGGTGCCCCACCTGCCGGGCCCAGCAGCCGATCCTTCAGAAGCTGACCGCCGAACCCCGCTTCCGCGACCTCGTCTTCCTCAGCGTCGACTTCGACAGCCAGAAGGACGTGCTGCGCGCCCTGAACGTGCAGAGCCAGTCGACGCTGGTGGTCTTCAAGGGGCGGCAGGAGGTCGGCCGCTCGGCCGGCGACACCAGCGCGGCCTCCATCACCGCCCTGGTGGCGAAGAGCATCTGATCCGCCGCAGCCAGCCGCAGGGACACCGCCCATGTTCGCCTCCATCGGCTTCGCCTTCCTGGCGGGGATCGTCTCGATCCTGTCGCCCTGCGTGCTGCCCATCCTGCCCATCGTGCTCGGGGGCGCTGCCTCCGAGCACCGGCGGGGACCGCTGGCCCTCGCCGCCGGCCTTGCCCTCTCCTTCACGGTGATCGGGCTCTTCGTCGCCACGATCGGCTTCTCGCTCGGACTCGACCTCGGCGTCTTCCGCGTGGTGGCCGGCTTCATCCTGCTGGCCCTCGGCCTCGCGATGCTGGTGCCGGCGGCGGGCGCACGCCTCGCCACGGCTGCAGGCCCCCTGTCCGACTGGACGCAGTCGCGCTTCGGCGGCTTCGACCGGGGAGGCCTCTCCGGCCAGTTCGGCGTCGGCCTGCTGCTCGGGGCGGTGTGGAGCCCCTGCGTGGGCCCGACCCTCGGAGCCGCCTCGCTGATGGCGGCACGGGGGGAGAATCTCGGCCAGGTGGGCCTCACCATGCTCGCCTTCGGCATCGGCGCCGGCCTGCCGCTCGCCGCCCTCGGCGCCCTGTCGCGGGAGAAGCTCCTCGGGCTGCGCGAACGGATGATGGCGGCCGGCCAGGGCGCCAAGACCGCTCTCGGGCTGGTGGTGGTGGCTGTCGCGGTGCTGGTGCTCACCGGTTGGGACAAGGCCATCGAGGTCGCGCTGGTGGAGGCCTCGCCCGCTTGGTTGACCAACCTGACGACCCGTTTCTGAGGAGTGCGGGCCGGCCCGCGTGACGCGATCGGGCGCCCCCCGACATCGCGCTGAAACAGATGCCCCGCCCTTGTCTTTGCGCAAAGGGCGGGTCCGTGACAGTCTCGCCCCCCGTCGTCCTGGAGAGGAGCCACGTCATGGGCTGGGCCATTCTCGGCATCGTCATCGCCGCCGCCGTCTACGCCGTCTTCGTCTACAACGGGCTCGTGGGGCTCCGGCAGCGGGTCAACCAGGCCTTCGCCGACATCGACGTGCAGCTGAAGCAGCGGCACGACCTCATCCCCAACCTGGTCGAGACCGTGAAGGGCTATGCGGCCCACGAGAAGTCGACGCTCGACGCCGTGATCGCCGCGCGCAACGCGGCGCAGGGCGCCCACGGTCCGGCGGCGCAGGCGGCCGCCGAGCAGCAGCTCTCGGGTGCCGTCGGCCGGCTGATGGCCCTCGGCGAGGCCTATCCGGACCTCAAGGCCAGCGCCAACTTCCAGCAGCTCCAGGTCGACCTCGGCAACGTGGAGGACAAGCTTGCCGCCGCCCGCCGCTTCTTCAACAACGCGGTGAGCGAGTTCAACGCATCCATCCAGGCCTTCCCGGCCGTGCTCTTCGCGGCGTCGATGGGGTTCACGTCGCGCGAGTTCTTCGACGTCGGTCCGGAGACCCGCGCGCAGATCGAGACGGCGCCGACGGTGAAGTTCTGAGCCCGGTGGCACCGCCATGATCGGCGAGGCCTACGGGCTCTACGGCCACATCCGCAACAACAAGATCCGCTCGGGATTCCTCATCGCCGGGCTGTTCGTCCTCGCCTACCTGCTGACCTTCGGGGTGATCCTGATCGGCTACGGCATGTCGGGCTATGAGGTCGGCACCCAGGTGCTGAACCAGACCTGGCGGGTGTTCCTGGTGGCGCTGCCCTTCGTCACGGCCGGCACCGCCCTCTGGGTGCTGATCGGCTACCGCTTCAACGTCGCGCTGATCGGCAAGATGACGGGGTCGGAGCCGGTGAGCCAGGCCGACAATCCGAAGCTCCACCGGATGCTCGAGAACCTCTGCATCTCCCGCGGCATGCCGACGCCGAAGCTCGCGATCCTGCAGAGCGACGCGCTCAACGCCTTCGCATCGGGCGTCAACGAGAAGCAGTTCACCGTGACGGTGACCACAGGCCTCCTCAACACGCTCGACGACAAGGAGGTCGAGGCGGTCCTCGCCCACGAGCTCACCCATATCCGCAACGGCGACGTCAGGCTGATGATCATCGCGGTGGTGATCTCGGGCGTCATCTCGCTGGTGGGCGAACTGGTGTTCCGCGCCTTCCTGCGCGGCGGCATCCGCTCGTCCTCCGACGACCGCAAGGGCGGCGGCGCCATCGTGGTCGTGCTGATCGGCGTCGCGCTGGTGGTGGTGTCGTGGGTCCTGGCGATCGTGGTCAGGCTGTCGCTGTCGCGCTCGCGCGAGTATCTGGCGGACGCCGGCGCCGTCGAGCTCACCAAGAACCCGGACGCGATGATCTCGGCGCTCCTGAAGATCTCCGGCCGCGCCGACATCGAGGGCGTGCCCTCGGGCGTCATGGACATGTGCTTCGAGAACGATCCGGACGATTTCGCCGATCTCTTCTCGACCCACCCCTCCATCACCAAGCGGGTGCAGGCGCTGGTGGAGAAGGCGGGCGGGCGGATGCCGGAGCTGCCGCCGCACGCGCCCGCCATGGGGCAGCGACAGGACCTGCCCTCGATGGTGCAGGCGAGCCGGTCCTGGGGCGCGCCGCGCTAGCGCCGCGCCCCCGCGCCGTCAGCAGGCCATGCGGATGCGCTGGGCATTGCACTGGAAGCCAGGCGTGCCGCGGTTCGAGGAACAATAGCGCTCTCCCGGCGACAGACCGAAGATGCGGCGCTCGCCACCGGCGGCCACGGTGAAGACGCTGCTGTTGCCGTTGCGATAGAACAGGCGGAACCAGCAGACGGGGCTGACGCCGGGATCGCAGGTGAAGCGCGCGGTGCATTGGGCCTGTGCAGGCGTCGTGGAGACGAAGGTGCCGAAAGCCAGAACGGCGGCCGCGGTGGTGGCGAGAAGACAGGTCCTGAACATGTGAGACTCCGGGTTTACAGCAGTGGTTCGCAGCCGCCGGACGACCGCCCGGGCCAAATCTAGACGCCGAGTTCACGCGACGTAAAGGTAACAGCTCGTTTCGGGGGGCTCCCCGCGATCGGATTTTTTCCGCGTCCGGGCCCTCCGCCGGTATCCTATGGCCGCCGCGCCCCAAAGTCCGCCAGCCAGCCCCACCTAGTTCGACATCGAACCATATTGACGGCGCCCATTTAGCTTGATATCTAATCAACTCGTTCGATATCTAACTCAAAGGAGCCTTCGATGAATCGCCGCCTGTTCCTTCTCTCCTCCGGTGCCACCGGCCTCGTCGCCGCAACCGGCGCCACCGCCTTTGCCCTGACGCGCACGCCGTCGGCGGCGCTCCTGCCCTGGTCCGAAGCCGGCGGCTCGCGCTCCGATCCGCGACGGTTCGTCGTCGAGCACGCGATCCTGGCGCCGAACCCGCACAACCGGCAGCCGTGGATCGTCGAGCTGACAGGGCCGACGACGATGACGCTCTTCTGCGACCTCGACCGCAGGCTCCCCGAAACCGATCCCCTCGACAGGCAGATCGTCATCGGGCTCGCCTGCTTCTGCGAACTCGCGGCCATCGCGGCGACGGCGATCGGCCACCGGCTGGAGGTCGTCCCGTTTCCGGGGGGAGAACCGCACCCGCGCCTCGACCGGCGCCCGGTGGCGCACATGCGGCTCGTCCGCGAGGCCGGCATGGCCGTCGACCCGCTCTTCGCCCAGGTGATGGTGCGGCGCTCGACCAAGCGGCCCTACGACATGGCGCGCTCCGTGCCGACGTCGGCGGCCGCCGCTCTTGCCGCGCTTTCCGCTCCGGGTTTAACGGTCGCGGCCGTCACCGAGTCCGCGCTGACGGCGCAGGTCCGTGACCTCACCTGGAGGGCCTGGGAGGTCGAGGCCGCGACCCCGCGAACCCATCAAGAGAGCGTCGACCTCATGCGCATCGGCCGCCGCGAGATCGAGGCCAATCCCGACGGAATCTCGCTGGGCGGTCCCTTCCTGGAGGGCCTGTCGCTGATCGGCCAGCTGTCGCGGGCCCAGCTCGCCGACCCCGCCTCATCCGCGACGCGCCAGGGCCGCGACATGTACCGCGCCATGCTGGCGGCGACGCCCGCCTATGTGACCGTCACGGCGGAGGACGACAGCCGGGCCGGCGCCTTCGCTGCGGGGCGCGCTTATCTCAGAGCCAACCTGACGGCCGCCTCGCTCGGGCTCGCCATGCAGCCGGTCAGCCAGGCCCTGCAGGAATTCGCCGAAATGGACGGCCTGCGCGCCGAGCTCGACCGGCTGCTCGGCACCGGGCACCCGAAACGGCTGCACATGCTGGCCAGGTTGGGCTACGGTCCCGCCGTTCCGCAGACACCCCGCTGGTCTGCCGCCTCCCGAATCAGGACCGCATGACCGAGACCGTTCCCGCCAGCGACGCCGACCTCCTGTTCCGCGTGTTCAACGAGGTCGGCATCATCGCGCAGCTGTCGAGCACGGCCTTCGAGCGCGTCATGCCGGAGGGGATGACCCTCGCCCAGTTCACCATCCTCAACCACTTCGTGCGGCTTGGCGGCCGCAGGCGCCCCTCCGACCTCGCCCGGGCCTTCCAGGTCACACGGGCGACGATGACCTCGACCCTGCAGAGGCTGGAACCGAAGGGACTGGTGCAGATCGTGCCCGACGACAGCGACGGGCGCGGGCGGCTGGTGGAGATCACCGATGCCGGCCGGGCCGTCCATGCCGACTGCATCGCCCGGCTCGCTCCCGTACTGGACGGCCTGCTGGCCCGGATCGGTCGGGCGCCCTTCGCCGCGGCCCTGGCGCCGCTCGCCGAGATCCGGACGCGGCTCGACGCCCTGCGCGACTGAAACCGGCGCGCGGGTAGCGCGGGCGCCCCCGCTCGACTAGATTGAAGGCCATGCATGGAACGTTGCGGACGGTTCTCCTCGCCGGTGCGGTTCTGGCCGCCACGCCGGTCGTCGCCCAGCTGGACCTGACGCCCCCTGGCGCTCGCCAGCAACCTGCCAGCCGGCCTGCCGCCCGCCCGGCGCGGCCGCCGACCGGGGCGC
>NZ_JBQVQL010000098.1:0-15297 GCF_052440005.1 Phreatobacter sp.
TCGTCATGCTGGCCCTGCTGCCCCGGTCGGAGCCACCGGTCGCCGCCAACCGCGGCGATCCCGCCCCGGCCTGGCGCCGTGCCCCGGCCTTCCTCGGCCTCGCCGCCGCCTATTGCGGCGCCGCGGCGGGCTATGTGCCGCATACGATCTTCTTCGTCGACCACGTGGCCCGCGATCTCGGCTTCGGCCTCGCGGTAGGAGGCTGGATCTGGGTGGCGGCAGGCGTCACGGCGGTCCTCGCGCCGATGGTGGCGGGGCTCGCCGCCGACCGGTTCGGCTACGGCCCGGTGCTCCGCGTCATCGTCGCCCTGATGGCGATCGGCGCGGCCATCCCGGCGCTGACCCACAACCTCGTGCTGCTGACGCTCTCGGCCATGATGGCGGGCGGGCTGATGATCGGGCTCGGATCGTCGACGTCCGGGCGGACCCGGGAGATCGTCGGGCCCGCCGCGCATACGGCTGCCTGGGCACTGCAGACCGTCGCCTTCGCGGTGGTACAGGCGGCGGCTGCCTATGGCTTCACGGCGCTGCTCGTCGCGACCGGCAGCCACGCCCTCGTCTTCGCGCTCGCCGGCGCCATCATGGCGGCAGGGCTCGCGCTGGAGCTGACGACGGCCCGGATGAAGCCGCCGGCCTGACGCGTCGAAACGCGAAAGGGCGACCCTACGGCCGCCCTTTCCGTCAGCGCGCCTGAAGGCGCGCCCTTTGCAGTTGCAGCGAGATCAGGCCGCGGCCTGCTCCGGCTTCGCCTGGACCGGACCGGAGTCCTTGCCCTTGGCGTCGACGTCGCGGTCGACGAACTCGATCACCGCCACCGGCGCGTTGTCGCCGTAGCGGAAGCCCGCCTTCAGCACGCGGGTGTAGCCACCCTGGCGCGACTGGTAGCGGGGGCCGAGAACCTCGAAGAGCTTCTTGACCATGCCGAGATCGCGGATCTGCGAGACCGCCTGACGGCGGGCGTGCAGGTCGCCACGCTTGCCGAGCGTCACCAGCTTCTCGACGATCGGACGCAGGTCCTTCGCCTTCGGCAGGGTGGTGACGATCTGCTCGTGCTTGATCAGCGCGGCGCACATGTTGGCGAACATCGCCTGGCGATGCTCGGCCGTGCGGTTGAACTTGCGGTGGGCTTTGCCGTGACGCATCGCCTTGTCCTCCGGTGGATCGCGGACCTCACGGTCGGCGATGAATTGAAAATCAGTAATGGTCCTCGAAGCGCTTGGCGAGCTCTTCGATATTCTCCGGCGGCCAGCCCGTAACCTCCATGCCGAGGTGGAGGCCCATCTGGGCAAGCACTTCCTTGATCTCGTTCAGCGACTTGCGGCCGAAGTTCGGAGTGCGGAGCATTTCCGCCTCGGTCTTCTGGATCAGGTCGCCGATGTAAACGATGTTGTCGTTCTTCAGGCAGTTGGCCGAGCGGACCGACAGCTCGAGCTCGTCGACCTTCTTCAGCAGCGCCGGGTTGAAGGCGAGGTCCGGGATCGACTCCTGGACGACTTCCTTGCGCGGCTCCTCGAAGTTCACGAAGATCTCGAGCTGGTCCTGGAGGATGCGCGCCGCATAGGCGATCGCGTCCTCGGGCGAGACCGAACCGTTGGTCTCCACCGTCAGCGTGAGCTTGTCGTAGTCGAGCACCTGGCCCTCGCGGGTCGGCGAGACCTGGTAGGACACCTTCTTCACCGGCGAGAAGAGGCTGTCGACCGGGATGAGGCCGATCGGCGCATCCTCGGCACGGTTCTTCTCGGAGGGCACGTAGCCCTTGCCGGTGTCGACGGTGAACTCCATGCGGATCGAGGCACCCTCGTCGAGGGTGCAGATCACCAGCTCGGGGTTGAGGATGACGACGTCGCCGACGGTCTGGATGTCGCCGGCGGTGACGACGCCAGGGCCTTCCTTGCGCACGACCATGCGCTTGGGGCCGTCGCCCTGCATCTTGATCGCGATGTCCTTGATGTTCAGGACGATGTCGGTCACGTCCTCACGGACGCCGGGGATGGAGGAGAACTCGTGGAGGACGCCGTCGATCTGGACGGCCGAGACGGCGGCGCCCTGGAGCGAGGACAGGAGGACGCGACGCAGGGCATTGCCGAGGGTGACGCCGAAACCGCGCTCGAGCGGCTCGGCCGTGGCGGTGGCCACGCGCTTCGGGTCATCGCCGGGAACGATGTGAAGCTTCTCCGGCTTGATCAGTTCCTGCCAGTTCTTCTGGATCACGGGTTGTTACCTTCGCTTGGGTCTGGCCGCTGTCTCGTCCCCTGCAGGACCCTGACGGCCGTTTCCCCTCGCCTCGCGGCGGGGGGCGGAAAACCGGGAGGCGCCACAGGCCGCTCCCCGGTTGCGAGAAACAGGAGATGCGTCAGACGCGGCGGCGCTTGCGCGGGCGGCAGCCGTTGTGCGGGATCGGCGTGACGTCACGGATGGAGGTGACGGTGAAGCCGGCGGCCTGGAGGGCGCGGAGCGCCGACTCGCGGCCCGAACCGGGACCCGACACCTCGACCTCGACCGTGCGCATGCCGTGCTCGGAGGCCTTGCGGGCGGCGTCCTCGGCGGCGACCTGGGCGGCGTAGGGGGTCGACTTGCGCGAGCCCTTGAAGCCCATGGTGCCCGACGACGACCAGGCGATCGTGTTGCCCTGGGCGTCGGTGATGGTGATCATCGTGTTGTTGAACGACGCGTTCACGTGGCAGACGCCGGAGGCGATGTTCTTTCGTTCGCGGCGGCGAACGCGGGTGGCTTCCTTGGCCATTCTCTAGTCCTTGTCCTTCAGGCGCGCCCGTAATGCCAGGCGCTCGGGAAATGGTCCGGAGCGCGCGGGGCGCTCCGGGTCACGATCACTTCTTCTTGCCGGCGATCGGCTTCGCCGGACCCTTGCGGGTACGGGCATTGGTGTGCGTGCGCTGGCCGCGGACCGGCAGGCCCTTGCGGTGACGCAGGCCGCGGTAGCAGCCGAGGTCCATGAGACGCTTGATGTTCATCGACACTTCGCGGCGCAGGTCGCCCTCGACCATGTAGTCGCGGTCGATGGTCTCGCGGACAGCCAGGACTTCCTGGTCGGTCAGCTGGTTGACGCGGCGCTCGGCCGGGATCTTGACCTTCTCGCAGATCTCTTCGGCGAACTTCGCGCCGATGCCGTGGATGTACTGCAGCGCGATAACCACGCGCTTGTTAGTCGGGATGTTGACACCCGCGATACGAGCCATGTCTCGTCTCCATGTGATCCGCGTTGCCGCGGTGAGAAATGAAATCCGTGCGTCCGGTGGAGGCCGGCCCCTGCACGGTTGTCCTTGAAACGGTTCGATCCGCCTGCGCAGCAGACGGACCGATGTCACCGTCGATCGGACGAGATGGGGCGCATAGCCCGCCCCCGCCCGAAGGTCAAGCCGAAACTGGCGAAAACCTCAGACTCCGAGGTGTCCAGCGATGGCTTTCGTCACGTCGTCGATCGGCGCCATGCCGTCGACCGTCTTCAGCGCGCCCTTGGAGGCGTAATAGTCGGAGACCGGCGCGGTCTGGGCCCGGTAGGCGTCGAGCCGCTTCTTCAGCGCCTCGGCATTGTCGTCCGCGCGCACCGGCTCGCCGCGCGCCGTCATCTCGGCGACGCGCTTCTCGATGCGTCCCACGAGGATGCCCTCGTCGACCTTGAGCTCGATCACAGCGTCCAGCTTCATGCCGGACTTGGCCAGCATGGCGTCCAGCGCCTCGGCCTGGGCAACCGTGCGCGGAAAGCCGTCGAGGATGAACCCCTTCGCGCAGTCCGGCTCGGCGATCCGATCCTCGATGATGCCGACGACGATCTCGTCCGAGACCAGTTCGCCCCGCGCCATCACGTCCTTGGCCTTGAGGCCGACCGGCGTGCCGTTCTTGACCGCAGCCCTGAGCATGTCACCGGTGGAGAGCTGCACGAGCCCGTGCGTCTCCACCAGACGCTGTGCTTGGGTCCCCTTCCCCGCCCCGGGAGGCCCGAGCAGAATCAGCTTCATCGACGTTTCCCCCTGAGCTGCGACTTCTTGATCAGCCCTTCGTACTGATGGGCCAACAGATAACCCTGGACCTGAGCGACGGTATCGAGCGTCACGGTGACGACGATGAGCAGCGAGGTTCCGCCCAAGAGATAGAAGCTTTGGCCGAGCTGGCCAATCAGCACTTCGGGCAATAGGCAGACCAGGGTGATGTAGGCGGCGCCGATGACCGTGATGCGGGTCAGGACGTAGTCGATGTACTGCGCCGTCTTCTCGCCCGGCCGGATGCCCGGGATGAAGCCGCCATACTTGCGCAGGTTGTCGGCCGTCTCTGTCGGATTGAACACGATGGCCGTGTAGAAGAAGCAGAAGAAGATGATCAGCAGCGCATAGAGCGCCATGAACAGCGGCTGGCCGTGGCCGAGGAGCTGGGCGGTGAGGCGCAGCCATTCCGCCGGATTGGTCTGGAACGACAGGGCCGTGGTCGGCAGCAGCAGCAGCGACGAGGCGAAGATCGGCGGGATGACGCCGGCCGTGTTGAGCTTCAGCGGCAGGTGGGAGGAGTTGCCCTCGAACACCTTGTTGCCCTGCTGGCGCTTTGGATACTGGATCAGCAGCCGCCGCTGGGCGCGCTCGAAGAAGACGATGATGACGATCGTCAGGCCGATGAGAATCAGCAGGCCGAGGAGCAGCGGAGTGGCGATGACGCCCTGGCGACCCAGCTCGAACGCCTGGGCGAGGACGCTGGGCAGCTCGGCGACGATGCCGGCGAAGATGATCAGCGAGATGCCGTTGCCGATGCCGCGCTGGGTGATCTGCTCGCCGAGCCACATCATGAACATGGTGCCGCCGGTCAGCGTGATCACCGTGCTCATGACAAAAAACAGGCCGGGATTGGCGACGACCGTGCCGGAGGACTGCAGGCCGACCGCGATGCCCCAGGACTGGAAAACCGCCAGCACCACGGTGAGGTAGCGCGTGTACTGGTTGATCTGCTTGCGGCCCTGCTCCCCCTCCTTCTTCAGCTTCTCCAGCTCCGGCACCACGGCGGTGAGCAGCTGGATGATGATGGAGGCGGAGATGTAGGGCATGATGTTCAGCGCGAAGATCGCCATGCGCCCGACGGCACCGCCGGCGAAGACGTTGAACATCGCCAGCACGCCCTGGTTGGCGTTGAAGATCTGGCGCAGCGCTTCCGGGTCGATTCCCGGCAGCGGGATATAGGTGCCGAGGCGATAGACCAGCAGCGCGCCGAGGGTGAACCACAGGCGCTTCTTCAGGTCTTCGGCCTTGCCGAAGGCGCCGAAATTCAGATTGGCTGCCAGTTGTTCCGCTGCCGATGCCATGGTGGCTCCGATGCAAGAGGGACGGACGCGTCCATCCGGAAAAGTCGCATTCACTTAACGGCCCGTGGCCGCATCCGCCAGTCCCCCGCGGTCGCAGCGCGGCGCAGGGAACGGGGCTCGTACAGATCAAAAAGGGGCCGGTCCTCGTCGAACCGGCCCCTCGAAGCTTGATCGTCGCGTTCGGCTGGGAGGACCGGCCGGCCGTCAGGCCGCGGCCTCTTCCTTCGCCTTCAGAAGGGTGACGGTGCCGCCCGCCTTCTCGACCGCGGCGACGGCACCGGCGGAGGCGCCGGAAACGGTCAGCTCGATCTTCGCCGTCAGTTCGCCGGTGGCCACGAGGCGGATGCCGTCGCGCGAGCGGCGCAGGACACCGCTCTCGACCAGGGCGGCCTCGTCGATCTTGCCGGCCTTGAGCTTGCCGGAGTCGATCGCGCGCTGGATGCGGGCGAGCGTGACCTCGACGAACGAGAGGCGGAAGATGTTGTTGAAGCCACGCTTCGGCAGGCGACGATGCAACGGCATCTGGCCGCCCTCGAAGCCCTTGATGGCGACGCCGGAGCGCGACTTCTGGCCCTTCACGCCGCGACCGGCGGTCTTGCCCTTGCCGGACCCGATGCCACGACCGACGCGCATCTTGCGATGCGTCGCGCCGTCGTTGTCCTTCATGTCGGTGAGTTTCATGAGATCAATCCACCACTTTCACGAGGTGAGCGACCTTCGCGATCATGCCGCGGACACTCGGGGTGTCCTCCAGCGTGGCGCGGCGGTGCAGCTTGTTGAGCTTCAGACCGACGAGGGTCGCTTCCTGCGACTTCTCGCGGCGGATCGGCGAACCGATCTGCTCGATGGTGACGGTTTTGTTGGCCATGGATCCGATCCTTACGCGTCGCCCTCGCCTTCCTCCTGGCGGCGGGCCTGGAGGACCGACACCTTGAGGCCACGGCGAGCCGCGACGGAGCGCGGGCTGTCCTGGTTCTTCAGCGCGTCGAACGTGGCACGCACCATGTTGTAGGGGTTGGAGGACCCCATCGACTTGGCGACCACGTCGGCCATGCCGAGCGTTTCGAAGACGGCGCGCATCGGACCGCCGGCGATGATGCCGGTACCGGCCGGAGCGGCGCGCAGAATGACCTTGCCGGCGCCGTGGCGACCGTGCACGTCGTGATGGAGGGTGCGGCCCTCGCGCAGGGCGACACGGATGAAGCCGCGCTTGGCGGATTCGGTCGCCTTGCGGATCGCCTCAGGCACCTCGCGGGCCTTGCCGTGGCCGAAGCCAACGCGGCCCTTCTGGTCGCCGACCACGACGAGTGCAGCGAAACCGAAGCGCTTGCCGCCCTTCACCGTCTTCGAGACACGGTTGATGTGCACGAGCTTGTCGGTGAATTCGCTGTCGCGCTCTTCGCGGTTGCGCTCGCGTTCACGTTCCCGAGCCATGTTCTGTCCTTTCGGCGGTGAGAACCGCCCGTATCCGTTAGAAGCTCAGGCCGCCCTCGCGGGCGCCGTCGGCGAGCGCCTTGACGCGCCCGTGATAGAGATAGGCCCCGCGGTCGAAGACCACGGTGGAAACCCCGGCCTGCACCGCGCGCTCGGCGACGAGCTTGCCGACGGCGGATGCCGCGGCCTGATCGGCGCCGGTCTTCAGTGCGGACTTGAGGTCCTTCTCCAGTGACGAGGCACTCGCAACCGTCACGCCATTCGCGTCGTCGATGATCTGCGCATAGATATGCTTCGACGAACGGAAGACGCTCAGCCGCGGACGCCCATTCGCCGTCGAGCGCAGGGCCCGACGGACACGCGCCCTGCGACGCTCCGTTGCATCCTTAAATTTGGCCATAGCCAGCTCCTTTGATCGGACGCGCCCCCGAAAGGACAGCGCCCCGGAAGACGGACGGGCCCCGAACCCGGGGCCGTCGCCTTACTTCTTCTTGCCTTCCTTGCGGAAGATGAACTCGCCCGCGTAGCGGACGCCCTTGCCCTTGTAGGGCTCCGGACCGCGGTAGTCGCGGATCTCGGCGGCGACCTGGCCCACCTGCTGCTTGTCGTTGCCGGAGATGACGATCTCGGTCGGCTTCGGGGTCGCAATGGTGATGCCTTCCGGCACGGGATAGTTGATGTCGTGGCTGTAGCCAAGGGCGAGGTTCAGCACCTTGCCCTGGGCGGCAGCGCGGTAACCGACGCCGGTGATCTCGAGCTTCTTCTCGAAGCCCTTGCTCACGCCGACGGCCAGGTTGGAGACGCGGGTGCGGGCCATGCCCCACATGGAGCGGGCGCGCTTGCCCTGGTCGCGCGGGTCCACCTTGACCACGTTGCCGTCCATCTTGACGACGACGTCATCGGGGCAGGTGAACGAGAGCTCACCCTTCGGACCCTTCATCTTCACGGTCTGGCCAGACACCTGGGCGGTGACGCCCTGCGGCAGGTCGACCGGCTTCTTACCGATACGAGACATTGGATATCGTCCTTTGTCGTGAGGGAGCCCTGCCAGGTCAGAAGACCGTGCAGAGCACCTCCCCGCCTACATTCTGTTCCCGCGCATCGTGGTCGGCCATCACGCCCTTGGGGGTCGAGATGATCGTGATGCCGAGACCGTTGGACACGCGCGGCGTGTTGCCGACGCCGGCATAGACCCGGCGGCCAGGCTTGGAGACGCGCGCGATTTCGCGGATGACCGGCTCACCGTCGAAATACTTGAGCTCGATCTCGAATTCCGAACGACCGTTCGGATGCGTGACGGTCATGTAGTCGCGGATGTAGCCTTCGGACTTGAGCACCTCGAGCACGCGGGCACGCAGCTTCGAGCCCGGCGTCAGGACGCGGGTCTTGCGGCGCATCTGCGCGTTGCGGATGCGGGTCAGCATATCGCCGAGCGGATCGTTGAGAGCCATGATCTGTCTCCTCTCACCAGCTCGACTTCACGAGGCCCGGAACGAGCCCCTTGTTGCCGAGGTCACGCAGAGCCACGCGGCTCATGCCGAGCTTGCGATAGAACGCCCGCGGACGGCCGGTGACTTCGCAACGGTTCTTGATGCGGACCTTGGCGCCATTGCGCGGCAGGCTCGCAAGCTTCACGGTGGCCGCGAAACGCTCCTCGATGGAGATCGACTGGTCCATCACGGTCGCCTTCAGCGCAGCGCGCTTCTTGGCGTCCCGCGCGACCAGAGCGCGGCGGTGGTTGTTCTTTTCGATGGAGCTCTTCTTCGCCATCGGTTTCTCCTGGTTTCCGCGTCTGAGACGGGCTTCTAGTTCAAGAAACCCGGCTCACTGCCGGAACGGGAAGTTGAAGGCCTTGAGGAGAGCACGGGCTTCCTCGTCGGTCTTGGCGGTGGTGCACACGATGATGTCCATGCCCCACATCTGATCCACCTTGTCATAGGAGATCTCGGGGAACACGACGTGCTCCTTCAGGCCCATGGCGAAGTTGCCACGGCCGTCGAAGCTCTTCGGGTTGAGGCCGCGGAAGTCCCGGACGCGCGGGAGCGCGATCGTGACCAGGCGGTCGAGGAACTCGTACATGCGCTGCTTGCGGAGGGTGACCTTGCAGCCCAGCGGCATGTTCTCGCGAACCTTGAAGTTCGAGATGGCCTGGCGGGCCCGGGTGATGACCGGCTTCTGACCGGTGATCAGCGCGAGATCCGCGGCGGCGACCGTCGCCTTCTTGGAATCGGCGGTGGATTCGCCGACGCCCATGTTGACGACGATCTTCTCGATCTGCGGGATCTCGAAGGGGTTCTTGTAGCCGAACTCCTCCGCCAGCTTCTGCCGGACCACGCTGTCATAATGCGCCTTGAGGCGCGGGGTGTAAGCCGCCTCAGCCATCGATCGTCTCCCCGGACTTCTTGGCCACGCGCACCTTCTTGCCGTCGGCGAGGACCTTGAAGCCGATACGGGTCGGCTCGCCGGTCTTCGGGTCGGCATAGGCCAGGTTCGACAGATGGATCGGGCTCTCCTTGGAGATGATCCCGCCTTCCGTCGTCTGGCTCTGGCGCTGATGGCGCTTCACGATATTGACGCCGCGCACGAGGGCCCGGCCCTCGGTCGGCATGACCTGGATCACTTCACCGGTGCGACCCTTGTCGCGGCCGGTGAGGACGACGACCTTGTCGCCCTTCTTGATCTTCGCAGCCATCACAGCACCTCCGGCGCGAGCGAGATGATCTTCATGTGGTTCTTGGCGCGCAGCTCGCGCGGAACCGGTCCGAAGATACGGGTGCCGATCGGCTCCTTCTGATTGTTGATCAGAACGGCCGCATTGCGGTCGAAGCGGATCACCGAGCCGTCGATGCGGCGGATGTCCTTGGCGGTCCGAACGACGACCGCCTTCATGACGTCGCCCTTCTTCACGCGGCCGCGCGGAATCGCTTCCTTCACCGACACCACGATGATGTCGCCGACATGGGCGTAACGACGCTTGGCGCCACCGAGCACCTTGATGCACATGACGCGGCGTGCGCCCGAATTATCCGCCACGTCGAGATTGGTTTGCATCTGGATCATGACGCAACCTCTTCCTTTCGCGCCCGTCTCGGGTCTCCCCGACGGCGGCGCGCTGTTCTAACGATCACCGAAAGCTCACGCCTTCGGCAGCACGACCCAACGCTTCAGCTTCGACAGGGGCTTGCCCTCCTCGATGCTCACCACGTCGCCCGTCTTGAAGGCGTTGCCTTCATCGTGGGCGTGATAGTTCTTGGTGCGACGCACCGTCTTCTTGAGCAGCGGATGGGTGAAGCGACGCTCCACCTTCACCACGACCGTCTTGTCCTGCTTGTCGCTGACGACGATGCCCTCGAGCACACGCTTCGGCATATGCCCTCTCCTTACTTCTTCTCGGCGCGCTTCTGCGCGGCGATGGTCTTGACGCGGGCGATGTCGCGGCGGACCTGGCGGACGCGCGCGACGTTCTCGAGCTGACCGGTGGCCTTCTGGAAGCGCAGGTTGAACTGCTCCTTCTTCAGGTCACCGAGCTGGCCCTCGAGCTCGTCGAGGGTCTTGGTCCGGATCTCTTCGGCCTTCATGACCCTCTCCTCACTCGGCGATGCGCTGGACGAAGCGCGTCTTGATCGGCAGCTTGGCAGCGGCCAGTTCAAGAGCCTTCTTGGCGACCTCGACGGGCACGCCGTCGAGCTCGAACATGATGCGGCCAGGCGCGACCTTGGCGGCCCAGTACTCGTTGGCACCCTTGCCGGAGCCCATGCGGACCTCGGCGGGCTTCTTCGAGACCGGAACGTCCGGGAAGATGCGGATCCAGACACGGCCGGCACGCTTCATCTCGCGGGTCATGGCGCGACGGGCGGCCTCGATCTGGCGCGCGGTGATGCGCTCCGGCTCCATGGCCTTGAGGCCGAACTGGCCGAAGTTCAGGTCCGTACCGCCCTTCGCAGCGCCGCTGATGCGACCCTTGAACTGCTTACGGAACTTGGTTTTCTTGGGCTGAAGCATGGTTCTAGACCTTCATCCTCACGCCGCGTCGCGGTCTTGGCCGCGGGAACGGCGGGTCGATCCCTCGCCCTCGGACAGCTTCCTGTCCTGGGCCATCGGATCGTGCTCCATGATCTCGCCCTTGAAGATCCACACCTTGACGCCGCACGTCCCGTAGGTCGTGAAGGCCGTGGCAACGCCGTAGTCGACGTCGGCACGCAGGGTGTGCAGCGGCACGCGGCCTTCGCGATACCACTCGAGGCGGGCGATCTCGGCGCCGCCGAGGCGGCCCGAGCAGTTGATGCGGATGCCCTCGGCGCCCAGACGCATGGCCGACTGAACGGCACGCTTCATGGCACGACGGAAGGCGACGCGACGCTCGAGCTGCTGGGCGATCGACTCGGCCACCAGGGTCGCGTCGGTCTCGGGCTTGCGGATCTCGACGATGTTGATGACGACTTCGGCGTCGGTCATCTTCGAGACGGCCTTCTTCAGCTTGTCGATGTCGGCGCCCTTCTTGCCGATCACGATGCCCGGGCGAGCCGAGTGGACCGTGACGCGGCACTTGCGGTGCGGACGCTCGATGACGATCTTCGACACCGCCGCCTGCTTCAGGAGCTTCATCAGCTCACGGCGGATCTTGAGATCCTCGTGGAGCAGCTTGCCGTACTCGCCCTTGTTGGCGAACCAGCGCGAATCCCAGGTGCGGTTGATGCCGAGGCGGAAACCGATCGGATTGTTCTTCTGACCCATCGTTCTCTCCTCAGGCCTTGGCTTCCTCGACCTGACGAACGACGATCGTCAGGTGCGAGAACGGCTTTTCGATCCGGGCGCCGCGACCGCGGGCACGGGCGTGGAAGCGCTTGAGCACGAAGGCCTTGCCGACATGGGCCTCGGCGACGATCAGATCGTCGACGTCGAGGTCATGGTTGTTCTCGGCGTTGGCGATCGCGCTCTCGAGGCACTTCTTCACGTCGTTGGCGATCCGCTTGCGCGAGAACTCCAGATCGGCGAGCGCGGTGTCGACCGGCTTGCCGCGGATGAGCGCGGCAACCAGGTTCAGCTTGCGCGGCGAGACGCGAAGCATGCGGGCGACCGCCTTGGCTTCGTTGTCGCTGAGGGCGCGGGGTGTTGCGGGCTTACCCATGGCTCACTTCCGCTTCGCTTTTTTGTCGGCCGCATGGCCGTAGAAGGTGCGGGTCGGCGAGAACTCGCCGAACTTGTGGCCGACCATCTCCTCGGTGACCTGCACCGGGACATGCTTCTGACCGTTGTAGACGCCGAAGGTCAGCCCCACGAAATGGGGGAGGATCGTGGAGCGACGGCTCCAGATCTTGACGACCTCGTGACGGCCCGACGAGCGGGCTGCCTCGGCCTTCTTCAGGAGGTATCCGTCGACGAACGGACCTTTCCAGACGGAACGTGCCATGACGGGCCTCTGTTACTTCTTCTTCGAATGACGGCTCGCCAAGATGAACTTGTCGGTCCGCTTGTTCGAACGAGTCTTCTTGCCCTTGGTCGGGAAGCCCCAGGGCGTGACGGGATGACGGCCACCGGAGGTGCGGCCTTCGCCGCCGCCGTGCGGATGGTCGATCGGGTTCATGGCGACGCCGCGGTTGTGCGAGCGCCAGCCGAGCCAGCGGTTACGACCGGCCTTGCCGATCGAAACGTTCATGTGGTCCGGGTTCGACACCGCGCCGATCGAGGCGAGGCAGCGGCCGTGGACCAGACGCTGTTCGCCGGAGTTGAGGCGAAGGATGACGTATCCCTCGTCGCGACCGACGATCTGGGCGTAGGTGCCGGCGGAACGGGCGACCGCGCCGCCCTTGCCGATCTTGAGCTCGACGTTGTGCACGATCGTGCCGACCGGGATGTTGGCGATCGGCATGGCGTTGCCAGGCTTCACGTCGGCGCTCTCGGCCGAGATGACGCTGTCGCCGACAGCCAGGCGCTGCGGCGCCAGGATGTAGGAGAGCTCGCCGTCGGCATACTTGATCAGCGCAATGAACGCCGAACGGTTCGGATCATACTCGATCCGCTCCACGACAGCCGCCATGTCCGTCTTGCGCCGCTTGAAGTCGACGAGACGGTAGGAGCGCTTGTGACCACCGCCGCGGAAGCGGGAGGTGATGCGGCCGAGGTTGTTACGGCCGCCGCTCGAGGACTTGCCCTCGGTCAGGGTCTTGACCGGCTTGCCCTTGTAGAGGTCGGAACGGTCGACCAGGACGAGCTGACGGAGGCCCGGCGTGATCGGCTTGAAGGTCTTGAGTGCCATGGTTTACCCCTCGCCTCACAGACCGGTCGTGATGTCGATGGAGTGGCCCTCGGCGAGGGTCACGACCGCCTTCTTCACGTCCGACCGCTGGCCGAGCATGCCCTTGAAACGCTTGGTCTTGCCCTTCTGGACGAGCGTGTTGACGCTCTTGACCTTGACGTCGAACAGCTTCTCCACCGCCGCCTTGATCTGCGGCTTGGTGGCTTCCATGGCCACCTTGAAGACGACCTGGTTGTTTTCGGCGACCAGCGAGCCCTTCTCGGTGATCAGCGGCGCCTTGATGACGTCGTAGTGACGCGGATCGACGGTGCTCATTTGAAGCGCGCCTCCAGTGCGTCGACGGCCGCCCGGGTCAGGACCAGGGTGTTCCGGCGCATGATGTCGTAGACGTTGATGCCCTGGACGGGGAGGACATCGACGAGCGGGATGTTGCGGGCCGCGAGCGCGAAGTTCTTGTCGACCTCGGCACCGTCGATGATCAGAACGCTCTTGAAGCCCAGCTTCTCGAACTGCGCCTTCAGCGACTTGGTCTTCGCCGCGTCCGTGGAGGCCTTCTCCAGCACCACGATCGAGCCGGCCTTCACCTTGGTGGAGAGGGCATGCTTCAGACCGAGAGCGCGGACCTTCTTCGGAAGATCGTGCTCGTGGGAGCGCGGGGTCGGACCGAAGGAGCGGCCGCCGCCGCGGAAGAGGTTGGCACGCGCGGAGGAGTGACGGGCCGAGCCCGTGCCCTTCTGCTTGTACATCTTCTTGCCGGTGCGGTGGATCTCGGCGCGGTTCTTCACGTCGTGGGTGCCGGCGCGGCGCTTGGCGAGCTGCCAGCGCACCACGCGGTGGAGGATGTCGGCACGGGGCTCGAGGCCGAAGATCTCATCGGAGAGATCGACGGAACCGGCGTCGGCGCCTTCCAGGGTCTTGATTGTCAGTTTCATCTCAACCCTCCGTGGTTTCGGCGGCGGCGGCGGGAGCGGCATCGGCGCCCGGCAGCTTGAAGCCACCCGGGAGCGGAGCCTCCTTCGGCAGCGGCTTCTTCACCGCGTCGCGAACCAGGATCCAGCCACCCTTCGAGCCGGGGACGGCGCCCTCGACCATGATCACGCCGCGCTCCACGTCGGTGCGCACGACCTTGAGGTTCTGCGTGGTGACGCGCACGTCGCCCATGTGGCCGGCCATGCGCTTGTTCTTGAAGACCTTGCCCGGGTCCTGGCGGTTGCCGGTCGAACCGTGGGAACGGTGCGAGACGGAGACGCCGTGGGTGGCGCGAAGGCCGCCGAAGTTATGGCGCTTCATGGCGCCGGCGAAGCCCTTGCCCTGGCTGGTGCCCGTCACGTCGACGAACTGGCCGGGGATGAAGTGGTCTGCGGAGAAACGCGCGCCGACCGGCACGATTTCCTTCTCACCCACGCGGAACTCGACGATCTCATGCTTCGGCTCGACCTTGGCGACGGCGAAGTGGCCACGCTGGGCCTTCGTCGTGTTCTTCACCTTGGCGAGGCCGGCACCGAGCTGCAGGGCCAGGTAGCCGTCCCGCTCCGCCGTGCGGTGGGCGACGACCTGGCAGTCGTCCAGCAGGAGAACCGTCACGGGGACGTGTTCGCCGCCATCGGTGAAGATGCGGGTCATCCCCATCTTCTTGGCAATCACACCGGAACGCATCGCGCGCATTCCTCGTTTTGGGGTCGTCCGCGCCCGCCTTGGCGGACCGGAGAGGACCCGGGTTCAACGTGAGATGCGCCGCTCAGCGGTGCATCGGCATATTCGTCGCCAGGCCGTCATCGGCCTGTCGCAGGACTCAGAGCTTGATCTCGACGTCGACACCGGCGGCCAGGTCGAGCTTCATCAGCGCGTCCACGGTCTGCGGGGTCGGGTCCACGATGTCGAGAAGCCGCTTGTGGGTGCGGATCTCGAACTGCTCGCGCGACTTCTTGTCGATGTGCGGCGAGCGGTTCACCGTGAACTTCTCGATCCGCGTCGGCAGCGGGATCGGCCCGCGGACCTGGGCCCCGGTGCGCTTCGCCGTGTTGACGATCTCGCGCGTCGAGGTGTCCAGGACCCGATGGTCGAACGCCTTGAGGCGGATCCGGATGTTCTGGTTCATGGGTTCGCCCCTTTAAGGCAAAGCGAAGGGAACGCACGGCGGGCCGCGCGTCCCCGGGAAAACGAAATCACTCGATGATGGTGGCGACGACGCCGGCGCCGACGGTGCGGCCGCCCTCACGGATGGCGAAGCGCAGCTTCTCCTCCATGGCGATCGGCACGATCAGGCTCACCGTCATGGCGATGTTGTCGCCCGGCATCACCATCT
>NZ_JBQVQL010000099.1:0-15141 GCF_052440005.1 Phreatobacter sp.
CGCACCCCCCGCGGCCTGACGCCGGCCCTCCACGCCTTCTCCCTTCATGCCACCCGACCGGCCGCCCTGCGGGGCGCCGGGGCGTCGCGCGCCGCCGCGATCCGTGGCTTTCGACACAGAGCTATCCATGTCCATCCAGCAGAAAGACACACGCCGCACCACGGCGCCGGTCACCATCGACCTGACGGCCACCGAAGTTCCGGGTCCCCCAGCCCCCGACCGTCCGAAGCCTGCCGCGCCCTCCGCCGACGCCGCTGGCGCGGCGAAGTCGCAGCCCACGCCGGCGAGCCGCGAGGAGTTCGACGTCCTGAACCTGGCCCCGGTGCGCTACGACCGCTGGGACCGCCTCTACCGCAACATCGTGCTGGTGATCTTCGCCGTCGGCATGGTCGCCGGCTTCTGGCTCAGGGGCTGAACCCTTCCGGGGCGGCGGGCAACCGCCGCCCCGGGTTGACAGGACAGACCTCGATACTTAACCTATGAGTTAACTGAAATGCCCCTGATGGAGTGCCCCATGGCCGAGACCGCCGTCATCCCTCACCTGAACATCGAGGGCGCCTCCGAAGCCATTTCCTTCTACGTCGAGGCCCTCGGCGCCACCGAACTGGCGCGCATGCCGGCGAAGGATGGCAAGCGCCTGCTGCACGCGGCGCTCACCATCAACGGCGCCACGGTCTTCCTGCACGACGACTTCCCCGAACATGTCTTTCAGGGCGCCAATTTCGGCCCGCCGCCCCGCGTGGGCGGCGTCTCCGTCACCATGCACCTCGTCGTGGACGACTGCGACGCCTGGTACGATCGCGCCATGAAGGCCGGCGCCACCCGGGTCATCGCGCCCCACGACGCCTTCTGGGGCGACCGCTATGCCCAGATCGTCGACCCCTTCGGTCATTCCTGGAGCTTCGCCCACGCGCTCGCGGCGAAGGCCTGACCCGGTGAACTGGAGAGGATCCATGCTCTACGCCCTCGCCGCCGTCCTCATCGCGATCGGCGGCCTTCTCGCCTTTGCCGCGACCCGGCCGGACCACTTCCGCCTCGAGAGGTCGACCGTGATCGCCGCGCCGCCGGAGACGATCCGGCCGCTGATCGCCGACTTCCGCGCCTGGCGCGACTGGTCGCCCTGGGAGGCCAAGGACCCCGCCATGAAGCGCACCCTGTCGGGTGCCGAGGCCGGCGTCGGTGCCGCCTATGGCTGGGAGGGCAACGGCCAGGTGGGCACCGGCCGCATGGAGATCGTCGAGGACGCGCCGCGGCGCGTCGCCATCAAGCTCGACTTCCTCAAGCCCTTCGAGGCGCACAACATCGCCGAATTCACCCTCGCCCCCGAGGCGGCCGGCACCCGGGTCACCTGGGCCATGTCGGGCCCCCAGCCCTTCATCGCCAAGCTGATGAGCCTCGTCTTCAGCATGGAGCGCATGGTGGGTCCCGATTTCGAGGCCGGCCTCGCCGCTCTCAAGCGCCGGGCGGAGGGCTGACGCCGCACGAGTTCCCCCCAAGACCAACCGACAAGAGGAGATACGCCATGTTCGGAGAACCGCAGAAGGAACATGCCTGGCTGCAGCGCTTCATCGGCACCTGGGACTACGACCACGACTGCCCGGAAAATCCGGGAAAGAAGCTCAAGGGCCGGCAGACCTTCACCTCCCTCGGCGGATTCTGGATCGTCGGCGACGGCACAGGCGAGATGCCCGGCGGCGGGCCGGCGAAGATGCTGCTCACCATCGGCTACGATCCGGCGAAGAGCCGCTATGTCGGCACCTGGGTCGGCTCCATGATGGCCAACCTCTGGGTCTATGAGGGCGAACTGGACGCCGCCGGCACGACGCTGACGCTACAGGCGGACGGCCCGTCCTTCTCGGGCGACGGAACCACCGCCACTTATCAGGACATCATCGAGGTGAAGTCCGACGACCACTACGAGTTCCGCGGGCAGGTGCGCCAGCCGGACGGCTCGTGGCACGTCTTCATGCGCTCGGACTACCGTCGCGCGGCGTGAGGCGTCACACGCGCTTGCGGAACATCAGAATCACCGCGACGGGCACGACGAAGCCGATGACCGTCGCGGTGATGAGGAGGTCACCGAGCTCGGCATAGTTGCCGCGGCCAACCGTCAAGATCTGGTTCAGGTACTTGGTCTGTAGCTGCCCGGCCACCAGCGCCAGGTTCATCAGCGAGGCCATCAGGGCGAACCAGGTCGCCCGCCGCCCCTCCGGCGCGTAATAGGCGATGAGGGTGAGGAGCGGGATCATCGACAGCTGGGCGAAGGGCGAGGAGGTCGCCGCATCCACCACCGCGATGGTGCGTGCGCCGAAGCCGAAGGTCGCCTGCGTCCAGTCGGCGAGGCCGTAGAACAAGCCGATATTGGGCAGCGACAGGACCGTCCCCGCCACGGCGATCCAGAACAGCACGGTCGTGACCGAATATTCCGTCAGCTGCTTGGAGAACAGCCACATGGCCGCGATGGCCAGCACGGCCCCGGTCTGCCGCAGCACGCCGTAGAAGGCCTCGTCGAACTTCAGCACGTCGAGCGACCACCAGAAATAGCCGTCGCCGACGCCGGGCGTCGCCCGGAAGGCGAAGATGATGACCGAGGCGAAGATGATGGCGCGGCGCGTCTTCGGGTCGATGTCGCGGGTCACGAGGTGCAGCATGGTCAGCACGATGGCCATGGAGCCGGTGAAGACCACCTCCTGCGCATAGGGCACGCCGAAGAGCGCCACCGCGACCACGAAGGCGCCGAAGGCGATGCCGCCGCCGAGGATGCGCCAGTCCAGCGGCCGCCGCTCGGCGGTCTCGGTCGGGGAGGCGAGGATGCCAACGGCCGAGATGGCGGGAATGACGAGGCCGCAGAGGAACACCTGCTCGCGGGTGAGGTGCTGCGCGAGCCAGCCGGAGAGGCCGGCCACCGACAGGATACCGATGCCCAGCGCCAGGCGACCGAGCACCTGCACCATGCCGAGTTCGGCGCGGATCTCGCCGTCGGGCCGCGGCTCGCCCGTCTCATCGGTGCGGGCGACGACCTCCGAGGACATGGCGTCGGCCACCACGTCCTGGATCACGGCCCCGAGGACGATGAGCAGCGCGCCGAAGACGAAGGCCTGATCAGGCCTGAGCGCCGCGAGCCATCCCGCCGCGGAACCGGCGAGCGTCAGCAGCCCCAGCGCCACCAGCGCGGCGCCGATCAGCACATAGGCCCGCCGCTGCGAGCCGAAGAGGGGGACGCTGTCCACCAGCTGGCCGAAAACCATCTTGATGGTCCAGGGCAGGCTGAGCCAGACGCCGATGCCGGCAAGCTCAGCCGGCGACAGGGACAGGCTCTCCTTCACCCACATGTCGCGCGCCACGTCGATGACGCCGAGGGCGCCATAGGCGAAATAGACGAGCAGGAGCGGCAGGTAGGCGGTCTTCAGCGCACGGACGGGGCGCGCGACGTTGTCGTGCCAGACGGCGGCGAGGCGGATGGCGATCGCCCCCGCCTCATGCGGTTGCGGAGCGACGGGGTCGGGTGCGCCGCTCGTCGGTGAAGTCACGTGTGTCGGGTCCGGGCCGGCTGCATCGGCACCTGTCTGTCACCGCCCGGCCGGGCGGGTCAAGCGCGGGAGCACGGGGTCAGCCCGCGTGGCAGGGCGTGCCCTTCGGCGCCTTGGCGCAGGCGATGGCGCCGAGCGTCTCGGCAATGCGCTCCTCGCCGGCCTTGACGGACGAGACCGGCCATTCCGCCACGACCTGGTCGGCCTTGCGGAACACGACCTTGAAGGGCTTGCCCTCGAAAGCGCTCGGACGAACTTCCGCTGTCAGCTGCATTGTGGCCTCCCTTTCAGACGACGGTGATACGACCGTTCCAACGAAGCAGATGGTCACGGCGACACTGTGGCGCATCCCCGCAATTTTCGTGGAATGATCAAAGATTTGCGAGCAGCCGGCTAAGCGCCGGAGAGAGCCCAAACGGCCGTGCGTTTGATCTCAAGGTCTTCCAGCGCCCGCGTCACCGGCACCTCGTATTCGGCGCGCTTCACGAGCCCGCTCTTCGGCAGGTAGGTGCGGCCGGGATCGCCGATCAGCACGACCGTCCCGCGCGCCGCGAGGGGTGTCAGCCAGCCGATCATCGCTTCCGTCATGTCGCGCTGGTAGCAGATGTCGCCGGCGAGGATCACATCGAAGCCCTCGTCGCTGCCGACGGGATCGCGCGTCTCGGCCGTGACCTCGACCCCGTTCGCCGCCGCGTTGAGCCCGACGGCCGCGGCACAGAAGGCGTCGATGTCGACGGCCGTCACGGCCCGCGCGCCGGCCCTGGCCGCGGCGATGGCGACAAGGCCGGAGCCGGTCGCGACGTCGAGCACGCTCTTGCCGGCGACGATCTGCGGATGGTCGAGGATGTAGCGGGCCAGCGCCTGCCCGCCGGCCCAGGCGAAGGCCCAGAAGGGGGGCGGCAGGCCGATCTCGCCGAGCTCGTCTTCCGTCTTCTGCCAGAGCGCCGTCGCCTCGTCGGCGAGGTGGAGCCTGATCTCCGGCGCGTGCGGAACCGCCAGCAGCCGCGTATGGGCGATGATGAAGGCGGCGCGGTCGAGGATCGGGCCGGTCATCGGCCGGCTCGCGCGCGGGGCGACGCGACGAAAAAAGCCGGGCGCAGGGCCCGGCTCTCATCGTGTCGCGACCGGAAGGCGCTCACTGCGTCAGCGGCGCGCCGCCCGGCATCTGGCCGCCGGTCTCGGCCATGCGCTGGCGGTAGAGGGCGGCGAAGTCGACCGGGTCGAGATAGAGCGGCGGGAAGCCGCCGTCGCGGGTGGCGTTGGCGATGATCTGGCGCGCGAAGGGGAAGAGCAGGCGCGGGCACTCGATCAGCACGATCGGGTGGACGGCCTCCTGCGGCACGTTGGCGATGCGGAAGATCCCGCCGAAGACGAGCTCGAACTTGAAGAGCGTCATCTCCTTCGTCTTGGCGTCGCCCTCGATGGTGAGTTCGATCTGGAACTCCTGCTCGCTCATCGGATTGGCGTTGACGTTGATCTGGATGTTGATCGCCGGCTGGTCGCTCTGCGGCATGAGCGAGCGCGGGGCATTGCGGTTCTCGAAGGAGAAGTCGCGCACGTACTGGGCGAGGACGTTGAGCTGCGGGGCCGCTTCGAGGGCGGTGTCGCCGTTCGGGGTCATCAGGAAGTCTCCGGTGGCGCCGCAGGCGGCGGCTTCGAGGTGATCGGTCGATCCGTGGCGGGCTGGCTAGCACGCGGGAACCCGTGCGGGCAAGGCGGGCGAGGCCGATCAGCCTTTTCCGGGAGGGCCGAGCCGCGGGTCGGCAGGGGGCGAGCGCCGCTCCTCGCGCCAGTCGGCAGGTTCCAGGTCGACGACGCCGGGCGGCGGCGGGCGCTGGCCGGTCATGACGACGCCGCGGCCGGTGAGGAAGCCGCGCAGCGCCGGGACGAGCAGGATCACCGCGATGATGTCCGTGACGAAGCCGGGAATGGCGAGGAGCAGGCCGGCGAAGGCGGTGAGCATGCCGCTGCGGGCGGCCTCCCCGCTCATCAGCACCACGCCGCCGGAACGCATGACCTGGGCGAACAGCAGCTTCGCCCCGCCCTTCAGCAGAACGATGCCGAGGAAGGAGGTGAGGAACACCGCGAGCAGCGCCCCGATGAATCCGATCTTGCCCGCCACGAAGAAGAACGTGGCGAACTCCAGGAAGGGCAGCGCGATCAGGCCGAACACGAGCCAGCGAAGGTGGATCATCGAGAAATCTCCGCCGCCATAGCTGGTCGTTCCCAAGTCGTTTCGCAAGCGGATGGACCGTCGCAGGGGCGAGGATCGGCGGGCGAGCGGAAAGCAAGGCCCTACCCGCACCCTCCCCGCCGCGCGGGGAAGGAGACTTCGACAGCCAACCCACCAACCGCGGTCGTGCCTGGCGCGACCGTCAAAGACGAGACGCGACGCTGTAGCCTCCCTCCCCTCGCCCCGCGAGGGGAGGGTAAGGGTGGGGCATTGGTGCGTGTTCCGACCTCAGGCCGCCACCGGCGTCCGCCCCGCGAGCACCTCGCCCATCACGGGCAGGTCGACATTCTGCCCCGACAGGACGACGCCCGCCTTCCGGCCCTTGAGCCCGGCCGACTCCTGGGCCAGCGCCGCGAGGGCCGCCGCCCCGGCGCCCTCCGCCGCGTTGTGGGTGTCGGTCCAGTAGATGCGCATGGCCTCCGCGATGGCGTCCTCCGAGACGGTCACGCAGCGCGCGGCGCCCCTTTCGATCAGGGCAAAGGCCTCCGCATTCGGGATGCGCACCGCCATGCCGTCGGCGAAGCTCGCGGCATTGTTGGTCTCCACCACCCGGCCGGCCGCCAGCGACAGCGCATAGGCCGGCGCGTTCTCGGCGACGACCGCGACGACCTCAGTCTTCAGTCCGAGGAGGTCGCGCGCGGCGATGACCCCGCAGATGCCGGAACCGAGGCCGATCGGGACATAGACCACGTCGAGGTCGGGATGCGCCGTGAAGAGCTCCAGCGCATAGGTGCCGACCCCCATGACGAGGTCCCGCTGGAAGGAGGCGGCGAACTCGTAGCCGCGCTCCCCGGCGATCTCGACGGCGCGCGCCCGCGCCTCGTCGAAGTCTCGTCCGTGCTCCACCAGCTCGGCGCCGAAGGCCTTCATCGCCGCGTTCTTCTCGACCGAATTGCCGTGCGGCACGACGATGACCACGGGCAGGCCGGCCCGCCGCGCGGCGAAGGCGAGGCTCTGGCCGTGATTGCCGCGCGTCGCAGAGACGATGCCCTTGACGTCGGGCCGCTCGCGTTTCAGCCGGTCGATGTAGACGAGGCCTCCGCGCACCTTGAAGGCGCCGGTCGGCGTGTGGTTCTCGTGCTTGACCACCACCTCGCAGCCGAAGCGGGCCGCGAGCAGCGGCCAGGCGAAGGCCGGCGTCGGCGGCATGGCCGTCTGCACCAGGGCGTGGGCGGCGCGCAGCTCCTCGAGGCTGAAGGGCTCCATGGCTCAGGCCGCCCGCGCCGGGAACACGCCGGCCCGGCCGAGGGCCGAGGGCAGTGGCTTTCCGAGCACGCCGGAGAGCCAGCGCGAGGTGTCGAGCAGCGTGTCGATGTCGAGCCCGGTCTCGATGCCCATGCGGTTGAAGACGTAGACGAGGTCCTCGGTCGCGACATTGCCGGTCGCCGCCGGGGCGAAGGGGCAACCGCCGACGCCCCCCGTCGATGCGTCGAGGAAATCGACCCCCGCCTCCACCGCGGCGATGGCGTTGGCGACGCCGGTGTTGCGGGTGTCGTGGAAATGGCAGCGCCACTTCACCGAGGTCGACAGAGCCCGTGCGCGCGCCAGCATGTCGGTGACCTGCGGCGGCACCGCGCAGCCGATCGTGTCGGCGAAGCCGATGTCGAAGGGATCGCTCTTCAGGAGCTCCTCCACGATCCCCATGACCCGCTCCACCGGCACCTCTCCGTCGAAGGGGCAGCCGAAGGCGGTGGCGAGCGAGATCGACATGGGCACGCCCGCCGCCTGCGCGATGGCCGCGACCTCGCGGGTGCCGTTCACGAGGTCGGCGACCGAGGCGTTCTGGTTGCGGTTGGCGAAGGTCTCCGAGGCGACCACGACATAGTTGATCTGGCTGCACTTCGCCGCCACGGCCCGTTCGGCGCCGCGGGCGTTGAGGGCGAGGCCGATGAGGTTGCGGTCGGCATAGCGCGGCGAAAGGCCCGCCATCACCGCTTCCGCATCCGCCATCTGCGGAACGCGCTTCGGATTGGCGAAGGACACCGCCTCGACATGGCGGAACCCGGCGGCGAAGGAGCGCTCGACGAGGCTGATCTTGTCCTCGGTCGAGACCATCACCTTCTCGTTCTGCAGACCGTCGCGCGGCGCGACCTCGATGATGGCGACGGAACGTGGCGTCTGGGTCATGGGCGATCCTCCGGTCGCCTTTGTCGGCAAGGATGGGGGCCGTGGCAAGACGGCCGGATGGCGGCGAGCCCGGAGCCATGGCATAGCTTTCCGCCCGCCCCCCCGGCGGCAACGACGAGACGATACGAGGGAGACACCCATGGCGACGGCACGCGCGGTCCGGCTTCACGGCTTCGGCGACCCGGAGGTGATGGCGATCGAGACCATCGACCTGCTGCCGCCCGGTCCGGGCGAGGTGCAGATCCGCCAGACCGCCATCGGCTTCAACTTCATCGACGTCTACCAGCGCCGCGGCACCTATCCCCTCCCCACGCCGACCGGCCTCGGCCACGAGGCGGCAGGCGTCGTCGAGGCTGTCGGCGAGGGCGTCACCGCGCTCCAGCCCGGCGATCGCGTCGCCTACATCAATGCCGGCATCGGCGCCTATGCCGACCGCCGCGTCGTGCCGGCCGAGCGGCTGGTGATCCTGCCCGAGGCGGTGTCGGACGCCGCCGCGGCGACCCTCATCTTCAAGGGGCTGACGGCCCAGTATCTGCTGCGCAAGACCCACCGCGTGGTTCCGGGCGACCTCATCCTCGTCCATTCCGCCGCCGGCGGCGTCGGCCAGATCCTGGTGCGCTGGGGCAAGGCGCTCGGCGCCGAGGTGATCGCCACTGCCGGCGGACCGGAGAAATGCGCGCTGGCCAAGCGCATCGGCGCCGACCACGCCGTCGACTACCGGCAGGAGGACTGGCCGGCCGCCGTGCTCGCCGCCACCGGTGGCCGCAAGGCGCGGGTGGTCTATGACGCGGTGGGCAAGGACACGTTCCTGAAGTCGCTCGACTGTATCCAGCCCTTCGGCCTGATGGTCTCCTACGGCGCGGCCTCGGGCCCGGCGCCGGACATCCACCCCGAGCTCCTCAACAAGAAGGGCTGCCTCTTCCTCACCCGCCCCTCGGTCTTCCCGCACAATGCCGACCCGGCCGTCTTCCGCGAGAACGCCGCCGAGCTCTTCGCCGCCATCGCGGCGGGCCACGTGTCGGTCGACATCGGCGCGCGCTTCGCCCTCGGCGACATCGCCGCAGCCCACAGGGCGGCGGAGGCGCGGGCGACGACGGGCGCGATCCTCATCACGCCATAGTCAGGGACGGGCGCGGGCGACGACGGGCGCGATCCTCATCACGCCATAGTCAGGCACGGGCACAGGATTCCTGCGCGGGCCCCGGTCGGGGCCCGCAGGCACGCAGCCGCGGAAGACAAAGTCTCCCGACGGCGTGACCTGCCGCAGCGCCCTCGGGCGCCGGGAACGCCTAGCGGAACAGCAGCGAGGAAAGCTTGCGCCGGCCGGACAGAGTGGCCTCGTCCATCGGGCCCCAGGCCTCGAAGAACTGCACCAGCTGCTTGCGCGCCCCGTCGTCGTTCCAGGTGCGATCGCGCTTGAAAATCTCCAGCAGATGGTCGGCGGCTTCCTCGCGCTTGCCCTGGGCATTGAGGGCAACGGCGAGGTCGAAGCGCGCCTGATGGTCGGCGGGGTTCTGGGCGAGGCGGTGCTCGAACTCGTGGATCGGGCCGAGATCGGCGGCCTGCGCCGCCAGATCGAGGGCCGCCTTCGCCGCCACCACCGACTTGTCGTTCGCCTTGTCGGCCGGCACCTGCTCCAGGATCGCCTTGGCCTGGTCGAGGTCACCCGTCTCGACCGCGCAGCGGGCGAGACCGGCGAGGGCATGCAGGTTCTCCGGCTCGGCGCCGAGCACCTGGGCATAGACCTGGGCGGCGCCCGTAGCGTCACCCTCGACCAGCGCCGCGTCGGCTGCGGCGAGGATCTCGGCGATGTCGGGGCTCACCTTGCCGCCCACGAGCTTGTCGATGAAGGCCTTCACCTGGCCCTCGGGCAGCGCCCCCATGAAGCCGTCGATGCCCTGGCCCTTGTCGAAGGCGATGACCGCGGGGATCGACTGGATGCCGAGCTGGCCGGCGATCTCCGGGTGCTTGTCGATGTCCATCTTCACGAGCTTCACCTTGCCCTTGAAGGACTGCACGACCTTCTCGAGCACGGGGGTGAGCTGCTTGCAGGGGCCGCACCAGGTGGCCCAGAAGTCGACGAGGACCGGCTGCTTCTTCGATTCCTCCAGCACGTCCTTCACGAAGTCGCGGGTCGTGGTGTCCTTGATGAGGTCGCCGGGCGCAGCCGACGCTGCGGCGGCCGGGGCCGGCGCAGGAGCCGCCTGGGGCGCCATGCCGCCGAAGCTGCCGCCATAGGAACCGCCGAAGGACGCGCCGAATTTCGCGCCGCCGTTGCCGCTCATGGAACTCTCCCTCGCGCGGGAGCCCCCCGGGTCACCGCGCATGCACCGTTTCAGTCGTCGCATAGATGGCCGCTCGGGCTCAAAATGCAACGCCCATTTGGTCGCGCGCCCCCGGCGTCCGCCCTTCGGCCTCCCCCGGAAGGCCGGTTGCCGTCGCCTTGACTGTCGCCGGCCCGGCTTTAGCGTTTCGCCGAAAGCATGGGGCCGCACCGGCGGCGGGGGAGGACGACGTGACCAGAAGCGGCCCGCTTGCCGGCGTGACCATCGTCGAGTTCCAGGGCCTCGGCCCCGGGCCCTTCTGCGCCATGATGCTGGCCGATCTCGGCGCCGACGTCATCCGCATCGACCGCGCCGGCAGCGCCGCCTGGAACGCCGGCGACGCACTGGGGCGCGGCCGCCGCTCGGTCGCCGTCGACCTGAAGAAGCCGGGTGCCGCCGACCTCGTGCTGAAGATCATCGCCGGCGCCGACGCGCTGCTGGAGGGCTTCCGGCCCGGGGTCATGGAGCGCCTCGGCCTTGGACCCGACGTCTGCCTGAAGGCCAATCCGCGCCTCGTCTACGGCCGCATGACCGGCTGGGGCCAGGACGGGCCCTATGGCCCGGCGCCGGGGCACGACATCAACTATCTCGCCCTCTCCGGCATGCTCTGGCCGCTGGGCCCCGCCGACCGCCCGCCGGTGCCTCCCCTCAACCTCGCGGCCGACTTCGGCGGCGGCGGCATGATGCTGGCGCTCGGCATGGTGGCCGCCCTCTTCGGGGCGAAGAGCACCGGCCGCGGCCAGGTGGTGGACGCGGCCATGGTCGACGGCGCCGCCGTCCTCGGCACCATGATCTTCGGCATGATCAATGCCGGCACCTGGAAGGTGGCGCGCGAGGCCAACATGCTCGACGGTGGCGCGCCCTTCTATGGCGTCTACGACACCGCCGACGGCAAATACGTCTCCATCGGCTCGCTGGAGCCGCAGTTCTATGCCGAGCTGCTGAAGGGCCTGAACCTCACCGATCCGCGCTTCGCGAAGCAGTGGGACAAGGCCATGTGGCCGGACCTGCGCGACGCCATCGCCGCCACCTTCCGGTCGAAGACGCGCGACGAATGGACCGCCCTGCTCGACGGCCGCGAGATCTGCTACGCGCCGGTCCTCGATCCGCTGGAAGCCGCGGCCCATCCCCACAACGTCGCCCGCGGCACCTTCATGGCGACACCGGAAGGACCGGTGCCGCGGCCCGCTCCCCGCTTCTCCGGTACGCCGACCGAAGCAGCGCCTCCCGCCCGCGGCCCCGGCGCCGAGACGCGCGCCGTCCTCACCGGCGCCGGACTGACACCCACCGAGATCGATGCCGCGCTCGCCGCAGGCCTCGTCGCCGAAAGGACCTGAACCATGGCCGTCACCTACGAGGTCGCAGAGGGCATCGCGACGCTGACCCTCGACCGCCCGGACCGCCTCAACGCCTTCAACGACGACCTCGTCCGCGGCGCCCTGAAGGCGCTCGCCGAGGCGCGTGTCGATCCCGCGGTCAAGGCGCTGGTGCTCACGGGCAACGGCCGCGGCTTCTGCGCCGGCGCCGACCTCGCCGGCGGCCTCGCCCCCACCGGCGAGGGGGTCAACGCCTCCATGCGCGACCTCTACAATCCGCTGATCCTCGCCATCGACGACTTCCCCAAGCCCACCGTCGCCGCCATCAACGGGGTGGCCGCCGGTGCCGGCGTCGGCCTCGCCCTCTCCTGCGACATCGCGGTGGCGGCCCGCTCGGCCTCGTTCGTGCTCACCTTCGGCCCGCAGCTCGGCCTCGTCCCCGATCTCGGCGTCACCTGGTTCCTGCCGCGCGCCATCGGCCGCGCCAGGGCCCGTGCCCTCGCCCTGCTCGGCGACAAGCTCCCCGCGGAGAAGGCGGCCGAATGGGGCCTCGTCTGGACCTGCGTCGATGACGCGGAGTGCCTCTCCACGGCGCGCGCCCTCGCCACGCGGCTCGGCCGCGGCTCGGCGGAAGCCTTCTTCGAGATCCGCCGGCTGATGGACCGCGCCGAGACCAGCGACCTCGCCGCCCAGCTCGACGCCGAGCGGGAGACGCAGATCGGCCTCATCGTCAAGCCGGCCTTCATGGAGGGCGTGCGCAACTTCCTTGCGAAGAAGGCGGGCTGACACGGGCGCTCAAGGCCCTATCCTCCCGGCAACGAACAGGAGGATGCCCAGACATGACCGACACATTCGACGACATCATCGCCGCGGCGCGCCCGGTCATCGCCGCCGCGCCCGTGTCCGACGCGCTCGACGAGCACGGCCTGCACCACCAGATCCTGCCGCCCTCCATCCGGCCGGTCGACGACGGCACTGTTCTGTTCGGCCCGGCGCGCACCGGCGGCTACAAGGTCATCAGCGGCTTCGTGGAGGGCATCTACGACCTCGAGATCGCCCTCGTCGACGAGCTGAAGCCCGGCGAGGTCTGCGTCATGGCCACCGGCGGCAACACGGACATCGGCCCCTGGGGCGAATTGCTCTCCACCCGCGCCCGCCATCTCGAGGCGGCCGGCTTCCTCACCGACGGCGCCGCCCGCGACGTGGTCGCCATCCGCGCCATGGGCTTTCCGGTCTTCACCGCGGCGCTTTCGCCGGCCGACACCCAGTACCGCGGCATGATGGTGGAGAAGGACGTGCCGATTACCATCGGGGGCGTCACCATCGCGCCCGGCGACGTGGTGGTCGGCGACGTCGACGGCGTGGTGGTCGTGCCGCGTGCCCAGGCGCTCGCGGTGCTCTCGACAGCCATGACCAAGATCACCGGCGAGCGGCGCATGCGTGCCGACCTCGAGGCGGGCATGTCGCTCGCCGAGGCCTTCCGCAAGCACGGCCTGCTGTAGCGGTGTGCCTCAGGCGACGCTGCTGAGCGTCGGCGCGGCGTCCTCGCCCGCCGGCTCGGCCGGGGCGTCTCCCCAGCGCAGCTTCTTGTAGTTGAAGCCGCGCTGGATCGTCGGCTTGACGATGGCGAAATAGGGCGAGATGTCGAAGTCGCGTGGCGCGTAGAGCGAATGGTGGCGGATGTGCAGGATTTCCCGCCGCGCCGCCTGTCCCTTCACCCGCTGCTCGCCTTCCTTCGCGCAGCGCTCCACCTTCGGCAGGATCGGATAGCGCACCGTCTCGAAGGCCTGGGCGATGAGCGTCGAGCAGATCGCCCGCGTCGGATCGCCCGAGCCGAAGGCGATCATCCGCCGCCGCCACCGGACCGGGATCGGCAGGGGGATGAGGAAGCGCAGCATGTCGAGGATGTTCTTCAGGTCGTAGTCGAGGCCGATGCGCTCGATCATGAACCGGCAGGCCTGCTGCTGGTCGGCTTCCGTCAGACCCACCGGGCGGCAGACGCGGGTGTGAAACTCGCGATACTTGGACAGCGGCGCGGAGATGACGCCCTCGCCGAGATAGGCCTCCACCAGCACGTGGGGCTCGCCGTCGGGCTCGCACAGGCCGTCGATGGGACCGACATACATGGCCGCATGCGACCAGGTCGACTGGGTCAGATATTTGATGACGGCCGAGATGCGCGTGTCGCCCTCGACCAGCAGGATGTCCCCCGGGCGGAGCGCGGCGCGCAGCGCGTTGGGGTCGCTCGGCGTCGTCGGCTCATAGCCCGGCGAGCGCTTGTCCAGGACGGCGGCGATGCGCCTCCCCAGGGCATCGAGTATGCGGTCTCCCATGGTGGTCCCTCCCCAGGGACGTCCTTTTGCGGACGACAAAGTCTCTGTCGCACCGGGTTGACAAGGGGTTCACGTTTGCCGTCCCGATCGCCGCGAAGCTGCCATTTGCCTGTAATAGGCCTCAGCCATGATCGGGAATCGCCCAGCACGATGAACGGACCGTTGATGACCCGGCGCCGCCTGCTCGCCGCCTCCGCGCTTGTCCCCGCAACCCCCGCGCTCGGCCAGGGCACGCGTCCCTCGCCCGCCGAGGTGGACGTGGTGGTGATCGGCGCGGGCGCCGCCGGCATCGCCGCAGCGCGCAAGCTAACCGCGGCCGGTCGCACGGTGATGGTGCTCGAGGCCAAGGACCGCGCCGGCGGCCGCTGCATTGCCGACACCGTCAATTTCGGCATGCCGATGGACCTCGGCGCCCACTGGATTCACGCGCCGGAGGACAATCCGCTGGTGCCGCTGGCGCGCGCGAGCGGCTTCCAGCTCTATGACGATCCCGAGCGGGCGCGCCTTCTCGTCAAGGGCCGCCGTCCCCGTGAGGGCGAGTGGGAGGCCTATGCCTCGGCCCTCACCCGCGCCCAGCGCGCCATCCTCGATGCGGGCGAGGCGGGACGCGAGATCTCGCTCGCCGCCGCCATGCCGACCAACCTCCGGGACTGGCAGGCGACGGTCGCCTTCCTCAAGGGGGCCTGGGATTCCGGCAAGGAGATCGCCGACATCTCCTGCGTCGACTTCTACAACGCCATCGAGACCCGCGACCTGTTCTGCCGCCAGAGCTACGGCGCGATCCTCGCGAAACTCGCCGAGGGCCTGCCGATCGGCCTGTCGACGGCGGTGACGCGGGTGGACTGGTCGGGCCGGGGCGTCGCCGTCGAGACGCCGGCCGGCACCATCCGCGCCCGCGCCGCCGTCGTCACCGCCTCCACCGCCGTTCTCGCGGCCGGGGTCATCCGCTTCACGCCCGCCCTGCCGAAGCGCCAGGCCGACGCCATCGCCGCTCTCACCTGCGGCGCCTACGAGCACCTCATCGTCCAGCTGCCCGGCAATCCGCTGGACGCGGGGCCCGACGAACCCTTCGTCGTCAAGGCCGATACCGCAGCCACCGCCAAGCCGCTCGCCCGGATCGGCGGCTCGGACTGGTGGTACCTCGATGTCGGCGGCAACTTCGCCCGTGACCTCGCGACGGGCGGCCCGGCCACCATGAAGGCTTTTGCGGCGGAGTTCATCGGCAACGAGTTCGGCCCGCAGGCCCGCCGCGTGATGGGCGAGGTCCACGTCACATCC
>NZ_JBQVQL010000100.1:0-14953 GCF_052440005.1 Phreatobacter sp.
GGCGTCTTGCCGGCGCCGCCGACGGTGGGGTTGCCGATGCAGATCACGGGCACGGCGGCGCGGGTGCCGGGACGGCGCATGCGGGCGAGGGTGAGGGCGCCCACGGCCGCGCCGAGGGGCGCCAGCAACCGGCCGGCCAGCGCGTCCGGGTCGGACCAGAAGGCGGGCGCCTTCACGGCCGGGGCTCCATCATCCGCCCCTGACAGCGAGGGACAGGAAATAGGGCTCGATGGCGGCGAGCGTGCGCTCCAGCGCGCCGCCGAGGCTGGCGACCGTCTCGCCGGCGGCCTCGCGCTGGCGCAGGCGCTCGTGCTGGTCGGTGAGCAGCAGAAGGGCCGCCGATGCGAGCTCCCCGGCATCCGTCACCTGGCGCGCCGCCTGGTTGTCGGCGAGGGCGGCATAGACGGCGGCGAAGTTGAAGACGTTGGGGCCGTGCAGGATGGCGGCGCCGAGCTTGCCGGGCTCGATGGGGTTCTGGCCGCCGTGGCGGATCAGCGAGCCGCCGAGGAAAGCGACGGGCGCCGCGCGGTAGAAGAGCCCCATCTCCCCCAGCGTATCGGCGACGTAAACGGCATGACGCGTCTTGGGCAGTTCGCCGCGGGAGCGCTGGCACGCCTGCAGGCCCGCCGCCTCGGCAAGGGCGGCGATGGCGTCGCCGCGCTCCGGGTGTCGCGGCGCGATGATGGTGAGGAGGTTCGACAGGCGCGGCGCCATCATGCGGTGCGCCTCGAGCACGATCTCGTCCTCGCCCTCATGGGTGGAGGCGGCGAGGAAGACCGGCCGGCGGCCGATGGCGCCGGCGAGCGCCATGGCGGCCTCCGGCTCGGCCTCGGGGGCCGGCACGTCGAACTTGAGGTTGCCGGTGGTAGACACGCGCGGCGCGCCGAGCGCCTCGACCCGGCGGGCATCGTCGACGGTCTGCATCAGGCACAGCTCAAAGCGCGAGAACAACGCCTTGATGGAGCGGGGAACGCGCTGCCAGCCGCGGAAGGAGCGCTCCGACATGCGCCCGTTCACCTGGATCAGCGGGGTGCCCCGGGCGGTGGTGCGCAGGATGAGGTTCGGCCAGAGCTCGGATTCGGCGAAGATGGCGAGGTCCGGCCGCCAGTGGTTCAGGAAGCGCTCGATGAAGGCCGGAACGTCCCAGGGCATGAACTGGTGGATGGCTCCCGCCGGCAGGCGGCGGGCGGCGAGCGCGGCGGCGGTGCGTGTGACCGTGGTGACGAGGACGGTGACGTCGCGTGCCTGCAGGCGCTCGACGAGGGGAATGATGGAGAGAAGCTCGCCGACGCTCGCCCCGTGCAGCCAGATGAGACGCCCGGACGGGCGGTCCTCGGTGGCGAAGCCGCGCCGCTCCTGGACCCGCTCGGGATCCTCCTTGCCACGCTTCAGCCGGCTGCGGGCGAGCAGCGGCGCCGCGGGTCCCAGGAGCGCCGTCAGGCGGCCATAGGCGCGCAGCGTCAGCGGTGTGCGGATCGGGCGCTCACGCATCGGCCTGCCCGGATGCGGGGGCGGCCGGCCGGCGGGTGGCGGCGGCGGCGTCGCGGTCACGCTCCAGCCGGGCGACGACCTCCTGCGGCCAGAGCAGGGGTTCGGCCCGTCCCTCGGCGATGTCGTAGGCCCGGGCGGTGGCGGCGTTCAGCGCCGCCTCGACGTCCCTGCGATATCTCTCCAGCGTGGCCTGGTCGGCCCCGGCCGGCACCCAGATGGGCGGGCCGGCGACGGCGGCGCCGCGCGAGAAAGGCAGGTTGACGCTCGCCTTGTCCCAGGATTTCAGATCGATGCGCCGGGCGGTCGCTACCGCGATGGGCAGGATGGGGCGTCCGCTCTGCTTGGCCAGCATGACGATGCCGAGGCCTGCCCGCTTGGCGATCTTCGGCACGTCGGCGGTGAGCGCGACGGTCTCGCCGTCGGCGAGAGCCTCGAGCATCTGGAAATAGGCGCTGACGCCACCCTTGCGGGCGAACTGGCCCTTGTGGTCACCGGAGCCGCGAATGGTGCGCACGCCGAGCTTCTCGGCGGCGATGGCGTTCATCTCGCCGTCGGCCGAGCGCGAGATCAGCACAGCCGCGCGGTATTGCGGACGTTTCACGAAGGGCGAGAGGAAGTGCTGGCCGTGCCACATCGCGAAGATGACGGGCAGGTTGTCGTCGGCGTAGTCGTAGATGTTGGGCGGGTCGAGCCTGAAGCGGCCCGTGCGCCAGACCAGGCGCAGGTAGCCGGCGAGCAGCGAGCCCGCCGCCGACCGCACCCGCTCGGAGCGCGCCAGACGCTTGAGGAAGGACACCGGTCCCGGGGCCGCCGGTCAGGCCGCGTCCGGATCGAGCAGGCGGTGCAGGTGAACGATGAAGTAGCGCATGTGCGCATTGTCCACGGTCTGCTGGGCCTTGCCCTTCCAGGCGGCGTGAGCGGTGGCGTAATTCGGATAGATGCCGACGATGTCGAGCTTGGAAAGGTCACGGAACTCGTTGCCGTCCAGCCGCGTCAGCTCGCCGCCGAACACCAGGTGCGGGAGTTGCTTGGACTCGCCCGTCGCAGTCATGATGATGGTCTTCCCCTCAGCTCGTCCCGCCGCGGCGGCGCTCTTCCGCGGCGATCTGCCGAAGAAGCCCATGCAGCGGAAAACCGGCACAAACGAGCGGAAAATGCGTGGGAACCGGCCTGTTGTAGCAGGGCACGGTCCCGTCGAGGCCGGTCAGTGATGCTCCTGCTTCGTGCACCAAAAGATCGGCCGCCGCAAGGTCCCAGTCGTGGCTCTGGCCGCCGGCGAAACCGGCGTCGATCTCGCCCGCCGCCACCTTGGCGAAGCGGAGCGCGAGGGAATGGATCTTCGGCAAAGCGAGCGCCCCGGCCTTCTCGGCCCTGACCGTCATGGGCTTCGGCCCCGCCACCACCGCGCCCTCGACACTGTCGCGGCCGAGGGCGGCAAGCGGACGGCCGGAGACGCTAGCGCCGTGGCCGAGCGCAGCGATGAAGGTGCGGCCCGCCACGGGTTCGGCGAGCGCGGCGGCCACCGGCCGGCCGTCCCGCACCACGGCGAGCGAGATGGTCCAGTCCGGCAGGCCGGCGGCGAAGGCACGGGTGCCGTCGATGGGATCGACGATGAAGACCTCGCGCCTGTCGAGGCGGGAGGGATCGTCGGCCGTCTCCTCCGACAGCCAGCCGAAGCCGGGGCGCGCCTCCCCGAGGCGGCGCTTCAGGAAGCGGTCGACGGCGATGTCGGCCTCGGTCACCGGCGAGGCGCCGGCCTTGGTCCAGCTGCGCATGCCGCGCCGGGCGAAGTCGAGCGCCATGGCGCCGGCCTCCTCGGCCAGCGTCTCCAGGAGGTCGCGCAGGACGAGGTCGTCAGCGTCCGGCAACGGTGAGCCCCTCCACCAGCACGGTCGGGGCATCGGTGCCGCGCCGGAAGACGAGGTCGTCGGCAGGGGTGAGGCTGGCAAACATATCGACGAGGTTGCCGGCAATGGTGATCTCGGCGACCGGATAGGCGAGCTCGCCGTTCTCGATCCAGTAGCCGGAGCAGCCGCGGGAATAGTCGCCGGTGACCATGTTGACGCCGCTGCCGATCATGTCGGTGACGTAGAGCCCGTCCTTGATGGCGCCGATCATGTCGGCCGGGCTGACCGTGCCAGCGGCGAGGTGGAGGTTGGTCGCGCCCGGCGAGGGAGGCCCGCCGGTGCCGCGGCTGGCGTGGCCTGTGGTCCTGAGGCCGAGCTCGGCGGCGGTGGCGCTGTCGAGGAGCCAGCTCGTCAGCACGCCGTCCTCCACCAGGGTCAGCGGGCGCGCGGTGACGCCCTCGCCGTCGAAGGGGCGGGAGCGCAGGCCGCGGCGGCGCAGCGGGTCGTCGATGATCATGACGCCGGGCCGGAACAGGCGCTGGCCGAGCTTCTCGCGCAGGAAGGAGGTCTTGCGGGCCACCGCCTGGCCGTTGGCGGCGGCGGCGAGATAGGAGGGAAAGCTCGCCGCGGTGCGCTGGTCGAAGATCACCGGCACCTTGCGGGTGTCGACCTTGCGGGGAGCGAGGCGGCGGACCGCGCGCTCGCCGGCATTGCGGCCGATGGCTTCCGGATCGTCCAGGTCAGCGCGGTGGCGCACGCCGCTGTAATCGTAGTCGCGCTCCATGCCGGTGCCCTCGCCGGCGATGGCGGTGACCGAGAAGGAGGTGGAGGAGCCGAGCGTCGCGCCCTCGAAGCCGGTGGAGGTGACAAGGGCGAAGCCGCCGATGCCGGCCCCCGCATCGGCGCCGCCCGACTTGGTGACGCCCTTCACGGCGAGGGCGGCCGCCTCGGCGCGGCGGGCGAGGTCCTCGAGGTCGGCGACGGCCGTCATCACGGGATCGATGAGGTCGAGGTCCGCCCAGTCGCGGGCGAGGTCGGCCGGATCGGCGAGCCGGGCATAGGGATCCTCGGGGGCGACGCGGGCGATGGCGACGGCGCGCTCGGCCAGCGCCTCGACGTTCTCGCGCGGGTCATTGGAGGAGACGGAGGCGCTGCGGCGGCCGACGAAGACGCGCAGGCCGATGTCGTCGCCCTCGGAACGCTCGGAGCTCTCCACCTTGCCGTCGCGCAGCTGCACGCCGACCGAGACGCCGCGCACGGCCATGACGTCGGCGGCGTCGGCGCCGGCCTTGCGGGCCGCAGCGACGAGGCGGCGGCCTTGCTCGAGAAGCAGGCCGGTATCGAGGAGATCGGACATGAAGGGCCTTCGGCGCGAACGGGGGGCTCCCCTCGTGTAGGCATCGCGCGCGCCGGTTTCAAGGCAGGGCCGGTGCCGGGGGCGCGGCGATCAGGCTTCGTTCATCCTGTTCGGCAAGGAGCGCGCAACCACACCTCCCAAGCATTGGGAAAGCACATCGCCCAAGGCTTTCTCAAGCATGCGCGAAGGTCTTCAACTGTCGCGATCGGATTGAGGTCCGCTTAACCGTCCAGCTTAAGCGGTCCGACAAGAAATGCTGCGACAGTCCTCCCAACGACGGGGCGAGAGCCGGTTTGAGCCGGCCGAAGACCCCAAGGGAGCATGCAAGTGTTGCGTCAGACAGAACCCGGCGTCCTCGCCGCCGGGATCGGGGCTTCTTTGCGCCTCGATCCCGCCCAGCTGCCCACCCGCTACGCCGCGCCCGACAGGGGCGCCGACGGCGGCCAGCGGTCCATCGACCTCCATGCCGACCGGGTGGTGATCCGCCGCACGGCCAGCGGCGCCCGGATGAAGCTGCAGCTTCCCGTCTCGGCCTATCGCGGCGTCGCGGTCAGGGTGAGCGAGGACGCCTCGCAGGCGACGGACAGCGTCGAGGTGGTGCTGGTCCATGCCGACCCGGCCCTCAGCGTGCCGCTGGTCTCCATGGCGGATGCCGACGACGTGGTCGCCGACTGGCAGCTCTGGGGCGTGGCGCTGCGCATGCCCCTCCTCATCGAGGACGCCGACGGGGCGATGCGCGAGGCCTTCCCGCGCATGGGCGCCGTCATGATCGGCAAGCCCCGCCCGCGCCGGCGCCGCCGTTCCACCCTCAAGGACCGCCGTCCCTCGGCCCTGATGCGCCGCAAGGCCTGCGACGGCATCGCCGGCCGCCCGGTCTATCGCGAGCGCGAGATCATCGCCCGCACCTGATCTCTCGCAGAACTGTGACCGGTGCGGCGCCCTCCCGGCGCAGCCCTGATGTTGCCACCGACCGGTGCCACAGCTATGGCCTTGACCTTGCCCTCGCGGCGATCTTGAGGAACCAGCCATGCTGTCGCGCAGACATTTCATCGAAGGCTCGGCCGCTCTCGGCCTGGTCGCCGCTTTCGCTCCGGCGGCGCTGGCCCAGCGGCGCACCCAGACCGAGACGGTCGACGTCGCCCAGCTCATGCAGCCGGGCCCGCTCGGCGACGTCTGGCTCGGCAAGGCCGATGCGCCGGTCACCATCGTCGAATACGCTTCCCTCACCTGCGGCCATTGCGCCAGCTTCCATACGGGGACGCTGCCCGAGCTGAAGAAGAAGTACATCGAGACCGGCAAGGTGCGCCTCGTGTTCCGCGAGTTCGCGCTGAACCAGCTCGACGCCGCCGTCTACATGCTCACCCGCTGCGCCCTCAACGCCGACGGCAAGGCCGGCGAGGGCGTCGACCAGGCGCGCTACTTCGCGCTCATCGACGTGTTCTTCCAGCAGCAGCGCAACTGGGCTTTCGGCGGCAATCCGCTCGAGGCGGTCACCGCCATCACCCGCCAGGCCGGCATGACGCAGGCGCAGTTCGAGGCCTGCCTCAACAACCAGGCGATCCTCGACGCGCTCAACGCCACGCGCGAGCGGGCGGCCTCGGCCTTCGGGGTGGAATCGACGCCGACCTTCTTCGTCAACGGCAAGCGCGTTCTCGGGGCCCAGCCGGCCTCCGAGTTCGAGAAGATCATCGACCCGCTGCTGCCGGCCTGATCCGGCGTTCGCGTTTTCGGTTTCTGGAAGCCGCCGGGTCCGCCCGGCGGCTTTTTTTCTTGGGCGAGGCAAGTCGCGGCGGGCGGTCGCACTTGTTCAGAGGGACCAGATCGCCCTGGCGCACGGCGCATTGCACTACCCCAAGTGCGTCCTTCGAGGCTCACCCTGCGGGCTCGCACCTCAGGATGAGGAGGGTGGGTGATCTGCATCAGGGTTCGCATGAGGTTCGGTTGTCCGCGACCGCTCGCCGCCATGCAGGACGCCGACCTCCTCATCCTGAGGTGCGAGCCCAACGGGCGAGGCTCGGACGCACTTCGATTCTGCCGAGCTATTGTTTGTCGAGCCGGAACACAGCCGACGACGAAGAGCCGGGGCGGAATCCGCGTCGAAAACGAAAAACCGCCGGGAGCGACCCGGCGGCTTACGAGAGGGGGGCGGGCGGAGCCCAGATCTCAGTTCAGCTTGGCCTTGATCTCGGCGATGCCGGCGGTCAGCAGCTTGTCGCCGCCGGAGCCGCGGGCCATGTCGGCGAGCACCGAACCGGCCGCAGCGGTGGCGACGTCGGCGGCGGCGGCGCGCACGTCGGCGATGGCCTGGGCCTCGGCCTGGGCGATCTTGGTCTCCGCCATCTTGGTGCGGCGGGCGACGAATTCCTCGATCTTGGCCTTGCCTTCGGCGGCGAGGCGCTCGGCGTCGGCCTTGGCGGCCGTGACGATGTCGCGGGCCTCCTGCTCGGCGCTCTGCTGACGCCGGCGGTAGTCGGCGACGATGGCCTCGGCCTCCTCGCGCAGGCGCTTGGCCTCGGCGAGTTCGGCGGCGATGCGGTTGGAGCGCGCGTCGAGGGCGTTCACGAGCTTGGTGTGGGCGCCCATCTTCCAGGCGATGGCGAAGAAGATGATGAGGCCGATCCAGATCGGCAGATATTCGCTCATCCGGGCCTCCTCAGCGCTTCAGGGCGGCGTCGACCGCCGCTTCGAGACGACCCGCGTCGGCGCCGGCACCGGCGAGGCGCTCGACGATGGCCTGGGCGGTATCGACCGCGATGGAGCGGACGTTGCCCATGGCCGCCGTGCGGGCGGCCCCGATCTGCGCCTCGGCCGCCGAGAGGTCGGTGGCGAGCTTGGCCTCGAGGGCCTTGCGCTCGGCATCGGCCTCGGCGGTGATCTTGGCGCGGGTCTCGGCGGCGATCGCCTGCGAGCTGGCGCGCGCTTCCGCGAGCGCCTTCTCATAGGAGAGGGTGGCCGCGTCGGCCTCGGCCTTCATCGCCTGCGCCGCCGCGAGATCCCCGGCGATGCGGCTGGCCCGCTCCTCGAGAATTCCGCCGATGCGCGGCGCGATGAAGCGCGACATCAGGTAGTAGAGCAGGCCAAAGGCGATCGCCAGCCAGAGCAGCTGCGAACCGTAGGTTTCCACGCGAAAGGCCGGGAAACCGCCCTTGGATGGGACCTGGGTCCCGGAAGTGGTGTTCGTCGCCATTGCGGGACCCTATCGGCGCGATCGGGCGGGAAGCGCCGTCACACGCGAAACGAGAGCCGGCCGAAGCCGGGCGGGAACGCCGGAGCGACCGCGGACCGGGACCCGATGGGGCCCCGGCGCGGTCGATGCGTCCGCCGCGGATCAGACCACGAAGAGCAGGACGAGGGCGACGACGAGCGCGAAGATGCCGAGACCTTCAGCGAGGGCCGCGCCGACGATGGCGTTGGTGAACTGGCCGGCCGCAGCCGACGGATTGCGCAGGGCGCCGGCAACGAAGTTGCCGAAGATGTTGCCCACGCCCATGGCCGCGAGGCCCATGCCGAGGCAAGCGAGACCAGCGCCGAGGAACTTGGCTGCAACCGGATCCATTTTGAACTCCTGTGAGGTGTTGGGAGCGAAGGGAGGATGAGGGACCTGCCGTCACCGATGATCAGTGATGGCCAGGATGGAGGGCGTCGTTGAGGTAGATGCAGGTCAGGATGGTGAAGACATAGGCCTGCAGGACAGCGACGAGCAGTTCGAGCGCGGTGAGCGCGGTGATCATCAGCACGGGCAGGGTGGCGCCGAGCATGCCGAGGGCGCCGGCACCCGCCATGGCGGTGACGAAGCCGGCGAAGACCTTCAGCGCGATGTGACCGGCGGTCATGTTGCCGAAGAGACGAAGGGAGAGCGAGATCGGACGGGAGATGAAGGAGATCACCTCGATCACGACGATCAGCGGCAGGATCACCTTCGGCAGGCCCGAGGGCGCGAAGAGCGCGAACCAGTGGGTGCCGTGCTTCCAGATGCCGTAGATGATGACGGTGGAGATCACCAGCAGCGCCAGGGCGGCGGTGACGATGATGTGGCTCGTGACCGTGAAGGCGCCGGGCACCATGCCGATCAGGTTGGCGAAGAGCACGAACATGAAGAGCGAGAAGACGAGGGGGAAGAACTTCATCCCCTCGGTGCCGGCCGTCTGTCGGACCGTTCCGGCGACGAATTCGTAGGCGAGCTCGGCCATGGACTGCATGCGCGTCGGCACGAGGCGGCGGCCGGAGGTGGTCAGCAGCAGGAAGGCCGCCGTCACGCCGACGATGATGAACATGTGCAGGGCGGAATTGGTGAAGGAGAAATCACCCGTGCCAACCCGGATCGGAACGATGGGGACGAGCTCGAACTGTTTGATCGGATCGGCCATCGCCGGTCTGCTCCCGCATGCGGTCTAGTCGAGGGTCGGAACGGCCTCTCAGCCTTCCCGATTGGCCCGCTGCGCCGACCGGACGAGATTGTAGATCCCCGTCGCGAAGCCCAGCAGAAGAAACACGATGAGACCCCAGGGACGCGTCCCGGCGAAACGGTCCACCAGCCAGCCGATCAGCGCTCCGGCCAGGACGCCGGAGACGAAATCGGCCGAGAAGCGGAAGAGCTTCACCAGCCCGGACGGCTCCTGGGCCGCCCGGCCGTCCGGCGCTGCTCCCGAGGATCGCTCGCGCTCGATGGCTTCGAGCCGGGATTCAAGGGCGCGCCGCCGCGCGTCGAGGTCGGAGTCCGGGGAAGACGTCCCCGGCGTCTTGCCGTCGTTTTCGCCACCTGACGCCATCGCCAGCCTCCTCGGCCGGCTCGTCGTCAGGGCTCAACGACGGTAGGTCGCCGGACTGCCACCCCCCGAAAGCCGGGCACACCTATAGTGATGCCACGAAAACGTGTCAAGGACGGGACGAAACAATATAAATCATTGGAATATCTTGGCTATTTCGCCCTCGCGACAATTGTGCGGCCTGCTCTGCGACATCGACGGCGCAGTGCAGCATCTATCGGGCAACGCTCGCCTTTCGCCAGCGGCGCGAGCCCTGGGCCTCAGCCGCGCGCCATGCGGGCGACGACGGAGGCGCGGTTCTCCACCCCGAGCTTCTCGAAGATGTGGATGACGTGTGTCTTGACGGTGGCCAGGCTGATGGCGAGGGCGTCGGCGATGTCGCGGTTGGTGCGGCCGGCGCAGATCAGCCCCACGACCTCCTGCTCACGGGCGGTGAGGCCGTGGTCATCGGCAGCCGCGGCGGGGGGCAGGTTGAACTCGATATAGGCATGGGCGGCGCGGGCGGCGGCGAGATCGCCGGGGCGGGCGGCGCGGCCCGCCGGCCAGGTGAGGCAGAGGCCGGCGGTGATCCGCCCCTCGCGGCGGAAGAACAGCTCGACCATGTCGCCGATGCCGTGGGCGGCGCAGGCGGCGGCATAGGCGGCACCCTCCGGGGCCCGCGGCCGGACCACGTCGGCGGAGAGGCAGGAGACGGTGCGGTCGGTGTGGCGCAGGCGGCGGGCGTGGAAGGGATCGACCTCGTGCAGGCGGCCGACATAGTCGCGGTGGAAGCCGCGGAGGTCCTCGTCCATGTGGAAGTCGTGCAGGTTGCAGTCGGCGTCGACGCGGTAGAAGGCACAGCTTCCCGCGTGGAGCAGGGTCTTGGCGAAGTGCATGGCCGCGGCGACGGCATGGGGCGTGCTGGACATCGAGGGGCCCGTCCGGACGTGGTGACGCGTGCGATGCGAGCAAGAAGCACGCCAGCGCCATGGTGCGGGCCGGCGCCGATCCCGGTCAACCGAAAGGTCGATTGCCCGGGACGAGCCGCCGGAGGACGATCCCGCCGTCCAGCGGAGGGAGCAACCATGGCGTCCGAGAGCACCGTCGCGGCCGGGGCCGCCCCGGTCCACCCGCTCGATCCCCTGTCGACGGCCGAGATCGCCGCCGCCCGCGCCATCCTGATGGAGAGGAAGGCGCTGCCGGAGACGACGCGCTTCGCCACCCTGCAGCTCGACGAGCCGCTGAAGGCGGAGATCGCCGGCTGGGCCCCCGGCCGCCCGATCCGCCGCCGCGCCTTCGCGGTGACCATCGACACCGCCACCGGCGCCGTGCACGAGGCCCTGGTCGACATCGGCGAGGCATCCGTCATCGCCTTCGCGACGCGCGACACGATGGCCGCGCCCTACGGCCAGCCTGCGGTGATCATCGAGGAGTTCTTCAAGGCCGGCGACATCGTCAAGGCCGATCCGGGCTGGCGGGCGGCCATGCACCGCCGCGGCCTGACCGATGCGGAGATCGCCCTCGTCCAGGTCGATCCCTTCTCCGCCGGCTATTTCGGCCGCGAGGCCGAGCTCGGCCGTCGCCTCGTCAGCGCGGTGAGCTACTGGCGCGAACACGTCAACGACAACGGCTACGCCTCGCCGATCGAGGGCGTCGTCGCCCTGGTCGATCTCGTCGAGAACCGCGTCGTCCATCTCGTCGACGAGGCCGAAATCGTCCCGATCCCGAAGAAGCGCCGGAACTACGACCGCGGTTCGCTGCCCAGCCCCCGCACCGACCTCAAGCCCCTCAACATCGTGCAGCCGGAGGGTCCGAGCTTCACGGTCGACGGCTGGAAGGTCACCTGGCAGAACTGGTCGTTCCGCCTCGGATTCACGCCCCGCGAAGGCCTGGTGCTGCACCAGCTCGGCATCACCGACCAGGGCCGCCTGCGCCCCATCATGCACCGCGCCAGCGTCACCGAGATGGTGGTCCCCTATGCCGACCCGACCACGAACCATTTCTGGAAGAGCGCCTTCGACGCGGGCGAATATGGCCTCGGCAAGCTCGCCAATGCGCTCGAGCTCGGCTGCGACTGCCTCGGCCTGATCCGCTATTTCGACGTGCCGATGGCGGACGACGCCGGCAATCCCATCGTCATGCCCAACGCCATCTGCATGCACGAGGAGGACTACGGCCTCCTGTGGAAGCACTACGAGCTGCGCACCGGCGTCTTCGAGGCGCGGCGGTCGCGCCGCCTCGTCATCTCCTTCTTCGCCACAGTCGGCAATTACGACTACGGCTTCTACTGGTACCTCTACCAGGACGGCACGATCCAGCTGGAGGCCAAGCTCACCGGCATCATCCAGACGGCGGCGGTGGCGCCGGGGAAGCCCTATCCCTGGGGCGGCATGGTGGACGAGGGCCTCGGCGGGCCGACCCACCAGCACTTCTTCAACGTGCGCATGCACATGGCCCTCGACGGCGAGGGCAACACGGTGACCGAGCACGAATTCGTGCCGCGGCCCTGGGGCACCGACAATCCCTACGGCAACGTCTTCGACACGACGTCGCGGGTGCTGTCGAACGAGCGGGACGCCGCCCGCGAGGCGGACGGCAAGACCGGCCGCTACTGGAAGATCACCAACCCCAACGTGGCCAACAGCGTCGGCAAGCCCACCGGCTACAAGCTGATCGTGCAGCCAAGCCCGCTCATGCTGGCGCAGGAGGGCTCGACGGTGGCGCAGCGCGGCGGCTTCGCCAGCAAGCACGTCTGGGTAACGCCCTTCGATCCGGCTGAAAAATACGCCAGCGGCGACTATCCCAACCAGCATGCGGGCGGCGACGGCCTGCCGGCCTATGTGAAGCAGGGCCGCTCGATCGAGAATGCCGACCTCGTGGTCTGGCACTCCTTCGGCCACACCCACGTGTGCAAGCCGGAGGATTTCCCGGTCATGCCGATGGAATATGCCGGCTTCATGCTGAAGCCCAACGGCTTCTTCGCCGAGAACCCCGCCATGGACCTGCCCGCGGAGACCAACCACGCCAGCGTGCAGGACGGGGCGGGCAAGGGCGAGGCCGGGAGCTGCTGCTGCGGGTGAGGGCTGGTCCATCCGCAACTGCAACCTCCCGTCAGACCGACCTCTCCGTCATGGCCGGGCTCGTCCCGGCCATCCACGACTTGAACACCGCAGCCCGATGATTGGTCGTGGATACCCGGCACAAGGCCGGGCATGACGCGGGGGTGGCAGTGGAATGCCCGGACGGGCTGTGGGCGCGCCCGGGGTGGCAAGCCGAGCTTATTCGGCGGCCGTCTTCGGCGCCCGGCGCCGGGTCCCTGCGCCCTTGGCGCCGCGAGCCTTGCTCGCCGTCATGTAGGACCGCAGCACCGCATTGATGTGGGTCTGGTAGGGTCCTTTCTGCGCCTTGAAGAAGTCCAACACATCCTCGTCCAGGCGGATTGATATGGCCGTCTTGCGCGGCGGAGGAGTCCATTCAGACACCTTGCCGACGAAGACCAGCGTCGAATTGGCGAGGTCGAAATCGGAGTCGGGGTCCTCGGCGATGGCGCGCCCGATGTCCTCGTCGGTCATGGCGCGGACGCGCTCCCAGTCGGTCTCATCCTTGAGTTTACCCGACCGGATATCCTCCAACGTGACGCGTGTAATCTTCTCTTTCATCGGGTCTTGCCGGCCTCGCGGAAATGATCCGCTTGGCCTCTCCTCTCGGGGTCCAGACAACGGCAACGAGTCGGTGCCTCAGCGGGCCTATCGTGATCCAACGCTCCTCGTCGCGGTCTGACCGCCTGAGCGCGGCAGGGACAAAAAACACGGAGATGGCGATCCGGAAATCGATCCCGTGTTTCTCGATATTGGCGAGACGCTTGTTCTCGTCCCATTCGAATTCCATGATGATCCCCAACGAACGCCGCCGGATCTAGTCCCCATTGCCCGGGTCATCCGTTTCGTCCGTCTCATCATGGTCAGCGGGCAGGACTACGTTTGTATATACGATAGCGGACACACAGTCGAGTCCTTGATCGTCGTCCGCCTTGTATGCGCTCCGCCCGCGCCTGCCGGGTTGCACCAACACGGGTCGTCACCACCCGGCGAGGCCGCAGGCCGAGGGAAGGGAGTCCAGGGGACGAGGGGCAGCGCCTTTTGGCCGCTGGATTTCCTTCCCCTCGCTCCGCTCGGCCAGGAATGACGACAGGTGCAACGCCGCCGCGACGCGCGATCAGATTTAACCGCAGTTGCCGAACATGCCGGAGGATTACAGGACCAGCGTCACGTTGTCAAGGATTTTGGTCCTATTCGACATGATGATGCTAGTTGGCTTGCTCCGCCTTCTCCGTCATGGCCGGGCTCGTCCCGGCCATCCACGACTTGAACACCGTGGAATGACGATAAGGCGTGGATGCCCGGCCCAAGGCCGGGCATGACGGGTGGAGGGTCGGGAGCAAGAGCAGTCAACGGAGGAGGGGCCGAAGCCGCCCCCTCACTCCGCGGCGATGAGCTGCTCGGCGCGCCCGAGATCCACGCTCACCAGCGTCGAGACGCCGCGCTCGGCCATGGTGACGCCGAACAGGCGGTCCATGCGGCTCATGGTGATGGGATTGTGGGTGATGACGACGAAGCGCGTGTCGGTGGTGCGCGCCATCTCGTCGAGCAGGTCGCAGTAGCGCTCGACATTGGCGTCGTCGAGCGGCGCGTCGACCTCGTCCAGCACGCAGATCGGCGCGGGATTGGTGAGGAAGACGGCGAAGATCAGCGCGATGGCGGTCAGCGCCTGCTCGCCGCCGGAGAGCAGCGACAGGGTCTGCGGCTTCTTGCCCGGCGGCTTGGCGAGGATGTCGAGGCCGGCCTCCAGCGGATCGTCGGATTCGACCAGCTGAAGCTCGGCCGTGCCGCCGCCGAAGAGGGTGGTGAAGAGGCGCTGGAAGTTCTCGTTGACGGTGGCGAAGGAGGCGAGGAGGCGCTCGCGGCCCTCGCGGTTGAGCGAGCCGATGCCGGCGCGCAGCTTCTTGATGGCCTCGACCAGGTCGTCGCGCTCGGCGACCATGCCGTCGAACTGCGCCTGGACCTCGGTCAGCTCGTCGTCGGCGCGCAGGTTGACGCCGCCGAGGCGCTCGCGCTCCCGGCGGAATCCGTCGAGCTGGTCCTCGATCCGACGGGCCTCGGGGAGCGCCGCGTCGATGGCGAGGCCGGCGATGCGCAGGAGGGCCTGGGGCTCGGCCTCGAACTTCTCGGCGATCTCGGCGCCGATCTCCTGGAGGCGCTGGCGGGCGGCCTCGAGGCGCGCCTCGGTGCGGGCGAAGGCCTCGCGGGCCGCGGTCATGGCGTCGAGGGCGGCCCGCGCCGCGCGATCCGCTGCGGCAAGGGCCGTCTCGCCGGCGGCGAGGGCATCGGCTGCGGCGCGCTGGGCCGCCTCGCCCTCCTGGATGCGGGCGATAATCTCGCGGCGCTGCACGGCGAAGGTGTCGGGGGCTTCCGCCAGGGTCTTCGCCTCGGTGCGCGCCTCGGCGAGGCGCTGGT
>NZ_JBQVQL010000101.1:0-14863 GCF_052440005.1 Phreatobacter sp.
CGAAATAGGCCATGGGCGACATGGCGAGGCCGATGTCGTGCACCCGGCAGCCCGCCGCCATCAGCCCGGTGACCAGCGCCATCTTGATGGAGGCCGAATAGCCGCGGAAATCGTGGCCGACGACGATCTCGCGCGCAACGCTCATCCGGCCGATCAGCGTGCCGAGGCCCATGCCCACCGCCTGAACGCCCATCAGGTTCAGCTCCTCGCCGAAGAACCAGCGGGCGTCGTATTCGCGGAAGCCCGTCGGCTTCACCATCGGCAGGGATTCGTAGGCGGCCGTGTTGGGCTTCAAGCTGGCGAGCGGCCTGGGGAACATGCGAGGGACGCCTCTGTCGCGACGGGTGGGAGGGGAGCCTCCGCCGGCCCTTCTAACGTGAAGCTGCGACCCTGGCCATGGCGCCGCGCGTCAGGCCGCGCTCTCTGCGGGCGGGGCCTTGCCCACGGTCATGCGCACCTTGAGGAAGCGCATGGCCCGCTGCGCATCGGCGGCGTTGATCGCCTCGTAATCCTGCCGCGACACCGATTGGCCCGCCTGACCGCCGCGGCGCTTGCGCGCTCGCAGGGCGAGGGTCGTCTCCAGGTGAGCATAGGAAATGTCGAGCGCGCGGAAGGCGAGAACGATGGTGTTGATCTCGCCCGTCGCCATCTGCTGGAAGACGAAGTTGCGGTCGAAACGCAGGAAATGCGCCAGCACCTGCGACACGTCGAGCAGTCGGCCTCCGGCGAGGAGGGGGCCGAGCCCGTCGTCGAGGGGCATGGTGCCGGCCTCGACGGCGGCGATGATCCGCTCGGTGCTGTTGATGTTGGCCTTGCGCTTGCGCAACTCCTCGGCGATCAGCGCCTGGGCACGGGCCCTCAGGCCTGCCACCGCGTCGGAGGCATCGCCGCCCTCCGCCTCGGTCGAGACACGGGCGCAGATCAGGGCGTTGAGCTGGTCGACGACGGCGGGAGACAGGTCGCCGCGGTCGGCGAGGGCAAGGCTCAGTTCGTCGTCGTCACGCGCGCGGGTGACGAGGCTGAGCATGCCCTTCTCGGAAAACTCGGCGCCGGCATTGCCCGAGACGGTGCGCAGAACCGTGTTGCTGCCGCGGTCGATGAGCACGTCGGTGACCCGTGAGGTCAGGGTGGGGCGGGTGGCGATCGCCTGCAGATGTTCGTCGCTGCTCGCCTGCGCGAGGGTGATGATGTCGCCCTCCGTCAGCACCGGGGAGCGCGACAGGATGGGACTGGCGACGGCGATGTCGGCGTCGGAGGCGAGCGCCAGGGCCAGGCTGTGGGGCACCCGCTCGCTGTCGGACAGGACGGCGCTGACCTGCGGGCGCTGGTGGGGCTGCAGCTTGCGCATGACGGCGTTGGCGATCTCGGAGAACAGGTACTCCTCTGCCAACGTCGGGCTGACCGTGCGGGTGAGGTAGAGATCGGCCACGCCGCGCAGGAGCGCGAGGCGCTTCTCGCTGTCCTTCTCGATGCCCAGGCGGCCGAGCTGCTCGATGAAGGCATGGGTCTCTTGGGCAGACGTTGCAGGCATGTTCGCTCTTTCGGCGGCGTGCATCGGCGCGAGTGCGACGGTGGCGGTTGCGGCGGTCCCGAAGGACCGCAACGGAGACCCGTTGTCCGCAGCACTATAGACCCACAAGTGTAACCAAATACCTGTCGTCTGCTGTGAAAAGCAGTGAAGCCGACGATATTCCGCACTATTGGCCAAGCAGCCGCGGTTTCACGCCGCGCGCTGGAGCGGCGGGGCGATGACGTGCTGGGACAGCGACCAGGGCGCCTCGTCCAGCGTCATGATGCGGATTTCCGTCACGCGGGCGAAGAGCTGGCGCACGTGATCCTCGATGGCGACCAGGGCGCCAGTCTCGCTGCGCAGGGTGAGCCGGTCGGTCACGACCTCGAGCACATCGCCCTGCAGGCGGGCATAGATGACGGGCTCCTGCGCCATTGAGGTCCTCTCGCCGACCATGGCGCGTCACAGGCCTGCCTTCTGGCAGGGCCTCGCCGCGCCGGTCGCGCCGTTTGGGGGTCAGGCACTTGCAGCCAGGCGCCCCGAGGGGCGGGCCTGCCCGTCTTCACCGGGCGTCGTGCCGACGCTCGTCGTAGATGACGCGGACGAGGTCGGCGGCGTTGCGGGCGCCGAGCTTTTCCATGATGCGGGCGCGGTGCACCTCGATGGTGCGCGGGCTGATGCCGAGGCTGCGCCCGGCCTCCTTGTTGGAGGCGCCGCGGACGAGTTCCTGCAACACGTCACGCTCGCGCGGGGTGAGGAGGCTCGCGCCCCCCGGGCCGAGGGCCGAGACGGGATCGGCCCGCTCCGCCGCGCGCCGCGCATGGCCGGCGATGGCCTGCCCCACGTTCCGCAGGATGCTCGCGGCGTCGATCGGCTTCTCCACCAGGTCGACGGCGCCCGCCCGGATCACCGCCACCGCCATGGGGATGTCGGCCTGGCCGGACATGGTCACCACCGGCCCCTCGAAGCGGCGCAGCGCGATCTGGCGCAGCACCTCGACGCCGCTGTCGCCCGGCAGGCAGACGTCGAGGAGAATGGCGTCGGGGTGGCGTTGCTGGAGCGCGCCGAGAAGCGCCGTCGCGTCGGCAAAGGCGGCGACGCGGTAGCCGGCCTGCTCGAAAACGATGGACAGGCCCTCGCGCACCGCGACGTCGTCGTCCACGATGAAGAGGTCGCCGAAACCGCTCATGTCCGTCCGCATGACCGCATCCCCCCGCGGCTCGCTCGACCGTCGCGCCGGGCCCGTCAGGCCCGCCACAGGCGGAGTGTCCGTTGCGCGGGGGTAAGCCCCTATGCGGCGTATTGACGCAGGGTCAGCTCAGCGCCCGCCGCGGGCCACGACCCGCTCGCGGTAGAGCAGGTAGAGGCCGGAGGCGATGACGATGGCGGCGCCGGCGAGGGTATTGGCGGCGGGGACCTGGGCGAAGACGAGCCAGCCGAGCGCCGTCATCCAGACGATCTGGGTATAGATGAAGGGGGCGAGGATGCCGGGCGGCGCATAGCCGTGGGCGACGATCAGCAGCCAGTGACCGAAGGCACCGAAGGCGCCGATGGCGATCATGCCGACGATGGCGGCGAGGCCGGGCGGCGTCGTCCAGATGAAGGGCACGAGCGCGGTGGCGACCGCCGCGCCGAAGGCGACGGAGTAGATCGAGGTCGTCGCGGCGGAATCGTGGCCCGCCAGCATCCGGGTGAGGATGTTGTAGAGCGCGTAGACGCAGGCGCCGACCAGCGACAGCAGCATGGCCCAGTGCAGCGAACCGCTCCAGGGCTGGGTGACGACCAGCACCCCCAGGAAGCCGACGATGACGGCGATCCAGCGGCGCCGGCCGATCCACTCGCCGAGGAAGGGGCCGGACAGGATGGCGACGATGAAGGGCGTCGCGAACATGATCGAGACGGTCTGATCGAGCTGCAGATACTGCAGGGCGATGAAGTTGAAGGCGGTGGAGCCGAACAGCAGGGCCGACCGCACGGCCTGGATCCACGGGCGTCGGGTGACGAAGACGCCGGGATTGCGGATCGGGTTGAAGATCACGAGGATCATCGCCAGGGCGGCGGTGTAGCGCGCCCAGACCACCTGCATGGGGTCCATCTGGGTGCCGAGCCATTTGGCGAGCGCATCGAGACAGGCGAAACAGGCGAGCGCCGCGCACATCAGCCCGATGCCCTTCAGGCGGGCGCGGGCGGCCGCGGCGCGTCCATCGGCCCCGGCGCTCCCCTGGGCAGTCTGCTCCTGCGACGTCGTCTGCCCGTGCGTTGCCATGGGGGACCACTAGCCGATTTGCCCGAAGGCCGGACCCACCCGCCCGCATGGGAGCCGTGCGGGGTGCTTGCGCGGCGGCCCGCCGGCGGACTAGACAGGGGATGCGGGGCCGACGGCGGTCGCCCCGGCAGGCTGCCGATGCGGCCCAAGCACCGCCTCCAGACCGCTTTGCGGTAGGAGGTTCTGCTGTGTCCGGCGCATCATTCTTCATCTCTCCCGACGATCTCGCGGTCCTGCTCGGCGGTCCGTCGTGGCCTCAGGTCATCGATGTCCGGGCCGCCGACGTTCGCGCCCTGCAGGCGGACCTGCCGGCCTCGCGCTGGTCCGACGATCCGTCGGGCACCGCCGTCGCCGCACTGATCGACCCTGCGCGCCCCGTCGTGGTGTCCTGCAAGGCCGGGCACAACCGCAGCCAGCGCACCGCGGCGGAGCTGCGCGCGCGCGGCCTCGACGCCCGCGTCCTCGCGGGGGGAGCGCTCGCCTTCGCCGAGGCCGGCCACCCGATGATACCCCGGCAGGCGGCGGATGCCTTCGGCGGTCCCGGACGGACGTGGGTGACGCGCCGGCGTCCCAAGATCGACCGGGTGGCCTGTCCCTGGCTGATCCGACGGTTTCTCGATCCGCACGCCCGGTTTCTCTTCGTCGAACCCGACCAGGTGATCGCCGTGGCACGGGACCTCGGCGGCATCGCCTTCGATACGCCGGGCGCCGCGATCGAACATGATGGGCCGCGCTGCTCGTTCGACACGTTGCTGGACGCCGTCGGCTTCGCGGGCGTTCCGCCTCTGCTGGACATGGCAGCCATCATCCGCGCAGCGGATACCGGGGACCTCGGCTCCAGCCCCGAGGCGGCGGGGTACCTGGCCATCTCTCTCGGCCTGTCGGTCCTGTCCGGTGACGACGATGCCGCAATGCTCCGTCATGGATTTGTCTTGCTCGATGGGCTTTACGCTTGGGTGACGGGGGCTCGCGCCGAAACCCACAACTGGACACATCGCTCATGACCGCCCTCGATCCAGCCGCCGTGAACAGGCCCTCCGCCGTCCCCTTCTCCGAGGCGCTGGCCGTTTGGATCCGGGTCGGCCTGCTGTCGTTCGGCGGCGCCGCCGGCCAGATCGCCATGCTCCATACGATCATCGTGGAAGAGAAGAAGTGGCTCGACGAGAAGCGCTTCCTGCATGCGCTCAACTACTGCACGCTGCTGCCGGGCCCCGAGGCCCAGCAGCTCGCGACCTATATCGGCTGGCTGCTGCACGGGGTGCGCGGCGGGCTGACGGCGGGTCTTCTCTTCGTCCTGCCGGGGGCGCTGATCGTCCTCGCCATGTCGATGCTCTACGTCACCGCCCGGGGCCTGCCGGTGGTCGACGGCATCTTCTTCGGCATCAAGGCGGCCGTGCTGGTCATTGTCGTGCAGGCGGTGATCAAGATGGCCAAGCGCGTCGGCGATGCGCCGGTACTCAGGGCGATCATGGCGGGCTCGCTCCTCGCCATTCTGCTGTTCCAGGTCCCCTATCCGCTGATCGTGCTTGCCGCCGCCGCGCTCGGCGCCTTCCTGACACCGCCGCCCGACGATGCCGCGCCGGTCGCGCGTGCCGCCTCCGGTCGCTACACCGCGCTCCTCGGCAACACTCTCGTCTGGGGAGCGGTCTGGTGGGCCCCCGTCACGGTCGCGGCGCTGCTGCTCGGCCCTGGCCATATCCTCACCCAGATCGGCACGTTCTTCTCGCAGCTCGCCGTCGTCACCTTCGGGGGCGCCTATGCGCTGCTCGTCTGGCTCGCCCAGGCGGCCGTCGAGCAGAAGGGTTGGCTCACGGCGGCGGAAATGGCCGATGGCCTCGGTCTCGCCGAGACCAAGCCCGGGCCGACCATTCTGGTGACCCAGTTCGTCGGCTTCCTCGCCGCGTTCCGCGCGCCCGATCCGTTCAGCCCGATGGTGGCGGCGGTGCTGGGCGCGGCCATGACCACCTGGGTGACCTTCGCGCCGTCCTTCCTCTTCATCTTCGCCGGCGCACCCTTCGTCGAGGACCTGAGGCACAACCGCCTGCTGGCGGGCGCGCTGAAGGGCATCACTGCGGCGGTGGTGGGCGTCATCCTCTATCTCGCCATCTGGTTCGCGCTCCACGTCTTCTTCGGTCAGGTCGGCAGCCGCGCCTTCGGCCCGGTGCGTGTGCCGACCTTCGATCCCCAGGCCCTCGACTGGAAGGCGGCGGCTCTCGCCGTCATCGCCTTCGTCCTCGCCTTCCGCATGAAGCTCGGGCTGCTGCCGCTCATTGGCGTCATGGCGGCCCTTGGCGTGGCGGTGAAGCTGACGCTCGGCTGATCCGCCTCGGGGCGCCAAAGAAAAAGGCCGGCTTGGCGCCGGCCTCTTCCGTCAGGACTTTGCGAGTAAACCCGACCTTACGACCCGCCCGAGAAGGTGCGGGGCGCGGGGCTGACGACGCGTCCGCCGGCCTGGATGACCGCAAGGCCGCGCTGAGGGGTGCCGTCGGCGCGGAAGCGGAAGAGGCCGTCGACGCCGTTGAAGCCGGAGGAATTGGTCAGGATCGTCTCGGAGAAGCGCTGCGAGCCCTGGGTGCGTACGAGGGCGGCGATCAGCGAGACCGAGTCATAGGTCAGCGACGCGATGCGCGCCGGATCCTGCCCGAAGCGCGCGCGGTAACGCTCGGAGAAGGAGCGGAAGCCCGCCTCGTCCGGCGCGGCGTAGAGGGCGGTCGGCGCGGCGCGGGCGGCGGCCGTGTTGCCGACCCAGGGGCCGACACCGAGCACCTGGACGCGGCGGGTGTCGATGCCGGCGGTCGACAGGGCCTGGATCGCTGCGCCGTCATAGGGGTCGGGCACGAAGATGGCGTCGATCTGACCGGCGATGCCGGAGAGGCGCGAGGCCGCGGCGCCGATGCCGCTGGCTTCCAGCGGGAACTTCTCGATGGCCACCACGCGTCCGCCCGCACGGCTGACGGCCTCCTGGAAGGCGCCCTGGACCACCTGGCCGAAGGCCGAGTCGGGAATGAAGGCGGCGTAGGAGCGCTTGCCGGCCTGGGTGGCGTGCTGGACGATGCGGTCCACGGTGTTCTGCGGCGTGAAGCTCATGAGATAGACGCCGCGGGTGGCGACGCTGGTGTCGGTGGAATAGGCGATCATGGGCTTGCCGGCGGGCCGGGCGACCGCCGCCGCGCCACGGACGGATTCGGCGAGCAGCGGGCCGAGGATCAGTTCGGCGCCTTCCTGGATGGCGGCCTGGGCGGCTGCCTGGGCTCCGGCGGCGGTGCCGCCGTCGTCCTTGACGAGAATGGTGATGTCGGGCCCCTGGAACTCGGCCACCGCCATCTCCGCCGCATTGCGCAGGACGGTGGCGGTGTTGCCGGCGGCGCCGCCCGCCGAGAGCGGCAGCAGCAGCGCTACCTTCACCGAGCCGGTGCCGATGGTGGAGCCGGGCGCAGCGGGCGCGGTGGGAGCTGGGCCGGGGCCCGCGACCGGGCCGGAACCCTGGATGTTGGCGCCCGAACAGGCCGCGAGGGCCAGGGCCGCCGCGCCGACCAGGAGGCCGCGCAGGGTCGTGCCGTGCGCGGTTCCACCGCGCCGAGTCGCCGATTCCGCCATGTCCGATCGCCTCCACATGCCCTGAATGCCCCGCCCTGTGCATGGGAATAGCCGTGAGGGAGGGGCAAGGTCAAACCGCAAAGGCCCCTTTTGCGTGGCCCCAGGGCAACAGGGAGCGGCGCGAGACCGCCGCGGCCGGGCATGGACGCGAGACGGGGCCAGCGCCTATGGTCGCCGAAAGAGAACAGCCATGATCGACATTCCCGCGCAGAAGCCGCCCGACCGGCACTACATCCTCGGCGGGACCCGCTTTCTCGCCCGCGCGCTGGAGCCCGGGCTGCACGTGGTGGCGACTCCCATCGGCAACCTGCGCGACATGACGGTGCGCGCGGTGGAGACGATGGCGGCGGCCTCGCTCGTCGCCTGCGAGGACAGCCGCGTCACCCGCCGGCTCGTCGACCATTTCGGACTGACCGCGAGACTCGTCCCCTATCACGAGCACAATGCTGCGGAGATGCGCCCCAAGCTTCTCGAACGCCTCGCCGCCGGCGAATCGGTGGCGCTGGTCTCGGACGCGGGAACGCCGCTCGTCTCCGATCCCGGCTTCAAGCTGGTGGAGGCGGCGCGCGAGGCCGGTCACCGGGTCGTCCCCGTGCCCGGCCCCTCCGCCGTGATGGCGGCGCTGGTGGCGGCGGGCCTGCCGACAGACGCCTTCTTCTTCGCAGGATTCCTGCCGCCGAAGACCACGGGGCGGCGGAACCGGGCGCGCGCCATCGCCCAGGTGCCGGGCTCACTCGTCTTCTTCGAGACCGGGCCGCGGCTTGCGGCGTCCCTCGCCGATCTCGCGGCTGAACTCGGCGACCGTGACGCGGCGGTGTGCCGAGAGCTCACCAAGCTGCACGAGGAGGTGCGGCGCGGCTCGCTCGCGGCCCTCGCCGCCGCCTATGCCGGCGAGGCGGAGCCGAAGGGCGAGATCGTGGTCGTCGTCGGCCCGCCGGGCGAGGCCCCGGCGCCGGCGGAGACGGATATCGAGGCCATGCTGCGCGCGGCGCTCGCACAGGGGTCGGTGAAGGACGCGGCGGCGGCTGTGGCGTCGGCCACGGGCCTTCCCCGGCGCGACCTCTACCAGCGCGCGCTGCTGCTGGCGAAGGAGGAGGGGTGAGGCGGGAGGCCGACCCGAAGCGTTCCGCCGCCTGGGGTCGCGGGCGCATCGCCGAGGCGGCCGCCCTCCTTCTGCTTCTCGCCAAGGGCTATCGAATCCTCGCCAGGCGCTGGCGCGGGCCGGGGGCGGAGATCGACATCGTGGCCCGGCGCGGCGGGACGGTGGTCTTCGTCGAGGTGAAGGCGCGCGGCTCGCTCGACCTCGCCGTCGAGGCCCTGTCGGCGGCGCAGCGGCGGCGCATCACCCGCGCGGCCGAGATCTTCCTCGCGCGGCATCCCCGCCATGCAGGCAGCGAGAGGCGCTACGACCTCATCCTGGTATCGCACGGCGGCTGGCCGCGCCATATACAGGGGGCGTTCGACGCCGATGTCTGAAAGGAATGCCCCATGAGCCTCAAGGTCGCGGTCCAGACCGATCCGATGGAATCCATCAAGATCCGGGGCGATTCCGGCTTCGCCCTGATGCTGGAGGCGCAGCGGCGCGGGCACGAGGTCTTCTACTATCACCCCGACAGCCTGGCGATGCGCGACGGCATCCCCTCCGCCCTGGCCTATCCGCTGCAGGTGCGCGACGTCGAGGGAGACCATTTCACCCTCGGCGAGGGAGCGCGGGTCGGGCTCGACACCTTCGACGTGATCCTGATGCGGCAGGATCCGCCATTCGACCTGCACTACATCACCGCGACGCACTTCCTCGAGCGCGTCCATCCGAAGACGCTGGTGGTGAACGACCCGACCAGCGTGCGCAACGCGCCGGAGAAGATCTTCGTCACCCGGTTCCCGCAGCTCATGCCGAAGACGCTGGTGACGCGGGACTTCGACGAGATCCGCGCCTTCCGGAAGGAGATGGGCGACATCGTCATGAAGCCGCTCTATGGCCACGGCGGCGCCGGCGTGTTCCGCATCCGCGAGGGGGACGAGAATTTCGGCTCCTTCCTCGACACCTTCGCCGCACTGACGCGCGAGCCCTGGGTGATCCAGCACTATCTCCCCGCCGTGCGCGACGGCGACAAGCGCATCATCCTGGTCGACGGCGTCTTCGCCGGCGCCGTCAACCGCGTTCCGGCGGCCGACGACCTGCGCTCCAACATGGTGCGCGGCGGGGCGGCGGAGACGACGCAGCTCAGCGCGCGCGAGCGCGAGATCTGCGAGACCATCGGGCCCGATCTGAAGGCGCAGGGCATCATCCTCGCAGGTATCGACGTGATCGGTGGCAACCTCACCGAGATCAACGTGACCGCGCCGACCGGCATCCGCGCCATTCGCCGGCTCGGCGGCCCGGACATCGCCGCGACCGTCTGGGAGGCGATCGAGCGGCGCCGCTGAGGGTGGCGGATCGCCCATGCAGCCAATTGCCACAACGACCCCCGGCGGAACTTTGTGGCACTCAGAGGGCTTCATGCGCCGCGGGGGCAGGCGCTCGGACGTCCGCATCGCCGATAGTTTCAGGCGACGCCGCGGATCGGGAAAGAGAGGGAGCTGCGGGCCGGATGGGGGCTGACACGACCGAAATCGGGGCACGTGCTCCTGAAGGGCACGCCCGATGAACCTCATTCTCGTGCCGCTCATCCCCCTTCTCGGGGCGCTGCTGCCGCCTCTCGTCGCCCGCTCGGGGCGTGACACGGCGATGGCCGTGACCCTCGCCGTCACGCTCACGAGCCTCGTTCTGCTGCTGGTGGATGCACCGGCGGTCTATCGCGGCGAGACGGTGCTCGCCGGCACCGCCTGGGTGCCTGAGATCGGCCTCTCCTTCCGCTTCTTCGCCGATGGGCTCGGCCTGTTCTTCGCCACGATGATCCTCGCCATCGGCGCGCTGATCATCGTCTATGCGCGCTACTATCTCGGCCGGCAGGACTCCATCGGCCGCTTCTACGCCTACCTGCTGCTCTTCCAGGGCGCGATGGTCGGCATCGTCCTCTCCGACAACATCCTTCTCATGCTGATCTTCTGGGAGCTGACGAGCCTGTCGTCCTTCCTCCTGATCGGCTTCTGGAGCCACGCGGCGGCGGGCCGGCAGGGCGCCCGCATGGCGCTGGTGGTGACCGGCGGCGGCGGGCTTCTCCTCACCGCGGGCATGCTGGTGCTCGGCCACGTCGGCGGCTCCTACGAGCTCAGCGTGCTGCTGACGAAAGGCGAGGTGATCAAGGCCTCGCCGCTCTATCCCCTGATCCTCACGCTGGTGCTGGCCGGCGCCTTCACCAAGTCGGCGCAGTTCCCGTTCCATTTCTGGCTGCCGCACGCCATGGCCGCGCCGACGCCGGTCTCGGCCTATCTGCACTCGGCGACCATGGTGAAGGCCGGCGTCTTCCTGCTGGCCCGGCTCTGGCCTGTGCTCGCCGGCACAGACCTGTGGGTGGCCATCGTCGCCCCCGTCGGCCTCGTCACCATGCTGGTGGGCGCCTGGATCGCCCTGTTCAAGGACGACCTGAAGGCGATCCTCGCCTATTCCACGGTCAGCCATCTCGGCCTCATGGTGATGCTGCTCGGCTTCGGCACGCCCTATGCGGCGGTCGCCTGCGTGTTCCACATCCTCAATCACGCAACCTTCAAGGCGGCCCTGTTCATGGCCGCCGGAATCGTCGACCACGAGGCCGGCACGCGCGACATCCGCCGGCTCGGCGGCCTCGCGAAACTGATGCCGGTGACGGCGGTGCTCGCCGTGGTCGCCTCCGCCTCGATGGCGGGCCTGCCGCCCCTCAACGGCTTCCTGTCCAAGGAGATGATGCTGGAGGCGGCCGCGTCAGGCCCGCTCGGCGGGCTCGGCTGGCTCATTCCCGTCGGGGCGACGCTGGGCGCCCTGGTCTCGGTCGCCTATTCGGTGCGGCTGGCGGTCGGCACCTTCGCCGGCCCCGAGCGCCACGACTATCCCCACCATCCGCACGATCCCGGTGCCGGGATGTGGCTGCCGGTGGCGCTGCTGGTGGGGCTGGTCGTCGCCATCGGCCTGCTGCCGGCGCTGATCGCCGGCCCGATCGTCGCCCGCACGGCCCAGGCGGTCATCGGTGGTGCGCCGCTGCCCTATTACTCGCTGTCGATCTGGCACGGGCTGACGCCGGCCCTGTTCATGAGCGTCGCGGCCGTGGCGGGCGGGCTCGTCGCCTTCCGCGGCCATGCGCTGCTGACCCTGTGGCGCGCGCCCTGGCCGCGACCGGAGGCGAAGGCCCTGTTCGACACGGTCGTGGCGGCCACGGTCTTCGCGGCGCGCTGGTTCACCCGGCGCGCCAACGTCGAATCGCTGCCGCGCACCATCGCCATCGTCACGGTGTCGGTGCTGATCGTCGCCCTGTGGGCCTTCGCGCGCGGCGAACACGGGGCCGGCGCACGCGCCATGCTGCCGGTCCATCTCGTCGCGCTCGTCGCCTGGGCGGCGCTGATCGCGGCCTCGGCCGTGGTGGTGGTGAAGCACGGCAACCGGCTGCTGACGCTGATCCTCACCAGCGTGGTCGGCCTCATCGTCTCGCTCGCCTTCATCCAGTTCTCGGCGCCGGACCTGGCGCTGACCCAGATCTCGGTGGAGGTGGTCTCGACCATCCTGCTTCTGCTCGCGCTCAATCTCCTGCCGAAGACGACGCCGCCGGAGACGGAGACCCGCCGCAAGGTGCGGGACGGCGCCATCGCCGTGGCCGCGGGCGTGGGCGTCGCGGCCCTGGCGCTTGCCATCCTGACGCGCGATTTCAGCACCATCTCCGACTACCACATCGCCCAGGCCAAGCCCGGCGGCGGCGGCACCAACGTGGTCAACGTCATCCTCGTCGACTTCCGCGGCTTCGACACATTCGGCGAGATCATCGTGCTCGGCATCGCCGCGCTCGCCATCTTCGCCCTGCTCGACACCGCCCTGCGCGGGCCGGCGGCGCGCCGGCTCGACGCCATGCGGCAGGGCCTGGAATCGGCGGAGGCGCATCCGCTGATCCTGGTGGTGGCGACCCGCGCCCTGCTGCCGCTCGCCTTCACGGTGGGCGTGTTCATCTTCCTGCGCGGACACAACCAGCCGGGCGGGGGTTTCATCGCCGGGCTCGTGGTCGCCATCGCCTACATCATGCAGTACATGGCGAGCGGCTATGCCTGGAGCCACCAGCGGGCGCGCTTCGACGCCCATACGCTGGTGGGGGCGGGCGTGGTGATCGCCGGCCTGACGGGGCTCGGCTCGCTCCTCTTCGGCCGGCCCTTCCTGACCAGTTCCTTCGGCTATTTCCACATCCCGCTGATCGGCGAGGTGGAGCTCGCCACGGCCATGGCCTTCGACACCGGCGTGTTCCTCGCCGTGGTGGGCACGGTGCTGCTGGCGCTCGCCCAGATCTCGCGCATCGAGGCGCGCGCCGAGCGCAGCCCCGTGCCGGAGGGCCCGGCGGATATCCGGCTCCTGCGGGAACGGGACGCCGCGACCGCCAAGAGGGAGGACTGATCATGGAGGTGCTCGTCGCATCCGGCATCGGCCTCCTGACGGCGGTCGGCGTCTATCTCGTCCTCCGCCGCCAGACGTTTCCGGTGGTGATCGGCACGGTGTTCCTCTCATATGCCGTGAACCTGTTCCTCTTCGCCACGGGCCGCCTGACGGTCAACCGCCCGCCGATCTATGCGAGCGGCGCCGCCGGCTATGCCGATCCGCTGCCGCAGGCGCTGGTGCTCACTGCCATCGTCATTTCCTTCGGCATGACGGCGCTGGTCGTCGTGCTGGCGCTGCGCGGATTTCTCGAGACGGGGTCCGACTCGGTCGAGGGCGATCCGGCCGGCGCCGTCGATGACGGCGAGGCGACCGTGACCACCGACCAGGCGCGGCCATGATGCAGGCAGCCATGACCCACTGGATCGTCGTTCCCCTGGTGCTGCCGGCCGTGGTGGCGCCGCTCATGATCCTCGCGAGCCGCCACAATCTCGCGGCCCAGCGCGTCGTCTCCATCGCCGCGGCGGCGGCCCTGCTGGCGGTGGCCATCGGCCTCTATGCGCTGGCCCAGGACGGGGTCGTGCGCCCCTATCTCGTCGGCGCATGGCCGGCGCCCTACGGCATCGTGCTGATCCTCGACCGGCTCTCGGCCACGATGGTTCTTCTCTTCGCCGTGCTGTCTCTCGCCATCGTCGTCTACGCGACCGCGGGATGGGACCTGCGCGGCCGGCACTTCCATCCGCTGTTCCAGTTCCAGGTGCTGGGCGTCAACGGCGCCTTCCTGACCGGCGACGTGTTCAACCTCTTCGTCTTCTTCGAGGTGATGCTGATCGCCTCCTACGGGCTGATGCTGCACGGCGGCGGCGCGCGGCGCCTGAGGGCCGGCTTCCGCTATGTGACGGTGAACCTGATCGGCTCGACGCTCTTCCTCTTCGCCGTCGGCACCATCTATGCCGTCACCGGCACGCTCAACATGGCCGACCTCGCCCGCAAGGTGGCGACGGTGGCGGCAGGGGATACGGCGCTGCTCGGCGTGGGCGCCGTGATGCTGTTCCTCGTCTTCGCGCTGAAGGCGTCTGTCGCTCCGCTCCACGGCTGGCTCCCCACCGCCTATGCGGCGGCACCGGGGCTTTCGGCGGCGCTGTTCATGATCATGACCAAGGTGGGCGCCTACACCATCCTGCGCGTCTACACGCTGGTCTTCGGTGCCGATGCGGGGCCTCTTGCGGGCATCGTCACGCCCTGGATGCTGCCCGCGGCGCTGGCGACCCTCGCCGTCGGGGCCATCGGCATGCTGGCGGCGCGCAGTCTCCTCGGCCTCGCCTGTTTCGCGGTGGTCTGGTCCATGGGCTCGGTGCTCGTCGCCTTCGGCCTGTTCGACGCCGGGGGCATCGGCTCGGGCCTCTACTACGTCCTTCATTCGACGCTGGCGGGCGCCGCCCTCTTCCTCCTCGTGGACATCCTGGTCCCGCAGCGCGGCCGAGCGGAGGACCGGCTGGTACCGGCGCCGCTCACCCATCCCGCCCTCCTCGGGGGCCTCTTCTTCGCCGCAGCCATTGCGATCGCCGGCCTGCCGCCGCTGTCCGGCTTCCTCGGCAAGCTCATGATCATGGAGGCGAGCCGGGGCAGCGGCGCCGCGGCCTGGATCTGGGGCACGATCCTGGCGACGAGCCTCGTCGCGATCCTCGCCTTCGCCCGCGCCGGGAGCGCGGTGTTCTGGAAGCCGGCGAAGGGGGGCGACGCGCCGGCAGCCGATGCTGATGCTCACCCGGCGGTGGGCCGGGACCTGGTCGCGGCGCATTCCGGGACGGGGGAGGGCGGAGCGGGTGCGATGCTCGCCAAAGGCGAGCGGTCTCTCACCCCTGCGGACTCGCCCACGGCGACGGGCGCCGGGGCAGCGACCGGCATCCCTGCCGCACCGGCCGCTGTTTGGGCCGACGCTGCGGCAGCGGCTGGCAGCCCGGCCGCATCTGCCGCTGAAGTCGCCGACACCGCGGCAGCGGCT
>NZ_JBQVQL010000102.1:0-14518 GCF_052440005.1 Phreatobacter sp.
CCCTGCCGCTCGACGAGCTCCGGCATCTCGCCGCCGCGCGCCAGACCCGCATAGAGCGCGGCGAGATCGGCGAGGCGCAGGCCGACGCCGCCGAGGCCGACGGCGAGGCCCGGCACCTCACCGCGCGGCAGGACCGGGCGGATGCCCGCCTGTTCGAGACGTGCGTAGAACCGCTGCGGGCCGACGGCCTCCAGCAGCGCCACGGCCGGCACGTTCAGCGACATCTGCAGCGCCACGCGGGTCGGCACCGTGCCCTGGTAGCCGCGGTCGAAATTGGCCGGCGCATAGGTGCCGAAGCGCGACGGGCGGTCCTCGATCAGTGTTTCGGGATGGGCGAGACCGGCCTCGTAGGCCATGGCGTAGATGAAGGGCTTCAGCGTCGAGCCGGGCGAGCGCACCGCCCGCGTCATGTCCACTGCGCCCTGACGTTCCGCGTCGAGCGGATCGGCGGCGCCGATGCGGGCGATGACCTGCCCGCTGCGGTGATCGATGGCGATGAGAGCCCCGGAGAGCCGGGTGCCCAGTGCGCGCACCCGCTCGCGCAGCAGAACTTCCAGCGTCTCCTGCGTCGTGCGGTCATAGGTCATGCGGTGCACGCGTTCTGCGGGCCTCGCCGCCACCGCATCGCCGCTCGCATGCCAGGCGAAGGTCGGCATCTGGCGGCGGGCGACGGGAACGCGCTCCGCCTTGCCGGAGGCGACCTGCTCGGGCTTCAGCACACCAGCGAGCAGCATGCGGTCGAGCACGCGGTCACGCGCCCGGCGCGCCGCCTCCGGGTGGCGGTCGGGACGCCGCGCCTCCGGGGACTGCGGGATCGCCACCAGCAGGGCCGCTTCGCCCGGCGACAGGCGGCGCGGCTCCTTGCCGAAATAGGCCAGCGAAGCGGCGCGGATGCCCTCGACATTGCCGCCATAGGGCGCCAGCGACAGGTAGAGGTCGAGCACCCGCTGCTTGCCGAGCTCGCGCTCCAGCCGCACGGCGCGGGCCATCTCCCTGAGCTTGACCGCCATGGTGCGACCGTCCTCGCGCTTGTCGATGAGACGGGCCACCTGCATGGAGAGGGTCGAGCCACCGGAGACGATGCGTCCGTTCCGCAGCCACTGGCCGCCGGCGCGCACCAGCGCCAGCGGATCGACGCCCGGGTGGGAGGCGAAACGCCGGTCCTCGAAGGCGGTCAGCATGCGCAGGAACAGCGGATCCACCTCGGCGATCGCGCCGGGGAAGCGCCACATGTCGTCGTCGGTCTGGAACGGCCTGAGGAGCCGTCCCTGCCGGTCCACCACCTCACGCGAATAGGGCGTCGCCGCCCCGTCCGGGCCCTCGCCGGCCCGGTGGAAGGCCACGGCCCCGCCGAGGCCGGCGAGCGCGAGCCCCCCGGCGGCGACAGCCGCGATCCTCAGCCGGGTCGCCATCGGACTAGCGGCCCCCGGCCGTCACTTCGGTCTGGCCGACCGCGGTGCGCGCCGCCCGCTCGGGCCGGTACATGTCCTCGATGGTGGCGGGGGGCACGAGATAGCGCCCCGGCGTCACCGCCCGGATCATGTAGGCCGCCTGCCAGGTGCCGTTCGCACCGCTGGTGCGGCTGTAGGCGGCCATGAAGCGGTCGTCGCGGAAGGCCTTGTAGTCCGGCTGGACGGATTCCGCCGGCAGCCATTTCAGCGCCGAGGTTTCCGCCGAGGCGATGAGGCTCGGGTTGTCGATCTCGAAGCCAGCCGGCAGGCGGTCGACCAGCATGATCTGGCCGAGCTGCGGGGCCGCCTCCGTCACCTGCAACACCACCACGAGGCGGGTGCCCTGGGCGACGCGGGTGATGTCGGCCGGCTGCCCGGTCAGCGTCATGTAGCGGCGCTGCAGGGTGAAGCCATTCGCAGCGGCCGGCTCCGGCGTCGCCGGGGTGCCGGTGACCGAGACGACGGCGCGCACGGCCTCAGGCCCCGTATTGCGCAGGGCAAGCCCCGACCCGAGTTCGTCGGAGCGGATGGTCCGCGCCAGCGCACCCTCGTGGGCGCTGCCGCCGACGTCGAGGCGGATGCGCTTGGCGTCCTCGATCAGCGCCTGCGCCGCCAGCACCAGCCAGACCTTCTCCTGGGTGGAGAGGTAGCGGGTGCGGGCGCGCAGGTCCTCCACCACGCGCTGGGCGTCGGCGACGATGCGGCGGGTGACGCGCGCCTCGACGCCGAGCGCCATCAGCGCCGCGGCGTCGCGCAGCCGCGACCCGTAATCGAACCGGCCCATGTCGACCTGGCCGCGGGCGGTGAGCATCGTCACCGCCGAGGCCATGACGCGCTCGGCCCGGCCCATGTCGCCCATCAGCGCCAGCGCCGCGCCGAGCTGCCCGCGCGCCACCGGGGTGGCGATCTCGTTCAGCTGGGTATCGGCGAGCCAGCGCAGCTCGGAGAGCGAGCCGCGGCCGTTCCGCGCCAGCACGTAATGGGCATAAGCGAGGTCCATGCCCTTGTTGTCGCCGACGCCGTTGGTCGAGACGACCAGGGTGCGCAGCCGCTCGATGGCCAGGTTGAAGGCGGTGGTCGGGATTCCGTAGCCCTTTTCCTTTGCCCGCGACAGGAAGTCCGTCACATAGGCGTCGAGCCAGGCGTCCTCGTTCGACCCCGCGCTCCACAGGCCGAACGACCCGGAGCCCGAGGCGCGCGACAGGATGCGCTCGATCGAGTCGGTGATGCGCTCGCGCACAGGCGTCTCCAGCCCGAGGCCGCCCTCCGCAGCCGCCAGCACGTCGAGATAGAGCAACGGCAGTGCCCGTGACGTGATCTGCTCGGTGCAGCCGAAGGGATAGCGGTCGAGGGCGAGGATCAGGCCCGGCACGTCGATCGCCGTGGAGGGGCTGACCGAGACCGCGACGCGCGCCGACCCCGCGAGGAAGTCGCCGAGCAGGTCGCTGGACACGGACACCGACTGGCCGGGCTCCATGGTCATGACCGTGCGGCGGGTGATGTCCGGCAGGGCCGGGCGCACGCCGAGCGCATAGCGCGAGGTGACGTCGAGGCCGTTGGGACCGGTGAGTTGCACGTTGAGGTGACCCACCCCGAGCCCGGAGGCCGAGAGCGGCAGCGACACCGCGCCCCGGCCGCCATTGGCGCCGAGTTGGACGGTCGCCTGGCTCTGGCCGAGCCGCAGCGGGCCCTCCGGCCGCACCGTGACGCGATAGGCCCCGGCCGGCCCCTCGGCGTTGACGAAGTCGAGCCGGGCGGTGGCGCTGTCGGCATGGCCGAGCACCCGCGGCAGGGTCGCGGTCACCACGACGGGGTCGCGGGCGATGACGTCGCGCGAGGCCGAGCCGTGCTTCTTCGCCGTCCAGGCCATGGCCATCAGGCGCACGGTGCCGTTGAAGTCGGGGATGTCGAAAACCGCCTCCGCCGTGCCGTCGGGCCCGACGGTGAGGATGCCGGAGAACAGGGACAGCGGCTGCTGCGCCGGCGGCGCGCCGGAGAATCGGTTCGACGGCCCGTCGCCGCCGGAGCGGATGGAGCCGCGCACTGCCGACATGCCGTCGATCAGGAGACCATAGAGGTCGCGCACCTCGGCCGAGAGCCGGCGCTGGCCGAGATAGTGCTCGTCCGGCTTCGGCGGCTGGTAGTTCGTGATGGTGAGAATGCCGAGATCGACAGCCGCGACCGTCACGAAGGCCTGGTCGCCGGGCGCGAGCCCCTCGACCTTCACCGGCACCCGAAGCGCCGTGCGCGGCGCCATCTTCTCCGGCGCCTCCAGCGTCACCTTGAGGCGGCGCTCCGCCGTGTCGATGCCGAACCAGGCGAGGCCGATGGCCCGCCCCGGCATGCGCGAGGCCGCGGCGTCCAGCGGCCGGCGCATGAACACCGTCGCATAGGCGCCCGAGCCCCAGTCGGTGCCGACGGGAACCTGGATGGTGGAGCGGCCCTGCGGCACGTCCACGGTGCGCTCTGCGAGCAGCCGGTCGCCCATCACCGCGACCGTGGCGGAGCCGGCGAAGCGCGCATTGACCGAAACGGTCATGGTCTCGCCGGAGACATAGGAGGGCTTGTCGAGGCTCATCTCCAGCACGTCGGGCGTGTCGGCCGTGCCGCCGGCGCCGTAGCCGGCCTCGAAGAGCACCGTCGTGGTGGGGCCGGCGACGTCCCCGCCCGCCGTCACCTCGAGGCGGTAGCGGCCCCAGGGCACGGGCGCGCCGATGCGTGCCGCAGCGCCGGATGCCGTGGCCTGAACCTCGCCGTCGGCGACGCGGCGCGTCGAGACGACGGCCTGGCTCGCCCAGCCGGACGTGCCGCGGGTCCAGATCCAGCGCGTCTCAAGGCGCAGCAGCTGCCAGCTGAGCTGGGCGGAGCGCCGGGTGCGGCCGTCGGCGGCCACCGCGATGAGTTCGAACGAGGCGGTGTCGTTCTCCGAGACGCGGTCGCCGTCGAAGAGCGGCTTGACGCCGATGAGCGGCGTCCCCGGCAGAACGGAGACCGTCGCCGTGCGCTCGACCGCACGGCCGCCGGGCTCGGCGACGCGCACCTGCAGGCGCGCCGAGAGCGGCCGGGTCGTGTCCTCCATCCGCGGCAAGCGCGCGGCGATGCTGGCCTTGCCGGCATCGTCGGTCACCAGGCCGTCGGGAAGCGGCTCGCGGTCGCGCTTCGGCTCCTCGTCGCCGAGGCCGAAGCGGAAGCCGGGGAAGTCCGGCAGGCTCGGCGTCGTCTCCATGACCACCTCACCCTCGATGGCGAGGCCGGCGCCGGGCATGCCGAAGAGATAGCGGGCATCGACCGTGGCGCCGAACGGCGCGTCGCGGGTCAGCCGCTGCTCGGTCGGCGCGAGCTCGAACGCGATGCGGTCGGGCACGAAGTCCTCGACCATGAAGCGCACCTCGCCCGCCGTCGGGCTCCGCGGGTCGGTGATGGCGCGCACGCGCCACGTTCCTGTGGGGGCCGAGGAGACGATCGGGATCGGCACGGCCCGGGCGCCGGCGCCCTGGTCCTGGGTGACGATGCGGCGGTACTCGACGCCGTCGGGACGCTCGACGATGAGGGTCAGCGGCAGGTTCGGCACCGCGTCACCCTTGGCGTCACGCAGCAGCGTCGTCAGGTACACCGTCTCGCCGGGCCGGTAGATGCCGCGCTCCGGCACCAGGAAGGCGTCGAGCGGACCGGTGACCTCGCGGCCCGCCACCCCGCGGTCGGAGAGGTCGAAGGCCGGCTGGCGCAGGTTGAGGAAGGAATAATCGCCCTGCGCCGTCGCGGCGACGAGGAGCGAGGGGGCCTGCGAGCCCTCGCCGCGGGTGAGGCCGGGGGCGAAGCGCACGTGGCCCGAGGCGTCCGTACGCGAGGTGCCCAGCACCTCGTTGTTGCGGGCGATGAGGCGGACCTCGACGTCGGCGAGGGGCTTCGCCGAATTCAGCGAATGGACGTAGCCGTGGACGCCGTCGACGCCGGAGAGCGCGGTCAGCCCCAGGTCGGAGACAATGAACCATTGGGCGACGCGGCCGTTGCTGCCGTCGTCGTCGTCCGTGCGGCGCTGGGCGTTGGTCGGCTTGGCGGTGACCACATAGACGCCGGGCTCCAGCGTGCGCACGGCCTCGTCCACCGGCAGGGCGGTGGTGACGTCGGCATTGAGGCGGTTCTCGGTCTCGAGCTGGCCCTTCCAGACGGAGATGCCGCGCTCGGAAATGAGCTGCTGCATCTCGTAGCTCTCCAGGGGCTTGGGGAATTCCTCCTGGATGGTCTGGGCGATGGAGCGGTCGCCCATGCGGATGATCTCGACGTCCACCGACTGGAGATTGACAGTGACGACCGGCAGCCCCCGCTGGCCGGTGCGCGGCAGCACGTAGGAGCGGCCGGTGAAGCGCACCGCGGGTGTGCGGTCGCGGACATAGACGGTGACGTCCACGTTGCGCGTCAAGGTCTCGCCGGGGATGGACGAAGGCAGGCCCTCGCGCAGCTGGAAGGCATAGCGTTCGCCATGCCTCAGGCCGTCGACGCAGATCTGCCGGTCCTCGACGGTGATCGGCGGGGCGTTGACGCCGGTCTGGCGGATATAGGGCGCGAAGTCGGTGCGCCCCGTCCGCAGGCCTTCGGTGAAGACGAAGCAGGCGCGCGGGCGCGTCGCGTCGGAATCGACCTTCGTCTCGCGGAAGCGGAAGCCATGCTGGTCGCGCAGCCGGTTGTAGGCCTCCCGCGCCTCAGGCGTGTCACGCGTCTCGACCACCGCGCGGGCAATGTCGATGGCCGGGCGCCACTGCTGCCGCGCCACCATGATCTGGCGAATATGGGCGAGGGCGAAGGCCTCCTCGTTGCGGTTCGCGGCGCGACGATAGGCCATGTAGGCGGAGGCGGTGATGTCGGTCTGCAGCTGCTGGCGCTCGCGCCAGTCGTTGGTGCGCACGCCGCCGAGCGCCTGCGAATAGCGCACCCAGGGCGCCGAATCCGTGCCCGAGCGCAGCGCGATCGCCTCCCAGAAGCGGGCAGCGGCGCGGAAGTCGCCGCGCGTCGCCGCGGCATCGGCATCGCGGCGGATGTCGGCGATGGGACGGGTGTCGCTCGCCTGCTTGGTGGCGATGGAGGCCTCGAAGCGGCGCGCCTGTTCGGCGAGGTCGTCGCGCTGGAAGGCGCGCAGCGGCGGCAGCACCTGGGCCGGCGCCCGCTGCGGCTGCGGCTGGGCGGTGTCGGGGCGCGGCTGCGGACGCGGCGCGGCTTGCGCGAGATCGATGACCTCCGGCTCTGCCGTCTGCGCGCGGACCGGGCCGAGGGGCGCGAGCCCCAGGATGGCAGCGACCACAAACGGCCCCGCGGCCGCGACAAGACCCCGGATGCGCATGGCGTACGTCCTCGTTGCGGCCCGACGCCCCATCGTCCGCGGAGGCGGACTGTCCCACCCGCCTGCGACGGGAACAATAAGGGCTGATACGTAATTCCCCTAAGCGGAAGGTCGACGGGGCCGGTAGCTGACGGCTGGCGACACCCAAAGCCCCACCCGCACCCTCCCCGCTGCGCAGGGAGGGGGACTTCGACGTTGCGCCCCGCCGCCTGCCGCAGTGCCTGGCGCGACCGTTCCGGCGTCGCGCGACGCGGAAGTCCCCCCCTTGGAGCGAAGCGAACAAGGGGAGGGTGCAGGTGGGGCACTCCTGAATTGGAGCCGTGCCCTACCCCATCGCCGCCTTCGCAGCGGCCACGATCTTCGCCGGGGTCACCTTCACGGCGTCCTCGAGTGGCGGGGAGAAGGGAATCGGGATGCGCGGCGCGCCGAGCCGGCGAGCGGCCTTCACCCGGGCGGGCCCCAGCGTCTCGACCACCGTCGAGACAACCTCGGCGCCGAAGCCGGCCACCGAGACCGCCTCCTGCACCACGAGGAGCCGCCCTGTCTTCGCGACCGAGGCGCAGACCGCCTCCTGGTCCCATGGCCAGAGCGTCCTGAGGTCGATCACGTCGGCGACGATTCCCTCAGCCGCCAGCGTCGCCGCCGCCTGTTCAACCGCCGGCATGATCGCCGACCAGGAGACGATGGTGAGGTCGCCGCCCTCGCGGGCCATGCGCGCCTTGCCGAAGGGGATCGGCGCGATGACGGACGCGACCTCCCCCGCAACGGGGAAGAGATTCTTCGGGTCGAAGAACAGCACGGGATCGTCCGAGCGGATGGCGCTGACCAGCAGCCCCGCCGCGTCCGCCGGGGTCGACGGCGTCACCACGATGACTCCCGGCAGGTGGACGAACCAGGATTCCAGCATCTGGCTGTGCTGGGCGGCCGAATTGCGCCAGATGCCGTGCGGCATCCGCACCACGACCGAGGGCTTGGCCTGGCCGCCGAACATGTAGCGGATCTTGGCGATCTGGTTCACCAGCTCGTCCATGGCGCACATGACGAAGTCGAAGATGCGCATCTCGATGATCGGCCGGGTGCCGACCAGCGCCGCACCGAGCCCGGCGCCCATGATGGTCGATTCCGAGATCGGCGTGGACACGACGCGCTCCGCCCCGAACTCGGGCAGGAAGTCCTTGTACTGGCCGTAGAGGCCGCCGCGCGCGACGTCCTCGCCCATCACCCAGACGGTGGGGTCGCGGCGCATTTCCTGGAGGGCGGCGAGGCGCACGGCCTCGACGAGGGTGACGCTCTGCCCGCTCATGCCGAAACTCCCGCATAGGCGACCGCGCCCACGTCCTGCACATCCTCGTAGGCGATGGCCTCGTCCGGCCAGGGCGCCCCCTTCGCATCGGTGACGGCTGCCGCCATCTCCGCCTCGGCCGCGCTCCGGACCGCGGCGAGGTCGGCCGGGGAAACGCCCCGCTCGCCGAGCAGCACGGCGAGCCGGTCGATGGGGCAGCGTCGCTTCGCCTCCTCCACGCTGGCCGGATCGCGCCATGCGGCGGCATCCGTCGAGGTGTGGCCGGTGATGCGGAAGGTCTTGGCATGGAGGAGCCGCGGGCCCTTGCCCGCACGGACCTCCGCCGCGAGGCGGGCCGCCGCCTCGTCCACCGCCATCACGTCGTTGCCGTCCACGGTGACGCCCGGCACGCCGAGCGATTCGGCGCGGGCGATGACGCCCGGCCCCGCGGTCACCGTGTCCGTGGCGGTGAAGGCGGAGACGCCGTTGTCCTCGCAGACGAAGAGGACGGGGAGCGTATAGAGGGCCGCCCAGTTGAGCCCCTCGAGGAAGGGCCCGCGGTTGATGGCGCCGTCGCCGAAGAAACAGACCGCGATGGCGCTGGAGCGCATCATCTTCAGGCCCTGCGCCGCGCCGACAGCGATGGGAATGCCGCCGGAGACGACGCCGTTCGCCCCGAGCATGCCGACCGAGAAATCGGCGATGTGCATGGATCCGCCCTTGCCGCGGCAATGGCCGCCCTCGCGGCCGAACAGCTCGCGCATCATGCCCTGGACCCCCGCGCCCTTGGCGATGGCGTGGCCGTGGCCGCGGTGGTTGGAGGTGATGCGGTCCTCGGTAGTGAGGTTGTGGCAGACGCCGGCCGCCACGCCCTCCTGGCCGATGGAAACGTGCAGCGGCCCGGGCACCACGCCCTCCTTGTGGGCAGTGAGCGCCGCCGTCTCGAAGGCGCGGATGCGGCTCATGGTCAGGTAGAGATCCAGCAGGCGCTGGACGTTGTGGGTCGGTTGCATCGGCGTTTCCCGGAAGAGGTCTTGTTCTGGTTCAGTAGGATTTCGGCAGGCCGAGCACCTTCTCGGCAAGGTAGGAGAGGATCAGCTGCGCGGAGACGGGCGCGAGGCGGGGGATCCAGGCCTCGCGCAGGTAGCGCTCGACGTGGAACTCGCGGGCATAGCCCATGCCGCCGAGGGTCATGACCGCCGTCTCGCAGGCCCGGTAGCCCGCCTCCGCCGCGAGATATTTGGCGGCGTTGGCGAAGGGGCCGCAGGGCTCGTCGCGGTCATAGAGGGTCGCGGCCTTCAGCATCATCAGCTCGGCCGCCTCGAGCTCCGCCCAGGCGACCGCGAGCGGGTGCTGGATTCCCTGGTTCTGACCGATGGCGCGGTCGAAGACGCGCCGCTCCTTCGCATAGGCGCTCGCCCGCCTCAGCGCCGCGCGGCCGAGGCCGATGGCTTCCGCAGCGATGAGGATGCGCTCCGGGTTCAGGCCGTGCAGGATGATGTCGAAGCCCTGGCCCTCCTCGCCGATCAGGTCGGCGGCGGGCACGGGAAGGCGGTCGAAGAAGACCTGGTTCGAATCCACTGCCTTGCGGCCCATCTTGGCGATCTCGCGCACCTCGACATGGGCGCGGTCCAGGGTCGTGTAGAACAGCGAGAGCCCGTCGGTGCGGCGCTTCACCTCCGACAGCGGCGTGGTGCGGGCGAGCAGCAGGATCTTGTCGGCGACCTGCGCCGTCGAGGTCCAGATCTTCTGCCCCGTGACGACATAGACGTCGCCCTGCAGCTCGGCGCGAGTCTTGATCTTCAGCGTGTCGAGGCCGGCATCGGGCTCGGTGACGCCGAAACAGGCCTTCTCGCGGCCCTGGATGAGAGGGGGCAGCATCCGCGCCTTCTGGTCCTCGCTCCCCTTCACCACGACCGGGTTGAGCCCGAAGATGTTGAGGTGGATGGCCGAAGCCCCCGACATGCCGGCGCCGGACGCCGCGATCGCCTCCATCATGATGGCCGCCTCGGTGATGCCGAGGCCGGAGCCGCCATAGGCCTCCGGCATGGCGACGCCGAGGAAGCCCGCCTCGGCGAAGGCGGCGTGGAAGTCGTCGGGAAAGCCGCCCTTCGTGTCCCGTTCCAGCCAGTAGGCATCGGGAAAGCGCGCGCAGATGCGCTCCACCGCCGCGCGCAGGGACTGCTGGTCCTCGGTGAGGGAGAAATCCATCGACGTCACTGCGGCTCGATGCCGGCGTCCCTGATCATCCGCGCCCAGTTGGCGAGCTGCGCCTGGACGAAGGCGCCGAGCTGGTCCGGCGTCTGGGTGAAGGCGTCGAAGCCGATCTCGGCGAGCTTCTTCGAGATCTCCGGATCGGTGGCGATGGCCGCCAGCTCCCTGTTGAGGCGCTGGACGACCTCCGGCGGCATGCCGGCCGGGCCGAACACGCCGTTCCACGAGGTGATGTCGAACTCTGGCACCCCCGCCTCCTGCATCGAGGGCAGGTTCGGCAGCAGCTTGGAGCGCTCCGCCGTGGTGACGGCCAGCGCTTTGAGCGACCCGGCATTGATCTGGGTGAGCGAAGCGGTGATGTCGACGAACATCATGGAGATTCGGCCGCCGATGATGTCGGTGATAGCCGGGGGCGTCGAGCGATAGGGCACGTGCAGGATGTCGATGCCGGCGCGCCGCGCGAAGGTCGCCCCGGCGACGATGCCGGTGGAATTGCCGCTGGCATAGGTCAGCTTGCCCGGATTGGCCTTGGCGTGGGCGACGAGCTCCTTCACCGAGGTCACCGGCAGCTTCGGGTCGACCACCAGCAGGAAGGGCAGGTTGCCCATCCGCGCCACCGGGGAGAAGTCCTTCACCGGATCGTAGGTGAGGGACCTCATCAGGCTCGGATTGGCCGAATGCGAGGTGTTGGTGGTCATGAACAGCGTGTAGCCGTCGGCCGGCGCGCGGGCGACGAAGGTCGCCGCCACCGATCCGTTGGCGCCCGCCCGGTTCTCCACCACGACACCCTGGCCGAGGCGGGCGGCGAGCTGCTGGGCGACGATGCGCGCCACCGTGTCGGTGCCGCTGCCGGCCGCGAAGGGCACGACCAGCGTGATGGGCCGTTCCGGCCAGGCGGCGCGGGCGGGCGCCGCGACCGCCATGGCGGCGGCGCTGGCGATGAGGGTTCTGCGATCGATCATGCGTGTCCTCCCCGGGACCTGCGTGTGCGCCGCCTTCAGCGGCGGCGGATGACCCTGTCCGGGTTCTCTTCGTAGGGCGGCGTGTAGATGACGAGGACGCGCACCGGCGTCTGGCTCGTCACCGTGAAGACGTGCTCCATGCCGGCGGGAAAGAAGCAGGAGTCGCCGGGCTTCATGGCGAAGCGCTGGCCGTCCACCTCGGCCTCGGCCGCGCCCTCCAGCAGGTAGCAGATCTGGTCGATGCCGGGATGGGCGTGGGGGAGCGCGCCGTTTCCCTTCTCGATGGTACCGACGAGCATTTCCACCGATTCCGCGCCCACCGTCTCGCGGCTGATCAGCCGGCGGTTCAGCGTGCCGGTGTGGTTGGCGGGGTGATAGCCCTGAACGTCCTCCTCGCGGACGAGGTAGCGGCGCTCTGCGCGCCCGGCCGAAGCCGTCATGTCATGTCCTCCCGGTCGCCGGTCTGTCGCCGGCCGATCGTCCCTTGGCGGGTCGTTGCCGCGAGTGTGGGGACGGTGCGGAAGGTGTCAAGGCGAAGGGGGGCATGACTGGCCCCCGCCGAACGGCTTGGCTCCGCCGATTGCCGGCCGGTGCCGGGGCTGGAACAGTCGGCGACCCTGCCCCAGCCGAACGGGTCCTCTGATGTCGCCGCCCATCGTCCTCGACAGCGTCACCCACCTCACCGCCGAGGCGCGCGGCCGCATCGCCGTCTGCGCCTCCCACGGCGCGGTTTATGCCGCCTGGTACGGCGCGACCAAGGGCGTCTCGGCGATGATCCTCAACGATGCCGGCATCGGCCGGGAACAGGCGGGCATTTCCGGGCTCGGCTGGCTGGACGACCTCGGCGTGCCTGGTGCCACCGTCTCCCACACCTCCGCCCGCATCGGCTGGGGCGCCGACATGCCGGCCCGCGGTGTCCTCTCCTTCGTCAACGCCGCTGCCGCCAGCCTCGGGCTCCGGCGCGGCATGGCCTGCGCCGAGGCGCTGGAGCGGCTCGGCGGGGCCACCTTGCAACCCTCTCCGACACCGCAGCAGCTGGACGAGGCGCGCCACGAGGTCGTCGAGGCGGGGGCGAAGGGCATCCGCGTCTTCGTGCTCGATTCCAACGGCCTGGTCGGCAAGGAGGACGCCGGCCACATCGTCGTCACCGCCTCCCATGGCGGCTTGCTCGCCGGCAAGCCTGAGACGGCGGTGAAAGCCGACGTGCGCGCCGCCGTCTATGTCGACGCCGACCGCGGCCTGGAGGACGCCGGCATCTCACGCCTGCCGGCACTCGAGGCGCGCGGCATCGCGGGCGCCATGGTCTCCGCCTTCTCCGCCCGCATCGGCGACGGCATGTCGGTCTGGACCGACGGCTATGTCAGCGCCCTGAATGGTGTCGCCGAGCGCCATGGCGGCGCCATTGGCCAGTCGACCCGCGACTTCGTTGCCGCCATGATCGCCGCTGCCTGATCAGCCCCGTTCGGCGATGACGGCCACCGGCCCGCCGCCGGGCGGCCCCTGGTGCTCGGCCCCGCCCGACACGTAGATGTCGGTGCGCCCGACGAGGCCTGCGAGCGCGCCCGCGACGAAGGCGCGTGCGTGCCGCGTCGAGGAGATGTCGGAATCGTCGAGCATCGTGTGGCGCGCCCCGCGCACCGCCCCGTCGGGAGACGCCTCGGCTTTGGCGAGCAGCGCCACCAGCCGGCTGCGGGCTGCCGCATCGAGCTGGCCGGCGGCGCCGAGGCCGAGCCGGGCGAGCGCCGCCCGCACCGGCTCCACGTCGATGGCATCCGCCATCACCGCATGGTCGACCGCGAGATCCCCCGACCAGGCCGCCGACATGCCGAGCACGACGATCTCATGGCCGAGGAGCTCGACCCCCGCCGAGGCGCTGGCGCGGCCCGAGAACAGCGTGAGGTCGCGGCCGATGGCGTCATCGGTGACGGCTTCCGCCGCGATCTCGCCCAGGGCCGCTGCCACACCCAACGAGGAAGCGCCGCGCGACAGGCCCATGGACTTCAGCGTGTCGCGGACGGCGACGCTCGCGCCCCGCCCCTCCGCCTCTCCGATTCGCTGCGCCGTCAGGAGCGGGCACTTCACCTGGACGAAATGGACGTCGCGGGCGTCGGTGAGGCCCGCCTGGCGCATCGCCTCGCGCACGCCGGCCGCCACCTGCTCGACCTGTCCCCGCCGGCCCAGATGCTCCGCCGGCAGCGCCGCGGTATGGACCCTCCCGACCGCGAGGGCCGGGCCTGGCGCGCCTTCGCCCTCCACCCGCTCGAATATGGTCCAGTGCGGCGCCATGGCGCCCTCCGTGCCGCCCGACATGACGTAGCAGACCGCCGCCGCGCGCTCCGGCCCGATGTGGCGGGCGAGGGCCAGGGTCAGCGACTGGGTGGCGAAGCCGCGGGTGAAGTCGTTGACACACCCGTTGCCCTCCGTCTTGCCGAAGATCGCCAGGATGCCGGCGGGGTCGATCCGGCCTGCGGCGATGGCCGCCTCAAGCCCCGAGACGTCGTCGGGAGCCTGTGCGATGATGCGGTGGACGCGGGCGATGGGCATGCGACGGAATCCTTCTGGCGCTCGTCTGCGCCGGTTTTGCTTGACAGGGCCTGGTCCTGTCACTATGCCGTCGCCTCTCCGAACAGGACCATTTTGTCCAGCGGCCGGCCGACGCCGTCGCACTTTACCTTTGGGATCCGACAGATGTCGCGTCGTTGTGAACTCACCGGCAAGGGTGTTCAGGTTGGCCACCGGGTCAGCCATTCGAACATCAAGACGAAGCACCGCTTCCTGCCGAACCTGCAGAATATCTCCTTCGCCTCCGACCTTCTGGGGCAGACGGTGTCGCTGCGCGTGTCGACCCACGCCCTGCGCTCGGTCGACCACAATGGCGGGCTCGATGCCTTCCTGCAGAAGGCCCGTGCCGAGGACCTGTCGCCCAAGGCGCGGCAGATCAAGTCGGCCATCGCCAAGAAGCGCGCCGAAGCCGCCTGAGCGGCTTTTGCATCCGGACTGCGTGAACCGGCGTCGGGAAACCGCCGCCGGTTTTGCCGTTCCCGCTGCGGCATTGTCTCGCGGCGACAGGCTTCCCATATGCTGCTAACGTCCGTGCAGCGGCGGCGAAAACGCCGTGCCATCCGTGGGGAAACCATGTCGTCCAAGACCCTCTTCAGGTCCAAGAAGCTCATCCGCGCCTTCGCCATCGCTGGCGTCGCCGTCATGCTCGGCGCCGTTGCGGCCGAGGCGGCCCCGCGCGGCGGCGGCAGCCGAGGCGGTCGCTCCTATGCGC
>NZ_JBQVQL010000103.1:0-14461 GCF_052440005.1 Phreatobacter sp.
CTCATGGACAGCCCCGACCCCGAGAAGAGCGTGCCCGGCAGCGGCGTCATCGCCGGCATCGGCTTCGTCTCCGGCGTCCGCTGCATGATCTCGGCGTCCGATTCCGGCATCGATGCAGGCGCCCTCCAGCCGATGGGGCTCGAAAAGCAGCTCCGCGTCCAGGAACTGGCGCTGGAGAACCGCCTGCCCTTCATCCAGCTCGTCGAGAGCGCCGGCGCCAACCTGCTGCGCTACCGCGTCGAGCACTTCATCCACGGCGGACAGATCTTCCGCAACCTCGCGCGCCTGTCGGCGGCCGGCCTGCCGGTGGTCACCGTCACCCACGGCTCCTCCACCGCCGGCGGCGCCTACCAGACCGGCCTCTCCGACTACATCGTCATGGTCCGCGGCCGCACCCGCGCCTTCCTCGCCGGACCGCCGCTGCTCAAGGCCGCCACCGGCGAGATCGCTTCGGAAGAGGATCTCGGCGGCGCCGAGATGCACACAACGGTCTCCGGCCTCGGCGACTACCTCGCCGAAGACGACCGCGATGCCCTGCGCCTCGCCCGCGAGATCGTCTCGGCCCTCGACTGGGACCGCGACGCCCCCTCCGGCGAGCGAGAGTTCGCGCCGCCGCTCTACCCGGCAGACGACCTCCTCGGCATCATGCCCGCCGATCTCAAGCGCCCGGTCGACATGCGCGAGGTCATCGCCCGCATCGTCGACGGCTCGAACTTCCTCGCCTTCGGCGAGGCCTACGGGCCGGCCACCGTCTGCGGCCATGCGGCGATCGAGGGCCACTCCGTCGGCATCATCACCAACAACGGCCCGCTCGACCCCGCCGGCGCCAACAAGGCGACCCACTTCATCCAGGCCTGCTGCCAGTCGCAGACGCCGATCCTCTACCTCAACAACACCACCGGCTTCATGGTCGGCCGCGCCTACGAGGAGGCCGGCATGATCAAGCACGGCTCCAAGATGATCCAGGCGGTGACCAGTGCCACCGTGCCGCAGATCACCCTCTATTGCGGCGCCTCCTACGGCGCCGGCAATTACGGCATGTGCGGCCGCGGCTTCCATCCGCGCTTCTGCTTCTCCTGGCCCAACGCCCGCACCGCGGTGATGGGCGCCGAGCAGGCGGCGGAGACCATGGCCATCGTCGCCCGCGCCGGTGCCGCGCGCCGCGGCAAGGAGGCGGACGAGGCGCAGATTGCCGCCATGAAGGCCCAGATCACCGAACTCTTCGAGAGCCAGATGGACGTCTTCACCACCTCGGCCCGCCTGCTCGACGACGGCGTCATCGACCCCCGCGACACCCGCGCCGTGCTCGCCGAGACCCTCGCCATCTGCCGCGAGGCGGCGCGCCGGCAGACCGTGCCCATGCAGTTCTCGGTGGCGAGGCCGTGACCATGACCGTCATCCCGCTCAAGCCCCCACCGGTCGTCGCTACCCCGTTCCGCCGGCTGCTCGTCGCCAATCGCGGCGAGATCGCCCTGCGCATCTTCGCCACCGCACGCGAGATGGGTCTCGAGACCGTCGCCGTCTATTCGAGCGCCGATGCGCGGAGCCGGCATGTCCATGCCGCCGACCGCTCCCTGGAAATCGGTGGGCCACTGCCCGCCGAGTCCTATCTCAACATCCCCGCCATCATCGCGGCGGCGAAGGCGAGCGGGGCGGAGGCGATCCATCCCGGCTACGGCTTCCTCGCCGAGAACGCCTCTTTCGCCCGCGCCTGCCGCGAGGCTGGCATCGTCTTCGTCGGCCCCTCGCCGGACTCCATCGAGGCCATGGGCGACAAGGCCCGCGCCAAGGCCCTGATGCAGGCGGCGGGCGTGCCCGTCGTGCCGGGTTACCAGGGGGACGACCAGTCCGACGAGCGCCTCGCGGCCGAGGCGGAGGCCATCGGCTATCCCGTCATGATCAAGGCGGTGGCGGGCGGTGGCGGCCGCGGCATGCGCCTGGTGCGCGAGGCCGCCCGGTTCGCCGAGGCGCTTCGCAGCGCGCGGTCGGAGGCGGCGAATGCCTTCGGCAACGGGACGGTGCTGCTCGAAAAGGCGATCGAGGCTCCGCGCCACATCGAGATCCAGGTCTTCGGCGACCGCCATGGCAATGCCTGGCACGTCGGCGAGCGCGACTGCTCGATCCAGCGCCGCCATCAGAAGCTGATCGAGGAGGCTCCCTCGCCGGCCGTCTCGCATGACCTGCGCCACCGGATGGGCGAGGTTGCCGTCAAGGCGGTGAAGGCGCTCGGCTACGAGGGCGCCGGCACGCTGGAGTTTCTGCTCGACGGCCGCGGCCAGTTCTACTTCATGGAGATGAACACCCGCCTGCAGGTGGAGCATCGCGTCAGCGAACTGAATGTCGGGCGGGATTTCGTCCGGTGGCAGCTGATGATCGCCGCGGGCGAGGCGATTGCGCAGCACGACGCGCTGGCTCCGGCCTTCGGCCATACGATCGAGGTGCGCCTCTGCGCCGAGGATCCGGCGCAGGATTTCCTGCCGCAGTCGGGCCGCTTCCACACCTGGCCGGAATGTATCGAGCCCTATGCCCGGGTCGACACCGCCATGGCCGTGGGGGCGGAGGTGCCGCCCTATTACGATTCCATGGTCGCCAAGGTGATCGTGCACGAGAACAGCCGAGACGAGGCGCGCGCCAAGCTCATGGCCTGGCTGGACCGCTTCGCAAGCCTGGGGGTCATGACCAACCAGGGCTTCCTGGCGCGGGCCCTCGCGCATCCCGTCTTTGCCGAAGGCCAGGCGACCACCGCCTTCATCGCCGATCATGGCGCCGACCTCGTCCGCCCTGTGCCGCAAGGCCTCCCCGATGCCGTTCTGGCGGCGGCAGTCCTGCATGATGACGAGACGCCCGAGCGCTACCGCTACCGGCCCCGTCATCTTGGGCCACCTTTGCCCATCCGGATGGTCCTGGAGATCGACGGCCGCCGCCACGACGTGGCCGTCCAGCAGGAGCGCAACGGCACCTGCCGCCTCAGCCATGGCGGCACCGACTACGTCATTCGCTTTGACGAGATGCGGCCGGATTATCGCAAGGAAGCGGTCCGGTGCCGGTTCATCCATGACGGCATAGCCGACGAGGTCCCCTATCAGCGAGACGGTGATCGCCTCTTCCTCCAGCGCGGCCCCGACCAGGTCATCGTCCGCGACCTCACCCGCGCTCCGGCCAGCCGCGCCGGCTCGGATGGTTCGGATGGCCGCATCCTTGCCGCCATGAACGGGCGCGTTGTCGCGGTCCATGTCGCGGCTGGTGAGACGGTGTCGGTTGGCCAGCCTGTCGTGACGCTGGAGGCGATGAAGATGGAGCATGTCCACGCCAGCGCCGTCGCCGGCACGGTCGGCGAGGTCGCCGTCACCGCAGGCGAGCAGGTGACCACCGGCCGGCTGCTCGCCGCCATCGCCCTGTCCGCCGGCTGAGGGAAAACCCATGTCAGACGCCGTCCTCACCGCGAAATCCGGCCACGTCCTCACCATCACCATCAACCGGCCGGACAAGCGCAACGCCATGAATGCCGGGGTGGTGGCGGGCATCGCGGCGGGCTGGCGCGCCGCTCATGCCGACGACGATGTCCGCGTCATCGTGCTCACGGGGGCGGGCGACAAGGCCTTCTGTGCGGGGGCGGACCTCGGCGGCGGTCAGAGCTTCTTCCAGGACCTGTCCAAGCCGACCAGCGACTATGCCGATCTCCTGCGCCTCGCCCAGAACGGCACCAAGCCATCCATCGCCCGCGTCAACGGCACCTGCATGGCCGGCGGCATGGGCCTGCTGTGCATGACCGACATGGCGGTGGCGGCCGATGACGTCGTCTTCGGCCTGCCGGAGGTGAAGGTCGGCGTCTTCCCCATGCAGGTGCTGAGCCTGCTGCAGCGCATCGTGCCGCGCCGGCTGGTGGCGGAATGGTGCCTCACCGGCGAGCCCTTCGGACCGGAGGAGGCGCGCGCCGCGGGCCTCGTCAACCACGTCGTGCCGCGCGCCGAGCTGGATGCCAGGGTGGACTGGCTCGTCGGCCGGCTCGTCGACAAGTCACCGACCGCCATCCGCCGCGGCAAATATGCCATGCGCGCCATCGAGGCCATGAGCTTCGACGAGGCGATCGCCTTCACCGAGGGACAGATCGCGCTCACCGCCGCCACCGAGGACGCCAAGGAGGGCATCAAGGCCTTCCAGGAAAAGCGCAAGCCGGTCTGGACCGGGCGATGACGGCAGCGGCTCAACGCAAGACCGCGCCGGTTTCCGGGGGGACCATCGGGGCCATGAGCGACAAGGCCATCATCACCTGCGCCCTCAACGGCGTCCTGACCGATCCGAAGCAGCATTCGGTGCCGGTGACACCGGCGGAGATGGCGGCCGAGGCGCGGCGCGCCTATGAAGCCGGCGCGTCCGTGATGCACATCCACCTGCGCCAGCAGGGCGAGGGCAAGGGCCACCTGCCCTCCTGGGACCCGGCTCTGTCAGCCGAGGTGCAGGCCGCCATCCGCGACACCTGCCCCGGCGTCGTGATCAACCACACCTCCGGCGTGGTGGGCCCCGACTATGCCGGCGCCCTCGCCTGCATCCGCAACACGCGCCCGGAGATCGCCGCCTGCAATGCCGGCTCGCTCAACTATCTGAAGGTCAAGGCCGACGGCACCTGGGCCTGGCCGCCCATGCTCTTCGACAATCCGGTCGAGAAGGTGAAGGCCTATCTCGACGTCATGAAGGGCACCGGCACCCTGCCCGAGTTCGAGTGTTTCGACACCGGCATCGTCCGTGCCGTCGCCATGTATCGCGACACCGGCATGACCACGGCGCCGCTCCAGTACAATTTCGTCATGGGCGTCGAGTCCGGCATGCCCGCCGATCCCGATCTCCTGCCCATCCTGCTGAAGCTCAAGGCGCCGGACGCGAACTGGCAGGTCACCGCCATCGGCCGCGCCGGCATATGGGCCCTGCACCGCCGCTGCGCCGAACTGGGCGGCCACATGCGCACCGGGCTCGAGGACACGTTCTACCGCGCCGACGGCGCCAAGGTCGCCTCGAACGGGCCGCTGATCGAGGAGATCGCCGGCCTCGTCCGCGCCGCCGGCCGCGAGGTGGCGACCGCCGCGGAGGCGCGATCGATTCTGAGGCTTGCGGCCTGAGCCGATTGCGGCAAGGCTTCAAGACGAGACGTGCCTGCGAGCCGGAAAACCGGCCGTGAAAAAAGTCAGAGGAAACGCCGTCCAGGGAGAGGGCAGGTGCAGTTCATCCAGCTGGTGATCAGCGGGCTCGCGCAGGGGTGCATCTACGGCCTCATCGCGCTGGGCTTCGTGCTCATCTACAAGGCCACCGAGACGGTGAACTTCGCCCAGGGCGAGTTGCTGATGATCGGCGGCTTCGCCGGCCTCTTCGCCGCCACAACACTAGGCATGCCCTACTGGGCGGTCATCATCGTCGCGATGGCGGTGACGGCGCTCATCGGCTTCCTCAACGAGCGCATCATCCTCAGGCCCATCCTCGGCCAGTCGGCGGTGGCCATCGTGATGGTCACCATCGGCTTCGGCTACATGGCCCGCGGCCTTGTCACCATGATCCCGGTGATCGGCACCGACACCCACAGCCTCCCGGTGCCCTTCCGCGGCGAGGTCTTCCGCTTCGGCGGCCTGGTCATCTCCGCCGAGCACATCGTCATCATCGCCGTGACCATCGTGCTCTGCGGCCTGCTCGCGGCGCTCTTCCGCTACACCAAGATCGGCATCGCCATGCAGGCCATGAGCCAGAACCAGCTGGCGGCCTACTACATGGGCATTCCGGTGAAGCGGCTCTCCAGCCTCATCTGGGCCATCTCGGCGGCGGTGGCGGCCATCGCCGGCATCCTGCTCGCCCCGCTCACCTTCATCCACGCCAACATGGGCTTCATCGGCATCAAGGCCTTCCCGGCGGCGGTGATCGGCGGCTTCACCTCGCTTCCCGGCGCCATCGTCGGCGGGCTCATTATCGGCGTCGTGGAATCCCTCGCCGGCTTCTACCTCATGGAGGGCTTCAAGGACGCGGCGCCCTTCCTCGTGGTGCTGGCCATGCTCGTGCTCAAGCCGAACGGCCTGTTCGGCGAACGCCTGGCGAAGAAGGTCTGACGCCATGCGCTTCATCTTCAAGACGCGCTACGAGCAGGACATCGAGCTGTTCCAGCACGGCGGCCAGGTCTTCTGGTACGGGCTCCTCATGGCGGTGCTGCTCGTCGCGCCGCTCTTTGTCTCCGCCTATGTGCTGACCCAGCTTTCGCAGGCCTGCATCTACGCCATCGTCGCCCTCGGCCTCATGCTGCTCGCCGGGTTCACCGGCCAGCTCTCCCTCGGCCACGCCGCCTTCATGGCGGTGGGCGCCTATACGCAGGGCGTCTTGGTGACGGCGGGCGTGCCCTTCTTCGTCGGCATCGCCGCAGCCGCGCTGTTCGCGGCGGTCGTCGGCATCATCGTCGGTCTGCCCGCGCTCCGGGTGAAGGGGCTCTATCTCGGCATCGCGACGCTCGCCTTCGGCACCATCATCGAGGAGATCATCGCCCGCGCCGAGCACGTCACCGGCGGCAATGCCGGCCTGATGGTGCCGCCCGTGAGCCTCTTCGGCTGGCGCTTCGCCGACGGGCCGAGCTTCTACTACCTCTGTCTCGCCTTCGCCCTCGCCGCGACGCTCATCGTCATCAACCTCCTGCGCTCGCCCACCGGCCGCGCCTTCGTCGCCATCCGCGATTCCGAGATCTCGGCCCAGTCGATGGGCGTCAACCTCGCCTTCTACAAGACGCTGTCCTTCGCCATCTCCGCCGCCTTCGCCGGCGTCGCGGGCGCGCTCTACGCCCACAACATCCGCTTCCTCTCGCCCGACCAGTTCACCGTGGTGCAGTCCATCGAGCTGGTGATGATGGTGGTCATCGGCGGCCTCGGCTCGGTCCACGGCGCCATCTACGGCGCGGCTTTCCTCATCGCCCTGCCGCAGGTGATCAATGCGGCGAAGCCGATGCTGCCGACCTTCCTCGCCGAGGCCACCGGCCTTCAGCCGACCGTCTTCGGCGCGGTGCTGATCCTCGTCGTCCTGTTCGAGCCGCTCGGCATCTACGGCGCCTGGCTCAAGACCCGCGCCTATTTCGACCTCTTCCCCTTCTACCGGAAGGGCATGTTCCGCCGGCAGAAGGCCTTCCAGAAATCGGATCGGCTGAAATGAGCGCCCCCTTCTTCCAGGCCGACTCCATCGCGGTCCAGTTCGGCGGCCTCAAGGCCGTCGACGGGGTCAGCTTCACCGTCGACAAGGGCGAGGTCTTCACCATCATCGGCCCCAACGGCGCCGGCAAGACCACCGTCTTCAACATCATCAGCCGCATCTACAACCCGACCGCCGGCCGCGTGATGCTGGAGGGCGTGGAGATCACCAAGCTGCCGGCCCACCGGGTCGCCGGCCTCGGCATTGCCCGCACCTTCCAGAACATCGAGCTCTTCGAACACGCCACCGTCCTGCAGAACCTGCTCATCGGCGCCCATGTCCATCGCACCACCAACCCGCTTGCCGAGGCGCTCTTCCTGCCCTCGGTGAAGCGCGCGGAGGTGGCGCTGCGCGAGAAGGTGGAGGAGGTGATCGACCTCCTCGACCTCGCGGTCCACCGTGACGCCACCGTCGCCGGCCTGCCCTACGGCGCTCGCAAGGTGGTCGAGCTGGGACGGGCCCTGTGCACCCGGCCGAAGCTGCTGCTGCTGGACGAGCCCTCGTCCGGCCTCAACGTCGAGGAGACCGAGGACATGGCCTTCTGGATCGAGGACATCACCCGCGACCTCGGCATCACCGTCATCATGGTGGAGCACGACATGACCCTCGTCTCCCGTGTCTCCGACCGGGTCATGGCGATGAACCAGGGCCGCGTCCTCGCCATGGGCTCGCCCTCCGAGGTCCAGCACCACCCGGCCGTCGTCGAGGCCTATATCGGTACGCCCGCGGCCGCCGAGGCCGTGGCGGAAAGGGCGGCGTCATGAGCGAGCCGATCCTCACCCTCGCCAACGTCGAAGCCGCCTACGGGGCGGTGAAGGCCATCCGCGGCGTCTCGCTCTCCGTGCCGAAGGGGGCCATCGTCACCGTCCTTGGCGCCAACGGCGCCGGCAAGACGACCATCCTCAAGACCATCTCCGGCATCCTCGACCCGCAGAAGGGGTCCATCGTCTTCAAGGGCGAGAACATCGAGCGCCGCGACCCCGCAGATATCGTCCGCCGCGGCCTCAGCCAGGCGCCCGAGGGCCGGGAAGTGTTTCCTCTCCTCTCCGTGCGCAACAACCTCCTCATGGGGGCCTACACCCGCTCCGACAGGGACGAGGTCGCCCGCGACATCGAGCGGATGGAACGCTACTTCCCCATCCTGAAGGAACGCTCCGACCAGGATGCGGGGCTGCTCTCCGGGGGCCAGCAGCAGATGCTGTCCATCTCGCGGGCCCTGATGTCGCGGCCGGACCTTCTGCTCCTCGACGAGCCCTCCCTCGGCCTCTCGCCGAAGCTGACCCAGGAGATCTTCGCCATCGTCAAGCGGATCAACCGCGAGGAGGACGTCACCATCCTCCTCGTCGAGCAGAACGCCGCGCTGGCCCTCGCCACCGCCGACTACGGCTACATCCTCGAGCTCGGCCGCATCGTCATGGAGGACAGGGCGTCGGTGCTGGCCGAGAAGGACGACGTGAAGGAGTTCTACCTCGGCCAGAAGGAGGCCGGGGTCCGCGGCGAGCGCCGCTGGAAGAAGAAGAAGATGTGGCGGTGAGGGCGATGCGTGGAGTGGAAGTCCTGGCCGTCATGCCCCTCGCCGCCGAAGGAGGCCGCCATGTTTGACGTCTGGCCCAACCAGGCGATCCGCCCCGCCGTCATCCCGCCGGGCGAGACCGTCTCCGCCGTCTTCGACGCCGCGGTCCGCCAGCGAGGGTCCAAGGTCGCGGTCCGGCAGAAGGAGTTCGGCCTCTGGAAGGAGACGAGCTGGACGGCCATGGGCGGCATTGTGCGCGAGATCGGCATGGGCCTCGTCGCCCTCGGCCTGCAGCCCGGCGACGTCGCCTCCATCCTCGCCAACACCCGGCAGGAGTGGTCCTTTGCCGACTATGCGATCATTGGCGCCGGCGGCGTCTCCAACGGCATCTACCCGACCGACGCCCCGCCCCAGTGCGAATATCTCCTCGCCGATTCCGCCTCCCGCTTCGTCTTCGTCGAGGACGAGGAACAGCTCGACAAGATCCTTGCGGTGCGCGGCGCCCTGCCGGCCCTCCACCGCATTATCGTCATGGAGACCGAGGGCCTGCGCCACTTCTCCGATCAGCAGGTCATGACCCTCGATGCCCTGCGCACCCTCGGCCGCGAGGCCGATGCGGCCGATGCCGGCGAGTGGGGCCGCCGCCTCGCCTCGCGCGGGCCGGAGGATCTCGCCATCCTCGTCTACACCTCCGGCACCACGGGCAAGCCGAAGGGCGCGATGATCACCCATCGCAACATCCTCTCGGCCATCGCCGTCATCTCCAACGAGTCGATCCGCCAGAACGAGGACGACCAGCGTATGGCCTTCCTCCCGCTCTGCCACGTGGCCGAGCGGGTCGGCGGCCAGTTCCTTGCGCTCTATTCCGGCGCCACCCTGAACTTCGTCGAGAATCCCGAGACCGTGCCGGACAACGTGCGCGAGATCGCCCCGACGATCTTCTTCGCCGTGCCGCGCATCTGGGAGAAGTTCTACTCCGGCGTGATGATCCGCCTGAAGGAGGCCACGCCGCTGCAGCGGGCACTCTACGGCTGGGCCATCGACCAGGGTCGCCAGGCGGCGGACCTCCTCATGGAGGGGCGCCCGGTGCCGCTCGCCCTGCGCATGAAGGTGATGCTCGGCCGCTGGCTCGCCCTCGACAACGTGCGCAAGGCGATCGGCATCCATCGCTGCCGCTTCCTCGTCACCGGCGCCGCGCCCATCTCGCCCGACCTCATCCGCTGGTACTTCGCGCTCGGCGTGCCCATGCTCGAGGTCTGGGGCATGACCGAGACCTCGGGCGCCGGCTCCGTCGTGCCGGTGGACAAGGTCAAGCCGGGCACGATCGGCCGTCCCACCAGCGCCATCGAGATGAAGATCGGCCCGGACGGGGAGATCCTCGCCAGGGGCCCGACCATCATCAAGGGCTACCTCAACCAGCCCGAGAAGACGGCCGAGGCCATCCGCGACGGCTGGCTGCACACCGGCGACGTCGGCATGGTCGACAACGAGGGCTTCTTCCGCATCACCGACCGGATGAAGGACATCATCATCACCGCCGGCGGCAAGAACGTCACGCCGTCGGAGATCGAGAACGAGCTGAAGTTCTCGCCCTATGTCACCGACGCGGTCATCATCGGCGACCGGCTGCCCTACCTGACCGCCCTCGTGATGATCGACCAGGAGAACGTCGAGAAGTTCGCCCAGGACAACGACATCCCGTTCTCCAACTATGCGAGCCTGTGCCGGGCCCCCGAGGTCGTCGCGCTGATCCAGTCGGAGGTCGACCGGGTCAACGCCAAGTTCGCCCGCGTCGAGCAGGTGAAGACCTTCCGCCTCATAGACCAGCGCCTCACAGCGGAGGACGAGGAACTGACCCCGACCATGAAGCTGAAGCGCAATCTCGTGCAGAAGAAATATGCCGACCTCATCGCCGGCATGTACCGCAGCGCCGCGGCCTGACCGGCTACCGGCGGTGCGGACTTCGTACTAGCATCCCCTCGAAGGCCGCCCGACCGGCCGATCAGAACAAGCCCCGGCAAACGGGGCCCACCAGACGGAGGAAACGATGAAGTCTTCACTGACCCCATGCCTTGCGCTGGCGGCGACGCTCGTCGCCGGCTCGGCCCTCGCCCAGACCCAGGGCGTCACGGCCAACCAGATCACCCTCGGATCGATCCAGGACCTCTCCGGTCCCATCGCCGCCTACGGCAAGCAGACGCGCGCCGGCCTGCAGATGTATTTCGACGAGCTCAACGCCCGCGGCGGCATCCACGGCCGCCAGGTGCGCCTGATCGTCGAGGACAGCGCCTATGACCCGCGCAAGGCCCTTCTCGGCGCCCAGAAGCTGGTGAATTCCGACCGCATCTTCATGATGATCGGCCATATCGGCACGGCCCAGAACATGGCCGCCATGCCCATCCAGTTCGAGCGCAACGTGCCGAACTTCTTCCCCGTCACGGCGGCGCGCGAGATGTACATGCCGCCGACACCGTTGAAGCTCGCCTTCGCCGCCTCCTATTTCGACCAGGTCCGGACGATGCTGCCGGAGCTGATCAAGGAGAAGAACGCGAAGCGCGTCTGCGTGGTCTACCAGGACGACGAGTTTGGCCTCGAGGTCATGCGCGGCGGCGAGGCGGCCCTCGGGCTCGTCAACCAGACCTACGTCGAGCGCACCACCTACAAGCGCGGCGCCACCGAGTTCTCCTCCCAGGTCGCCCGCATGAAGGCGGCCAACTGTGACCTCGTGCTGATGGGCACCATCATCCGCGAGACGGTGGGCGTGCTCGCCGAGGCCCGCAAGATCGGCCTCGAGGCGACCTTCGTCGCGACGTCGGCGGCCTACACCCACCTGATCCCCGCCCTCGGCGGCCCGGTTGCCAACGGCTTCTACGCCATGATGACCACGGCCCACCCCTATCCGGACGATCCGAGCCCGCAGATCCGCGAATGGGCCGCCCGCTACAAGGCCAAGTTCGGCGAGGACCCGACGGTCTTCTCCGCCTATGGCTGGCAGATCGGCGACGCCTTTACCCAGGCGGCACTGAAGGCCGGGCAGACCCTGACGGTGGAGAGCTTCATGCAGGCCATCGCCACCAACCCGCCGGCCCAGACGCCGTTCGAGCAGCGGCCCTGCAGCATCACCGCGCAGAACCGCCTCTGCAACAACGACGCCCGCCTGTCGCAGGTGCAGAACGGCCGCTGGGTCGTCACCCGTGGCTGGGTGCAGGGGGCGACGCCCTCCACCCACTGACGCGAGCATCATCGGGGCCGCCGGCATCCGTGCCGGCGGCTTTCCTTTTGCGAAAGCGCGACACAACGCGAAGCCGAGGCCAGCATGGCGAGCCCGTTCTATACCGCCGATCACGAGGCGTTCCGCGATCAGGTCCGCCGCTTCGTCGCCCGCGAGATCGAGCCCTTCGCCCATACGTGGGACGAGGCCGAGGGCTTTCCGCGCGAGCTCTACGGCAAGGCGGCGGCCATCGGCCTGATTGGCCTCGGCTTCCCGGAAGAGTATGGCGGCACCCCCGCCGACCGCTTCATGTGGATCATCGCCACCCAGGAACTCGCCCGCCACGGCGCCGGCGGCATCAATGCGAGCCTGATGAGCCACGCCATCGGCACCCCGCCGATCGTGAACGCCGGGTCGGAGGCTCTGAAGGCGCGCGTCCTGCCCGGCATCTTCGCCGGCGAGACCATATCGGCGCTCGCCATCACCGAGCCCGGCGGCGGCTCGGACGTCGCGGGCCTCAAAACCACAGCCCGCCGCGACGGCGACCACTACGTCGTCAACGGCGAGAAGACCTTCATCACCTCGGGAATGCGGGCGGACCTCTACACCGTGGCGGTGCGGACGGGAGGCGAAGGCCCCGGCGGCGTCAGCCTGCTCCTCGTCGAGCGCGACCGCCCCGGCTTCACCCGCACGCCGCTGAAGAAGATGGGCTGGTGGGCCTCCGACACGGCGACGCTGCATTTCGACGACGTGCGCGTGCCGGTCGGCAACCTCCTCGGCGAGGAGGGCGCCGGCTTCAAGATCATCATGCGCAACTTCAACCACGAGCGCCTGACCATGGCGGCCGGCTGCATCGCGCTCGCCCGGGTCTGCCTCGACGAGGCGACGGCCTATGCGAGGCAGCGCGTCACCTTCGGCAAGCCGCTGACCCAGCACCAGGTCATCCGCCACAAGCTCGTCGATATGCACCAGCAGATCGAGGCCTCGCAGGCCTGGCTGGAACTGCTGACCTGGCGGCTCGAGCAGGGCGAGAACCCGGTGGCGGACATCTGCCTCCTGAAGAACCAGGCGACGCAGACCATGGCGCACTGCGCCTCCGAAGGGGTGCAGATCTTCGGCGGCGCCGGCTACATGCGCGGCGCCAAGGTCGAGCGCATCTACCGCGAGGTGAAGGTCAATGCCATCGGCGGCGGCACCGAGGAGATCATGAAGGATCTCGCCAGCCGCCAGATGGGGCTGTAGCGGGGCGCGGAGGCCCCGCCGCCGCATCAGTGGTGGTGATGCTCGCCGGCAGGCGCCGAGCGGGCGCCGAGCCCGCCGACGGCGAGATCCACCTCGACCTTGCCGGCCTTCTCGAACTCCAGGGTCACTTTCACGCTCTGGCCTTCGGTGAGCTGGGTCCGCAGGCCCATGAACATGACGTGCAGCCCGCCCGGCTTCAGCTCCACCGTCTGGCCGGGCGCGATGGCGAGACCATTGCCGAGGGCCCGCATGGTCATGACGCCGTTCTGCGTTGCCATCTCGTGGATCTCGACCCGTTCGGCGAAGGCGGCGCTGCCGCCGACGAGACGGTCGGGTGCGGTACCCGTGTTCGTGACCGTGAGATAGCCGCCGGCGACGCGCGCTCCGCCGGGAGTCGCCCGCGTCCAGGGTTGGGCGATGGTGAGGCTGCCCGCCCGCACGGTCGCGGGCGCGTGGGCCGGCGCTCCGGAGGCGGCGATCCGCAGGACAGGCGCCGGCGAAGCGAGGCGCGCCTGGCTGCCGGCCGCGGGGATCTCCGTCCATCGGTTCTCGCCATTGGCGCAGGTCTGCACCACGGGAAAATAGATCTGGCCGGCTGCCGCCAGCGAGGCGTCCACCTGCCCGACGAAGACGAACTCGTCGTAGTGCTCGTTCGGCAGCGAGCCGCCCGACCAGGATATCGCGGTCACGCCCTCGCGCACCTCGCGTCCGTGGTTGACGTAGGCGCGCTGGTAGGGCCGCACGGTCGTGGCCAGCGACCAGCCCGGCTTCGGCTGCGGCTTCACCGAATGCACGCCCTCGGGGATGGTCACGGAAAGACCCGTGGTCGCCTGTGTCCCGCAGCCGTGCGGCACCCGCAGCACCGCCTTGTAGGAGCCGGGGGCCGTCTCGCCGCGCTCGAGCGTCACATGGGCGAGGGCCGGGGCGGCGGCGGAGGCGGCGAGGAGGAGGCCGGCGGCGAGGGCATGTCTCATGGAATAGTCTCGGCTTATCGGAAGTTGACGGGAACGGTGAGCGGCATGGAGGCCGGGCCGTATTCGGCCGGCAGAGGCGGGAAGGGCGCGGCGCGCCGCACCATGGCGAGGGCGGCCTGGTCGACGGCGCCGTTGCCCGAGGAGGCGGCGAGGCCGACGCCGGCGACCGCGCCCGAGCGCTGGATGGAGAAGCGCACGACGGCGCGGCCCTGCTGTCCCGTTCCGGCGGGCTTGGCGCGGTGCAGCTGGGCCATCACCTGGCCGAGATAGCTCGGCGGCGGCGTCGCGGTGCGGGCGGTGGCCTGGGACGTGACGCCC
>NZ_JBQVQL010000104.1:0-14456 GCF_052440005.1 Phreatobacter sp.
GGTCGTCCGTGATCCGCACCGGCGGGACCTCGGCGCCGGGCGCGATCTCCTCGGGGACGCGCATCGCCACGCGCGGGAACGGCCCGCCGTCGGGCAGGTCGTCGCGTCGGGCGCGGATGGCGCTGTCGAGCAGCATGGGCCTCGATGTCTCGCGAAGGGGAGCGTCCGGCCGGACCAGGGGTCCGGCCAGACGTAACATCATAACATCAGAACTTCACGCGCACGCCGCCATAGATGCTGCGCCCGGTGACCGGATAGAAGGTCGACGTCGTCGCCGCGTTGTAGAGGACGACGGGGGCGAAATCCGAGATGGCGCGCTTGTCGGCGATGTTGCGCACGTCAACGAAGGCCTCGCCGCCGTTCGGCAGTTTGGCTGCGGCGCTGATGTTGAACAGCGCGTAGCCCGGCACCCGGAACGTGTTGCGATAGTCCACGAAGGCGCCCTGCGGCACGATGTCGACCGACGGCGTGATCGAGAACCCCGCCGGATGGGCATAGGTCAGCGACGTCCGCAGCACGTGTTCGGGCGCCAGCGGCAGGCGGTTGTTGCCGTAGGTCGCATCGTTCACGAAGCGGAAGTCCGACCAGGTCCAGACCTGCTTCAGGGTGAGGCGATCGCCGTTGCCGGTCAGGTCGCGCGACAGGTCGATGCTGGCGGCAAGTTCCACGCCCTGCAGCTGGGTGCGGTCGGCGTTGAAGGTCGAGGCGGGAATGCCGGGCCCGGTGTTGAACTGCAGCATCTGGTTGCGCAGGTCGGCCCTGTAGGCCGTCGCCTCCCAGGAGAAGGCGCCCCAGCGGCCGCGGGTGCCGATCTCGAACGTCGTGCCGGTCTGCGCCTTCAGCGGCACGAAGGCGGTGGTGGTCGCCGTCGTCTGCGTCAGGTCGGAGAAGTCCGGCACGTCGGACGAGCGCGTGACGTTGGAGAAGAGCTGCACGTCGCGGATCGGCTCCCACAACAGGCCGATGCGCGGGTTGACGCCCGAATAGGTCACGCCGGTGTCGACGGCGACCGGCACGGTGTTCATGTTCAGCGTGCCCGAGAAGTCGCGCTTCGCCACATAGGCCTTGAGGCCGGCGGTCAGCGCCAGCTGCGGCAGGACGAAGAAGCGGTTCTCGAACCAGGCCTCGTAGTTGGAGGCGATCTGGCGGGCGTTCACCGTCTGGGCGCCGCGCACGGCATTACCGGCGTTGACGTATTGCAGCGCCTGGTTGTTGCCGGCGAAGATCCGGGCGCCGACCACGAGGTCGTTGCGGTAGCCGCCGAGGTTGAACGAGCCGGTGAAGCGCGGCGAGATGCCGTAGGTCCAGCCGTCCTGGTCCAGCACCTGGAAGATCGGGTGGTTCAGGTGCTTGTGGATCGCCCAGGAGGTGATGTCGAGCTGGCCGAAGTCCAGCTTGATGGAGGTGACGTTGGCGAAGCGCTGCACATAGGTGTTGCGCGCCTGGTCGCCCGACAGCGCCGAGGCCGCCGCCTGCCGCGGATTGGTCATCGCCTGCCCATAGGTGAGCGAGCCCGGCAGCTTCACGTCGGTGTAGTAGGCGCCGAAGTAGAAGCGGGTCTCCACCCGGTCCGAGATACGGCGGCCGACATTGGCGTTGAAGTGCCCGAGGTTCTGCTGCTCGTGGGCGCGCCAGCCGTCGGAATGGGTGACGGTGCCGGAGGCGTGGAAGTCCCAGTCGCCCATGACGCGCGACACCGAGCCGTGGCCGCGGATCGTGCCGAAGGAGCCGGCTTCGAGGCTGAAGACGTTCGGCGCCGTTGCCGTATGGGCGGTCGGCGTCACGAAATTGATGGCGCCGCCCAGCGTCGAGGAGCCGAAGGGCAGCGCGTTGCCGCCGCGGAACACCTCGATGGCGCGGAGCGCCAGCGGGTCGATCTGGTAGAAGTCACCGGAACCGTCCGCGAGGTTGGTCGGCACGCCGTCCTGCAGGATCTCGATGCCGCGGGTGTGGAACGCGCGGGCGAGGCCCGAGCCGCGGATCGAGAGACGGACCTCCTGGCTGTAGCGGTTCTGGACGAGGACGCCGGGCGTGTCCTGCAGCACGTCGCGCAGGTTGGTCGCATAGGTGGTGCGGGTGGTCTCCGCGTCGATGTGCGAGACGGAGCCGGCGGTGCTGTTCACGGCGCGGCGCTGCTCGGCGACCGAGGGCGAGGTCAGCGTGCCGCCTCCCTGTCCCGTGGCGGCCGGCTGGCCCTCGATGGTGATGGTCGGCAGTTCGGTGGTCTGGGCCATGGCCGTGGCGATGGCGAGAGGCGACGCGGCGGCAAGGGCGAGGAGCCCGGCGCGCGGCAGGTGGAAACAGGTCATGATCGGTTCTTCGACGCGGGATGACGACGGGCGGCGGCCGGGGAGGCCGCGCGCCGGGGGAGAGGGTCGTGATCAGGCGGAGAAGGGCGGTGCTCTCGGTGAGCGCGTGCCGAGCCAGCCTTCGAAGGCGTAGGCCGGCAGGAGGGGATCGTAGCTGCGCCCGGGGGCGCGCGGCGCCACCGGTGCCTCGACGGCCGCGCCGGCGAGGGAGGGCATGCGCGAGTCGTCCCAGGCCGTGGCGTTGCACAGGCCGCAGTGATGCGCGGCCGAGGCCTTGGTCGCCGGCTGGGTGCCGTCATGGCCGATGGACTGGCCGTCCACGGTGCAGATGACGACGAAACCGGAGGAGTCGAGGCCGCCGGCTGCCCGCGCGACGGACCCGAGCAGGCCAGTCGCGGCGATCACATAGACGAGCGTGGCAGCGAGGATGCTGCGCGCCGCCCGGAAACGATCGCCACGGAAAAGCCACATGCGGTTCAGCTACCGCCGGTGGCGGGGTGGAGTCAATCACCCCGCCCGGTGGAGCTGCGGGGCGTCAGAAGCGGTAGTTGATGCCGGTCCTGACCACGTGGCCGTTGGCGCGGATCTCCCCAACCGCGTCGGACGGCGTGCCGGGAACGAGCTCGGCTGCGGTCGCCCGCACCGTCCCCAGATCATAGAAGAGATACTCCGCCTTCACCGACAGATTGCGCGTCAGCAGCACCTCGGTGCCCGCGCCCACCGTGTAGCCGAACCGCGTCTCCGAGCGTGACACCGAGACGGTCTGGCCGAGGCCGTCGGTGGCGTTCGCCGCGAACCGGGCGCCGCCATAGGCAAGGCCGCCCGTGGCATAGACCAGCACCCGTTCTGTGGCGAGGAAGCCCGCCCGGAGGCGCAAGGTCCCCAGCCAGTCGGTGGAGCGGGAGAAGTCGCCGGCGACCCCCGTCCCGAGCACGTTCGTCGCCTGTCCGGAGCGGCGGATGCCGGCGAGCTGGATATCGGTCTCCACGCCCACCACGACGCGCGGCCAGACGAGGTGGTTGTAGCCGATCTGGAGGCCGCCGAGGGCGCCCTGGCCCTCGTAGCGCAAGCCGTCGGTCGCCATCCCCTGCAACACGGGGATGAGCGGCGACGACCCGGAGAAGGTGGGAGAGCCGGCGTTCTCCCAGCCGTAGCCGATGTTCGCGCCGCCGTAGAACCCGGTCCAGATCCAGAGGGGCGCAGGCGAACGCTGGATGGGCGGCAGCGGCGGGGCGATGCGCGCGATGTCCGCCCCGATGGCGGGGGCACAGAGCACGGCCACGACGGCGGCCGCGAGACGCAGGGACTGGAACATGACAGGTCCTCGTTTCCGGCGGCGGGATCAGCAGCGCACCGCGGCACCGCCGCGATAGGGACCGCGCACGACGACACCGCTGCAGCGCGGCCCGTGGTAGCGGGTGACGGTGTAGGGGCGCGGGCCGTAGACCGGGCGGGGCGCGACGTAGACGCCGCGGTAGGGCGGCGCGACATAGACCGGGCGATAGGGCGCGACCACCACGGGCGGCCGGACGACGACGACCGGGGGGCGGTAGGAGGGGCGGCCGATGATGATGGTATCGGCGCGGGCCGGGGAGCCGGACCCCAGGAGCGTTGCGGTGAGGGCGAGGGCGGCAGCGCCGAGGCTGCGGCTGGCGGTGGGGCTGAGGGGCATGGTCGTCTCCTTGGACGGGGTTGCGATGGCCCCATCACGCCATGGGCCCTTGCCCTCGCCATTCCGCCGCCGTCTCGCGCCGCTGCGCTTTGTTTCGGTTTTTTTCGAGGGGCCCCGGGCCCTTGCGGTGAGGGCCGCCGCCCCGCATCCTCCGCGGCGTCGAGACCTGCCGATGCAACCGAACGCCGCCACCGCCACGACCTTGCCGGTCCACCAGCGCGCCATCCTCGTGGTGGAGGACGACCGCGCCCTGCGCGAGCTCCTCTGCGACCACCTGACCGCCGCCGGCTTCATGGTGACCGCCGCCGAGAACGGCGTCGCCCTCGACCGCGAGCTCACCCGCTTCCAGCCCGACCTCGTCATCCTTGACGTCATGCTGCCCGGCGAGGACGGGCTGTCGATCTGCCGCCGCCTGCGCGATCGCCACCCCTTCCCTATCCTGATGCTCACTGCCCGCGGCGACGAGGTCGATCGCATCCTCGGTCTCGAATTTGGGGCCGACGACTACGTCACCAAGCCCTTCTCCAGCCGCGAACTGGTGGCCCGCATCCGCGCCATCCTGCGCCGCGGCAGCCGCATCTCCGACGGCGAGAGCCGCGTCGCCTTCCAGGGCTGGATGCTCGACCTCGGCGCACGCAGCGTCGTCTCGCCGGCCGGCGTGCTGGTCGACCTCACCACCGGCGAGTTCGACGTGCTGGCCTGTCTCGCCACACGCCCCTTCCGCGTCCTGTCGCGTGACCAGATCATGGACCTCACCCGCGCCGATCCCGCTGCGGCCTTCGACCGGGCCGTCGACATCGTCGTCAGCCGCCTGCGCCGAAAACTCACCGAGGCGGGCGCGCCGCCTCACCTGGTCAAGACCGTCCGCAACGGCGGCTACATGTTCGCGTCCCCCGTCCAGGACGCCTGACGCCAGGAGCGAGCCATGTTCCGCCTCGGCCTCGCCGCGCGAATCCTCTTCGTCCTCGCCGCGAGCCTCGTCGCCTTCCAGCTCGTCGCCCTCGCGGTCATCAACATGACCGCGCCCGACGACGCGGATTCGCGCTTTCCCCTGCCCGCCCAGGTCGCCGCCATCGTCACCCTGATCGAGCGATCGCCGCAGTTCCGCGACACGATCGAGCGGGCGGTGGAGGGCCCCGACACGCAGATCACGATCACCGCCGAGGCGCCCCGCCCGGAGACGGTGCTCTCGCCCCAGGCGACGGCCATCCTCAAGCGGTTCGAGCCGGCCCTCGCGGGACGTCAGGTCAGCATCGTCGCCCATGACCAGAACCTCGGGCGCTGGGCACGGGTCGGCGCGCGCTGGTTCTATGGGCTCAGGCCCTACTCCATCGCCGTGCTGCTGAACGACGGCGACCACCTGCTGGTGCGCGGCCGCGGCCGCGTGCCCCGCCGCCTCTTCGGTCTCCCGGTGGGCATCGCCGCCGGATGGCTTGGCTTCGTCATCGCCGCGGCGGGCCTGATGCTCGTCTGGCGTGAGGTGAGGCCGGTCGGCGAGCTCGTCACCGCCGCCGAATCCTTCGCCGCGACGGTGACGCCGCAGAAGGTGACGCCGCGAGGCGCGCCCGATCTGAGAAGGCTCGCCGGCGCCTTCAACGCCATGCAGGAGCGCATCGCCTCCCTCGTCCAGTCCCGCAGCTTCATGTTCGGCGCCATGTCCCACGACCTCAGGACGGTCGCGGCCCGCCTGCGCCTCAGGATCGAGGCGCTCCCCGCGGCTCCCGCGCGGGAGGCCGCCCTCGCCGACCTCGGCTCCATGGAGGCGCTGCTCGAGAACACCATGGAACTCGCCCGGCCGGTGCCCGCCCCGCGCGATGTCGCGCCGGTGGATCTGGTGGCGCTGGTGGGTGAGGAATGCCAGAGCGTGACATCGGCCGGGCGGACGGTTCATTTCGAGGTGACGACCGGTGATGATGTGACGGTCGCGGGGGACGCTCTCGCGCTCCGCCGGGCCGTCATCAATCTTCTCTCCAACGCCCTGCGCTACGCACCGCAGGCCTGGGTGAGGATCGCCACGGCCGACGGGTTCGCCAGCATCATCGTCGACGACGATGGGCCAGGCATTCCGCCCGCCGATCGCGAGCGCGTCTTCGAACCCTTCCTGCGCCTCGAGACCTCGCGCAACCGCGAGTCCGGCGGGGCGGGCCTTGGCCTCGCCATCGTCCGGAAGGTGGCGGACGACCTCGGCGGTTCGGTGCGGGTGGGCGATGCCCCCACCGGCGGGGCACGGCTTGAATTCACCGTGCCGCTGGCCCGCGACACGGACGGAACGCCCTGAGGGGGCGGACCTCCAGGGGTCCCGTCCGGTCGCGGGTGGGGCCGGAGGGGTCCGCCTCCGGCGCCGGTCCCTCAAGCCGCCGCATCTCGGGAAGAGCCTGTCGGCGGCCGTCGGGATCTCGTCGGTGGGATGGATCAGCGGCGGGACGCGATGAAGCCGCGGCAGGTTGCGCTCAGCTCGGCCTCGCGCGCCTTCAGGCACTGTACCAGGCGCCCGCCGCCCGGCGAGACGCCCTGGCAGAGGCGCTGGACGTCACCGCCACAGGCCTCGCGGGCCTGCGCCCGCTGCGCGCCGGGCTGGGCCGCCTCCGCAAGCGCCATGGACATGGCGATGACGATGGCGGCGAGAGCGGCGACGAAGACCCAGAACAGCGGCGCACGCAGGGGAGCAGCGAGGTCCCTGCCGCGGAGCGCGGCGGAGGCGTGACGGTCTTGAACGGAAGGCATGGGCAACCCCGGGCTGGTGAACACGGCCGGAGGGTGCAGCGCCCCTGTTTCGGGGCTGTCGACGTTTCGTGTCGGTTTGTGTCGGCCTACTTGATGCCGGCGCGCATGAAGCTCTGCACGAACTGCCGCTGGAACAGGAGGAAGCCGAGAAGCAGCGGTGCGGAGGTCATCAGCGTGGCAGCGCAGATGATGGCCCAGTCGATCCCCTGGTCGGTCGAGGAGAAGACCTGGAGGCCAACCGTCAGCGGCCGCGATTCCACCGAATTGGTGACGATGAGCGGCCAGAGGAAGTTGTTCCAGTGATAGCTGACCGAGACGAGGCCATAGGCGATGTAGACCGGCCGGCCCAGCGGCACATAGACCCGCCAGAGCACCTGCATCGGGCTCGCACCCTCGACGCGCGCGGCGTCGTCCAGCTCCTTCGGCACCATCTTGAAGGTCTGCCGCAACAGGAAGATGCCGAAGGCCGAGGCGACATAGGGCAGGCCGATGGCGGGGATGGAATCGAGCACGCCCAGACGATTCATCGTCTTGTAGTTCTCGACGATCAGCACGTCGGGCATGATCATCAGCTGGGCGAGCACGAGGGCGAAGACCACGGTGGCGCCGGGGAACTCGTAGCGCGCGAAGGCGAAGGCGGCCAGCGTGCAGAGCACGAGCTGGCAGGCGAGGACGCCGGTGACGAGCAGGAAGGTGTTGAGGAAGTAGCGCGCGAAGGGCGCCGCCTCCCAGGCCCTCTTGAAATTGTCGAGGGTGAGCGGCGCGAAGAGCTCGAAGCGCGTGGAGAATTCCGACGGGTGGAAGGCCGTCCACACCGCATAGGCGAGCGGCGCGATCCAGACGAGCGCGAGGAGCCAGGCGCCTGCCGTCTCCGCCACCTTGCCCCAGCCCCGCGGTGCATAGACATCGCTCATGCCGCCCTCACCGGTAGTGCACGCGGCGCTCGAGCACGCCGTACTGGATGAGGGCAAGGAGGCCGAGCAGGACGAGGAGCACGACGGTCAGCGCCGCCGCATAGGTCGTGTCCCAGAAGGAAAATCCGACCTGGTAGATGTAGAAGAGCAGCAGCGCCGTGGCGTTGTCCGGGCCGCCGCGGGTCATGACGAAGATGTGGTCGATGGTGCGGAAGGCGCCGATCACCGCGTTGACCAGCACGAAGAGCGTCGTCGGCATCAGCAGCGGGAACTGGATGCGCCGGAAATAGGTCCAGCGTGACGCGCCCTCCAGCGCCGCGGCCTCCGCCAGGCTCGGCGAGATGGTCTGCAGCGCCGCGAGATAGAAGATCATGAAGAAGCCGGCCTCCTTCCACACCGCCACGACCGTGACGGCGAAGAGGGCGGTCTCGTTGGAGCCGAGCCAGTTCGGCCCGGTGATGCCGAAGACGCCGAGGATCTGCGCCAGCAGCCCGTATTGCGGCGTGTAGAAGAACAGCCAGATATTGGCCACCGCGATCATCGGAAGCACGGTCGGCGTGAAATAGGCCATGCGCACGAGCGTGCGGCCGGCGATCCGGTCGTTGACCCAGACCGCCATCAGGAGCGCGAGGGCGATGGAGGTCGGGATCGTGCCGAGCGCGAACCAAAGGTTGTTCCACATCGCCTGCCAGAAGATGGGGTCGGCCATCATCTGTTCGAAATTGGCGGGCCCGACGAAGCGCGCGGGGCGCCGCGGGCGCGGCGTCGAATAGAGGCTGTCGATCAGCGTGTTCACCGCCGGCCAGTGGGTGAACAGGATGAGCAGGGCGAGCGAGGGCCCCAGCATCAGCCAGGCGTGGATCCAGGTGCGGGTCTGGGTGCGATACTGCAAGCGGTTCACGGCGGGGTTGGCGGGCGGCCGCTTTCACGGCCGCCCGGCAGGGCATCAGCGATAGGAGCGCAGGATCCGCTCGGCCTCGGCCTGCGAGTCCTTCATGGCGGCCTCAGGCGTCTTGGTGCCGTTGAGCGCTGCCTGCAGGCCGTCGTTCAGCGCCTTGGTGACGCGCTGGTTCTCGTGGGTCGAGAGTTCGGCCACCGCATACTGCAGCTGGTCGCGGGCGACCGCCGCGGCCGGGAAACCGGCGACGTATTCCTTCATCATCGGGGTGTCGAAGGCGTCCTTGCGCACGGCGACGTAGCCGGTGTCGATGCCCCACTTCGCGGCCCGCTCCGGCGAGGTGATCCACTGGATGAACTTGAAGGCGGCCTCCTGCTCGGCGCGCGAGGCCTTTTTCGACAGGTAGAAGTTGCCGCCGCCCGTCGGGCTGCCGCGCCGCTTGCCGGCCGCCAGCATGCCGACGCCGAAGGGGAACTTGGCGTTGGTGCGAACATTGGTGAGGTTGCCGGTGGTGGTCCACATCATCGCGCACTTCTTCTCGAAGAAGTCGCGGGGCGTGGTGCCCCACTCGACGATGCCGGTCGGGTGCACCTTGTGCTTGCGGGAGAGATCCACCCAGTACTGCAGGGCCTCGATGACGCCGGGCGCGTCATAGGCGGTGCGGTTGCCCTCCTTGTTCATCAGGACCGCGTCGGCCTGGATGGCGAGCGCCTGGAACAACCAGTAGGGGAAGCCGGAGGAGGGAATCTGCAGGCCCCACTGGGTGGTGTTGGCGCCGTCGCGCTTGGTCAGCTTCTCGGCGAAGGCGACCTGCTCGGCCCAGGTCTGCGGCGGCTTCTCCGGATCGAGACCCGCCTCCTTGAAAAGCTCCTTGTTCCAGTAGAGCACGATGGTCGAGCGCTGGAAGGGAATGCCCCAGGTCTTGCCGCCGGTCTGGCTGTTTTCCATGAAGCTCGGGAAGAAGCTCGCAAGCCAGGCCTTGTCGGCGTCGGTCTTGATGAAGTCGTCGAAGGGGACGATGGCGTCCTCGTCGATCAGCGTGAACATGTCGGTGGACAGCAGCACCGAGGTCACCGGCGGCGTGCCGCTCTTGTGCGCGGTGATCGCCTTGACGATCGTCTCCTGATAGGTGCCGGCGTAGATCGGCTTCACCGTGATCGCCGGGTTCTCCTTGGCGAAGTCCGCGGCATAGGTGTCGATCAGCCTGGTGATCGGGCCGCCGACGGCCACCGGATAGAAGAACGAGACCTCGACCTTGGACTGGGCGAGGGCGGGGGCGGCGAGGAACGGAGCCCCGGCTGCGAGCGCGCTGCCGGCCTTCAGCAGCGTACGGCGGTCGATGCGGTTGGACATGGCGTGGTCTCCCTGAACATTCTTGTTGTGTGCCGGCTCATCATAACCGTTTGCCGGTCGCGGTGTCGAAAAAGTGCTCATGGTCGCTGTCCCAGTCGAGTCCGATGGTCTGACCCTCGCCGAGCCCGATCTTTCCGGGCACGCGCACGATGAGCGGCTGGTCCGCGATACGGGCTTCGACGAGGCTGTCGGCCCCGAGGTATTCGACCGATGTGACGGTTGCGTGAATTCCGTCATCCGACAGTCGTAGATGCTCCGGCCTGACCCCGAGCGACAGCGAGGCCGGATCACGACCCGCCGGCGCCCGCGCGGTGACGGTGGGGCCAAAGGTGGTGGCCGTGACGACGTTCATCGGCGGCGTGCCGACGAAGCGCGCGGTGAAGATCGTCGCCGGCCTGTTGTAGAGCTCCTCGGGGCTGCCGTGCTGCTCCACGTGGCCGGCGCGCATCAGCACCACGCGGTCCGCCATGGTCATCGCCTCGACCTGGTCGTGGGTGACGTAGATCATGGTGACGCCGAGGCGGCGCTGCAGGCCGCGGATCTCGCGCCGCATCTCCAGCCGCAGCTGCGCGTCGAGATTGGAGAGCGGCTCGTCCATCAGGCAGACCGGTGTCTCCGCCACGATGGCGCGCCCGAGCGCCACGCGCTGCTGCTGGCCGCCGGAGAGCTGCGAGGGCTTGCGGTCGAGAAGCTGGGAGAGGCCAAGGATGCCGGCGGCCTTCTCCAGCCGCTTCAGCCGCTCGGCCTTCGGCACCTTGCGCACTTCGAGGCCGAACAGGATGTTCTGCGCCACGGTGAGGTGCGGAAAGAGCGCATAGCTCTGGAACACCATGGAGACGCCGCGCTCGGCCGGCGCAGCGTGGGTCACGTCGCGGCCGCCGATGCGGATGGCGCCGCCGGTGGTCGATTCCAGGCCCGCGATCAGCCGCAGCGTAGTCGACTTGCCGCAGCCGGAGGGCCCGAGCAGTGCCACCAGATGGCCCGGCTCAACGTCGAAAGACACGTCCGACACGGCGTTCTGGGTGCCGAAGGCCTTGCTGACACCGTCCAGGGATACCTCGGCCACCTGTGTCCTCATCTGCTGCATGCCGCCGCCCAAGCCCGGCGGCGGGGTCGAGCCATAGCGAATAGCGCCCGTCCCTCCAAGGCCTCAATCCCAGCGCCCGCCGACTTGCGTCCCTCCGCGCGATACTGTGCCGGCTCGGGAGGTGTCACGCCTGCACGCAGGCGGCGAGCATCGCCCGAGCCGCGTCGACGTCGAGGCGGCCCATCTCGCCGATCAGCACGAGGCGCACCGCGTCCCCTGCAAGCCCCGCCGGGGCCGGGCCGAGGGTGGCGCGATCGCCCACCAGCTGGAACAGCATCGGCCGGTCCGGCTGGCCGGCGAAGGTCACGAAGCCCTTGGCGCGCACCAGCCGGGGCGCCAGCCGCCCGATCGTCGCCTGGAACGCCGCCATGTCGAGGGGCCGTTCCGCCGTGAAGGTCGTGGTCTCGAAGCGCGGCGTCGCGAAGCGGGCCTGCGCGGCACGCCGGGCATCTGGCACGGAGGGTTCGTGACCGCCCCCGGCAAAGGCGAGCTCTGGCGCGATGCGCCCCTCGGCGACGGGGAAGATCACCCGCTCCGGCTTCAGTGCCGCGACGGCGGCGCGGGCGCGGGCGAGATCGGCCGCGTCGACGAGATCGGCCTTGTTCAGTGCCACGATGTCGGCGCTGGCGATCTGCGAGCGGCAGAGCGCGTCCTCCAGCAGGGAGGGGTCGTCGGCCAGTGCCCTTGCATCGGCGACCGCTACCACGGTCTCGAGCGTCGCCTCCCGCCAGACCACCGGGTCGAGCAGGCTGCGCACCACCTCGGCCGGGTCCGAGACACCGCTCGTCTCGATGACGATGCCCTCCGGCGGCGGCTCCCGCTTCAGAAGGCCGGACAGGGTGCGCAGGAGGTCGCCCTGCAGCGAGCAGCAGATGCAGCCGTTGGCGAGGCTCATCACCCCGTCGGCGTTCTCCGCGATCAGGTCGGCGTCGATGTTCACCGCGCCGAAATCGTTCACCACCGCCGCCAGCCGCCGGCCCTGGTTGGCGGTGAGAAGATGGTTGATCAGCGTCGTCTTGCCCGCCCCGAGAAAGCCGGTGACGAGGATGACGGGAACGGCCATGGCCGCCTCACGCCGCCCGGACGGGGCGGCGCACAGGGCGGCCGGGACGGGCCTCGCGCACCAGGGCGCCGTCGGAGATCACCGCCTCGCCGTTGACGATGACGTGGCGCATCCCCTCGGAGGCGCGGTTCATCGCCTTGAACTCGGCGCGGTCGGTCAGCGTGTCGTAGTCGAAGACGACGATGTCGGCGTCGCAGCCAGCCTTCAGCCGCCCCTTCGTCCGCATGGCCGGCGTGCTCTCCGCCAGGATGTCGGCCGGGATCTGCGTGCATTTGGCGAGGCCGTCGATCAGCGGCAGCATCTCCCGCTCCCGCACGTACTGGCGCAGGAACCGCGTGAAGGTCCCGGACGAGCGCGGATGCGAGCTCGTGCCCTCTGGCAGCGGCCAGGCCTCGCCGTCGTAGACCGAGCCGTCCGGATTGGTCCACGGCATGGCGTCGGAGGCGATGGCGCCGCCGGGATAGAGCACGGACACGTCGAGAAGGTCGCGGTGGCGGCTGTTGGCCTCGACGTCGAGGAAATGCCAGAGCACCAGCGAGCCCGGGTCCTGGGCCTGCGCCGCGAGAAGGTCCTCGCGGTTGTGGAACGTGCGGCCCGTATCGACCATCTCGATGGATTCGTAGGTGCCGCCGGTGCGTTCGGGAAAGGCCGGGTCGGCGAAGAAGGTGGCGCCGAGCACCGTCGAGCCGGTGCCGTAGGGATAGGCCTCCACCGTGATCTTCAGCCCGAGGTCCTGCGCCTTCCGGATCAGCGCCGCGGCGCGCTCCACGTCCTGAAGGCTGGTGCTGTTGAAGTGGCAGATGTGCATGTGGGCGCCGGTAGAGCCGGCATAGCCGACGAGGCGCGTATAGGCCTCGATCGAGCTCTTCGGGTCGATGTTGGAGGCATAGGCGACATGGGTATAGGTCGGCACGCCGTAGTCGGCCGCAAGCGAGCAGACGGCCGACATCTCCTTCACCCCCGCGCCCGGCGCATAGGCGTTGAGGATGCCGATGCCGATGCCGCCCTCGTCCAGGCCCTGCCGGATGCGGCGGAGGATCTCCGTCATCTCCGCGTCGGTCGCTACATTGTCGATCCAGCGCTTGTCGTTGGAGTTGCGACCCATGAAGCCCAGCTCGGCCTCCGGCTCGATGCCGATCATCGCCGCGATGCGGGCGAAGACCCAGTTGGCGGCCGTGCCGTAGTTGAGGACGCGGCCCTTCTTCGCCTGGTTCTCGTACCAGAGCGCCACCGGCAGAACGCCTGCCTCCAGTTCCAGCGTCGTCGTCACGCCGTCGAAGGCCTGCATGCGGTCGGCGGCGACCGTCTGGCCGTGGGCGTGCAGGTCGATGAAGCCGGGCGCCACGACGAGGCCGGAGGCGTCGATCTCGCGGGTGCCGTCGCCGGTCACGGTGCCGACCGCGGCGATGCGACCCTTCGCCACGGCGACGTCGCAGATGCGGTCGAGCCGGCTTTCGGGATCGATCACGCGGCCGTTGCGGATGACGAGGTCGAAGGCGCCGGAGGCAGAGGTCATGGCAGGTCTCGATGCGGAAGCGGGTGCGGGGCGTCCGGGGGTGCGCGATCTTACGGCGACGGACTCCCGAGTCGAGGCGGCCGGGCGGGCAGCTGCTCCGCATTGGCGGCCCCTCGGAACCTTGTGATCGGTGGCGGGCTTGATCCCCGGGCCATCTCCTCCACCCTGTAGCCCGTGCCGCCATGACCGGATCGCCGATGCTTCGCCTGCTTCTCGTCCTCACGTCCCTTCTCGCCGCGCCGGCCAGCGCCCAGGAACTGCGCGGCCATGGCGGCCCCGTGCGCGCGCTCGCCGCCGCGCCCGACGGGCGGCTCGCCCTGTCGGGCTCCTTCGACACCTCCGCCATCCTCTGGGACCTCGAGCGCGGCCTCGCCCTGGCGGTGCTCCGCGGCCACGACAGTTCCGTCAACGCCGCTCTCGCCCTGCCCGACGGGCGCTTCGTCACCGGCGGCGAGGACGGCCGCATCCTCCTCTGGCGCCCTGGGCGGGCCGAGCCGGAGGGCCGGATTGAGGGACATACGGGTCCCGTCGCAGGCCTCGCCCTCTCGCCCGACGGACGGCGACTGGCCTCCGCCTCCTGGGACGGCACGGTGCGGGTGACCCCGCTCGCCGGCGGCGAGGCCGTGGTGATCTCCGGCCATCGCGGCCCGGTCAACGCGGTCGCCTTCGCCCCCGACGGGACCGCTCTCGTCACCGGCGGCCACGACGCGACGGTTCGCATCACGCCGCCCGCCGGCGGCACCGCCCGCAGCATCGATCTCGGCCTGCCGGTGGCGGGCCTCGTGGTGGCGCCCGACGGCGAGATCGTCGCGGGTGGCGCCGACGGCCGCCTGCGCTTCCTCGCGCCCGACGGCTCGCGCCGTGGCGAGGTCGCCGCCGCCGAGACGCCCATCGTCGCCGTCGCCCTCTCGCCCGACGGC